>CAZYJI010000004.1:0-39897 GCA_964647725.1 uncultured Alphaproteobacteria bacterium
GTGGCGGTGGTGGAGGTGGCGGGGCTACATCGCCTGCCAATACCAACAAGTTACGCTCTGCCACGTCGCCCAAACCGGCGGCGCCCAAGCCATCACCTAGACCCGCGCCAATCGCGCGAACGCCAGGTAAATGCCCGTCATCGACAAATCTTGTAAATCCCGAACCGTCATTGGCTTCGCTTGGACCTTCAGCGGTTTGAATCAAACCGATTTTGCCAAGCATCGCCAATAAATCCGGCGCCGATAATTCGGTATTATCCGCTAATTTCAGGGAGGGTGGATTGCTGTCTTTAGCGGCGGATAAAAAATTGACTAAAATAATTTCTTTGCCATCTGGGCTTTTAACAATCAGATTTTGGCCTTCAACGCTGATTTTTGATTCCGATAAATTGACTTTGCTTAAATCGATATTTTTGTTGTTGGTATCGATCAGAGTTTTGGCAGGTGTCGCCAATTTCGGTGATACTTTTTGGGCTGGAATATCTGCCTTTGCAGATTTCTCAGCAGAAACGGTTTTTGCCTTTACAGCTGCCGGTTTACTGATCCCTGTATCGCACTTATCGATATTAGCCATGACTACCTCTACCTACTCTATGCCTTTTTTTATATTTATCGGCTGTTCATATAAAATTAATATATGTTTAACCATCGTAACTCAAAAAGAAACGAATTGCAACACGAAAAATTTACATGTTGTTAATAATTAAGCGGCTTTTAGATATACCCCAAAAGCCGCTTAATATTTGAAAAATAACGATTTAGTACCAGGCAGTCGTCGTTTTCTGCAATTCCGGTACCTTAACGCCTAGGTGCGCGTTTAACGTTCCCATAGAAGCCATTAACCGATAAGCGCCAAACAAGGCGGTATATTCGGCGGTGATCAAATCGCTGCGGGACAGGAATAATTCGTTTTCCGAATCTAACAGATCCAGCAAGCTGCGTTGACCCAACTCAAATTGCTTTAAATAGGCGTCCCGAACCCGTTCGTTCGAAGCAACAACATTGCGCAAGGTAATAACCCGCTCGCGGGCCGAAGACATAGCGTTCCAGGCAAACCTTGTTTGCTCTGCCTCGATGCGTTCGACACGGTTGACAACATCACGGGCGCGAGACCGGCGAACCAGCGCGCCATCCTTGCGGGCATTGTCCGAACCACCGCTCAACAAATTCCAACGCATAACCACCAAAGCGGCTGCATTATCGTTGTTGCCCTGAATACCGTCTAAATCATGGCCTTTGGTGCCGGACAATTCCAAATCCAAACGCGGCATGAACGGCGAATACGCTGTTGTCACCGCCTCCTCCGCCGCTTGCAATTCGTTTTTAGCAGATAAAATCGAAGGATTGGTCAGCATGGTTTGTGCAACCGCGCTGTTTACATCCGCTGGCAAAGATCCAAAATCAAAATCCGGGCGGGCCAAATTATCCGGCACTTCGCCGACAAGGCGCTGATACGATGCTTCGGCATCGGCCAAGGAACCTTTTAATTGGGCAACCGTGGTTTCCGATGCGCCGAAACGCGATTCAGCTTGGCGCAGATCGGCCAATGTACCGCCGCCGCCTTCAGAACGCTTATTCACCATGTCGCGGTATTTGGTATGCGTGCCTAAATTTTCTTGGGCAATCGACAATAAACGATTGCGGCGTAAAACTTCTAAATAAGATTCGGATGTATCGACCGCCAAACCTTCGGCACGATCATAAACTTTGTTTTCAGCGGATGTCACCAAAGCTTCGCGGCGGTTTACTTCCGCCCAGGTGCCCAGACCATCGAATAATAATTGACGCAAGGTGATGGTTGCTTCGTTCTGGAATAAATCCGGTTCATTATTGCCATCGCCCACGGCGGCGGCGGCCGAACGGGTGCTTGGGCTGTCGGTCGATTGCACGCCGGTGCTGCCATTAATATCAATGCTTGGGAACAAACCGCCCAATGCATCGCGGCGATCGGTGTCGGCGATTTCTTTATCGCTTAACACAATGATCATATCCGGATTGGTGTTCAGGGTTTTTTGCACGGCTTGCGGCAAGCTGTCCGCGTTGGCAGCAGCGCTCGCCATCAAGATCGCGGTTAAAGCCGTAGAGAATTTTAAAAGCTTGCTCATCATCATGCTCCATCAGTACCTGTTAATACGTGAAGATACTATGTAGCATGTTTGACATAGTTGGAAAGTTATTTTTGTTTTATATTTGGAATTATTAGCTTTGTTTGGATAAACGCTGTTGCAGCGAGGCAACGGAGCTTCCGGTGCTGCCCGATTTCCAATGCAACCAAAGACGTTTTTCGTCGAACGAACAAACCGGGTTATAATGACCTAATTTATCACTTAAAGTTACATTGGCTAAATTATTGTCTAATATATATGTTTTTCCATTATATTGAACTGCGGTTACGGCGTGATCCGCACCGCTTAAAGTGTTTTCGACAAACACCATTCTTATGCGATCTTTATGAAAACCGAGCAGTCTCAGGCTGACAAATTTAGCTATCGCGAAATCTTCGCAATCGCCGCCTTCGCATAAAAATTGTGCGGGTAATTTCCACTGGTCTTGGCCTTTTTCGCCGACATACCGAATTTGATTGAAGAAACTATGCACCGCGCTGATTTGCGTTTCTGGGTCCGCGTCTTTCAATGACGTCAATAATTGAATCCAGGCTTGCACTGGATACGCGCCGTTATCCGGGCGATTAAACGCTGCTTTTAAAATTGATGCTTTTGGAATGTATTTGCTTGGCTCGCCCACGCCCAATTCCGAGCTGTCTAAAATTTTGCCGCGGCGGGATGGTTTGGTTGAAACATTATCGAAGGTGCCGGCGAATGTATCGGCCAATGCGGTTGGAGTTTTTGCCATCAAAAACACGGAAGCCGAAAAGCCACCGAGCTTAGCCATGAAATTCCGTCTGGAATGTTTTTGAAGCAATTGTAGCAAAGCCGTACCCTGATTTGTCGTTGTTATAGAACCAGGATACGTGTTAACTATTACCGAAACGTTAGTAAGTCTTTGATTTAACTAGTTATTAACCATTTTTTTTAAAGTTTATTTAAGGGGGCGTTAAAGGTTAATTTACCATCTTGTGGTTTACTGCATACTCTCCCGATATATTTATGGCGAAACAAAATGCTGCACCGCATGGCTACTCCTTTGTGAATTAAGGAGAATTTGGGCAATAAACGGTAATCTGATATAAGCTCTGCACACTCCAAACCAATTCCTAACTTCAATCAAAGGCAAGACCATGAAAATCGGCGTCCCAAAAGAAATCAAAACTCATGAATATCGCGTAGGCTTGGTTCCATCCAGCGCGCGCGAACTCGCCAGCCTTGGCCACGAAGTTTACATTGAAAAAGGCGCGGGCGAAGGCATTGGTTGCAAAGACGCGGATTATCTGGCCGCTGGCGCCAACATTGTCGGCAGCGCGGACGACGTATTTCAAATCGCCGATATGATTGTTAAGGTCAAAGAACCACAGCCGATCGAATACACCAAATTGCGCAAGGAACAAATTCTGTTCACCTATCTGCATTTGGCGGCCGATAAAAAACAAGCCGAAGGTTTACGCAAATCCGGCGCGGTGGCGATTGCGTATGAAACCGTGACCGACCGTCAGGGCCGCCTTCCCCTGCTCGCCCCGATGTCGGAGGTTGCGGGCCGTATGGCGGTGCAAATCGGCGCGCATTACTTGGAAAAACAACAAGGCGGCGCCGGCATTTTGCTGGGCGGTGTGCCAGGTGTGGAGGCCGCAAAGGTTGTCGTCCTCGGCGGCGGCGTTGTGGGCAGCAATTCGATTCGTATGGCCATCGGCCTTGGCGCGCGCGTGACCGTGATCGACAGCTCCTTAGATCAATTGAAACGCCTGGATTCGCAATATGGCGCGCGGTTGAATACGGTTTATTCCACCTACAGCAATATCGAAGAACAAACCAGCGCCGCACATTTGGTCATTGGCGCCGTGTTGATTCCGGGCGCATCCGCGCCGCGTTTGGTGACAAAAGCGATGGTCGATCAAATGTTGCCGGGATCGGTGATGGTGGATGTGGCCATCGACCAAGGTGGATGTTTCGAAACATCGCGCCCAACCACGCACGCGGATCCGGTATACCGCGTCGGCAATGTGACGCATTATTGCGTTACCAACATGCCCGGCGCCGTGCCGCGCACATCGGCCTTTGCGTTGAACAACGCGACCTTGCCATACATCATGAACATCGCCGGCAAAGGCTGGCGCCGCGCGCTCCGCGAAGACCCGCACCTCGCCGCCGGATTGAACGTGTGCATGGGTGAGATTACATTCGAAGCGGTCGCCAAAGATTTAGGGTACCGTTACGAATCGCCGGAGAAATTGTTGGCGGCTTAAAAATTGCTCTTAACCAAATTAAAACGCACAAGGCTTATACCTTGTGCGTTTTTTGTTTTTATACAAAGTAATTAGACTATTTCTTCGGCTTACTGCGTGTATAAGCGTTCACATGTTCTTTTCCGCCTTCACGGTCATGCGCACGCACCTGCACATCGCCTCCCCCACTTGGGGCGTTGTCATTAGTGGCATTGCCATTAGCCGCTTCACGCTGGCGTTTGCGGAATAAAGCCGAAGCATATTCCCCTGTTCGCATATCTCCGAATTTCTTTCCGGTTTTCGGATCCACTTCGTCCACCGTTGGAGCATTTGGATCAGATTGATTACGCTTAGATTCATCTTCACGAAATTGGGTGCGGAGTTCTTCGTTTAAAGTAGGTTGAAGCCGTCCTTCCTTTTTTTGACTCTCTACCGCAAAAGGATTGTTACGATACGGATTATCAAAATCTGGATTTGGCCAATTCGTGTGTTCAGTGGGCATACGGCCTTTTACTTGATTTGGATTTTTGGGGTTTGGATCATATGTTGGATTGCTATCTTGCCAATCCTCCGTTTTTCCCATCCATTTTGGCCCACCATCACTCCCATCTCCCACCGCATTTTGGAAAGTCTGCATAGCTATTCTATTGATTTCTTCGTCGCTAATATTCCTTTCTGAATTTAAATCGCCAATCTTAAGACCAAGCTGATTGTTGTGATTGTCCATTACACTTCTTCCTATACCCTCACCATCAATCCCCAGATCCTGGACTTCTTTAGACAATAGAATACCTTCGGCCATAGTGCGTCCAAATTCTTTGTGCAAATATGCACTAAATATCATATGCCTATATGCATCAGCGGGACCATCACCTCTGCCAGGCAATTGAGAACGGGTTGTTTCATTAATTGCTTTTTGTGCAATCTCTTCAATTTTCTTCTTTACACCGATGTCCATTTTATCTCCTTTGCGATTAAATGTTAAAAACCAATCAATGAAAATAGAAAAACAAAACTTACAATCACAAAAAATATTCGCTGCCAATACGAATGAATTTTCAAAGCTGCATTAGCTTTCGGTCTTAGTATTGTTGCGACAAATAAAGCGAATAAGAATATAGGAGGAAGCACATTCATCAAAAATGCCGCGCTTATTTCCATCAAAAAATTATCTTCTAAAAATCTCTGATTACTATCAACCGGCCTTTCAATCCTTTGCAATAAAAAATAAAAAGCAGGCAGCAGGCTATAAAACAACGTTAAATAATGCGCTACTTTCTGAAATGCGGATGGAACTGGCATGTGATTCCGCACCATTAAAAAACTAAAATAACAGGCCAATGGCATAATAATTAAAAAGCCAGATCGATAAAGATAAGGAACAAAAAAATCATGGTTAGCTTCGCGGCTTATCAATACAAAAAGCATGAGCGATGAGACTAACATTATTCCATATCCAATAACGAATAACGTATTGCTTATTTTCGCCAGCTTCTCTGCAGGCTCTTTAGAATAAGGCCAATGTTTGAACCAATTCTTAGCCATTATATTTTCCTTTAATTAAATAATTTTCGAAAAACCCTACCACGGCTCTCCCCAGCATCATAAAAACAGCAAAGACAAAAACCAAAAAAGCGCCAGCAAATAAAATTCCAATTGCGCCAATTGCGAAAAGATTATGATAAGTATTGTCGTATCCTTCGATAAAGAAAAATTCTGGGTTGATTCGATAGGCGATATACAAACCCAACCAAATCAAAAAACATACGATAATATAACTACCTATCCAGCCAAGTTGATGTAGTTTTTTCCAGGCTTTATTAAAAAAGATTCCCATATTCTTGCCATATTTAATTGGTTGTATATTTCTTATCAGTGCAATCATATTGCACCGGTTGCCTGGAAAAGCAATAGGTCTGGAAAATGTTTTTAGGAATTATTTTTGATTAAAAAAGCGCCGACAATGGCGATAAGGCGCGACTACGCTGTTGCAGGGGCAAATCCCATCACGTCCAGGCGTTTGCTTTCCTTGGAATCGGGGATGATACGTTGTTCGGCGCGGTATATGTCGATCAATTTATGCACGTTGATTTTTAACATCGCGCGCAATTTGCCAACCGGCTGATCCAGATTTTTTTGGAAATCGAATTTATGCAAATCGCGGCAATCGCTGCGCCGAGCGGATTCCAGGCCTAAATTGAAAATCGCGATATGCCGCGCGCTCAGGCGGTAAATTTTTGGATACAGATATTGCGCGCAGAAACGGAATAATGCCGGTTCCCAAAATTTCATTTCTCGATCCGCGCCCATGGTGAATCCGAGCACAAACGCCTCGTCCTGGGCCAGCAATCCCCGGCCCAACAATACATGCACGCAATCATGGTCTTTCAATCCGATCGCGCCGGATAACGCGACTGGGCTGGATGGCCGTTCCAATAACCGGATCAACCAATGAATTTCGGCCGCGTCATTGCCCGGCAAGGTTTCTAAAACCTGCCGCAGGGTCAGATGTTCGTTATGCAATCCGCAGGACCATTCCCGCCAAGAGACTTTTTCAGCCATTTCTGCACCCTATTACCAGCTTATTCTAACACTTGTATGGTTAGCAGATGGTTAAAAAGCTGCTTTGTGGCGGGGGGCGGAAAGTGTTTTCTAAAAATATTCATCCCTTTTGGGGGAATGGGAATAATTAAGCGCTCGGAACTAGCATCTTTCCGCATTGCAAAACCGGGCTTTTCATGGGTTGGAAATTCCATCTTATGCCGCGCTGAAATTATTGGCCAGCGTTATCAAAACCCGCGTAAAACAATATCCACAGAATTGAATCGAATTCGAAATTCATACCCAGTTTTTTTATAAAACTGTCATGCGATGGTCATTTTCGCGTGGAAAATTTTTTTGCACTGCATATAAACTAAGAGCGCCCCCACCCTAACCTCTTTCCCCGGAGCGCCCCTGATGTCCACTCCCAAAAAAGCGATGCAACTGATTAAAGACTTTGATGTTAAATTCGTCGATCTGCGTTTTACCGATACGCGCGGTAAATGGCACCATGTGTCGATGTCGACCCAAGTCGTCGACGATTCTTTTTTCAAAGATGGCATCCAGTTCGACGGATCCAGCATCGCCGGATGGAAAGCGATCAATGAATCGGACATGACGTTGTTGCCGGATGTCGGCACGGCGGTAATGGATGTATTCGCCGCGCAACCCACATTGATCATCAATTGCGATGTCGAAGAACCATCCAGCGGCAAGGCGTATAATCGTTGCCCGCGTTCGGTTGCCAAACGCGCCGAGGCGTTCGTGCAAAAATCGGGCGTTGCGGATAATGCCTATTTCGGCCCAGAAATCGAATTTTTCGTGTTCGACGATGTGCGTTTCACCGTAGGGATGAACAAAATATCGCATCAAATCGATTCCGAAGAAGGCCCGTATAATTCCGACCGCGATTACGCAGCCGAAGGCCGCGGCATCGGCAATTTGGGCCACCGCCCAGGGATTAAGGGCGGATATTTTCCATGCGGCCCAGTCGATGCTACCCAAGATCTCCGTTCGGAAATGTTGTTGAACCTCGCCGCGCTTGGCGTGCCGATTGAAAAACATCACCACGAAGTCGCGCCATCGCAACATGAACTGGGCATCAAATTTTCCACGTTGGTGCAAAGCGCCGATAACGTGCAATTATACAAATATGCGGTGCATAACACCGCCGCCGCATACGGCAAATCGGCCTGTTTCATGCCGAAACCGATCAAGGGCGATAATGGATCGGGCATGCATGTGCATCAATCGCTATGGAAGAAAAACAAGCCCTTGTTTGCGGGCAGCAAATATGCGGAACTATCCGACATGGCGTTGTTTTACATTGGCGGCATTATCAAACATGCGCGCGCAATCAATGCGTTCACCAATCCCACCACCAATTCGTACAAACGTCTGATCCCCGGATTCGAAGCGCCGGTACTACTCGCCTATTCCGCGCGCAACCGTTCCGCATCTTGCCGGATTCCACATTCGGTCGGCGAAAAAGCGAAACGGGTCGAAGTGCGTTTCCCGGATCCAGGTTGCAACCCATATTTGGGATTCGCGGCCATGTTGATGGCCGGTATGGATGGGATTAAAAATAAAATCCATCCGGGTAAAGCGATGGACATGGATTTATATCATCTGCCACCAGCGGAACTGGCCAAGGTTCCAACCGTCTGCGGATCTTTGCGCGAAGCATTGGATGCGTTGGATGGCGACCGTAAATTCCTGACCCAAGGCGGCGTATTCAGCGACGATTTGATCGATGCCTATATCGAATTACGCATGTCCGAAGTATACGATTTGGAACATACACCACACCCAATTGAATTTTTAAATTACTATTCGATTTAATATTTTAAATTATAGTAATATCATTATTTGATTATTGTTCTTAAATTACTACATGAAAAGCTTTGGTAGAATTATCAAAGCTTTTTTCTTGACTTCTGTCATAATTCTCCGTATTTTATAGCCATAAAAGAAAACATCTATCAGCAATATGATGTTAAATTAAGGGAGTGTACCATGACTGTATCAACAAGTACATTAAGTGCGGGACATAAAGAAGTCGTAAAAAAGCTAGCGGGTGAGATTGAATTCGAATCTAGTTTTGCCTCATTTAGGGGCCAGTTTTCTTTTCAAGAAGGTGTAACTACAGACACACTGCAGGCATATACAACAGCGGACGGTAACCCGTCTTTTGCTTTAACTATGGCTACTCGCGTTGTCGAAGCTGCAAGCAGAGTAGATAATGCGCCCTTTGGTAAAGCCGGTACTGCTGCCGAACAGGAGACTGTACTAAAATTTGCGCGTAGAGTTTTACTTGAAAAGCATGGTGCTGCTTGGAATGAAGTTTTATTCGGAGCAAAAAGGCAGCAAGACATATCGCCTATAAACCGAGAAGTATTAAGACGCGCTTGCCTAAAAACTCTCGGACGTTAGTTTTTCATTTTATTGCTTGGAAATCGGTTTCGGTCGGCGATCAGCGCCAATGGATACGTACGTAAACCGCCCGACGGTAATTTTAAAATATTCATGGCTGGTTCTGCGCCGCGCCCAGGCTTCGACCCGCACGGTGATCGACGTATTGCCAATTTTCTCAACCAACGAATAACAACTAACTTCGTCACCAACATAGGCGGGCAAATGAAATTCCATCGCATCGACTGCAACGGTAACAACCGGCCCCTTGCACACCTCGATCGCCTTGTTCGCCCCGGCTAAATCCATCATCGACATCATCCATCCACCGAACATATCGCCATTGGGATTGGTATCCGCCGGCATCGCAATCGTGCGCAGCGACGGGTTGTTTGGAAAATCGGGATTGGAATTTGATTCGGACATAAGACACCTTGGAAAAATAACAGTAATTTTGTTTTACAATTTTGTTCGCGTAAATGACAACAAAAATAAAATTTCCTTGCAGGATATGATGGTTTGTTATAGATTGATTTCACCATAACAAAAAATAACAACATTATACGGCGAGATGTACAAGCACAATAAATTATACTCTACCTGGGATTACGAACACGCGGATACAGCCAATCCGAAATCGGCGGCCTGCGAAATATTATGCTACTTACTATCTAATCGAACAGAGTTGGAAGATAATCCCAATACCTGCCAACAAGTGTTTATCGATCTAAAAACCTATCTTCTGCACCAATCCAAACGGAAGGATTCAAAAATCTGCCGGCTGATGCGCCCGGTAGTGGAAGATATTTTTAAAACTCCCATTACCATAAAGAATGTATCCGCATTCCTAGATACCTGCACTGGCCTCTTTGCACTTCTGGCAATTACCGACAGCAATCAATCGCAACAAATATTAGATCCTAAATTCAAATTGCACCATCCTCTTGGCCATCAGATAGAATTAAACGATAATGAATATCGTGTCATGATGGCGCAGATGGTGCGAATGGCGCCGCCTTCTTATCTTCGGGAATTTTATGAACTGGCGCGTGAAAGCCTAAAGCATAAATGTATTGCCAACCATTATGCCTGGTTCCATAGCGAGGTAGTGCTAGATATTTACCGCCGACTGGAAATAGACCCCAAACGCCCCGCGATGGCTTGTCCTAAAGCTGAACGAAAAATGGATATCGAAGTCGGCTTAACGCGGCTTGAAATGGGTGAAAAAACACTCGAACGCCAGATTGAATATGAAGATCGAGCAGAAGAAATCCAGGCTGAAACCAACAGGCGATTAGACGCCTTGTGGAAAAGATTGGATACAAGCGGCAAGGAATGTTGTGCAAAATTAACAGCGATTGCTACAGCCATTAAACCCGTTCCTGTCCATCCCGTTAGACCTAGTCCCTCTCAGTCAGGAATTATAGGGCGTATTGACGGACCAGGCGATCTGTTGCTGTATCTCATTGCTGGGGAAAAAGTTCTTACCTACAGCAAGTAGCATTTTTCTTGCATTCCTGGTATCTGTACCTTTAAATAATTTTTTACCAATCCCTTATTGAACCTATGTCCAAATCCCAATCCGTGAAAAAAACTGATTCTTACTCCGCCAAAGATATCGAAGTCCTAGAAGGGCTGGAACCGGTACGCCGCCGTCCTGGCATGTACATTGGCGGGACCGATGAAACCGCGATGCACCATTTGGTGGCGGAGGTTTTGGACAACGCCATGGACGAAGCCGTCGCGGGCCATGCCAGCAAAATCGGCATATCGCTTGGCAAGGACAATACCGTTGTGATTTGGGATAATGGCCGCGGCATTCCAATCGACCCGCATCCGAAATTTCCAAAAAAATCCGCGCTTGAAGTTATTTTAACCACCCTGCATTCCGGCGGCAAATTTTCCGGCAAAGTATATGAAACTTCGGGCGGGTTGCATGGCGTTGGTATTTCCGTCGTCAACGCATTGACCGAATATCTAAAGGTCGAAGTTTTCCGCGATAAAACCACCTATACCCAAGAATTTTCTCAAGGCCATGCCAAAGGCAAATTGGCCAAGGGCGGCGCAACCACACGCAAGGGAACGCAAGTTACGTTCCAACCCGATCCAGAAATTTTCGGCGGCAAGGCCGAATTCCGCCCGGCGCGTTTATATCAATTGGCGCGCAGCAAGGCGTATTTATTCAAAGGCGTTACGATCGAATGGCAATGCGATACATCGTTATTGAAAGGCGATTCGACACCCGCCAAAGACGTATTACATTTCCCCAACGGGCTGGCCGATTCGCTGGCGGCGGAAATTCAAGAACGCCCCTGCTATACGGCAAAATATTTCGCCGACGAAGTGGAAATGAAGGCGGATAAGGTCCGCATTGCCTGGGCCATCACCTGGCCGCGTGACGAAGAAGGATTTTTGCGTTCTTACTGTAACACCATCCCAACCGCCCAAGGCGGCACGCATGAATCGGGATTGCGCACGGCATTGTTGCGTGGATTAAAATCTTATGGCGAATTGACCGGCAATAAAAAGGCCGCCGACATTACCGGCGACGATATTATCAACGGCGCCGCGATTATTTTATCGATCTTTATTCCAAACCCGCATTTCCAAGGCCAGACCAAAGAAAAATTGGTTACAACCGAGGCGCAGAAATGGGTTGAAAACACCGTTAAAGACCGGTTCGATTTATGGTTGTCGTCCGATCCGGCATCGGCGGGATTATTATTGGACCGCGCAATTGAAAAGGTCGAAGAACGCCGCCGCGCAAAAGAAGAATTACAATTAAAACGCCAATCTGCCACACGTAAATTGCGCCTGCCGGGCAAATTGACCGATTGTTCGCTGGACGCCGCCAAAGGCACCGAAATTTTCCTGGTCGAGGGCGATTCGGCCGGCGGTTCCGCCAAACAGGCGCGTGAACGCACCACCCAAGCGATTTTGCCGTTGCGCGGAAAAATTCTGAACGTCGCCAACGCGTCTGCGGATAAACTGGCCGGCAATCAAGAGATCAAAGATATTTTACTGGCGCTAGGTTGCGGCGCGGGCAAGGATTTGAAAATTGAACGTTTGCGGTATGAACGCATTATTATCATGACCGACGCGGACGTTGACGGTGCCCATATCGCCGCCCTGTTGCTGACATTCTTTTACAAGGAACTGCCGGAATTGATCGTAAAAGGCCATGTTTACCTGGCCGTCCCGCCCCTGTTCCGCATTTCGCAGGGCGATAAAACCATGTATGCGCGCAATGATAAACACCGCGATGAATTATTGAAACAATTCCGCGGCAAACCGGATGTGACCAGATTCAAAGGTCTTGGCGAAATGCCCGCGAAATTTTTAAAAGAAACTACCATGGACCCGCGCCATCGCACCTTATTGCGCGTGGCGATCCCGGATAAATACGACCCCAAAAAATATTCCGAGGCAAAAGAAGTCGAAAATTTGGTCGAACGCTTGATGGGTAAAAAACCCGAACTGCGTCTCGCCTTTATCCAGGAAAACGCCCCGAAAGTGGCGGAGTTGGATATTTAACTATCTTATAAACTTCTAAACCGACTACCGGTAATAAGCGTAATCATTCCGCTCGCAAATTCGCAGGTCCCTGGCTTTATTAAGCGTCGTTTGGGCAATACTAATTTTCTGGTTTCTACTGGTGGTGCCCGCATCGGTAAATATTGATGAAAAGTTTTAAAATAAATTTCTTCGAATTCTCTATTGCCCCATCCTTTTGGCCAGAAACAGCTCATCCATGTTTGGAATTCGCCCTTATCAAAAATCGCATTACGCTGTAACGTTAAAGTTCCGTCATCTTCCGGAAACAGAATGCCGTCCTGGGCCCAATCCGTTAATGCGTGTGGCGACAATTCTTCTACCGGCGGCACTATGGAAGGCAAGCCGCTCCTGGGGCGGTTGATCGGTCGATCTCTCCTTTGCTTTAACAGCGTATCTCTTTGCTCAGGATCCAGAAACACATCCAAATGCTCGATCATTTTCTCAATTAAGCTTCGATATAATCCAGCCCGCAGGGCCAGTAAGGTCATGCCATTAATATAGGGAGACAAAGCAAAAGCGATAACCGGACCATCATCCAATTTTTCAGCTAAATTAAATAAACTGCCTTTAACATGAGGTAGGCTATGACGCGTATTGGGCTTACCATCCGCATTAAATAACCGGTGGTGCATGATGGAGCGTTCTGTACCATGCATGCCTGGAATATCCGGCAACGGTCCGGGATGCGTGCCAAAGCATGGATAATTATTGACAATGGAACCAGGAAGAATTGCCAGTGTGTCGCCAGATAAAACCAAATCCGGTTTTACACCTTGAGTTCCCAATTTATCGAAGATAGCTTGAATTTGCGCTCCGCCTTTTGGCCCGCCGTGGGTTGTGTAATGAACAGTATCATCCGCGCAAAACCCCCAAGCTAGGGTTTGAAAGGTTGAATATTCTGCATTGGGCAAATTATGTTTACCTTGTAATCGCGCAACGGAATCGATAACATTAAAATAACCCAGCATCCCGTTCTCTTTGATCGCTAAAAACGGCCTTAAATCGGGAAGATTGCTGTTGGCCGGACGGCCATCTTCTTTGTTAGGTGTCGAGCGCGATACGATTAAATAAATTTTACAATTTCGTTTTGCTAATTCAGGCAATAATTGATTGGCATTTAGCGCGCCCCAAACGTCGCCATGCACCAACACCACTACTGTTTTTTGATTCACGTCACTCATGCCCAACCGCAATATTATTTTCTAATACGGCGCATTATATCCTTAATGGATAAGGACGTCAATATATATAGAAAAAGATACTATTAATGCGCTTTATGGTCCGATTTCGGTGGATTGGCGGCAAGGCCGACTTCGACCGAACCCGCATTTTTAAACACCAAGGTCATTGGGATCAATTTGACCTCTGGTAATGGTTGTTTGACACCATAAAACACAATGCGCCAGCCGGATTTCGGTTGCATGCCAATCGGTGTGCCTTTTAACAAGGCGATTTCGTTGGCGAATACGGCTTGCGGGCTGCCGGTTTCGCCAGTGCCGCGCAGATCCAAGAATTTCGCTTGGGCAAACCAATCACCCTTCACGTCGATCAGATAATCGGTTTCCTCGCTCGTATTGTATAACGGCATATAGGCCGCGAATTCCGCGTTGTCTGCAGCTTCTGGGCCGGTGGTTTTCAATTCCTGCATCCATGGATGGCCGATTTTGATCGGGCCAACTTGATAACTGTGCGCCAACGCGATTTGCGCAGTGAATAAAACCGCCGCAAAAATTAGAAAATATTTTTCCATCATTATTCCTTTATCGAGTTTTAACTTGCCGTGTTAACAAAGCCGCGCCGATACTTCCCGCCGCATCGCCCAAGCTTGCTTTTTTTAAGGGCGTACGCAATGGGGTTGGCGTGTCCCCGGTCCGCATAAGATAGCGCGATACAAGATTAGGCAAAAGACCGTATAACTCGTCAATATTGGATAATCCCCCACCAAAAACAATGGTATTGGGATCAATATCATGAACTTTTTGCGCAACCATTCTTGCGACCGCATCCACAAAATAACGAAAAGCTTTTTGGGCCGGTTCTTCATTTGCCCTGTAACGATGCATTACGGTTACTGCGGTTACATCATCGCCGCCATTACCGCCAAACGCCTTGTATAGTTTAACAAGTCCTGGAGCGCTTAAAATATCGGCGGCCCTGTTTTCCTTGCCCGCAAAAGCCTCAATAGCTGGCGGTGCATCGGCCGGTGCCCACGGTAATGGATTACCGCCATACTCCCCGGTGAATCCATGCGGACCAACATGCAAACGCTTATTAATAACCATTCCACCGCCAAGGCCGGTACCCAATATCACGCCCATAACAAAATCATAAGCAGCGCCAGCGCCCACATTTGCTTCGGCCAACACAAAACAATTCGCATCATTTTCCAAAGCAACTTCGGATACCAGTACGCGTTCTAAATCAGCGCGTAACGGTTTACCAATGACCCATGGCAAATTATTGCTTAGAGTAATCTGACCGCGCGCCCGATCCAAAACACCAGGCATGCCAACTCCAATAACTTTGTCGTTTAAATTATTCTGCGCGCGTTTTAATTCTGCGAACAAATTGCGCATGCCTTCTAAAAAATCTCTGTAAGTTTTAGGTGTAGGAATTTTTTGCGTATGTAAAGGTCTGGAATTACCCGCCCCCATTGCCGCAATTTTCATTTCTGTGCCGCCGATGTCGTACCCTACCGCGACCGCTGGTTCTTTTGATGTTTTTGTATCCATTAAAGGCAATTTATACTATTTGGGATTTTTTTAAAAGCGATATTTGATCCGGCGAATATCCCAAAATATCTTTTAAAATCAATTCCGTATCGGCTCCTAATGGCGGTGGGGCCGATGCACCCTTAGCCAAATCCAACCCTGTCATGCGAATGGGGCTGCGCACTTGCGGTGTACCGTCAATATCCAATCGAATCCCGCGATGCTTGACTTGTGGTTCGTCGAACACCTGACGCAAATCATTGATCGGCCCGCCTGGGATATTTTCTTGATCCAGAATCTTGATCCACTCCGCAGTGGTTTTTTCATGCATCAAGACAGCGATACTGCTGGCCACGCGTTCACGATTTTTAACCCTGGCATCGTTGGTGGCATAAAAAGGATCGTCGACCCATTCCGGTTTACCGCAAACCCTCGCAAAGCGCGCGAATTGGTCGTCATTGCCAATCGCCAAAATAATATGCCCGTCGCGGGTCGCAAAGGCCTGGTACGGAACAATATTCGGATGCGCATTGCCCATGCGCTTGGGCGCATTGCCGGAAACCAGGTAATTCAGTGCTTGATTCGCCATCATTGCAACGCCAACATCCAACAAAGCCATATCGATATATGTGCCCTGACCCGTCGATTGCCGTGCAAACAGCGCCGATAAAATCGCGCTGGACGCATACATGCCGGTCATGACATCCACCAATGCAACACCGTCTTTTTGCGGCATGCCAGCCGGATCGCCAGTAACGCTCATCAATCCGCACATGCCCTGGATCATGAAATCATATCCCGCCTTTGCGGCATAAGGGCCGTCTTGGCCAAAACCGGTGATGGAGCAATAAACGATTTTCGAATTTATTTTTTTAACCGCGTCGTAATCGAGCCCGTATTTTTTCAATCCCCCAACTTTATAATTTTCAATCAGCACATCGGATTTAGCCGCCAGATCTTGAACAATCTTTTTTCCCTCAGGCGTAGAAATATCGACGGTCAACGATTTCTTGCCGCGATTGCAGGACAGGTAATAAGCCGATAATTTATTTTCCGTAGAACTACTCCCTTCCCCCCGTGCCAGGGTTGGCGTGGCGGCTGGCGCGCCGGGGGGAAGGGCTTGGGGTTGGGGAGGAGTAAAATAAGGTGGGCCCCACGCGCGGGTATCATCGCCATCCCCCGGTTTTTCGATTTTGATTACTTCTGCGCCCAAATCGGCCAATAATTGGGTGCACCAAGGCCCCGCGAGCACGCGGGAGAGATCGAGAACACGAATATTTTTAAGGGGCAAGTTATTGGTCATAATAACCAGGGATTTTATAGAAAACCGCCAAATACAGCAAAACAAAATCTTATGGATTTCTTATTGCCCACATTCTAAATTATGCCCTATGCGTTTTATCAAACCCTCCATTTTACTGTTGATCCTTGTTCTGGCCGCCTGCGCCGGGCAAAGCAATTATAGAGATATGCTACAATCCTGGGTCGGCAAAAGTTCCGATCAATTGGTCGATGTTTGGGGCGGGCCGGATTCGATTTATCAAAAAGACGATGGCACGAAATTACTTACATTTAACCGGTCGCAATTAACATCCTCGCCGGCTTATGGCGGTATGTATGGATCGAATCGCGGATTCGGGGTTGGCATGGGCATGCCGTTTTATGAAACCGAAGAACGGCGTTGCCGCACCACCTTCCATGTGAACAAGGCAAAAAAAATCACCCAGTATCAATATCAGGGCGATTATTGTTATGGCGCCGATAATCTGGCCCCGCCAAAGAAATAACTAAAACGCTGCAATGCCGGTAATTGCACGGCCGAGGATTAACGCATGCACATCATGCGTTCCTTCGTAGGTGTTGACCGACTCTAAATTCACCACATGGCGAATAACGTGATATTCATCGGCGACGCCGTTGCCGCCATGCATGTCGCGCGCGACGCGGGCGATATCCAGCGCCTTGCCGCAATTATTGCGTTTCATCAAACTGATCGATTCTGGCGGTAAAATGCCTTCGTCTTTTAATCGGCCAATGCGCAGCACGCCTTGCAACCCCAACGTAATTTCGGTTTGCATATCGGCTAATTTTTTCTGAATCAATTGATTCGCGGCCAGTGGCTTATTGAATTGCTTGCGATCCAGCGTATAACGCCGCGCCGCATGGAAACAAAACTCCGCCGCGCCTATAACGCCCCAGGCAATACCGTATCGGGCGTTGTTCAAACATCCAAATGGACCTTTTAATCCTTTTACATTCGGCAATAAATTTTCTTCAGGCACGAATACGCTGTCCATCACGATTTCGCCGGTTTCCGACGCGCGCAGGGACATTTTCCCTTCGATCTTGGGCGCGCTCAATCCCTTCATGCCTTTTTCCAGAATAAATCCCATAATTTCATTATTTTCGGCGGTGTTTTTCGCCCAAATGATGAACACATCGGCGATTGGCGAATTGGTGATCCACATTTTCGCGCCGGTCAGTAAATAACCGCCATCGACCTTATCGGCCCGCGTAATCATGCTGCCCGGATCAGAACCGTGGTTGGGTTCGGTCAGGCCGAAACACCCAACGATTTCACCGGTCGCCAGGCGCGGCAAATATTTTTTACGCTGTTCTTCGGTGCCATAGGCATGGATTGGGTGCATCACCAGTGATGATTGCACTGACATGGCGGAACGGTAGCCGGAATCGACGCGTTCCACTTCGCGCGCGATCAAACCGTAACAAACCGAATTAACACCGGCGCAACCGTATCCCTCGATGGTCGAGCCCAAGAAACCCATTTCGCCCATTTCATTCATAATGGCGCGGTCAAATTTTTCGTGGCGGAATCCCATCAATACGCGCGGCATCAATTTATCCTGACAAAAGGCGCGCGCCTGTTCCATAACCAAACGTTCTTCGTCGGTCAATTGCGATTCAAAGAAAAAAGGATCTTCCCAATTAAAAACTGGCTTGCTGGAAGATTTTTTGGATGATAATGCGGGAGCGCCCATAGGATACCTCGTATTTCAGGCAATATACCTGAAGTTCCAATAGTTTACATATAGAAACCTTGATTTTAACCAATTTTTTTGTTAGAAATATCGGCAGAAGAGAGGCTGTTATGGGCAACCAAACTAATAAAAACATTAAAGACCGACTGTCGTTTTTCGGCGAAGTCCGCACAACCGAAGATATGCAGCGCGCGGTTGAATCCTATACCCCGATTGTCGTGGATTTATCCAAGCTTGAAAAAAATCAGATCCTAACCAAAAAAGCCGCCTAAGACCCCTTTGCCCTAGAAATATATGGCTTTCTGCCTATATTTCCATTGTTGTTACCCTTTCCTGTCTGGGTGTCCCCTTGTTCAAAAAATTATTATTTCTATTATTGTTGACGTTTCCATTGATCGCAACTGCCGCCGATAACGCCGCCGTGCGCCGCGTGGATACAATTTTGCCAGTCAATTTAAAGCAATATCAAGTCGCGCTGGAAGAAGAGAGAAAATTCGACAACATGGTCAAAACCGCCGTACGCAAGGCCAGCAAAGACCCTGTGTTGTACCAAGCCTATGGCGCGAAACGCGAAATGCGCACCAATCCGAATGATTTAAAATCGAACGAGGCCTTGTGCGATGCTTATCGCAAAACCGGATTTTTGGCCGCCGCCGCAAAACAATGCCGCGATGTGTTGAAAATTAATCCAAAATCTTCGCTCGCCAAAACCGCAATGGCCGATATCGCCTTTAATCAAGGCAAGGTCGATGGCGCGGAATCCTTGTTGCAAGAAGTATTGCGGGACGATCCCCATTACAGCAATGCAAATTTAGTAATGGCCCAAATCGCCAAAAGCCGCGGCCAAAATGCCGAGGCCTATACCCAAGTCGGCCAGGCATTGCAAAGCAATCCAGATGCCGCTGCTCTCCTCGCCATGGGCGATTTGCAAATGAAATCTGGGCAAAGCGATCAAGCCACCAATACCTATTTAAAAGTTTTGCAAATCGATCCAAAAAGCACCGTCGCATTAAGCAATCTTGCCAATCTGTTCGGCGGCAAGGGTGATTACGCCCGCGCCCTCGATTTCGCGCAACAAGCGGCCACATCGGATCAAAATTCGGCATTGGCGCAATACACGCTTGGCACGCAGTATCAAAATAATAACCGGTCTGAAGAAGCGATTGTTTCTTATGCCCGCGCGACGCAACTGGATCCAAATTTTGCCCTGGCGCACCGCGCGCTTGGTGAAGCGTTATTGAAAAAAAGCTCGCCGGTCGATGCGATCACATCGCTGAACCGCGCGTTGCAATTGGCGCCGAACGATCCGGTTGCGCAAGCGGCCTTGTCCCGCGCCTATGCCATGACAGGCAATACCCAGGTCGCAACGCAAATTTCCGCAAAAATGCCGGTGCAAAATAAAATTCAGGATCAGGATTTTACCAAGGGCACGCCACAATCGGGAACCGTTACAAAACCACCCCTCGCCGCAATCAAAAATGTAAAAATTATTGATGATTATACCAAAAAAGCAAAAATGGCCGAAGCCGGCGGACAATATGAAGTCGCGCGGCAATATTACGAACAATTGGCGATCCAAGAACCGGATCAACCGGATCATTTTTACAATATCGCCCGCATATATACGATCGCGCAACAATGGCCGTCGGCAGAACGGTTTTATAAGTTGGCGCTCGACTTGAATCCGAATCATACTTTGTCCCTTAGCGGTCTGGCGCGCGTGCAGTGCTTTCAAGGCAACGGCGCAAGCGCCTGGCAAAATTATTCCAAGGCCAATTCCCTGGGCCTGGTTGACAATGGCGCGGAAACGCGAAATTATCTGACATCAACTTGTCCAACCACAAATAAAACATCGAATGCCCACCAATAAATCTATAATCGGATGGCGCGAATGGGCTAGCCTGCCCGATTTGAAAATCCCGCTGCTAAAAGCGAAGATCGATACTGGCGCGCGCAGTTCAGCATTGCATACATTCGCGCTGGATACATTCACCCGCGATGGCCGCGAATGGGCGAAATTCAAATTGCACCCTTTGCAAAACCGCGAAGATATTATTGTCGAAGCGGAAGCGCCGATTATCGACCAACGATTGGTCACCGATTCCGGCGGGCATCAGGAATACCGTTATTTTATCCAAACCAATCTTCGTTTGTTGAACCATACTTATTCCGCCGAAATCAGCCTGACCACACGCGATACTATGCGGTTCCGCATGCTGATCGGCCGCACCGCATTAAATGGCCGATTCACAGTCGACCCAGAACAAAGTTATTTGTCCGGCGAACATAGCAAGTCGTCCGTCCTGAAAATGTATCGGAGTTAGTCTATGCGCGTCGCCATTTTATCGCAAAATTCGAAATTATATTCGACCGCCCGCTTGGTCGAAGCATTGGAAGCGCGCAAGCACAAAGCCCGCGTAATCAACCCCCTACGCTGTTATATGGACGTTACATCCAGCAAGCCGGAAATCCATTATCGTGGCGAAGAAGTATTACGCAATTTCGATGCGGTGATTCCCCGTATCGGCGCATCGATTACTTTTTATGGCCTGGCCGTGTTGCGTCAATTGGAAATGATGGGATTGCATAGTTTGAATTCTTCGGACGGTTTTGCCCGCGCCCGCGATAAATTACATTCGCTGCAATTATTGTCCAAATCCGGTATTGGTCTGCCGACGACTGCCTTTGCCCGCGCAGCGGACGATATTGACGATATTATCCAAATTGTCGGCGGACCGCCCCTCATCGTTAAACTAATCGAAGGCACCCAAGGCAAGGGGGTGGTTTTGGCCGAAACGCACAAGGCCGCCGCATCGGTTATTCAGGCTTTTCAGGAATTGGATGCCAACATTCTGGTTCAGGAATTCATCAAAGAAGCCGCCGGTGCCGATTTGCGCTGTTTCGTGGTGGGCAACCAAGTGGTGGCCGCCATGCAACGCAAGGCAAAAGAAGGCGAATTCCGCGCTAATTTACACCGCGGCGCAACCGCCACGGCTATTGAATTGACCGAACAAGAACAGAATACGGCCGTACAGGCAGCTAAAATCATGGGTCTGGGCGTGGCCGGTGTCGATATTTTGCGTTCCGCGCGCGGTCCACTGGTGCTGGAAATCAACGCCTCCCCAGGCCTTGAAGGCATAGAAAAGACGACAGGCGTTGATGTTGCCGGTAAAATCGTGGAATATCTGGAAAAGAAAGTGATTCGCCGCGAACACAAGGGACAAAAAACCCAAAAGGCCAGCGCCTAAGCATTGGTCCACCGGTTTGACCCCGTATTTACGGCAAACCGGACCATGGCAAAAACAAAAACAAAATCGCGCAAACCCAAAACTGGCAAAAAACCGTTCTTACGCATCGGCGATAAAAATATTGGGTTCAGCCAAACCGTTTCATTAAGCCTGCCGGTATCGGATTTATACACCGATTCGCCGGTCGAATTGCCGGTGCGCGTATTGACCGGCAAAAAACCGGGGCCGGTTTTATTCATCACCGGCGCGGTTCATGGCGATGAAATTATCGGCGTCGAAGTCGTGCGGCGATTATTGCAATCCAGCCGCGTTAAAAAAATAAACAAAGGCGCCTTGATTCTTGTCCCGATTGTGAACCTGTTTGGATTTATCCTGAATTCCCGGTATCTGCCCGACCGGCGCGATTTAAACCGATCCTTTCCCGGTTCCGCCGGCGGGTCGCTGGCTTCGCGCGTGGCGTATATTTTAATGACCGAAATCGTGCGAAAATCCACCCACGGCATCGATATTCATTCCGGATCCTTTTACCGCGAAAATTTACCGCAAATCCGCGCCGACACCGAATGCCCGGATACCATGGCCATGGCCGAAGCGTTCGGTGCCAGTATTGTTATCAGTAGTGATGTGCGCGATGGATCATTGCGTGAATCTGCCCAACGTAAGGGCGTTAAAATTCTGGTTTACGAAGCGGGCGAAGCATTGCGGTTCGATGAAACATCCGCAACCATCGGCGTTAATGGCGTTTTAAGCGTTATGGAACATCTGGGCATGATAGCGCCGGATAAAAACCAGGAACAGAACGATATTGCATACAGCAAAAATGCGGTGTGGGTGCGCGCCCCACGCGGCGGTATTTTATGGGACCGCGCCCAATTGGGCGCCGAGGTAAAAGCGGGCGATATATTGGGCCAATTGTCCGATCCATTTGGCGATGACCCTATTCCAATTTTATCGCCGGAAAGTGGCGTATTGATCGGCCGGTCGAATTTGCCAACCGCGAACGAGGGCGATGGATTATTTCACATTGCCACGTTTAAAAATGCCCAGCCAAAAGAAGAAATTAAAAAAGATGCGGCCGCAATTGTGCCCGAAGCGCAAGAAAACGTTCTTGCCGTGCCGGATCATTAATACATATTATTTTTTTTAAACGGGCGGCGTTTCCGTGCCGATGCCTTGCATTTGGTCTGACAATTTTCGTAATTGCGCCTTGGCCGCATTGATGGAATATTCCATTCGTTCAATGGCGATTGCCGCCTGATCGATCAAGGAATTTAATTGGCGCCGCCCGTCCCGTTCCAATACCTGGCTGTCTTCTTCGGGATAAAGGGCGATCACCCCAACTGTTCCTGCCGCCGTATTCAGCGGCATGAATAATTTATCCATCGACGGCAAGGTATCCGTATCAATCCCTGCTGGCTTGCCATTATCAAAACTCCATTGCGCCGCAGCCAGCTCCCCATCGCTAAGATGAAAATCCTGCGGACTGGAAATCTTGCCTTGCAATCGGCCATTTAGCGGCATTAACAAGCAAACGCGCGCTTTGGTAAGATTGGCGATGTTATACGCCACGGTTTGCAGCAAATCATTGATCGATCCGATACCGGCCAATTTGCGGCTGAAATCATATAACGCGTTGGTCATGCGTTCGCGGCGCGTGGCAATTTGCGCCTGCATACTAATCCGCGAAGCCAAATCGCTGGCCATAATCGCGACAAACAGGAACAATAGCATCGAAACGAAATCGCCCGGCGTCGGCAGATTCATTTCCATGATTTCCTCGGCAAAAAACATTTTGTAAAATGCCACGCTTAAGAATGCTGCGATCAAAGATGGCCATAAGCCGTATGATACCGCTGAAATCAAAACCGGCACCAAATACAGCATCAATATATTTTTATACCCGAAATTATCGGTAAGAAAATTATTGACGATAGTCACCAGCACAACAAGTAAAGTCGATGCCACATATGGCCAATAGTTTTTCTGCACTAAAGAAGGTTTTTTTCCTTTGGCGGTAATCGACCGATCATGCATATGCGGTTCGCCCGATACGATCATGATATCGATACCATCGACTTTGCGAATGACTTTGCTGACGACGTTACCAAACAAACGCTCGCGCCAGGCAGGCACTCGCGATAACCCTAAAACGATTCTGGTCACATTATTTTGCAACGCATATTTGATAATTTCATCGCTAATATCGACGCCATTTAATCGCACCACTTCGCCGCCAAGCCGTTCGGCCAATTCCAACGCATCGTTGACCTGTTCCCGTCCGGTATCGGATAAACGCGCATGTGCCTCGGTTTCTACATATACGGCTGTCCAGGGAGCGTTTAGTCGTTCTGCGGACCGTTTTGCAGACCGCAACAAACGCGGCGAAATTTTACTGTCGCAAACACAGACCATCACCCGATCGCCAGCGGGCCATGGCCCTTTGATCGCGTGCGCTTGCATATAAGATAACATTTGTTCATCGACGCGTTGCGCGGTTGTGCGCAATGCCAATTCCCGTAATGCCGTCAAATTGCCTGGCGCAAAAAAATGCTGAATCGCTTTTTGCGCTTGCTCCGGAACATAGACTTTGCCTTCATTCAATCGGGCGATCAATTCTTCCGGTCCCAAATCCACCAGCGCGATCTCAGCGCGCTGTAAAATGGAATCCGGGACGGTTTCTTTGACCCGCACCCGGGTAATTTGCGCGACAACGTCATTCAGGCTTTCCAAATGCTGTACGTTCATACTGGTATAAACGTCGATGCCCTTGGCCAGAATTTCCTCAACATCCTGATACCGCTTCGGATGACGGCTGCCAGGAGCATTAGTGTGCGCCAACTCGTCAACCAACACCAATTGCGGTTTGCGGGCCAAAACCGCATCAATATCCATTTCCTGCAAAACGTGATTTTTATACGGTATGTCTTTGCGCGGAATAACCTCAAGATCGTGGACTAATGCTTCGGTTTCTTCGCGCTTATGGGTTTCAATGATACCAACAACAACGTCAACGCCCTCTTTTTTGCGCTCATGGGCGGCCTGTAACATCGCATAGGTTTTGCCAACTCCAGGAGCCGCGCCGAAAAAAATCTTTAATTTTCCGCGTGTTTCACTGTGCGCTTGTTGCAGCAGCGCTTCGGGAACAGGGCGGTGGGCGGAATCAGGGTTTTCTATCATCGGGCGATGGCCATTGGTCCAATGCCCTATTTAACCGGTTTATATTGACATAATCCAGCTTTAGCAAAGGCACTTGCTTGCGATATTGCCCAATCATGGCATATAGATCATCGATAGAAACGCCGCGAACCACCGCAATACGATTGGCCTGTTGCAACGCCGATGTATAGGAAATATTGGGATCAAGGCCGCTGGCCGATGCAAAACTCATTTCCACGGGGATTGGATCGGCATTAATCTGATCTTGTTTCCACTGGCTGACGGCGGATTCATGGTTTTCCTTCATCTTGGAATTGGTTTGCGCCAGATTCGATGCGGCGCCAATCAATATGCCTTGGTCATTCACCGTTGCCTGGGATGGGCGAGCATAAAAATACTCTTTGCCCGATTGGCTGGGATAAGCCAGCAAGTATGATCCAATAATCTTCCCATCTTTCTCCATGGAACTGCCGTTGGCTTGTTCGGCGAAAAAAGCCTGGCCGAATTGCATCATCACTAACGGATAAGCAAAACCGCACAACAACGTAAAAAGCACTAGCAAACAAAAACTAGGCCAAATGTTCCGGATCATTTTATACCATCCCCACATAATCAATCATCATATCCAGCAATTTAATGCCTATAAACGGAGCAATAATACCACCAAGACCGTATACCAGCAAATTGTGCCGCAATACCCGCACGGAAGATAATGGGCGATAAGCCACACCGCGCAGCGCCATCGGAACCAACGCCAAAATAATCAGCGCGTTAAACATCACCGCCGATAAAACAGCACTTTGCGGACTGGTGAGGTCCATAATATTTAGCAACCCCAATTGCGGGAAAAACGGCACGAACATCGCGGGTAAAATCGCGAAATATTTCGCAATATCGTTGGCAAAACTGAATGTTGTCAGCGCGCCGCGTGTCATTAACAACTGTTTGCCGATTCCAACGATTTCAATCAACTTGGTCGGATCGGAATCAAGATCGATCATATTGCCCGCTTCGCGCGCGGCGACCGTGCCGGTATTCATCGCAACGCCCACATCGGCCTGGGCCAGCGCGGGCGCATCGTTCGTTCCATCACCGCACATGGCCACCAAACGACCTTTCATTTGTTCATCGCGGATCAATTTCAATTTGGCTTCCGGCGTGGCTTGAGCCAGAAAATCATCAACCCCAGATTCCGCAGCAATAGCGCCAGCCGTCAATGGATTATCACCCGTTACCATGATGGTGCGGATGCCCATGCGACGCAATTCAACAAAACGCTCGCGAATACCGCCCTTAATCACGTCTTTTAAATGAATCACGCCTAGAATATCTTTGTTTTTAATTACCAACAAAGGTGTACCGCCAGCTTTGGAAATCCGGTCCACCTGGGTTTGAAATAATGGATTGATAACAGGCGCAACACCGCGATTCAATTCCGTCAAATGGCGCAACACCGCATCCACCGCGCCTTTGCGAATAATATTGCCATCAATATCAATACCGCTCATCCTGGTTTGCGCAGTAAAGCTGACGAAATTATATTCAACTCCAGCCAGATCCCTGCCCCGCAAGCCATATTTGTCCTTGGTTAAAACAACAATGGATCTTCCTTCTGGCGTTTCATCGCTTAGCGATGATAATTGTGCCGAGTTGGCTAGTTCTGTTTCCGTCACGCCCGCATAAGGAATTAATTCCGATGCAATGCGATTACCAAGCGTAATAGTTCCGGTTTTATCCAACAATAAAATATCGACATCGCCCGCCGCCTCGACCGCGCGGCCGGACATCGCCAGCACATTGAACCTGACCAAACGGTCCATGCCCGCAATACCGATTGCGGACAACAATCCGCCGATGGTGGTCGGAATCAGGGTTACAACCAATGCCGCCAACATAACCGGCGAATAATCAAACCCGTAAAATGTCATGACCGGCGCGATACAGGCACAAACCAGCAAGAAAATAATCGTCATACCAACCAACAAAACCAGCAATGAAATCTCGCTTGGGGTTTTATGGCGCTGCGCGCCTTCAACCAGGGCAATCATGCGTTCAATAAACCCATCGCCGCTTTTCACCACAATACGCACGCGGATTTTGTCGGATAAAACCTTGGTGCCCCCCGTTACCGCCGAACGGTCGCCGCCGCTTTCCCGCACCACTGGCGCCGATTCACCAGTAATGGCCGATTCATCGACCGTGGCAATGCCTTGAATCACTTCGCCATCAGCAGGAATAACGTCCCCCGCTTCGACCAGAACCTCATCGCCGATCTGCAATGTGGATGCGGGAACGATGTTAAAATGCTCCCCAGCGGTAATAAGCTTGGCCATAATTTCGCTTTTGCTTTTACGCAAAGATGCGGCTTGCGCCTTACCACGCCCCTCGGCGAGACTTTCGGAAAAATTGGCGAATACCGCCGTGAACCATAACCATAAGCTCACTTGCATCGAAAAACCAAAATCGCCGCCGCCGAATAATTTTAATAAAGTATCTATGCTGGCAATGACCGAACAAGCCACAACCACTGTGGTGATGGGATTACGCTTTAAGCTTTGCGGATGGAACTTTTTTAAAGCATCCTTGCTTGCTACTTTTAACAGCGACCATTGAAATATGGAATGGGCGGGGATACGCATTACTGAACTCCGGTACTAGGGGCTATGGTGCCTAAATAATCGGCTAGTGGGCCCAATGTTAAAAGCGGGAAATAAGTCAACAGGCCCAAAATCACAATCATAAAACAAAGCATAAATAAGAAAGTCGGGCTGGCCGTGGTCAAAGTCGCAATCGATGGCTGCATTCTTTTCTTTGCCGCCAAATGCCCGGCAATGACCAACAAAGCCACCATCGGCAAGAATCGCCCGGCCAGCATTATAATGCCAAGCGCGGAAAGAACGGCCGAATCGCTCATCATAAATCCGTTCAACGCGCTGCCGTTATTGGCCGCCGCCGAGCTGTAGGCATAAAATATTTCGGTAAATCCCATGGGTCCAGTATTTAAGATATAAGTCTTTACATCGGGATCGAGTAAAATAAGCCCAAGGCCACCAAACAAGAATACCGGCATAATCAGCAATGCTAACATGACGGCTTTGATTTCGAATACTTCGATTTTTTTGCCCAGATATTCCGACGATCGGCCAATCATCAACGTGCCGACAAAAACGCTTAATATAGCCAGCAGAATCAGCGTGCAAAAACCGGTGCCGACGCCGCCATAAAAAACTTCGCCCAAATTCATTTGCAACAGCATAATAAATACGCTTAACGGATTCTGGCTAGCTACCGCCATATTAGTCGATCCATTCGCGGTTGCCGTGGTTGCCACATCCCAGAGGGCCGAGCCCAAAATACCAGGCACGAATTCTTTGCCTTCGTAGACATAATTTTCGGACAATCCCGCCGCCTGCCAGCCAGGCGCACTTAATTCGCTGTGCAATACCGTTGCGAAGTTGATCAAAAACAAGATCGTCACGGCCGCATATAAGGTAAAAGCTTCTTGCGGTTTTTTTAAAAAATTGCCTATCACGAATACAAACGACATTGGAAAAATCAGCATCAAGGCCAATTGAACATAATTGCTCGTCAACGATGGGTTTTCATAAGGATGTGCGGCGTTAGCGACAAAAAATCCGCCGCCATTCCCGCCAAATATTTTAATCGCCGTCTGTGAGGCCACTGGCCCTTGTGGAATTAAATAATTCTGCGCATCCAAGTAATCATTAAAATTCTGCGGCATGCCTTGTTTGATAAATAAGGCCGTTGCAATAACGCATACGGGCAACAACACGAATAAAACACAACGCAGCATATCATTCCAGAAATTACCGATCGTCATGCTGCCTTCCCGCGCAAACGCCCGGATAATGGCCAAACATACGCACACGCCGGTGGCGGCCGATAGAAAATGCTGCACTGCCAATCCAACGCTTTGCGAGAAATAACTTAAACTGGTTTCCGGCACATAGGCCTGTAAATTGGTGCTGGTAACAAAACTGGCTGCGGTGTGAAAAATCAAATAAGGATTCATTGGCGCGAATCCTTGTGGATTCCAGGGTAATAGTTCCTGATACCATAATATGCCAAATAATGCGGCAAATCCGGCGGCGTTAAAGACCAACAGCGACCATAAATAATCGCGCCAATGCTGTTCTTGCGCCGGGATAAACAATACCCGCAAAATATTATTGGCTGCCGCAAACGGCTTGCCTTCGTCCGCGAATATATAGGTTAGATATTTGGCAAATGCCCATGCCAGCACCGACACGGTCATTATGAAAATGATTCCAAGGATTAAAAAATACCAAAACATTTAAAACCGCTCCGGCCGGAATAGGACATAAAATAAAAACGCCAGCAATGAGATTAAGACGATGCAGATAAAATAATCGAACATAGAGATACCGATGTTAATTATGATTTACACGAGAACAAAACGCCTGGCAGAATACCAAGCCGGAAAGACACTGGTCGGAATGACTGGATTTGAACCAGCGACCCCTTGCACCCCATGCAAGTGCGCTACCGGGCTGCGCTACACTCCGTATTTAGAATCTATACAAAGGTTTTACACGATTTAAAAGGATCAGGATAGTAGTTTATGGGATTCTAAGACGGCGATTTTTTCAACAGCCCGCGCGTTTTGTTCAATTCTTCCAATAACGGTTTAATGCCGTTTTGCAAGTCGCGAAGTTTTTGTTCGGCTTTGTCCAATTGCTCTTGTAGCCCATTGATTTTGGTTTGATAGGTTGCAATTTGCGATTGATGCGTTTCGATCAATTTTTGCGAGGCGTTCTGTACGGCTGTATCTACACGCCGCTGTACGTCTTCTTCGGTAATTCCAGGAACGGAATTATTTGCCGGCTGTGGGATTTGCGGTTCCACGATTTTAGAAGTAACGATCGTAGCCGGCATCGTCACATTTGCGGGTATGTCCGCAACATCTTCGGCTGCGCCGCTCTTGCGGCCCAAAATTTTCTGTACGCCGCGGATTGTATAACCTTTGTCGTATAGCAGATGTTTAATATCTTTAATCAGCCCGATATCTTCGGGGCGGTAATAACGCCGTCCGCCACGCATTTTCACCGGCTTGATTTTGGTGAATTTGGTTTCCCAGAAACGCAGTACATGCGCTTCTAGGCGCAGTTCATCGGCAACTTCGGTGATGGTACGAAAAGCTGCTTTGGATTTTTCTGGGGAATCAGCTTGGGCCAATTCCTCCGCTATCAATTTGGCAAGCGCCATAATCGGTTATCCTATGCCGCCGGTTTTTTAACGCCGCTAACCCGCTGCTTCAAAGCTTGGGATGGGCGGAATACTAAAACGGTACGCGGCGTAATCGGCACTTCTTGGCCGGTTTTTGGATTGCGTCCGACGCGTTGGCCTTTTTTGCGCAAAATAAAACTGCCGAAAGACGATAATTTTACATTGCTGCCAGCAACCAAAGCATTGGCAATCGCATCAAGCACTTCGTCGACCAAATTCGACGATTCATTGCGCGAAAGACCAATTTCCTGGTACACAAGTTCAGCCAAATCTGCGCGAGTCAAGGTTTGTTCGGACATAGAAATCCTCCCTATTTCGAAAAATATTAGAAGAAATATATAAGACTGTCAATTACTTAAAAGACATCTCGGACGTTAGAATTTAGCCTAAATCCGGGCCAATCCAGCCCCCCAGGTAAAGCCCCCACCGAGTGCTTGAAAAAGGATCAAATCGCCCGATTTAAGGCGCTTATCGGCAAATCCGGTATGCATGGCGAGCGGTATGGATGCCGCCGATGTATTGCCATGCTGGCCAATCGTAATGATAAATTTATCCACAGGAAGGCCAAGTTTATCGGCGCTGGATTCGATGATCCGGCGATTGGCCTGGTGCGGGATTACCCAGGAAATATCCGAGGCACTGAGTTTATGTTTATCCAGAATTTTGCGGCTGACATCGGTTAGAATTCCAACCGCATGTTTGAATACTTCTTTGCCTTGCATTTTCACTTTGCCGATTTTATCGCCGCGCGAAGCGCCGCCATCGACATATAATAAATCGTTGTATTTTCCATCGGCGAAAATATCGATGCCGATAATGCCGGTATTCGTATCATTGGTTGCGGTTAAAACTACCGCGCCTGCGCCATCGCCGAATAAAATCGCAGTGCCGCGATCTTGCCAATCAACAATACGCGAAAAAGTTTCAGCACCGATTACCAGGGCATTTTTTACCTGGCCGGCGCGGATGAAATTATCCGCCACATTCAACGCATATAAGAACCCGGAACAAACTGCCTGAATATCGAATGCGGGAATGGCGCGCGCGCCTAATTTATGTTGAATGGTTGTGGCCGTTGCCGGGAATGTTTGATCGGGCGTTGTGGTTGCAACCACAATCAAATCGCAATCTTCGGCGCGAAGGCCCGCATTGGATAAGGCTTGTTTAGCCGCAGCCAAGCCCAGATCCGAAGTCAACTCACCTTCCGCCGCAATATGACGCTGCGCGATGCCGGTGCGTTCGACAATCCAATCGTGATTGGTATCGATGGTTTTGGCCAAGTCATAGTTGGTCAATATGCGCGCGGGCAAATAAGCGCCGGTCGCAATGATTTTCGAACGTATCATGGAATTAAACGGCCTTTGCCGCCGATAGAGATTTTGGATTCTGATCGACCGGATTGATCAGATGATGCGATAATTCTTCGAATTCATGGCGCACCGTGTCGATGAACCCATGTTTCACCATATCGACCGAAACGCCGATGGCGTTCGCAAATCCGAATGTATCCGCGCCACCATGGCTTTTTACTACAATACCATCGAGACCCAAAAACACCGCGCCGTTATATTTGCGCGGATCCAATTTATCGCGCAATTGATTAAACGCGCGTTTGGCCAATACATAACCAAGGCGCGAGAACATCGATGATTTCAATGCGCGGCGCAAATACGTGCCGTACATTTTCGCGGTGCCTTCGGCGGTTTTAATCGCAATATTGCCGCTGAACCCATCGGTAACGACCACATCGACCGTGCCAAGGGTAATATCGCTACCCTCGACAAAGCCGTAAAAATCGATCGGCAATCCGGTATCACGCAATTGCGCGGCAGCGATGCGAACTTCTTCGTGGCCTTTTTGATCTTCGGAACCGACGTTCAAAATTCCAACCGACGGGCGCACAACGCCCAAAACGGTGCGGGAGAACACTTCGCCCAGAACCGCAAACTGAACCAGATTATCCGCATCCGATTCCACATTCGCGCCCAGATCGAGCATCACGGTTTCGCCTCGTTCGGTTGGCAAATATCCGGCCATGGCGGGGCGTTCAACGCCCTTCATCATACCCAGAATAATTTTCGATAATGCCATCAATGCGCCAGTGTTACCGGCGGATACAACCGCGTTCGCCTTGCCTTCTTTTAAATATTCAATCGCCAGCCGCATGCTGGACCGTTTCGATTGGCGCAAGGCTTGCGATGGTTTCATATCGCCTGGAATCGATTCGGCGGTATGCACGACTTCGGACACATCGCGCAATTTCGACATGCTTTTTAGAATCGGATTGATTTTGGTTTCATCGCCGAAAAAAACGAACCGCGTTTCGGGATACCGTTCGCGGGCGATATTGGCGCCTTTAATGACAACGCCTGGGGCGTTATCACCGCCCATAGCGTCCAGGGCGAGGACAATCTGACGAGACAACCGATGAACTCCGGTTAATGGAAAAAGCTAGGTAGTGGATTTAGAAAAAACCTGACGGCTATCGTAAAAACCGCAAGATCCACAAACATGATGCGGACGCTTGGTTTCACCACAATTCGGACATTCCATGACGCCATTCGATGCTAGCGCATGGTGCGAACGACGCATTCCACGGCGCGATGGCGAAGTTTTTCTTTTTGGTACTGGCATGACACCCTCTAATCTAAAAAAGCCGCCTTTACAGCGGCCAACTCAAAATTTGTTTAAAACGAAGTGATGTTTTTAGCCGATTCGCCTTATGAAATCAAGGGAAATCCCCTATTTGGCCATTATAATGCCAGCAGGCCGCAAAATAGTTTTTTACTGCTTTTTCAATGATTTAAGGACGGAAAAAGGATTCACCTTTTCCTCGGCGATGGTTGCCGAATCAAAATCGGCCTTTACGCCGGGTTTATGCGGGTATGGATCCAGCGCCAGAATAAATTCCTGCACCGCGACTTCGCCAATATCGATGCGGCCATCGACAACTTCTTCGAATCCGCCTTGGGCGTAATCTTCAACGCTGTCCATTTGGTCGTTCCATTTTTTCGCGCGCTCTGCTTCCAGACATTGGCAATCGAAATCAAAATTCAAATCCGCTTCGAAAGGTTCCAGAGTTACCACGCATACTTGAGTGATTTTGGCGCGGCCAAATCCCTTGATTTGCAAAATATGCGATTTGGGCAGGAATTGAAGTTGCAGTTCAATGCTGAACGAATCGACATCCGGCAATTTCGCGCGCGCGGCAATCGCAATGCGTTCTTCGACGGTAGATTCGAAATGCATCACCCTGCCCTGTGGCGGAATTTCAGCGACAACAATAATTTTGGAAAATTCAGTCATAAGAACCTCTAAGCCGCGAATTTGCGGCGGATCGCCTTCAATACGTTCGGGCTGACGAAATGGCCGACATCGCCGCCCAATTGCGCGATTTCTTTGACAAAGCGTGACGATATCAATTGATATTTATCCGACGCCATCAAAAAGATCGTCTCAACACTGGGATCCAATTTCACGTTCATGCCGGCCATCTGGAATTCATATTCGAAATCCGACACCGCGCGAAGGCCGCGAACGATAATTTTCGATTTCTGCGCACGCACAAAATTCATTAAAAGAACATCGAATTTTTTGACCGTAATTTTGGCAAGACCTTTTTGTTTGGACAGATTCCGGACTTCGGTTTCAACCAATTTGGTGCGTTGTTCCAGGGAAAATAGCGGCCCTTTGCCTGCATTGGCCGCAACGCCGATAATCAAATGATCCACCACCCTCGCCGCCCGTTGAATAATATCCATATGGCCAAAGGTGATCGGGTCGAATGTGCCCGGATAAATGGCTGTACGCTGGCTCATAATACCTCTTTGGTGTATGTCGGATTTTCGGTGGAATGCATTTCTTTTTCTACCTCATCGGCGGCATCTTCGGCTTCTTCAACTTCTCTTTTTTCAAACAGCGCCCAAAAAACGATCGCGCCGCCAAACACAAGGCCAAAGAAAAAAGCGATCCATACCGTACCGGACGATTGGCTGAAAAAACTGTCGAAGAAACTGCCGAGCATATTGGATTCTCCCTATGCCTGCTTAACGTAAGCCGGTTTTAGGGGTTTGGCAAGATCCAGCGCCATATCCCGCAAAATCGGGAATTCGGTATAGCCAAATTCGGCATTCAAATGCTTGCCACCCGCAATAATCGTCAATGGACAACCCAACCCGTCTGCTACATTTTTCGATGCGGCAAAAGGCACATAAGGATCGCCATCGCCAGCAATTACACGAAACTCCCGGCAATTGTATTTTATTTTCGGCCAATCGATTGGACCTTCGACAAAGCTTTTATTTAATGCATCGTATTCGGGCAAACCTAATATCGTCATAAAAGGTGCAGTCAAAATAGCGCCGCGAATTGGTCCGCGTTGTTCCAATAGCCGCAAAATGAATCCAGCACCCATGGAATGGCCGATCAGAATCGTATTCTGATCCAGCGTTAGGGAATCGAAAATTTTCAACCAATTATTTAAATTTTGTTCATCCGGCGTTGGCATGCGGGGAACTTGAACATCGAATCCTTGCGTCTGCAATTGCCCAGACACCCACGGAAACCAATTGCCTTGCGGCGATCCTTTGGTGCCGTGGATGATAATAATGGACATATTATTCGGCGGAATCTTCCTCGCCGCTATCGGCCAGACGCGCGACGGACACGACATGCTCGTGTTCTTCAACACGGAACACGGTCACGCCTTGCGTGCGGCGGCCGGCGATGCGGATGTCGGCGACCGGCGTGCGGATAATCGTGCCACCGTTAGAAACGATCACGATATCGTCGGTGTCTTCGACCAGGAACGAGCCCACGACCCAACCATGTTTTTTGGTCAGATCGAGCGCGGCGATGCCCTGCCCGCCACGACCGGAGGTGCGGAATTCATAGGCGGAACTACGTTTGCCGAAACCTTTGGCTGTCAGGGTCAAAATAAATTGCTCCGCCGCGGCCAATTGCTTTAACCGCTCTGGCGATAACGTAATATTCGACGTTGGTGTATCTTCTTCCGGTGCGGCTGTTTCTTCGGCGCCATTTTCGGCGCGGCGTTGAGCGTTGGCGTAACGCACATAGGCATCGCGTTCTTCGGCCGATGCCTCGACATATTTTAAGATCGTCATCGAGATCACGAAATCCTTGTCGGCGAGTTTAATGCCGCGCACGCCGGTGGAATTGCGGCCGGCGAAGACGCGGATATCTTCGACGCTAAATCGAATCGCTTTGCCTTGCGCGGTGGACAGCACGACATCGTCCTGTTCATCGCAAGTTTGCACGCCGATCAATTTTTCGCTACCTTCCAATTTCATCGCAATTTTACCCGATGCGCGGATATCGAGGAAATCCGACAAACGGTTGCGGCGCACGTTACCTTCGGATGTAGCGAACATCACGAATAACTGTGCCCATGTATTTTCATCTTCCGGCAATGGCATGATCGTGGAAATCGTTTCGCCCTGTTCCAGCGGCAATAAATTGATCATCGGCTTACCCTTAGACTGTGGGTTACCGAGCGGCAATTTATAAACTTTCAACGCATAGACCCGGCCAATCGTCGTAAAGAACAACATCGGCGTATGGGTATTGGCGGCGAAAACGGTCGTTACGAAATCTTCGTCCTTGGTCGCCATCGCCGCGCGACCCTTGCCGCCGCGCCTTTGCGCGCGGTAAGTCGACATCGGCACGCGTTTGATATAACCGGATTGCGAGAAGGTAACGATCATATCTTCGCGTGGAATCAAATCTTCGATATCCTGATCGCCTTCATGTTCTTCGATGCCGGTCAAACGCGGCGTTGCGAATTTTTCCTTGGCGGTCAGCAATTCGGTGCGGATCAACGCCAAACGATGCGGACGGTTTTGCAGAATCTTTAAAAACTCGCCGATATTGGCAACCAATTCGTTAACATCGTCGGTGATTTTATCGCGTTCCAGCGCGGTCAATTTTTGCAAACGCAAATCCAAAATCGCTTTGGCTTGATCTTCGGATAATTGGTATTTGCCGTCGATCACCTTGTGACCGACTTCGCCGACGCGTTCGATCAATGGCGCGATATCCAAGGCGCCCCACGGCTTCGCCAGCAATTGTTCGCGGGCAACTTGTGGATTCGGCGCCTTGCGGATAAGGGCGATGATTTCATCGATATTGGCGACCGCGATCATAAGGCCGATCAAGATATGTGCCTTTTCCCGCGCCTTGCGCAATTCATAAGCCGAACGGCGGTTTACGGTTTCTTCCTTGAACTCCAAGAACGCATCGATGACTTGTTTCAAATTCATCAATTCCGGGCGGCCCTTGTTCAGCGCCAAACAATTGACGCCGAAACTGGTTTGCACGGGGGTGTGTTTGTATAATTGGTTCAATACCACATCGGTCTGCGCGTCTCTTTTCAATTCAATCACAACGCGTACGCCATGACGATTCGATTCGTCGCGGATATCGGAAATGCCTTCGATAATCTTTTCGTTCACGCATTCGGCGATACGTTTAACCAAATTTGCCTTGTTGGTTTGGTATGGCATATCGGTCAAGATGATCGCTTCGCGTCCGCCCTTTAACGTTTCAATCGTATGGCGGCAACGCATCAAAATGCTGCCGCGGCCGGTTTTAAACGCGGATACGATTCCGCCACGGCCCAGGATCAACGCGCCGGTTGGAAAATCAGGCCCATGAATAAATTGCATCAATTCATCGATGGTGATTTCCGGATTGTCGATTGCGGCAACGCAGCCATCGATCACCTCGCCCAAATTATGCGGCGGGATGTTGGTGGCCATACCGACGGCGATACCATTGGTGCCGTTGACTAATAAATTTGGAAATGCCGCCGGCAAAACCACGGGTTCCACGGTGGTATCGTCATAAGTCGGGCGGAAATCGACGGTTTCTTTGTCGATATCGGATAACAACGCATCGCCGGACCAAGCGAGTTTACATTCGGTATACCGTTCCGCCGCCGGTGGATCGCCGTCCATGGAACCAAAGTTACCCTGACCGATCAATAACGGCAGGCGCATCGAAAAATCCTGCGCCATACGGGCGAGCGCATCGTAAATCGCCAAATTGCCATGCGGGTGGTATTTACCCATCACCGCACCGACCACTTGCGCGGATTTACGCGTGGCCTTGTCCGGCGTGTAACCCATTTCATGCATCGCGTATAAAATGCGGCGATGTACCGGTTTCAATCCATCGCGAACGTCGGGAATAGCGCGCGATACGATCACGCTCATCGCGTAATCGAGATAACTGCGCTTCATCTCCGCTTCTAATTCAACGGGAACGATGTCTTGGGTGATGGTGTTGTCTTGGGTCATAATATCTCAGTGACAGTGAACGGTGACAGTGAACAAACCTAACTTGTCATTCCGAGCGGAGCGAGGAATCTCCAGATATGACTTATGTCTGGCGATCCCTCACATGCGTTCGGGATGATAAAGATGTTAGAAAGGGATCTCGTCGTCAGCTACGCCGCCGCCAGTGCCGGTGGCGCTGGGTGGCAATTGGTTAAACGAATCATTGGCAAACGCATCCGATCCGCCCGATGATGCGCCAGAGCCAGAGGACTTTCCATCCAGCATGGTCAATGCGCCGTTAAAGTTCGAGATAACGATTTCGGTGGTGTACCGGTCCTGGCCTTCTTTGTCCTGCCATTTGCGGGTTTGCAAAGCGCCTTCGATATAAACTTTCGAACCTTTGCGCAAATATTTTTCGGCGATGCCGGCCAGGCCTTCGCTGAAAATCGCAACGCGGTGCCATTCGGTTTTTTCTTTACGTTCGCCAGTCGATTTGTCTTTCCAGGATTCGGATGTGGCAATCGACAGATTGCAAATTTTGCCGCCGCTATTGGTTGCGCGGACTTCTGGGTCTTTGCCTAAATTGCCGACCAGGATGACTTTGTTGACGGATCCAGCCATGATAATGCTCTTTCTTTTTCATGGGATTGGGGCAAGCGCGCCGGACCCAAACCCCTCCGATTACAAGGATGATTCGCCCCCCGGCCAAGCTTTGGACGAACGGTATTTTTTAGCATTTTTAGGGGGGTTAAACCAGGGAAATAAGCGCCTAAAATAGGGTGTGGATAGAGGTGTTTTCGAGGCCTTTAGCGGTCCCGGCCCCGGATGCCTTGATACGTTAGATCAAAGGGCAGAAACGTTTCGCCAGGCGAGGCCGCCGGCATAAAGATACCTTCCATCCGTTTCGGCCGGTCAACGGACAAATCCGCAAAAATGACCGTAATTCGTCCATCTACCGTATGGCCAAGATTCAAGGCTTCGTTCAAATCCATACCCCGGTTACAAAAGGAGGCTTGTTCAAAAAACAAGCTTTTGCCCGAAGGAAAAGTGATTTCTCCCAAATGATGCGGCTTTGGTTTTGCCCGCAAGGTGGATGTCGAATCGGTCATCGCTTGTTCTTCCAGCCACATGGCGCTGCTTAGAAAATAATAAGGGAAAGGAGAATCGGATAAATAATTCAAACCAGAACGATTATATTCCGGTTGTCCCGGGCATTTCATGCCTGGCGAAAATTCTATTCCACTCCATTGTTCCGGAAACATTACGGACCAATATCCGTGACGCAACCCACTTTGTCCCCCCATAACAACGGAAATTCCTTTTACGGCATCGGGAAGCAAATCATCGGGCCAGGTCCGGCGCTGATACCCAGCAAAAGGAAAATAATCTTTATGCTCTGCCGCATAAGTCATCATCGCCTGCCCAGCGCTGCGAATATTGGTTTTGCATTTCAACTGCCGCGCGGCTTCCCGCGCGCTGGTCACTCCCGCAGCCGCCAAAGAAGTTAAAACGGCAATAAGGCTGATCGAAACCAGCAGTTCCATTAATGAAAAGGCGCGGGCGGCATAGGATTTCATAACGGCATAGTAAACCCGTTATTGCCGATTCGCAATAGAGTATTGGCAAGGTAAATGTCAAAATTTCATGAAACCCCTCGCAAATTGACGCGCGGTAAACTATATATTTCCAATGACCAAAAATAACGACAAAAACGCATTTTTGCGCATACGCGGGGCACGGGAACATAACCTTAAAAATATCGATTTGGATATTCCAAGGAACTCGCTGACCGTAATTACCGGCCTTTCCGGCTCGGGCAAATCGTCGCTGGCGTTCGATACGATCTATGCCGAAGGGCAGCGGCGTTATGTCGAATCGCTGTCGGCCTATGCGCGGCAATTTTTGGAAATGCAGCAAAAGCCGGATGTGGATTTGATCGAAGGATTAAGCCCTGCGATTTCGATTGAGCAAAAAACCACTTCGCGCAACCCGCGTTCCACCGTTGGCACCGTTACCGAAATTTACGATTATTTGCGCCTGTTATACGCGCGTGTCGGCGTGCCCTATTCCCCCGCCACCGGATTGCCGATCACCGCGCAAACCGTATCGCAAATGGTCGACCGGTTGATGGAATTGCCCAAGGGCACGCGGCTATATTTGCTGGCCCCGATCGTGCGCGGTCGCAAGGGTGAGTATAGAAAAGAAATCAAGGATCTACAGAAAAAAGGATTTCAGCGCGTCAAGATCGACGGCAAAATTTACGAAATCGACGACGCGCCGGATTTGGATAAAAAAATCAAACACGAGATTGCCGTGGTGGTGGACCGTTTGGTGATCGCAGACGATATTGCCCGCCGTCTAGCCGATTCCATCGAA
>CAZYJI010000004.1:39907-41689 GCA_964647725.1 uncultured Alphaproteobacteria bacterium
TACGGCGCTTGCCCGGATTGCAGCGGGCTTGGCATAAAATTATATTTCGATCCGAATCTGGTCGTGCCCGATCCAACATTATCCTTGCACGAAGGCGCATTAGCGCCATGGTCTTCGCAAGGCACGCCTGCCCCATATTATTTGCAAGCATTATCCAGCGTGTGCAAACATTACAAACAAAGCATCCATGCGCCATGGAATGAATTGCCGAAAAAATTCCGCGATGTGATGCTGTACGGTTCGGGCGACGAGGAAATCAAAATTTATTACGACGACGGCGTGCGCAGTTTCCATACGCACAAATCGTTCGAAGGCGTAATCCCGAATCTGGAACGCCGTTATCGCGAAACCCAAAGCGACGATATGCGCCAGGAATATTACGAACCGTACCAGGCGAATAAACCGTGCGAGGCTTGTAATGGGTACAGGTTAAAACCAGAAGCATTAGCCGTCAAAGTCGGCAAAAAACATATTGGCGAAGTTTCGAATTTATCCATCAAAGCGGCCAAGGAATGGTTCGGCAAATTGGACGGCCAATTGACCGCCAAGGAAAAAACCATCGCCGTTCGTATTTTGAAAGAAATTCAAGAACGCTTGCAATTTTTGCTGGCGGTGGGATTGGATTATCTATCCCTGTCGCGCAATTCCGGAACATTATCGGGCGGCGAATCGCAACGTATTCGTTTGGCCAGCCAGATCGGTTCGGGATTGACCGGCGTATTATATGTATTGGATGAACCGTCGATCGGATTGCACCAACGCGACAATCATCGTTTGCTGGAAACATTGAAACGGCTGCGCGATTTGGATAACACCGTAATCGTGGTCGAACATGATGAAGACGCGATTCGCGCGGCCGATTATTTGATCGATATGGGCCCTGGCGCTGGCGCATTGGGCGGGCAAGTCGTTGCCGCCGGAACGCCAGACAAGGTGATGAAACACCCGACCAGTGAAACCGCCCAATATATGTCCGGCCGTAAAACTATTGCTGTACCGCAAAGGCGCAAGGGAAATGGAAAATCCATCGCGCTGAAAAACGCGACCGGCAACAATTTAAAAGATATCAGCGCGGAAATCCCGTTGGGCAAGTTCGTTGCCGTCACCGGCGTTTCGGGCAGCGGTAAATCGACTTTGATTATCGACACGCTATATCAAGCCGTCGCGCAAAAATTGAACGGCGCATCCGGCAAGGTTGCCGCGCATGGTAGCATCAAAGGTCTTGAACATATCGACAAGGTCGTCGATATCGATCAATCCCCCATTGGCCGCACGCCCAGATCCAACCCCGCCACCTATACCGGCGCGTTCACGCCGATCCGCGATTGGTTCGCCGAATTGCCGGAATCCAAGGCGCGCGGTTACACGCCCGGCCGGTTTTCGTTCAATGTCAAAGGCGGCCGGTGCGAGGCTTGCCAGGGCGACGGGATGATTAAAATCGAAATGCACTTTCTTCCCGATGTGTTCGTACAGTGCGACGTGTGCAAAGGAAAACGGTATAACCGCGAAACTCTGGAAGTAAAATTCAAGGAAAAATCCATCGCCGATGTATTGGACATGACCGTGGATGAATCCGCCAATTTTTTCAAGGCCGTTCCAACCATCCGCGTAAAAATGGAAACTTTGCAAAAAGTAGGTTTGGGTTACATTCATGTCGGCCAGCAAGCCACCACATTGTCCGGCGGCGAGGCGCAGCGGATCAAATTGTCCAAGGAACTTTCCCGCCGTTCCACCGGCAAGACGCTCTACCTCCTCGACGAGGAAAAGCAGGAAGTCGAGCAG
>CAZYJI010000004.1:41699-123087 GCA_964647725.1 uncultured Alphaproteobacteria bacterium
GCGAACTGGCAAAACGCGCAACAGGCCGCACGCTTTACATTCTGGACGAACCGACGACTGGCCTTCATTTCGAAGACGTGCGCAAATTGCTGGAGGTTTTGCAGACACTGGTCGATCAGGGCAACACGGTGTTGGTGATCGAACATAATTTAGAAGTCATCAAAACCGCCGATTGGGTAATCGACCTTGGCCCCGAAGGCGGCGATGCTGGCGGAGAAATCATCGCCCAAGGCACGCCCGAAGACGTGGTCAAAGTTTCACGCAGCTATACCGGGCAGTATTTGAAACCGTTATTGCAGGCGCAGAAGGCGAAGAAGAGTGCGTAATAAGCTGCCCTCCCCTTGAGGGAGGGCGCAAAATTCCGCCAGGAATTTTGGGGTGGGGTTAGGCCACCGAATTTGACCCCACCCCAAACCCGCTTCGCGGCTTTGACCCTCCCTCAAGGGGAGGGTAACTTTTCTTTTGTCATCAAGACCGAACTTGCTATATTCCCCCCTATGACCGACCTAAGAAAACTTCTCGACAATAACAAAAATTGGGCTGCGCGGATTCAACGCGAAGACCCGGAATTTTTCCAAAAACTGGTTGCACAGCAATCGCCGGAATATTTGTGGATCGGTTGTTCCGATTCGCGCGTTCCCGCCAACCAAATCGTTGGATTGGTACCGGGCGAAGTATTCGTGCATCGCAATGTCGCAAACCTGGTGCTGCAGACCGATTTGAACTGCCTGTCGGTGATTCAATATGCGGTCGAAGTATTAAAGGTGCGCCATATTATCGTTTGCGGCCATTATGGTTGCGGCGGCGTGCGCGCCGCGCTGGAAAAACAAAAATTGGGATTGATCGATGGCTGGCTGGCGAATTTGCAAAAAATCGCCGAACGCCATACCAAGGAATTGAAATCCCCAAATTCCGAACAAAACTGGGATCGATTGTGTGAATTGAACGTGATCGAACAAGTTTGGCACGTCACCCAAACGCCGATGGTGCAACAGGCCTGGCAATCAGGGCAGGATTTAACCGTCCATGGCTGGATTTACAGCGTTAAAAACGGATTGTTAAAAGATTTAAATGTGGCATCTGCTAACACGGGCGAAGCTGAACAAAAACACGCGCAAGCACTCAATACAAAAGTCGTTGCCGCATAGTTATACGCGCGTTTTATCCATCGCCTCTTTATGCCATCTATCATATGCGGTCGCATTGAAATTTTGAATACCAGCGATTTGTGCGGTAATGGAATCATCATTTAGTGCATCATGATGCAATAAGGCGGCATAGACCATTAAACCTGCTTCCACTTTGTCTTTGGCGCGTTCATTAACAATCATAAAACGTACCGCGGCCACAATTGCTGGTTCGCGATCTGGGCGTCCTGGCACCGACGGTGCATTATAAGCCGTTCCATTACAACTTGGTCTAGTGTACCAAACTTCCGTATTAGGGTTTACCATACGCTGTTTCAAAAAATATTCGACAGCATCTGGCCTACCATTGCGAACGGCAAAATCAAAAACTTCATCTAAGGTAAGAGCCCGATCACTGGAAGTATCCGTCAAAGTAGTTTCGTGGGCTTTTGGTTTTTTAACATCCACATAACTATGAGCAGCCGCCCCTGCATCTACAGTTGTGATTGCGGCTAACAAGGAATCCCGCCCGGATGTATCACCATTGGCAATGGCCAAATCTAGTGCCTCTGCCATACGAAAAGCTGGTTCTGTTTTTATACCCATTATTGCCTCTTCAAACCTGTTTATCCGGATGGTTATAACATATCTTTTAGAGAAAATCAACTTAATGTGCCATAGTCAACCATAACCGTAATAGCTTGAATAATAACGGTTTCTGCAGATTCTGATTCAGCAAATTAAACTCTGCTCGTCGCAGTTTTTGTAAATATACGAACCCTAACCCACTCAGCGCGTTTATAAATCGCGGATTATCATGATTAACATTGTGCCGCATCATCTGTTGCGCCTGCTCTGCAATATGTTTCACCACCGGCGATAAATCGACGCGCGTCGGCACATCGAAAAATCGGTCTTTGTCGATGCCATTCTGCACCAGTAAATCCAGCGGTAAATACATACGCCGGAATTGCGCTTGGAATAAAACGCTGCGCAAAATACCGATCATTGCCCATGCCGTGCCGATATTGATTGCACTTTCCCATTTTGTCATCCCGAGCGAATGCGAGGGATCGCCAGATGTAAGGCTTATATCTGTCGATCTCTCACCCCCTTTGGGGGATTCGAGATGACAATTACAACACAATCCCCACAACACACCCGATGTATCGCGGCAATAATTTATAAAATCATGATGGGTTGGATTGATAGCATCTTCGAATTCCCTGCCCCGCGCGTCGATCATGGTTTGCAAGGCGGCATAATCCAGGGATGGAATTTTCGCAAGCTCCTCCAAAACAAAATGCTGGCGAACAATGCCGCGCGATAGATCGTCAATCGCTTCGCGCCACCAGGCCAGGCGGATATGCCCCACCGCAGATTCATGCGCGATTTCCCGTATCTTGGCGATTTCATGATTAAACGCCAGCAATGCCAGAATAGCGGGGCGCGCGGTATCCGGCGCAAACAGGCTGCAAGTCCAGCGATCATGGTCATGCTGGCGCAATAATTGTTCGATTTGCTTTTGATTGTCAGACACTTGCTGCCCCTTGGAATTGCCAAACATCTAGCCTATATTGCGCTTAACTTCTACCCCACTTTTGAAAGAGGAATTTCATGCCATTCACCCTTCCCGATTTACCGTATGCCAAAGACGCGCTGGCGCCATTCATGTCCGCCGAAACTTTGGATTTTCACCATGGCAAACATCATCAGGCCTATGTCACCAAATTGAACGAATTAACAACGGGCGGGCCACTCGCCACCGCCAGTCTCGAAGACATCATCGTTAAAACTTATAACGACGAATCCAAGGCAGGCATTTTCAATAACGCCTCGCAACATTGGAACCATATCCAATTCTGGGGCTGGATGAAACCAAAGGGCGGTGGATCGATCCCTGGCAATTTGGAAAAGAAAATCAAAGAAGACTTCACCAGCGTTGAAAAATTCAAAGAAGATTTCATCAATGCCGGTATCGGCCAATTCGGCAGCGGATGGTGCTGGCTGGTGATGGAACAAGGCAAATTGAAAATCACCAAAACCGCCAACGGTGTAAACCCGTTATGTTTCGGCCAACAAGCGTTATTGGGTTGCGATGTTTGGGAACATTCCTATTACATCGATTACCGCAACAAACGCGCCGATTATTTAAAAGCGTTTTTGGAATCGCTGGTTAATTGGGAATCCGTCGCCGCCGGGTTCGAGCAGTCTTTGAAAAAAGCTGCTTAACCATTCTGTCATAACCATAAGAAAGCCGGGGCAAAAACCCCGGCTTTTTTCTTAAATACAACTTGCGGTTAAATATTACCGGATACTTCAATTTTATATTTGTAAATCAGATAAACCGAACTCAAAATCGGCTTTATGAAACATCTTGCATCCCTTGCCATCGCCGCCGCCAGTTTCGCATTGCCGCAAGCTGCGTGCGCAGATTTGTTTATGCATTTGAACTTTGACATTTGTGAGGGATATCAAAGTCCATATATACCCATACCGGATTTAACCAACCGAAATATAGGCCAAGGTTATGGCGACTTTGCTGAAGGAAGTTTAAATCATTCCTTATCACATGGATCATCTGGAAACCGCGCCATTGGTTATTCAGAAGCTGGATTTCAGTCCATCACAACAGAATTTAATCAAAGCTGGTATGCATCCTATATCTGCAGATTCAATCCAGGGGGTGGAGGGGTCTTTGCCAATCTACGGCCAGATAATCCTGTGATGCACGAAAACGTTCTTTCTTTTTCCGTTCTGCCTATGGGCGTTATTTTAGGCTATAATCGACAAAGCACTCAGCTTATACATTCAACATCGCCGTATACCGATCACTTTGTGCTGACGCAATATGTTGCTGGCGACAGCAATACTCCGTCAGAGCTGCGACTGTGGATTGATCCAGCGAATATCAACGACTTGGGAACTCCGCTAATTTCGCATAGTTTTACGACCCGACAATCTTTTAGCAAATTTGATATTAGCTGTTGGGGAAGTGGTACGAATGATTCATTAGATGAAGTTAGATTCGGCACGGAATTAAGCGATGTTGCGGTTGTGCCCTCGCCCGCGACATTGGCGCCATTATTGGGATTGGCGATGGCACACCGCCGGAGACGATAATTTATGAACAAAAAAATCACTACTTCCATCCTCTTCACCGCCAGTTTTATTAATGTTTCTATGGCGAAAGCCGATTTGTTTTTGCATTCCAATTTCGATATTGCGCCAGGGCAATATAATGATTTCATCACGATTCCCGATCTTACCGGCAACAGTCCGGGTGTGGGATTCGGAAATTTTTTAAGCGGCAGCCTCGCACATCCCTCTTCTCCAGGGTCCTCGGGAAATCGAATCACAGGTTACACCAGTATCGGTTATTCCGGCATTTCTTCGCAATTCAACCAAGAATGGTATGGATCCTATATCTGCCGCATGGAAACGGGGCTAGGCGGCGGAATTTCGATGCGCCTTGACACAGGCAACCAAAATACCAGCATTTTCACGACTTTGTTTCCGACGGCTGCTCGATCCGATATAACGGCAACAATATGTATCACGTCACGGATGTGGCCATTCATGCCAGTCATTTTTTATTGATGCATTATGTGCCATCGTCATCGAATGGGCCTGGGCTTTTTGAAATATGGCTGAATCCCGACATCGCCAATTTAAGCGCACCGTCTTTATCTTATTCTATTGCTACAACTCAGCCGTTAAACGGAATCTATATGACGCATTGGTTAGGTCAAAATGACGGCAGCATGGACGAACTCCGCTTCGGCACCGAACTAAGCGATGTTGCGGTTGTGCCCTCGACCGCGACATTGGCGCCATTATTGGGATTGGCGATGGCACACCGCCGGAGACGATAGAGTTCATAAAAAAGGCCGGAGAATTCTCCGGCCTTTTTTTATTACACCGTTCGAACAATCTCAGCCTGCCGAATCAAGGCGGCTCTGATACCTTGTGCATCCGCTGTGCTGTTAACTTTTCTTGCTCTAATTTGTTGCAGGATTATTTTTACCTCTGGCATTATTCCTGCGGTACCACGGACCGTCATATGGCGGTGCCCTGCCATGTGGTCGACAATAGAACGGCCATCACCTTCCTTCATATCCGCCTGGTCCGGATCATACGCGCCATAATGGGCGGCATAGGCCATTACTTTTAAAATTGTAATGCAACATTGCCGGCGATGCGGTACGTAAAGTGGCATTTCATAACCGATAAATTCTTCTACAAATGCCCGTACCGCCGTTCTGCCATTTTGTATGGCGTGTGGCCGCCCGCCTTCGGCCAAGGCCAGGCGGAATTTATGTAAATCACGCTCCCTTGCCGCTTCGAATAAAGATTGATCGGCAATCGTTAAATTGTCCCTGGCCGGATTGCCGCACGATACTGGCATCAAAACCGAGGTTGGTGTCATTGTTGTCATCGTACTTCCCATTCGTAAAAATTATATGTGGCCCGTAAAACAGGCGAAAATTAGATTAATTTGGGGGATTTAGAACAGCAGGATATATGGGCTTAGGCCCACCAAACGAATGGCGTAAAAGTGAAAATGGTCGCTGCTTTGTTCATGGATAAGGTTATATCACACCATTATGCACGCGTCAACTTTTAGATACAAAAAGGCCGGGAGTTTAACCCCGGCCCTTATTGATATGATGTGATTAATCCTAAGCGGCGCTAGAAAATTGATGGCCGTTTTCGTCTGGATTGTCTGCCTTGCGTTCCGGCATCATCCATAAAATCAATGGCGCCGCCACATATACGGACGAGAACATAGCCACCAATACGCCCCAAGTCATCGCGATATTGAACCCACGAATCACATCGCCGCCGAAAAACAACAATGCCAAAACCGCCAAAAATACCGTCACGCTGGTCATTACCGAACGGGCCAATGTTTGATTGACCGATAAATTCAACAATTCTTCCATCGGCATTTTTTTGTATTTGCGCAAATTTTCGCGAATACGGTCATACACGACGACTTTATCGTTGATTGAATACCCGGCCAGCGTTAGCAACGCCGCAATCGATGTCAGGTTGAATTCGATATTGAAAAAAGAATACAAGCCCAGGGTTGTTACCACGTCATAAATAGCGGCGATCAAGGCGTTGACGCCATACTGCCATTCGAATCGGAACCAGATATACAGCATGATGCCGGCCATCGACAATAATACCGCGATGGTCGAATCGCGCACCAATTCGCTGCCAACTTTGGGGCCTACAAATTCGACGCGGCGGAAATCGTATTTCGCGCCTAGCGATTCGCGCACTTTTTGCACCGCCGCCATTTGTTCCGCCTGGCCGCCTTTTTGTTGTTGAACGCGGATCAAAATATGATTTTCCGTGCCGAATTCCTGCAACGCCACTTCGCCAAGCCCGATACCATTCAAATGCTCGCGCATGCTGCCTAATTCAACTTTGCTGCCATCGGTCGCCGATACTTCCATCATAATACCGCCGGCGAAATCGATGCCATAATTCAAGCCGCGCGTGGCGACGATAAAAATCGATGCAATCGTCAGAAACACGGTGAATCCAACCGCGATCCATTTGTAACGCAGAAAATCGATGTTCGGTTGTTGTGGAATTAAATGAATAGGCAACATGGTAATATCCTTATTCTTAAATTATAGCGGCAAGGCTTGGGGACGCGTACGATTCATCCAAGTCTGCACAATCAAACGGGTTAAGGTAATGGCGGTAAACATCGACGCCAAAAGGCCGATCGACAAGGTCACGGCGAAACCGCGCACCGGGCCAGTACCGAATAAATACAAAAACAAATTCGCAATCAGCGCGGTTAAATTCGCATCGGTAATCGTGCCCACCGCATGTTTGAATCCGTTATCGACTGCCGCGCGCGGACCGCGGCCCAAACGCAATTCCTCGCGAATACGTTCGAAAATCAATACGTTCGCATCTACCGACATACCGATCGATAAAACCACCCCGGCAATACCAGGCAAGGTCAACGTTGCGCCCAGCAGCGATAATGCCGCAGCGAGTAATGCCAAGTTTACGGTCAATGAAATAACGGCAAATACGCCAAACAGGCTGTAGCATAAAATCATACATAGGGAGACCAGCGCAAAGCCCATAATGCTGGCCATGGTTCCCGCCTCAACCGAATCGCGGCCCAGTTCCGCACCTACGGAGCGTTCTTCTAATACCGTCAATGGCGCTGGCAACGCACCGGCGCGCAGCAATAATGCCAGATCCTTGGCCGATTCGGTGGTGAAACTGCCGCTGATAATCCCCGATCCGCCGATAATGGCCGAACGGATTACCGGCGCGCTGATAACCTTGCCGTCCAATACGATGGCGAATGGCTTGCCGACATTTTCCGATGTCACTTCGCCGAATCTTTTCGATCCGCGCGAATCGAAGCGGAACGAAACGACCGGTTCGTTTTCCTGATAACTTGGCTGCGCATCGACCAACATATCGCCGGAAATAATAATTTGCCGCTTTACCACATATTCTGACGCGTAACCGTCTTTCTTATCCGCCGGTAAAACTTGCGATCCAGGCGGTACGCGACCCATTCTGGCATCATCCGTACTGGTGCTGACATCGACCAACTGGAATGTCAATTTTGCGGTTTTACCCAACAAACGCTTCAAACGTTCCGGATCGCCCTCGCCCGGCAATTGCACCAAAATACGGTCCTCGCCCTGGCGGATAATGGTCGGCTCACGCGTGCCGGTTTCATCCACGCGGCGGCGCACGACTTCGATCGATTGTTCAACCGCCAGTTTTTTACGGCTGATAACGAATTCTTCGCGCAGCGTAATACTGGACTTGCCATCGGCGGCAATATCCACCACCGAATCTTCGCCGTATTCTTTGCGCAATGCTTCATCGGCGGCGGATTTTTGCGCCGCATCGCGTAAGGTAAAATGAATCGCGCCATCGCCAACCGATAAATCGGTGTATCCTATATCTTGCTGGCGCAAGGTAGAGCGCACGCCATCCAGCATGTTATTCAAAACTTCCGTCATCACATCGGCGGTTTTGACTTCTAATAACAAGTGCGAGCCGCCCTGAAGATCCAGACCCAAGGTGATTTTGTTTTTTGGAAACCAGCCCGGCATTTTAGCCAGGCGTTCGTCGCTGATCGCATTGGGCAATGCCAGGACAAAGCCCAGAACGCAAACAAGCACGATAAACCAAATATAGAGTCTGTTGGATGACATGACGATTCCTGATTCCTAGAATATGTTAGGCGGCTTTGCCTTTGGCGTCCGAAGCGCTGACCGGGCTTTTGGAAATAACTTCGGCGATCGAGCTGCGGATCACTTTGATTTCAACGCCGTCGGCGATTTCAACCGATACTTCTTTGTCATCGATCAGACGGGTGATCGTTCCAACAATACCGCCGCCGGTTACGACTTTGTCGCCACGGCGCAAGGCTGCGACCATGTCGATATGGTTTTTTAATTTCTTTTGCTGCGGACGAATCAACAGGAAATAAAATACAATGAAAATCAAAACCAATGGCGCCAACTGGCCCCACAGGCCTGGCATCACGGCGGCGTTGGCAGCGGCACTGGCCGCATCGGGAGCTACAACCGGGGCATCGGCCCAGGCATTGCGAATAAACATTCTCTACCTCATTTCGGGTTAATTTTGCTGGTAAAGAAATAGACGAAACCGGCCTTTATTGCAATTAACTTATTTTGCGTTTTTGTTGATTATTGAATCCGTTATCGATCGGCACAAAAGGCACAAATTGCACCGGCCAAAGCGTTTCTTGGGTATAAGAGTCGCCGGTTTTGGTTAATTTTATAACATATTGCGCCCCGTCCTGTGGACCAATTGGAATCACCATAATTCCGCCATCGGCCAATTGATCGACCAGACTTTGCGGAATTTCGGTTGCGGCGGCGGAAACGATAATCCGCTCGAACGGTTTTTGCTCCGGCCAGCCTTGATACCCATCGCCCAATTTGGTGGTGATGTTGGTGATATCCGCCTGGGCGAATTTTTTGATCGCGCTTTCAAATAACGGACGATGCATTTCAATCGTATAAACCCGGCGGAATAAATAGGATAAAACCGCCGCTTCGTATCCGGAGCCCGTGCCGATTTCCAGAACTTTGATTTTTTTATTGGGAACCAAGGCCTGGCACATCAAGGCAACGATCAATGGCTGGCTGATGGTTTGGCCATGACCAATCGGCAGCGCCGCATTTTCATAAGCTTGTTCTTGCAATTCCGGGGGAACGAATAAATGCCGCGGAACGCGTTCCATGGCGGATAAAACTTCGGTATCGGATACGCCGCCAGTGCGCAGGTCCATAATCAGGCGGATGATGCGTGGATCGAAAGTCATCGATCTCTCCTTTATCCGATTCTGTTAAGCCCGCCCATGTAAGGTTGCAATACGGATGGAATTGCAATCGATCCATCTTCATTTTGGTAATTTTCCATTACCGCAATCAAGGTCCTGCCGACGGCAAGACCGGAACCGTTCAAAGTATGCACAAATTTGGTGTTTTTATCGTCTTTGCCGCGATAGCGCGCCTTCATCCGGCGGGCTTGGAAATCGCCGCAATTCGAACAGCTGGAAATTTCCCGGTAAGTATTTTGCGCGGGCAGCCAGACTTCTAAATCATAGGTCTTACGCGACGCAAATCCCATATCGCCAGTGCATAATAACATGGTGCGATACGGCAATTCCAGGCGTTGCAGAATCGTTTCCGCAGCGCCGGTCATGCGTTCATGTTCGTCATTGCTTTTTTCGGCTTCGACGATACTGACTAATTCCACCTTGCTGAATTGATGCTGGCGCAGCATGCCGCGCGTGTCCTTGCCTGCCGATCCTGCCTCGGACCGGAAACATGGCGTATAAGCGGTAAAGCGCAACGGCAGTTGATCCGCGCTTAAAATTTGGTCGGCTACAATATTGGTCAATGGAACTTCTGCCGTGGGAATCAACCATTTGCGGTTGTTCAAATTGCGGTTCTGGCGCATCGTCACCTCGACCGCTTCGATCAATTTGATAAAGGCTTCGTGATCGCCGCCGCCCATTGCCTGGCTGATATAATTGAGCAGTTCCGGATTGCGGTCCGCCAAATCTTTTTTCATTTGGCCGAAAATGCGGCGTTCCAGCTCGCTGTCTTCCAAAGGCGCGGATTCATCAACCACCAGGCTGTCGGCATAAAATAAATCGGTCGCAAATTTTGGCAAATTGCCGGTGCCATACATGGACGTATCGTTCACCATATAAGGCGGCGCGATTTCCGTATATCCGAATTCCCGCGTGTGCGTATCGATCATGAATTGGCCGATCGCGCGCTCCAACCTGGCCAAGGCGCCCTTTAACATTACAAAACGCGAACCGGTAATTTTTGCGGCCGCTTCGAAATCCATCATCCCCAGTTTTTCACCAAGATCGTAATGCGCCTTGGCTTCGAATGGGAATTTTTTTGGCGATCCGAATTTGCGCGCCTCTTTATTCCCGGTTTCGTCGCCTGCGACCGGCACATCGTTGGCCGGTAAATTGGGAATATAGGCCAGCATCGATTCCATTTGCGCGTCAAGATCGGCGGCAACTTTTTCCAAACCCGCCAAACGGTCTTTCATATCGGCGACTTCTTTCATCACCATGTCGGTGTTAACGCCTTGTTTCTTCAACTGGCCGATTTGTTTGGAAAGGTCGTTGCGTTTCGCCTGTAATTGTTGTGATTCCGTCAGCGCAGCCCGGCGGCGCGCGTCCAGGTCCAAAATTGCCTGCGCCTGCGAGGCAAGCCCGCGGTTTTTCAGGGATGTGTCGAATTGATCGGGATGATCGCGAATAAATTGAATATCGTGCATGGAAAAAATAGATAAAGGAAATATGGCCGGAAATCAACCGTTTGTTGGGTTTATGCCTTATCAGCGGCGATTAAATCCCGTTTTCCTGCCGCTTTTTCCTGGGCAATGCAGATCCAGACCGATATTTCATACAGAAAATACATAGGTATCGCCAACAATAGCTGGCTGATCACATCCGGCGGGGTGACGATGGCGGCAATGATCAGGATGATGACAATGGCATACCGGCGACTTTCGGCCAGGGTTTGCGCCGTCACCAAACCGACCTTGTTCATCAGCACCAATAATACCGGCAATTCAAAACAAAACCCAAACGCCATAATAAGGCCGGTGACGATGGATAAATATTCATTCACCTTGGCTTCGAGTTGAATCGGTAAACCTTCGGGGCCGCCCATGGTTTCGTAACTAAGGAAGAATTTCCATGCCATCGGAAATACGACGTAATAAGCCATGGCAGCGCCCATCAAAAACAGAATCGGCGTTGCGATTAAAAACGGCATAAAGGCGCGTTTTTCGTTTTTATACAGACCCGGCGCGACAAACATCCATATTTGGGTCAGTAATAACGGCAAGCAGATGAATAAGGCCATCCACATCGCCAATTTCAATTGGGTAAAAAACGCCTCAGCAATGCCGGTGAAAATCATTCGCGGGTTGGTATGGCCCTTGGCAGCCATCGCATCGATCAAGGGTCTGGCCAGGAAATCGTAAACATGCCCGGCGAAATGAAAACTGATGCCAAAGGCGATCACAAATCCGACCGCGACGTAAAACAGCCGCGTGCGCAATTCTATGAAATGCTGCATAAATGGCATTTCCATAAAATCACTTTCGGCTTTGCTGTCTTTTTTCTCAGTCATTACTATACTTTAGGATTTGTTTCTGAAGTTTCACTGGAACTATCTGATAATCCTTCTTGCAACTGGGCGGTGGTATTGTCCAATTCCCGCTGAATCTGTTCCTGGAAATCGGTGATGCCGTGTTTTTCCAGTTCCTGGCGGAATTCTTTGATTTCTTCGGCGTGGACCACTTCTTCGACTTGGGATTGGAAATCGCGCATGACTTTGCGCGCCATGCGGGTGAACTTACCCACTTGCTTCATTACTTTGGGCATGTCTTTGGGGCCGATCACAACGATCGCCACAATGCCGATCAAAGCAATTTCGGACCAACCAATGTCGAACATGGGCGTTGCCGATTATTCTTTATCGATTTTTTGCTGATCGTTTTTGTCGTCTTTGATTTCGGTTTTAAAGGCTTTGATACCTTTGGCAAAATCGCCCATCACTTGCGACAGGCGGCCACGGCCGAACAACAACAAAATCACCACGATAACGACCAACCAATGCATTAAGCTGAATGAACCCATAAGGACCTCGATGGATAGGAATTTCAATAAGATAGTCTATCATATCGGCAAATAATTGATATTTGCTCAATAATCGGCGTGTTTTTAAGCATTTTATAAGGGAATGTGGCGCTTTATTGCAATAAAACCCTATAGTTCCTCGTTATCCTCGGCATCCGTGCCTTCTGTTTCGGCGGACTCCTCGGCGGCTTGGAACAATGGACCCATTGCGGCTGGGCGGTTTTTATCCAGTAATCCCGATGCTTTTAATTCATCGAATCCTGGCAAATCTTCGATCGCGGCAACGCCGAAATGCTGTAAAAATTCTTCGGTCGAAATCCAGGTTACGGGACGGCCTGGCGTTTCCCGGCGACGGCCTGGTTTAATCCATCCGGCCTGCAGTAAAATATCCAATGTCCCCTGCGCCACCGATACGCCGCGAATATCTTCGATTTCGGCGCGGGTGACCGGCTGGTGATACGCGATGATCGCCAATGTTTCGACCGTCGCGCGGGTCAATTTGCGCTGTACGGTTTTTTCGCGCTTTAAATACGGGCCTAAACCCGCCGCAGTGCGGAGTGACCATGTGCCGCCAATTTCGGTCAATTGAAATCCGCGCGCATCGTATGTTTCTTTCAATTCGGCCAACAGCGGCTCGATATCGAATTCTTTTGGAAAGAACGATTGTAAATCCGCCAAGGACAATGGACGTTCGGTCGCGAAAATCAACGCCTCCAGCAGGCGTTTATGTTCCGCCCGGTCTTGGAATGGAACGACATTGTCGTTATCGGCGTCTTCGACGACGGCTTCTATGATTGCGGCATTAGATTCGGTCATGCGGTCTCACTTTTCTTGCGGATATATAACGGTCCAAAATTTTGCAATTGGCGCAACTGCGCCTCGCCGGATTTGGCAAGCTCCAAGGATGCGGCGAATGTCGATGCGATAAACGATCTGCCGACAACGCCAGGCAATAATTCCACCGGCAAATACGACAATAACGATTCCCAATGTTGCGACAAGCCCATGCGTTGCCGCATATGGGTCATGGCGTGTTCAATGGTTTCCAGCAAATCCGGATTGATGGTAAATGTTTTTGCCGCCGTGACGCGTTGTTTAAAGTCGCCATAGGCCGACAATAAATCATATAGATTCACATCATATTGCGGATTATGAACGACGGTAATGCCTTCGGGTTCCGCGCGGCGAAACACATCGATACCCAGGCGCGATTTCGATAATAATTGCGCGCCCGCTTTTTGCATCGACGCCAAACGCTGCAATTGCCATTGCAATGCTGCGGATAACTCTTCGGGTGTCGGTTCGTCTTCGGGCGGCGGATCCGGCAACAGCAACCGCGATTTCAAATAGGTCAGCCAGGCGGCCATAACCAAATAATCGGCGGCGATTTCCAAATTTTGTTTTTTAGCCAGATGAATAAATTCCAGATATTGATCGGCAAGCGCCACGATATTGATTTGCGCCAAATCGATTTTTTGATCCCGCGCCAGATTCAATAAAATATCTAATGGACCTTCGTACCCGCCCAAATCCACGCGCAAACCGTCACCGCCAGCATTTTCATTGCTGGGTTGCGGCGGATGAACATCCGCTTCGAACGATGGATTAATAGTTTGCGTCGTCAATGGCTGAATCCCCCGGCCAATAAAATAATTAAATTACCCAAGCTTGCGATACCGGCCTGCATAAAATGACTGAATAAATCCAGATCCAGACCGTATCTTTCCCCCATCAAGGGCAGCAAGAAAATCAAGCTAACTAAGATAAATAGCCCATAACTTTCAAGCTTTGCATAAGGTATAGCCCATTTTAAAGGCAGAATTCCAGTGATAATTCGCCCGCCATCCAGGGGTGGTAACGGAAACATGTTGAAAACTGCCAGGGCAATATTGATCATAAAGGAATTGGACAAATTTTGCTGCAAAACATCAGCATATGGCCCGGCAAAATTAACCGTATGCAATAACAAGGCCGATACAAATGCCAGGAATATATTGATCGCCGGCCCTGCCAAGGCGACCCAAATCATGTCGGTTTTGGGATGTCTTAGCCTTGTAAAATTCACCGGCACGGGTTTGGCGAAACCGAATAAAAATGGCGCCTTGGCCAGAAATAAAAGCCCTGGCAATAAAATCGTGCCCACCGGATGAATATGCCGGAATGGATTGATACTGACCCGGCCCAAACGTTTGGCGGTATCGTCCCCCAAAATCCAGGCAACATATCCATGCGCGGCTTCGTGCAAACAAATCGCCAGCAACACCGGAATACCCCAATGCGCCAAGCCGCTGATGATATCGGCCATATTGAAATCCATTTATGCGACCAGCTTGCTGTGCATGACCAAATGCAAGGCTTGTTCGAACCGTTGCGCGGCATTTTCATCCATCGCATCCGGCAAAGCAGCGGCGATGGTTTGCATTTCATCGAATTTACCGCTGCAATGCAACACCACATCGCATCCAGCCTTTAAACTTTGCTTGGTTAAATCGGCGAAATCGCCTTTTAATGCCTTCATGCCCAAATCGTCGGACATCAATACACCCAAATATCCGATATCGCCGCGAATGACTTGGTCGATAATTTTCGGCGATAAGGTTGCGGGCAAATCGGGATCGATATCAGTATATAAAATATGTGCGGTCATGGCGAGCGGCATGTCGCATAAAAATTTGAACGGCGCGAAATCGGTGCTTTTCAACGTGGCGTAATCGGTATCGACGCGCGGCAATTCCAAATGGCTGTCCGCCATGGCGCGGCCATGGCCAGGAATATGTTTGATCACCGGCAATACGCCCGCATCGATCAATCCCAAACAGGCGCTTTGCCCCAATTGGGTAACCGGCCAGGATTTATCGGCAAAGGCCCGATCGCCAATCACATCATGCGCGCCTGGAATCGGAATATCCAACACCGGTGCGCAATTAACATTGATACCAAGATCGAACAACCCCTGCCCGATGCGAACATAATTATCGTAGGTTTTTTCCAGCGCCTCATCCGCGTTTGTGGCATATAAATCGCCGAATTGCCGCACCGGCGGGAATGCCGGCCATATTGGCGGTTTCAAACGCGCCACGCGGCCGCCTTCCTGATCGATCAAGATCAGCAAATCGTTATTGCCGGTTACTTCGCGCATCGAGGCGGTCAATGATTTGACTTGATCCAGGCTTTCAATATTGCGTGCAAACAAAATCGTGCCGACGGGATTGGTTTCTTGCAGAAACTTTTTTTCGGCATCGGTCAAAACCGTGCCGGAAACCCCGAATATGGCAGGACGCAGATTGCTATGGGGCGACATACAGGCACCCCTGACCTTGCGCCTTTAAGGACGAACAAGCCGCGCTCGCAGATGCTTTGTCCGAAAAACCTTCGGCTTGAACGCGGTAATAAGTTCCCTTGCCCGGAATATCGGCGGAGCGGATATTCACCCGGCGGTTGCTAAGCACGGTTGGATATTTGCTTTTGAATAAGGCAGCCGCTTTTTCCGCTTGGGTTTTATCCGGCAAAGACGCCAATTGGATTTTATGCGCGCCACTGGCGGTTGGTGTATTGCTGGATGCCGGTTTTTCGATTTTTGCAGCAACGGTTTTCTTTGCCTCCGGTTTTGGCGCCTCGGCCTTTTTCACTGGCTCCGCCTTTGGTTCAGGCTTTTTCACTTCTTTTACAGGCTCCGGTTCCGATTTAGGTTCCGGCTGTTTTTGCGCCGCCGGTTGAATTTCCGGTTTTGGTACTTCGGCGACGTTTACTTCTTTAGTTGGCGCCAGATTCAAAGATTCTGGATTCCCCGCCGTATTGGTGTTGCTACCGGCGCGGTCAATGGCGATAATTTCCATATCCGCATCGCCAGCCGTTTTGGTTGCAGGCTCCATCGGTTTTTCTGCGCTAGGCACCAATTTTTCCGGCGCGTTCGATTCATTGCCCTGAATTTGTTCATACACCAATTTATCTTGGTGTGGAATTTCCATGCCGCCTGGTTGATCCGGGCGGACTTTGAACGGTTCGGCGTCGGCGCTGATGACCGGCGTTACGCCGCTGATCCCGGTTTGCTGACCTTGGCTGAAGGCGTAAAATACAATGCCAACAAAAGCCAATAACACGATCAATACGACATAGCGTTTGACCCGGCGCGGACGGCGGCCAGTTTCTTCTTCGCCAATACGTTCATCGCGATTCATCCGAAATTCATTTTCTGTCATGGCTTATTCTTCCTTTGCGCTCATTTCTTTTACTGCTTGGACACCGAATACCGAAAGACCGCTTTCGATAATGCTCCGGCATGATTCTATCATAGCCAGCCGGGCGATGCTTTCTTCTTTCTTGCCTTCGATCAAAAATCGCAGTTCAGCGTGATCTTTGCCCTTGTTCCACAGACTATGGAACGCGGCCGCCAAATCCTGGATATAAAAGCATAAACGGTGCGGTTCGTGGGCCAGGGCCGATGCCTCGATCGCGCGGGGCCATACGGCCATCAATCGGATCAGGGCCATTTCCGCGTCATCATTCAACAGGGCAAAATTGGCCTTTTTCAGGTTATCCGGGGTGATTGCCGCCGCGCCAAACATATCGGCCGCATGCCGCATGACCGAACAAATCCGCGCATGGGCGTATTGCACGTAAAATACCGGGTTATCCTTGGATTGTTCTTTGACCTTTACCAAATCGAAATCGAACGCCACATCGTTTTTACGGGTCATAATGACGAAACGGAATACATCCTTGCCCACATCCTCGAGCACATCGCGCAAGGTTACAAATGTCCCTGCCCGTTTCGACATACGCACCGGTTCGCCATTGCGCATGATATTGATTAACTGATTCAGCTTGCAATCCAATTCCGCCTCGCCGCCGCTGACAGCCTTGGTGGCGGCCGTAATTCGCCGCACATATCCGCCATGATCCGCGCCAAGGCAATTGACCAGATTTTTACCAGTGCGCAGATATTTATCGTAATGATACGCGACATCATTCGCAAAGTAAGTGTTGCTGCCATCCGATTTTTTTAAGGGGCGGTCGACATCGTCACCGAATTTGGTGGACTGGAACAATGTCTGCGGGCGCGGTTCCCAATCGTCCGGCGTTTTGCCCTTGGGCGGCTCCAGAACGCCGACATATAAAAGGCCCAGCTCTTCGAGGCGTTTGATCATAATTTCGACCTTGCCGGCCTTAATTAGCTCATGCTCGCTGGAGAATACGTCGTGCCGTACGCCCAGGAATTTCAAATCGTCTTTGATCCAGCCAAGAATGTGATTGACCGCGAATTGACGCAGCGGCTCCAACCATTCGGGTTCTTCCTTGCCTATCCATTTTTTACCATCACGTTCGGCCAATGCGGCGGCGACTTCTTTCATATATTCGGCCGGATATAATCCAGCAGGAATTTCGCCGATATTTTCGCCAAAATATTCGCGGTACCGCAAATGCAAGGTGCGTGATAATTTTTCCACCTGCGCACCAGCATCGTTTAAATAATATTCACGGGTAACCTTGTACCCTGTTTTTTCCAGAACGGTCGATAACGCATCGCCAAATACCGCTCCGCGTCCGTGCCCCACATGCATCGGGCCGGTGGGATTGGCGGATACGAATTCGACGTTAATCGGCTCGCCCTTGCCGATATTTTCAAAACCGTAATTGGTCGACGATTTTAAAATCTCGCCCAAGTGATTTTGCCATACGCCGCTTTGCAGACGCAGGTTGATGAATCCTGGCTTGGCAACCTCTACGTTCGCAACTTCTGGCAGAGATTTTAATTTGGCAACAATCTTCTCCGCAACATCCAATGGCGGCTTGCCAACTTGTTTGGTCAAAATCATCGCCGCGTTGGTTGAAATATCGCCATGCGATGCATCGCGCGGCGGCTCCGCCGTGATTTTGGATAAATCCAATTGGCCGGGCAATTCGCCGGCAGCGTTCAAATTCAGAATTATTTTTTCAATTTTATTTTTAAAATCGTTAAAGATGTTCATTACTCACTCTCTATACTAACCTGTCATCCTGAGCCGAAGGCGAAGGATCCCAATCATACAAACGTCTTTTACCGGACGAGATCCTTCGGCTACACCTCAGGATGACAATCCATAAATTATCTACTAACTCTTCGCGTACAAATCGAACAATCGTCGGTGTTCATCCAGCGCATATCGGTCCGTCATGCCGGCGATATAATCCGCCACAATGCGCGCCCTGCCTTTTTCGTTTTGGCCTTCCATATCGGCTTGCCAAGATTCCGGTAAACATTCCGGTTCGGCCAATAAAATCATGAACAATTCCCGCACCACGCGCCGCGCCTTGCTGGTCATGCGGTTGACGCGGTAATGGCGGTACATTCGGCGCATAAGAAATCGTTTCAATTCCATCAAATTTTCGTGCATCGGTTTGGAAAACGCCACGACCGCAATTTTCGCGGCGCGAATATCATCGACCGATTCTGGATTCAATTTTTTCAACCGCTGCCGTGTTTCGGCCAGAATATCGGATACCATATTGCCGATGACTTCGCGAATCGCCTCGTGCATCAAGCGGTCGGAATCGATTTTCGGATAAGATTTACGCACCCGCGCGATTACGCCGGATATCAATGACACGGAATCCAAATCATCGATGGAAAATAATCCGGCACGAATGCCGTCATCAATATCATGATTGCAATAGGCGATATCGTCGGCCAGTGCCGCCACTTGCGCTTCCGCGCTAGGGAACGTATTCAACTTCAAATCGTGTTTTTTGTTATAAGCCGCGATAGTGGTTGGCAGCGTCTTTTTATTCATCGGACCGTTATGTTTGACAACGCCTTCCAATGTTTCAAAAGTCAAATTCAATCCATCGAACTTCGCATAGCGTTTTTCTAGTTGCGTCAATACACGCAACGTCTGATCGTTATGATCGAATCCGCCGAACGATTTCATCACTTCATCCAATGCTTCCTCGCCCGCATGACCGAACGGCGTATGGCCAAGGTCATGGGCCAGCGCGCACGCCTCCGCCAAATCTTCGTCCAATTGCAGATTGCGAGAAATGGACCGGGCGATTTGCGCGACTTCCAATGAATGGGTCAAACGCGTTCTGTAATAATCACCTTCGTGGTTGACGAACACTTGGGTTTTATATTCCAGTTTGCGGAATGCGCCGGAATGAATAATCCGGTCCCGGTCGCGTTGAAATTCGGTGCGGTTGGATGGCAACGCCTCCCGAATCAACCGGCCGCGGCTTTGTGCCGCAGTGCAGGCATACACAGCCAAATCTTTGGAACGGTTTTCGTTTGCGACGCCGACTGGCGATTTAATGTTACGGACAGCCATTAATACCCTTATTTCAATAAGCGAAATAAGCTAGCATATTGCAATTATTGAGCAAGTTTATTGCTGAAAAAATTGACTTTTTTCCATAAGTTATTACATTATACCTAAGAAAGAATGGGGTTTTAATGAGCGAGATGGTAAGTTTGACCGATAATGCCGCTAAACGCATTGCCGAAATGCAGGAAACCGAGAAAAATCCGGGTCTACGGCTACGGTTACGCGTGGATTCGGGCGGATGTTCCGGGTTTTCGTATGTGTTCGATTTCGACGATAAAAAGGCCGGCGACGACCTTATTTTCGCCCATAATGGCATGGAATTGGTTATCGACCCTGTATCGTTGGAATTGGTGAAAGGCAGCCGGATCGATTATGTCGAAGAAATGATTGGCGCGTATTTCGCGGTAAAAAATCCCAATGCCGCCAGCGGATGCGGTTGCGGCGTCAGTTTTTCAATCTAAGGAATAGATATCATGACCACCAACAAAGATGCCCTCGCCCTTGCCGCCATCGAATTGAACGATCGCGAAGCCTATGAAGCGGCGGTAGAAGATGGCGCGAGCCCTAATCCAGGAGCCAATCAAAATGTCGGCAATTTGCGAAATGATTTAAATTCTGGATATGCCGAAGCCGTGCGTACAAAAAATATTCCAATGATGCTCGAAATTTTGGAAAACACTTTGGCCGGAACTAAGATGGCGCTTAGCCCAATGGAACGGGAGTTATTATACGCCGCGCATAGCGGGGACCTGAACCAAATCGCCAATGCCTTGCGCGGTGTACGCAATCCGCAAATTATCGATGCGGCACGCGATATTGCACAGTTTTCCGGCAATGCCGAATTCGCCAATGCCATGTACAGCGCCGGAAAAATCGCTAATGAAAATATGGCCGAGCTTGGTGAGAAATCCGATCAAATTCAACGCAATGCGATTTTGGCGCGCAATGCGAAATTGCAAGAACAATTCCGCCAGCATCAAGAAAATCAAGAATCCCGCGCCCCTCGCACCCGCCGCCGCACCGCCGCTTAGTATATGAAAATAGCCTGTTGGAACGTTAATTCAATAAAATCAAGGCGGGAGCATTTGATGCGCTGGATGCACGATGTGCAACCCGATGTCGTTATGCTGCAAGAATTAAAATGTACGGCCGAGGATTTTCCGGCCCTAGAATTATCCGGGCTTGGGTACCATGCCGAATTGGTTGGGCAGAAAACTTATAATGGCGTCGCGATCCTATCGCGCCTTAAATCCCAGATCGTCCATTCCACCCTGCCTGGCGATGATGCGGATTTGCAGGCGCGTTATATCGAAGTCGATTTGCCGGATGGCTGGCGATTGATCAATATCTATGTGCCGAATGGCCAAGCGGTTGGATCCGATAAATTCGATTATAAATTGAAATTTTATGAACGGCTGCGCGCGCATATTCAATTGGCGCTGGCAACTGAACGTAAAGTCGTTATTGGCGGCGATTTCAACGTGGCATTGCAAGATATCGATGTGTTCGATGCCAAGGTGTGCAAAGGCGAAGTGCTATTTTCCAATCCCGAACGCGCCGCGTTGCACAGTATTATCAACTTAGGTCTGGTTGATTGCTATCGCGCCCTCAATCCGGGTGCGATGGAATTTTCCTGGTGGGATTACCGTGCCGGTGGGTTCGAACGCAATTTGGGATTCCGCATCGATTATTTGTTTGCCAATGCCTATGCGGCGCAAAGATTGAAATCCGCGACCATCGATAAAACACCGCGCGGATGGGAAAAACCATCCGATCATACGCCCGTTGTTATTGAGTTGAACTAAACACCTACTTGCACAACGTCCGCGAATTTGGCGCGGAAGATTTGTTTTTGCATCAGACTGCGTTTCATGTGATCCATCGCCGCATCGACGGTGGCTACGTTTTTATAGGCATACATGACCGGCGCTACATCGCCCATGGATGGCCGGCTGACGGCACTGATGGCCAATGGCGCAACGGCTGGTTTGCCGACTTTCATATACCGTTTTTGTGGAACCGGTTTATAAAAAGTATTTCTGATCGCTTTGCGCGCTGGATTTACGGCCGCGAATGCCAATCCACCGCAAGTCAAAGCCAATAATTTGTACGAAATTTTCGCTGGCAGGAATGCAAGGCTAGCGGCCATTTTAAAACTGCCAGTGATCGCGAAAAACACGAAACGGCAAACATAACGGGATAAATTGAAATACATGCCAAACCTGTTCTTTTATAGTTGTTTTATGGGTTCAGAATATATGGCGGGGGTTAGCAAATAGTTTAAATTAGCTAAAATGTACGATAGTAAATTACGGCGGATATAAAGGTCACAGATATGGCCGTGAATGTGGCAAGAAAAATTAACGCTTTATTAACCAGCACATAAAAAAGCGCCCGATTGGGCGCTTTTGCAAATAAGAATAATCAAAGCTCTATTTCCTACTGCCTCTGGTACTTACTGCCTCTTCAGCAACTTTCCGCGCAACGGCAGAAGCACTTAGAAGAGCTTGGGTCTGTTCAGGCCTATCACTTAGTTCCAGAAATTCGGCTGCAGAAGCGCCATGATGACCTGTCGAAGGAGTCAATCCGGTTTTTCGCGCATTCATTCTTCTAATAGTATCGGCCTGTTCTGGGCGGCCGTCCATTTCCCAAATTGTTAAATCCATTGATGGCTCCTATAACTTTTAATTTTGAAGCATAGTATACTTTTAGGATACAACAATCAATAATAATTTAAGCAATAAAGTTACCCAGCAATCCGTTTCAGGGCTGATTGCAATTTTTCCTGAATCTCGGCCGCTTCGGCGCGTTTTTCACGTACCTCTTCTACTGCGTCTTCGGCGGCGTTTTCCATGAATTTAGGATTGTTCAACTTGGCATCCAACTTGGCCAGCTCGTCGGCCAATTTCTTCATTTCTTTTTCCAGGCGCGCGCGTTCAACGCCAAGGTCGATTACATCGGCGACCGGCAATACGATGGTTGCATCGCGCACGATACCGACCACTGCGCCTTTCGGCAAATCGCCGACGACATGATTGATGTCTTTCAACCGGGCCAGGCGCATGATGACATCGCGGTATTGATCCGCCTGCGCTTTTTTCGCAGGGCTGATATCCTTGAACAATAACGACAATGGCGCGGATGGGGAGATGTTCAACTCCATGCGCAGCGTGCGCACGGTGCTGATCACATCGATCAACCAATTGACTTCATCGGCCGCATTTGCATCGACCTTAATCGCATCGTATTTCGGCCATGGTTCGGTGATCAATGGGCGATCATGATTGAACGATAATTTTTCCGACAATTCCTCGGTAATGAACGGCATGAATGGGTTCAACATATGCGTCAATTGCGAGAGTGCCCAGGCGGTGGTTTTGCGTACTTCGGATGCCGCGATGATATCTTCGCTGGCCAGAATCGGTTTGGTGAATTCCAAATACCAATCGCAGAAACTGCCCCAGGTGGTGTGATACAGCATATTGGCCGCTTCATCGAAACGGTAATCCGCAATCGCCGCGGATAATTTCTTTTCCAATTGCACGATTTCACCGATGATCCATTTATTGATCACGTTGGTGGCGGTTGCGGGATCGAAATTCGCATCGAACGCGCAGCCATTCATTTCGCAAAACCGCGCCGCATTCCATAATTTGGTTGCGAAACTGCGATATCCGTTTATGCGGTCGGTAGACATTTTAATGTCCCTGCCCGGCACCGATAACGCCGCCAAGGTGAATCGCAACGCATCGCAACCAAATTCATCGATGGTCGATAATGGGTCGATCACGTTGCCCTTGGTTTTCGACATTTTTTGTCCCTTGGCATCGCGCACCAAGGCGTGGATATAAATTTCGCGGAATGGCACGTCCTTGATAAAGTGCATGCCCATCATCACCATACGCGCCACCCAGAAGAAAATAATATCGAATCCGGTTACCAAAACATCGGTTGGATAATACCGTTTTAATTCATTCCAATCGGCGCGCTTATCATTGCCATTTTCCCAGCCAAGCGTTGAAAATGGCCAAAGGGCGGAAGAAAACCAAGTATCCAGAACATCTTGATCCCGAACCAGCACGATAATTTTATCGGTGTTTGCCGTGCGGGTTTCGACCGGCTTGTTCGGATCGTTCTGCACGTATACTTCGGTATTGTTGTAATGTTTTTCGGCTTGTTTGATAACATCCGCGTCATCCATGCCGACAAAAACTTGCCCGTCCGGGCCGTACCAGGCAGGGATCTGATGCCCCCACCATAATTGGCGCGAAATGCACCAGGGCTGGATATTTTCCATCCAGCTGTAATAGGTATTTTCCCATTTTTGCGGCACGAATTTAATTTTGCCCGTGCGCACCGCATCGATCGCCGGTTTCGCCAGCGTGACGGCATCGCAATACCATTGATCGGTCAAATAAGGTTCGATGACGACGCCGGAACGGTCGCCGTGCGGAATGACCATGGCGTTATCTTCGATTTTTTCCAGCAATCCAAGCGATTCCATCTCTGCTACGAATTTTTCACGCGCCTTGAAACGGTCCATGCCGCGATATTCGGTTGGTGCCAATTCATTTAAATGGGCAGTTTTATCGAACACATTCGGCATTGGTAAATTATGGCGTTTGGCGATTTCGAAATCGTTAAAATCATGCGCGGGGGAAATTTTGACCGCGCCACTGCCCTTTTCCCGGTCGACATATTCATCGGCAATAATTGGCAAAACATAATCCACCATCGGCAATTTGACTTTTTTGCCGATCAGTTTTTTATACCGGTCGTCTTCGGGATGAACCGCAACCGCCGCGTCGCCGCCAAGCATGGATTCAGGGCGCGTGGTGGCAATCGTGATATAGCCATCCTCGCCAACCAGCGGGTAATGCAAATACCATAATTTGCCTTTGGTCGGGCGCTGTTCAACCTCCAAATCCGAAATCGCGGTTTGCAATTTTGGATCCCAATTCACCAAACGTTTATCGCGGTAAATCAATTTTTGTTTGTGCAATTCGACGAATACTTTGCGTACGGCATGAGATAAACCATCATCCAGCGTAAAGCGTTCGCGGTTCCAATCGGCGCTGGCGCCAAGGCGACGCAATTGGCGGGTGATCGCCCCGCCCGATTCTTCTTTCCAGTGCCATACTTTTTCAAGGAATTTTTCCCGGCCCAAATCATGGCGGGTAACTTTTTGCTCGGCCAGTTGGCGTTCGACCACCATTTGCGTGGCAATCCCGGCGTGATCGGTGCCCGGCATCCACAACGCATCGCGGTTGGCACGGCGGTAATAACGAATCAGAATATCTTGGACTGAAAATGTCAACGCATGGCCCATATGCAAATTGCCGGTCACATTGGGCGGTGGCATCATGATGGTATAAGGTTTTTTAATCGATCCCGGATGCGCGGCAAAGGTACCGGCCTGTTCGGCCCGTTCGTAATGTTTCTTTTCAATTTCGGCCGGGTTGTATGTTTTATCGAGCATGCGGGAATCCTATGGTAATGAACCCATGTTTTGTAAAGGGTTTTACAGATAAATTGCAAGACTTAATGCGGATTCGGCATGCACGGCACGCTATGCCATGCTGGTGAAATTTACCTAGAGCTTTTACCGCGTTTGCGTCCCCAGAAAGCAACAGCCAGGCCAATGCCCATCAAAGCTATGGAACCCGGGCTGGGTACAAAAATTGTTGTGGCATTATCCTGCGCAGGGTCGCCTGTGCTAGGAACGACAATACGTGCGGAATTCCAGGCATGCTGACCCAAAAAAATGGGCAATGCCATGTCAGGGGTCTGACCATGATCGGTATTAGGCAAATCGTTCAATCTCGTTGCTCCGTAATTTTATTTTCCTTCTTGTATCATAAAAATTGCTGCAAAGCAATAATTTCCAGCTTACATAAGGAAAATCAATTAATTACAGGTCGAAATTAAATAGATATTGTAGGAATAAAAATAAAAAGCGGGGGCCCTACAGGGAAGGACCCCCGCTATCATGGCAGCTGCAAGAAGCCATGAATTTTATTTATATGGAAAGATTATTCTTCGTCGCCACCATCGTCTTTATCGTCCGTTGCTTCCGGCCCTTTGGTCATTTTATTGGCCAGATTGGCGGCATTGGCGCGAAGCGCGGCTTCTAATTCCGCAGCAATCTTAGGATTATCCTTTAGATATTGCTTGGCGTTCTCGCGGCCCTGGCCGATGCGGTTGTTTTTATAAGAAAACCACGCGCCCGATTTTTCGACCAGATTGGCGGTTACGCCCAAATCCAGCAATTCTCCGGTTTTGGAAATGCCTTCGCCGTACATAATATCGAATTCAACGGTACGGAATGGCGGCGCCAGTTTGTTTTTAACAACCTTAACCCGGGTCGATGATCCAACGATTTCCTCCCCAGCCTTGATCGCACCAGTGCGGCGAATATCCAAACGGACCGAAGCATAGAATTTGAGCGCGTTGCCGCCGGTTGTGGTTTCCGGATTACCGAACATCACCCCAATTTTCAAACGGATTTGGTTGATGAAAATAACCGTAGTGTTGGAACGGGAAATAGAACCCGTCAATTTCCGCAAGGCTTGGGACATCAGGCGCGCATGCAATCCCATATGCGAATCGCCCATTTCGCCTTCTAATTCCGCCTTTGGCACAAGCGCGGCGACCGAATCGATAACCAAAATATCGACTGCCCCCGAACGAACCAGCGTATCGGCGATTTCCAGCGCCTGTTCACCCGAATCCGGTTGCGAGATCAAAAGATTGTTAATATCGACGCCCAATTTCTGCGCATAAGTAGTATCCAGCGCGTGTTCCGCATCGACGAAGGCCGCCGTGCCACCCTTTTTCTGCGCTTCGGCAACCACGTGTAGTGCCAATGTGGTTTTGCCGGAACTTTCCGGTCCATAAATTTCAATAATACGTCCCTTGGCCAATCCGCCAATGCCCAACGCCAAATCCAAACCCAAAGAACCGGTCGAAATCGTTTCGACCTCAATCTTGTCTTGGGTTCCCAATTTCATAATGGAACCTTTACCGAAAGAACGTTCAATCTGCGACAAGGCCGCTTCGAGAGCGCGTTTTTTCTCAGGATTCTCTGCGGATGTTTTTTTGCTGTCTTTTTCGTTGCTAACGGCGCGAAGCGAAGGATTGGCCATGATTTTTCCCCTGTGGTGGATGGTGAATAGGACTTATCGAATAACTCGAGTGTACACGTTTTGTTCTTTTTTACAAGAACCTATTTTTTATTTTCAAAATAATGGTGGAAAACTGTGGTTTTGCTTATTTACCAGAAACTTAGACCTAGGGAATCCGGCCCCAACGGCGATGCAGCCACAACCACTGGTCGGCCCCGATCTTCGCGCTGATCCACTGCGCGTATTTTTCATTAACCCGTTTTGCAACCTTTCGAATCGCCTCGGCGGGATCATCGGGCAAGGACATTGTTTCCGGTAAAATTGGCGATTCGTACATCAGATCAAATTTACATGGGTCATTATCCCTGCCCCTGATGCAAAAAACCGGCACAATCGCGGCATTGTACCGCAATACCAATTTGATCCATCCGGTGCCGGTCATCGCGGGCTTGCCCAGGAAATCGATTTCTTCGCCATCGCTCATCCGTTGATCCATCAACAACGCAACACACCCGCCGCCGGACAATGTTTCGATCATTTGTTTAGATGCTTGCCGTCCCTTGGCCGCGAAATTATGGCCGCTGCCAGCGCGGATTTTTTGGATAATCCAATCCATATAAATATTATTGGCGCGGCGATAAACAACGCTCACCTTCCATCCCATTTTTTGCCAATGATACGGTAAAATTTCCCAATTGCCCAAATGCGCGATCAAAAATACAACTGGCCGCTTAGCAATCAAACCCCCTGCTGCTTTTTCACCGCCAACCGAAACATCCTTATCATCAAACCGCAACCGCGACAGGCCGGGATATTCCGTAAAATTGCGGCCTAAATTATCCCACATACGCGTGATAATTTGTTCCTGCCGTTCGGGCGGCAAATCCGTCCAGACATGTTGGATATTTTTACGTGCCTTACGCGAAATGCCCAGGTGCGGACCGATCACACGCGCCAGCCCGCCGCCGATATTGGACGATACGCGGAATGGCAAAATCCAAAATATGATTTGCAACAACGCCACCAGCGCCGCAAGCAATGGGTCTAATAGATATTGTTTTAAAAAAGTCACTGGGGATTACGCTCCCATCAGCTCTTTAACTTTACCCGCAAGCTGCTTCAGGCTAAACGGTTTCGGCAAGAAATGGATATTCTGATCGCCGCCAATTTTTTCGCGCAGCGTATCTTCGGCATAACCGGAAATACAAACCACTTTGATATCCGGCATGATTTTGCGCACTTCGCGGATTAACGCGGGGCCGTCCATGCCGGGCATCATCACGTCGGTGACCAGCAGATCCAGTTTCGGGCGGTCTTCGATAATCATTTTTAATGCCGCATCGCCGCTAGCGGCTTCTAAAACTTTATATCCTTTATTACGTAACGCGCGGGTACTGAATGAACGTACCGCATCTTCGTCTTCGACCAATAAAATCGTGCCGACGCCGGTTAAATCGCTTGTGTTCTGATCGTCGCTTTCAGCTTCTGGTTTTGCTTGCGCTTCTTCGCCGCCCATATGGCGCGGCAAGAATACGGTGAATGTCGTACCGACATTGATGGTGGAATCTACAATAATAAATCCGCCCGTTTGTTTGACGATACCGTACACGGTTGAAAGGCCCAGTCCCGTTCCCGCCCCTGGTCCTTTGGTGGTAAAGAACGGTTCAAAGATGCGGGTTAAGTTTTCCTTTGGAATGCCAACGCCGGTATCCTTGACATCGATTTGTACATATTCGCCGGCCGGAATAACTTCGGATCCAAAATTGGCCGGGGTTTCAAACGTGGCGTTTTGGGTGCGTACCAACAACTCGCCGCCCTTTGGCATCGCGTCGCGCGCATTGACCACCATATTGATGATCACTTGTTCGAACTGAACTTGATCGACCTTTAACAATCCTAAATCGCGGCCATGGGTAATGTTCAATTTGATATTCTCGCCGATCAACCGGCGCAATAAATTGGCCAGTTCTGATAAAATATCGGTGATGTTCAATACGCGCGGCTTCAATTGTTGCTGGCGCGAGAATGCGAGCAATTGGCGCACCAAATTCGCCGCGCGAGTGGAGTTTTGTTTGATTTGCTGAATATCGCCGAATGATTGATCGCCTGGACGATGGCGCAACAATAACAAATCGCAATAGCCCATAATCGCGGTCAGAATGTTATTAAAGTCATGCGCGATACCGCCGGCCAACTGACCGATCGCTTGCATTTTCTGCGATTGCACGAATTGGACTTCGAGGTTTTTCTGTTCGGTCACGTCGACGAAATGGATGACGAATCCGACGACAACGCCATATTCATCCTCCAACCTGCTAATATATAACGAGGCGACTTTTTCTTGCGCGGTTAAAACCTTGGTTTCCAGGATCGGCAACATATCGGTCGACGACATGGCGAAGGTAAAAATATTGGCAAGTCTTTCGCGATCGTCTTTCTTAATCGCATCCGCCACCGCACGGCCCTCGACCTTGCCAAGGGTTTTTTCCATCATCTTACGGAAAGTACGGTTGGCTTCGGTAATTCGGCCATTCAAATCGACCAGCGCGATACCCACCGGCGCGTCTTCGAAGAAACGTTTGAATAGCAGACGCGAACGTTTAAAGGCAGTTTCGAGGGCAATGTTGTTATCCATATGCCGGATAATCAAACCGCCGCCACGAATCGGATTTTCTTCCGCCTTGTCGGCGGAAAGTTGTTTTAAATTTACCTTCACCAATGTGGCATTAAACGTAACGCCCTTTTTATCTTTTAATGTGACCGAACTGATTTTTGGATGATCATCTCTGTCTTCCGTGGCGTTAACATCGCCTTCGCCTTGCGCGATCAGAAATTCATCCAGCTTCAATTTTTTACTGATAATTTCTCCGGGCGGCATGGCCAACCAATCCGCCATGGTATTGTTGATACCGATAATGATCCCTTCTTCGCCGAGGGTAAAAATACCGATCGGCACTTGATCGATCACATACTGCAAAGCCGCCAGTTCCGGAGCGAGGTCCTGGTGCGTGCCGCTGCGCTGCGCATTTTGTACAATGCGCCAAACCGACATGCCGCGAAAACCCTTTAATGGCGCGGCCGCGACCAGCATCCGGGCGTTATAATTAGTGGGGGAATAAATACGGGTGGTCACCTCGCCGCTTTTGCCTTCGGACGCGCTGCTGCGCAGTACGGAAAGATTATACCGCCCTTCCCTATCACCTTCGATCATCATTTTATCGAGCGCGGCTAATAATGGTTCATTTTTATTGGTGACAAAGCGGCCAGCGGAAAAATTGGATGAAAAGGTCCGGCCATCTTGGCCCAGAATTAATTGCGCATCATATGCGTATTCGAATGCGTCCCGGTAAATTTGCGATTCGACCACGCTTTGCTGTAAGCGTTGGAACTGGCGCAAGCTGAACCATAAAATCACCGCCAAAGATACGGAGATACCGATAAAAATATATAAAAGAACGCTTGGAAAATCGAATTCGGTAAAAAAATAATAAAATACCAGATAAAAACTGGCGGCCATGGTTGCGCCAAGCAGCCATAAAATCGGGCTGACCAACACCGCGCGGCTTTGCTTGTTGGCCGGATCGTCCGTTCTAATATCTTCGCCTTTTAACAGCACAGTGAAAAACCTGAATCGGTCGGGAGAAAAAATACTTAGTTTTCAAAGATATGCCCTTACCACAGGCAAAGCAAATGATTTCTGAGCGTATTGGTACGCCAGGGGAAAACCAAGGCAAAAAAGCATCTGCATGGCTAAGATTATTTGCGTTTCTTGAATTTCATCACGAACGAAATGACTTCGGCAACGGCCTTGTAATGTTCCACGGGGATATCTTCGTCGATTTCGACCGTCGCATATAAAGACCGTGCCAATGGCGGGTTTTCCATAATCGGCACTTTGTGTTCTTCCGCCACGGCGCGAATACGCAAGGCAACGGCATCCACCCCCTTGGCCACCACGCGCGGCGCGCCCATTTTTTCGCCTTCATACAACAAAGCGACGGCATAATGGGTCGGGTTGGTGACAACCACAGTCGATTTCGGCACCGCCGCCATCATGCGTTTTCTGGCCCTGTCGGCCCGAATCTGGCGAACCCGCTGTTTGATCATCGGATCGCCTTCCGATTGCTTGTATTCGTCCTTTAATTCCTGCCGGCTCATACGCATTTTTTGCATAAAGGTCAGGCGTTGGTACAACCAGTCGACAACCGCAATGGCGGTTAAAACCGCAACCACCACCATCAAAACCTTGCCGGTTAGATTATACAGAGCCTTTAGTAAATCCGGCATATCGTAATGAATAAAATCCGGCGCTTGATCAAACATGGGACGTACGATCAGATAAATCACGCCGCCCACAATACAGATTTTAATAATGCCTTTGACCAGCTCGACCACAGAACGCATCGAGAAAATACGTCCGAACCCCTTCATCAAAGAAATTCTTTCCAATTTCGGTTCAATATGATCGGGGGCGAATAAAATTCCATTCTGCAAAGCATGCCCCAAAAATGCGGCCGCCATTAACAGTAGGAATGGCAACAGCATCGTTACTATTACTTTCAATACAAGATCGGTTAAAAGATCGCCGATGTTGTTATCAGTGAACATCAAGTCTTGGGGGTGTTCCCAAAGTCCCACCAAATCCGAATACATATTTTTGGCGAACATCGGACCGAACATCAACACCACGATCCCGGCCGCCAGGATCATAAACCAATGGGTAATTTCGCGGGATTGCGGGACTTGGCCCTTCTGTCGCGCTTCATCCAGCTTTCGTTGACTGGGATCTTCGGTTTTATCGGAATCGTCTGATTCTTCGGACATCGCTTTACCTTGGCACCAGGAATGGCGACATCGAATCGTTGAAGAAATCCAGATACAAAAGCAGCATCGCCGAGAAACTGACCGAGATCAAAAGCAATCCCAATAAAATTTGCAGCGGCATCGCGATAAAAAACACTTGCATTTGCGGCATCAACCGCGCCAGCAATCCCATGCCCACAAAAAATACAACGCCTAACACCAGGAATGGCGCGGAAATTTGAACGGCGATTTTAAAAGAACGGTTTACCACCTGGCTAAATGTTTGCGACATTTCTTCGACCGGCATCGCGCCGCCCGGCGGAAATATTTGATAACTATCCTGCATCGCGTAAAAAAACAAATGATGCAGATCGGTCAAAAACATCATTTCAATTCCGGCCAATGTTAAAAACACGCTGATCAGCGATCCTTGGGTTGCCAGCACGGGATTGAACATCACCGCCGCCGAAATACCCATTTGCGTGGAAATCACCATCCCGCCGACTTCCAGACAGGTCAATACCACCCGTGTAAAGGCACCGATAAAGGCGCCAATCAACGCTTCGCGCACAATCAATGATGTCATGCCATAGGCATCTGGCGGCAAAGGCGGCAAACCATTTTTAACCAAGGGAAACATTGCAAAGCTGACCAGTACCGCCAAGCCTAAACGGATGCGTGGGCTGATAAATACCTCGCCAAATCCGGGCAGCATCATGAACATGCCGCCAAGGCGCGTCAGCACCAATAAAAAAGCGAACAGCAATTCCGGTACTAACAATTGCGCGATTTGCGGCACGGTTTAGGTCCTGCTAATCGATGGTGATAATTTTATCAAATATCTCGTGGGTAAACGCCGTCAGCGAACTTAACATAAACGGCAAGAACAAGATCATGCCCATAAAAATGCAAATAATTTTTGGCACGAACGATAAAGTCGTTTCTTGAATCTGCGTCAATGCCTGAACCAAGGAAATGGCCAAACCGACGATCAAAGCGATGAGCATCATCGGCCCGCCGACTTTCATCATCACCCAAATTGCCTCGCGGCAAATACTGATAAATTCTGATTGTTCCATAAAGATCAGGGTATAGGGTTTAGGGTATAGGGTATAGGGAAATTACTATAATAAAAGAAAAGGGATAAGTATTTGATGCAGTCGGGCCATAAACACCCTACTACCCTATACGCTATCCCCTATTCCCTATTAAATAGGCATACGCATGATTTCTTGATAGCCCGAGATCACTTTATCCCGTACGGCGACCACGGCTTGCAAGGTTAATTCGGCCTTGCTGATCGCCGTAACGATATCGGTCAAATCTACATTGCCTTTCAGGCCAGCCATCGAAGTCGCTTCGGCTTGTTTGATCGTGCCCAAACTGTCGCCCAGCATATTTTGCAAGGTGCTGGCAAAATTATTGCCAGTGGCGGAATCACGGGCTTCTAATCCGGAGCCTCCCAGCATTGGGGATTTGCCATAAGCGGCGGCGGCGTTAGTGAATCTGGCGTCCATTATTCTTCTCCCTGTTCAACTCTATCTTATTTCAATAAGTCCAACGTAGACCGAATCATATTTCTGGATGTTTCGATCATGCTTAAATTGGCTTCGTAACTGCGTTGCGCTTCGCGCATATCGGTCATTTCAATAACCGGATTGATATTCGGCATAGCCACATACCCGTCTGGATCGGCCATTGGATTGGCCGGATCGAATTTCATTCTGGCCGGGCCTTTATCCTGACCATATCCGGAAACTTTTACTTTTTCGCTCCCCGTAGCTTTGTCCAACTGGGCCTTGAACGAAATCGTTTTGCGTTTGTACGGATCACCGCCTGGCACGCTTGGACCAGATTCGGCATTAGCCATGTTTTCGGAAATTACTTTGATGCGGGCGCCCTGGGCTTTCAAGCCACTCGCGGAAACATCAATTGCAGTCGTTAAGTCCATGATCCACCTTTACCTAAAATCCGCCGCCACGGCCAATGGCCAAACGCAGCATTTCAGAATATTTACGATACATGCTGGCCGCTTCGGTATGCATGTCTTTGGTCTTTGCGGCCATTAACGCTTGTTCTTCGACATCCACACCATTGCCATTCAACGATGTTTCAGACGATAAACGGTATTTGCTAAATTCGCCTTCGGCACGCGTTGGGGTAATATGTTTCGAATTCGTCACGGCCAACGATGGGCTATGTGTTGCTTTTAAGACACTCTTAAAATCGAGTGGCTCGAGATCTTTGGCTTGATATCCGCGGGTGTTGGCATTGGCAATATTTTGCGCAATTAGGTTCTGGCGCGTAGCCGCCCATTTCATTTGGGATTGCAATGCCGTGAAAAGCTCGGGTTGTCTAGAATCCATTTTTTGTGCCACGTTTATAATTGTTTTTATTTAAATCCCCTGAAACGGCACTTGGTTCCCCCCAAATACCTATTCCAGGCATACATTCAGTTATAACTTATTCGGGTTAAAGACCGGTTAAAGCTTTACCCACCCCCAAAAAAGGGGGTAATATGTGACATTCCTTCAGGTAGAAACTATTTCATAGGAAAATCAATGCTTTATTTAACTCGCAAGGTAGGCGAATCCGTCGTAATCAATGATCATATCGAGGTTACCGTGGTTGAAATTCGTGGCAAATCCATCAAATTGGGCTTCACCTTTCCCCAAACGGCCAGCGTGCTGCGGCGGGAATTATATGACCGCATTCAAGAGGAAAACAAAGCCGCTGCGGCAGCCGGCGATTTCGCCGCCAACCTGATCAAAGCGGGCAATGCCCCATCCGCCAGCCAGGCCTTGGCGAAACCAAAGCCTGATCCAAAAGACTAATGGCGGAATCGGAAAAAAAGGCAAGACGGCGCAAAGTTAAACAAAAAGTCGCCGTCGCGCTGAAACATGACCTTGAAACCGACGCGATCCCACGCATTACCGCAACCGGGCGTGGGAAGATCGCCGAGAAGATCCTGGAACTGGCCTTTAAAAATAACATCAAGGTACGCGAAGATCCCGATCTGGCCGAAGTGCTGTCCGCGCTAGAGGTGGATCTGGAAATTCCGGTCGAAGTATTCGCCGCTGTTGCGGAAATCCTGTCATATGTGTACCGTGCCAATGGAATTACCCCGCCGTGGGAGAAAAAGAATGAAAAACCTTCCGCAGATCATTAACGAAGTCGCCGCCATCAAAAACAGCGTGCAAGGCGCCATGGGCATGCTGAAAACCGGACAGATTATGGAATTGCATAATGTGGAATCCCGGGTCAAAGACGTTTGCGCCACAATTCAAAATCTTCCCGCCAACGATCGCAAAACGGTGCAGCCGCACTTAATGGCGCTGCTGGATGATATGGATCAATATTATGCGGAAATGAAATCGCGCCATGGCGAATTGCTGGAACAGATCAAGCAATTGAACCCTAACCGCCAGGCGATGAATGCGTACAGCAAAGCGGCCAATATCAAAAACACGACGGACGAGGATTAATGGAAGGCGCAGTATATCTTAAATTTGTGGCATCGCTGGTATTCGTGCTGGCAATCCTGGGTCTGTGCGCGTTTTTATTGCGCAAATATGGCGGCATTGGCCCGGCGATGATGCCGCAACATAAACGGCGTATGAAAGTTTTGGAAATCATGCCGCTGGACCATAAAAAGAAACTGTTTTTAATTCGTCACGACGATACCGAACATTTGATTCTAACCGGCCAGGGGCATGATTGTTTGATTTCCAGCCGCGCCGCCACATCCGACAATGCAAATTCCCAAGACATCAGGAAAACCGCATGAAAATAAAACATATCCTTATCCTATTAGGTTTCGCGATTGCCAGTTTTGTGCTCGCATCTCCCGCGTTGGCGCAGACACTAAATTTGGATATGGGTGAAAGCGGCGGTTCGGCCACCAGCCGTATTTTACAATTCCTGGCGCTGTTAAGCGTTCTAAGTTTGGCGCCGTCGATTTTGGTAATGGTGACGTCCTTTACCCGGATTGTTGTGGTTTTATCCCTACTCCGCAGCGCGCTGGGCGTGCAACAAACGCCGCCCAATTCCGTTTTAATCAGCTTGGCGTTATTTCTGACTTTATTCGTTATGATGCCGGTGTTCGAAGAATCTTACAAAGTCGGCATCGAACCGTTGATCGCCGAGCAAATCAACGAAATGGAAGCATTCAATCGCGGCATCGAACCATTCAAAGTATTCATGCTGGAACATACCCGCGATAAGGATTTGGGATTGTTCCGCGAAATGGCCAAGGTCGATACCGCCGTGGAAGTCGACAAAACGCCGTTACACGCCGTTATTCCCGCCTTTATGATCAGCGAATTGCGCCGCGCGTTCGAAATCGGCTTTTTAATATTCCTGCCGTTTTTGATTATCGATATGGTCGTCGCATCGATCCTAATGTCGATGGGTATGATGATGTTGCCCCCGGCCATGATCGCCCTGCCCTTTAAATTGATTTTCTTTGTGCTGGTAGACGGCTGGTACCTGATCGCCGGAAGCTTGGTGCAGAGTTACGCAACGGGCGGGTAAAACCAATTCATAAAAAAGATTGTCATCCTGAGCCGAAGGCGAAGGATCTCGTCCAACAAAAGAATTCTTTATGAAAACTTATAGTGTCTATATCGCCACCAACGATAAGAGCACGGTTATGTATATTGGCGTCACCAATAATCTTGAACGCCGTATGTCAGAACATAAAGCCGGATTAATTGAAGGTTTTACGAAAAAATATAATATTCGCAAATTGGTATATTATGAAGATTACTATGAAATCAAAACGGCGATTGACCGAGAGAAGACATTAAAAGGATGGATCCGGGCCAAGAAAAATGCGCTTGTTGAAACGGAAAACCCAAAATGGCAGGATTTAAGTAAAGATTGGTACGGAAGGGAAGCCGCTTTGGATGCACGAGATCCTTCGCGTTCGGCTCAGGATGACAGTAAAGAATTAGAAATCTAATTTATCGCAAACGTGCCCTTCTTGATCTTCTCGCGATAGAAGCTCATGAAGTTTTCATATTTGACCGCTTCATCCAGCTTGCCGGTCAATTCAGCCAGGCTGAGCGGTTCGTTAGCATCGACATTGGTAATAATCTCGAACGCTTCGAATTGCGGCATGGTTTTCATGCGCGCCCAATAGCTGCGTTTAATATGTTTCAATACATCGTCATCGCCATCCAGCGCCGCTGCAATCGCCAGATTCAAAACCCACTGTGCGGTTTGCGGCGGTAATTTGGCCGGTTCCGCCGATGGCGGTTCGCCGGATTCTTGTTGTTGCTTGGCTTCGTCATCCAGCGATTCGACAATCAAGCGGTTCAATTTTTGCGCCACCATAGCCCAATTGCGCATCCGCCAATATATGTCGGCGCGCAACATATCGGACTCCCGGCCTTTTTCAGCAGCAATGAAATCCAAGGCTTCTTGCGGTTTATTTTGATCGAATAACGCGCGCGCCTTTAACAGGCGCCGTTCGGTAGCCAAATCCGCTGGAATTTGCGGCGCATTGCTGAGATCCAGCGCCTTGACGGCTTCTTCGGGCTTGCGGTCGGCAATATATACAAATGCCAGTTTCGCGCCAACGCGGGCTTTATCCTCGCCTTGCAAGCGGTAACTGATTTGGTGCGACAATAAATCCGCCGCGCGTTCCAGCAAATCGACTGCAATCAAACGATCCACCAGACGTTGAATAATTTTATCGCCATCTGGTCCGGTTGGCGTTAAATCGCGGAATTCATCAAACAGTCCCAGCGCGGTCAATGGCGGCATATTATCGGCCGCGCCATCCATAAATAATTTTTTGAATGTATCGGTCATCATATCGGTCAATTCAACCACATAGGGTTGATCGGCGTAATTGGTCACCGCCCGGCGCAGCGTGAATAATCCTTCGCGATAAAGCCCGTCTTGGATCTGCATCCGGCCAAGCATCTGCAATACATTGAATTCGAATTTATCGCCGCGCCAGGCGAAACGCAGCCGTTCCAGGCGCGCGATAATGTCTTCGCGTTTTAATCCGCCTGTTGCCTCGCCATGCTTGATTAACGCAAACTCCGCGCGCGGGCGAGCATAAGGTTCCTCGCTTTTCAATACCGATTCCCACAATTTTACCGCGTCTTCCGGCTTGCTTTCGCGCATGGCGATTTCGCCGCGCCAATAATTTAGAATATCGTGCATTTTGACCAATTCGGCGTCTTGGTTCAATCGGTCGATAATGGTTTTCGCCTGGTCGCTATGATTATTATTAATTTCCGATTCGATTTGCGCAAGGCCGATCATTTTTTTGGCATTGGCCGGCGGCGCATCGTTGGGTTGATCGGACATGGTGAAATATTGATCCGATGCCGCCCAATCATTTTGTTGCACCGCCAATACCGCACGCCAAGTGGCGATATCGGGCTGTTCATCGAAACGCTGATCCCGCAAATCCTCCGTCGCTTGCTTGTAATTTTGTTCGATAATATAAGCCGAGCCGCGAATCGCCAAAAATTCCGCGCCGCGGGCCAGCGTTTCATCCCACTTCGCGTTGACATTCATTACCGCAATCGCTTCGGCCATCCAGCCATGGGAATAATATAATTTGGCCAGTTCCATGCGCTTATCGATGCGTTCATCGGTTTTAAGCGATCCGATTTGCGCCAGCAAATCCTGCTCTTTATCAAAAAAGTTTTTGCGCGGATCGCCGCGCCATTCAGCGTATTTTAAAATCGCCGGATTGCTTGGCGGCCCTTCGTTGATCCATGGGCCATAAACATCTTTTTGATTGGTTTTATTCGGATCGGTTACTTCGACCGGTTTATTTTGTGCCAGCAATAATACGCCGGATTTCTTGACTACCATGAATCCGTCGAAATCCGGGCGGATTTCAATGCCGGCTATTTTCGGGGTGATGGCAATACCTTGTGACGACGGTAAAAGGGTGAATTCGCTAAAATCACGCTCTCCGTTTACGCCGCGTCCAGGCACGTTGACCGTTGCAACAATAATCTGATCGCCAACCTCGGGATCGTTCAATTGCATCACGCGGCCGGAACTTGGCACCGTTAAATACAACCCAAACTGCCGGTCGGCAAATTCCTTGTATTCGGCGGGAATGGTAACTGCTGGACGGATTTTTTGCGATTTATAATCGATTTGCCAGGATCTGCGATCTGGCGTTGCCTGCGCGGTTGGCTCCAACCCCATCACGGTATGAATACGCAATGCGGTGGATGTCGGGCCTTTGATAATCTCCATGCCACCGATAATGTTCAAAACCGATTGCGTTTCCGGATTCATGATCATATTTGCCGGGCGGTCAAATACCATCCAGGCATAACCGGCGCGTTTGAAAATCGCCATGCCCACGGATTTCGGCCAAATGGCTTTGAAACTTAGAACGGTGTTGGTCTTGCTGACCACCAATTCGACATTTTGTACTTCCAGCGGATCATCCGCCGCTTCTTCGACGAGTGGCGGGGCAATTTGTTCAATTGGCGTTGGTTGTTCGACGACAGGATTCAAATCCGTTGTCGGCATCGCAAATTTTGCTTCTTCTTTTGGATCAACCGGTATTTCCGGTTTTGGCGGCTCGGCCGGTTTGGCTTCGACTGGCGACGTATCTGCCGGCGGAGCAGCTGTTACTTCCGGTTTTTTTACCGGCGCGGTTGGCGGCGGCATGGCGAAATCCAACACAACCGCCCTTTCTTTGGCATAATGCCGGATGGAAATTGGGTCCCGGCATTCATATTGAATTTTGGTGATGGCGTCCAAAACAATCGGCGCGGCCATTTCGCAATCTGGAATTTTTATCTTGCGCAATTCTTGGTCCGGAATAGGAACGATGGCGTCGAATTCAACCGTAGCCTGGCGGCCTTGTTCATTCACGCGGTAAGGTATTTTTTCCGGCCATTCGAAAACCATGCGGTAAAAATCCGGGTGACGGGCGGAGCGGATTCTAACCGCGCCGGTGGACAATACCGGTTTTGGCGGTTTGGCCAATGCCTTGCCGTCCCCGGCCGCAGCGGCAGCGGATTTTGGCAATAACGTAACGGTTATGGTTTTGCCGATTTTTTCATCCATGATCGCAACCGGATGCACAAGACCAACAATTAAGGTCTTTTTATCGGCGCTCAGGATTGCTTCGCTGACCAAGGATCGCAAAGCGGGTTTCAATTTGCGGGGATCTATATTTTGCGGAGCGTCGAAACGCACGATCAAGGATCCCCCGGCCAATTTCGCCGTGTAGGTTGTATCCGCATCTAAATCGAATTGAATGGTGGCGGCGCCGTCATGCATCGAAGCAGACACATTCGCCGCAAGCGCCAAGGACGGCGCCAGCAAAATTCCGATCAAACAAATTAGCAATCCAAGAAAACGGTGCATGAACAAGCCAATATTAGGGTAAATTACTATACCATATTCGGTTCATCAGAACGGGCTTATCCCACTTTAAAGATTATATTTTTTGCAACTGTGGGATTATCGCGCCGGGGCAACGAAGGGATTCTAAACGGCTAGAACGGCCCCAATACACTGGTCAATTTATTTTTAAGCGTATCGGCATTAAACGGTTTCAGGATAAAGTTTGAAACGCCGGCTTGTTTGGCTTTCATCACATCGTCCGGCTTACTGTCGGATGCGACCATGATGAATGGAATTCTTTTCAATTTTTCGTCGGCGCGGATAGTTTTCAATAACTGCAAGCCATCCATCGGCTCCATCCCCCAATCTGATATTACCAGACCGAAATCATCATTACGCAATTTCGCCAATGCGGTTTTGCCATCGGTCGCCTCTTCGATGTTGCGAAAACCCAGCTGGCTTAATAGCCCGCGCAAAATGCGCAGCATGGTTTTGTAATCGTCGACTATTAAAATTGGGATTTCCTTGTCAACTGCCATGGAACCCAGCCTATTGTGATTTAGGTGGTGGCGGTGTGCCCGGTTGCTCGGATTGCAAACCAGGGATATCTTTCTTCGTGGCCAATTCTGTGGTCAATTTTGCCGCCTTCATCGGATCCATTGCCGCCATAATCGGCGCCAATTTTGCTTCTTTCAGATTACGCGCAATGCGCACTTGTAAATCCAAGCCCAAATTGTCGAACCGCGCAGCGGCGTCTTTTGGTTTCATGGTTTCATAGGTTTTAACCAGGCTTAGCAGGCTTTCTTTTTCTTTGTTGTTCAGGTTGCTGGTCATTTTTTCAAGTTCGGATTTCGTGGCTTCTAATTCCGCCTTAAAGGTTTTCAATTCCGCCAATTTTTCTTCGATGCGCTGTTCGGTGATTTGCAACAGACCTTCTTTTTGCTCGATCTGGCGTTCCCGTTCGTCCAATTGCGCCCGGCGCGCGGATAAGGATTGCAGAATATCCAATTCCGAATCGTTGAACAGCAATGGATCCGTCATGGTTTTAGATGGTTCTGGCGCGCCAGATGCCGCAGTTACGGGTTTTTCCGCAGGGGTTCCTTCCGCCGGTTTTTCAGCGGCAGCTGTGTCTGCGCCCTCTTTCGGTGCTTCTTCGGTTTTGGCCGCTTCGGCCGGTTTGGCTTCTTCTTTTGTGGCTTCGGCTTGCTGCGCAATCTCCTTGGATTCTGCCCAAATTGTTTCAATGCGTACGAACAGCATGAAGCAGCAGGTGAAAATCAAAAGCGGCAGGACGCGAATTTTTTCCAGCATCTATCGTAACCCTTTTAAAGCCTTTAATAGTTCTTTTTCCGCAGCCGATTGTCCCTCAGCTTCTTCCTGGAAGATATTTTCCAAGCTGCGCAAATCTTTTGTTTTAGCTTTTTTCTCAGCGGCTTGTGCCGATTTGCTCATCAAACCGGTTAAGTCTTGACCGGGCCGTTCGGTGCGCGATGAACTAATCGCGCCTTCTAATTGATTGGCCAGCAAATCGCCGCGTTCCAACATAAAGGTAATTTCGTCACGCAACGCACGCGCCTTGTCCACTTTTTCTTGCAACTCGCCGCCCATGATTTCCGATGTCTGTTTTAATCCTTTGATGCTGGCATCCGCCTTACTAGTGGCGTCATAAAATTTGCGCATCAGGCTTTCCATTTCTTCGCGGTCAGCGCGCAAAGCCTGAAGACGTTTATTCAGCATATAGGCATAAACAATCGTGACGCATAACAGCACCGCGATGACAATATCCAAACCTAGTGATAGCAATGACTGGTCCATGTTATAAATTCGTCAACTTTCCTAATTTTCCATCGATGCGAACCGCCACGTTTTTGCCCTTGCGGCCGATTTTGGCGGAAAACATCGATAAATCGCCGCAACGCACTTCGACCGGCGAATTGGGCTGTACATCCAGCATAATTTTATCGCCGATTTTCCAATTCATAATATCACCCAGCGGAATTATGACTTCGTCCAACACCGCGTGCACCGGCATATCCGTGTACCAAAGTTCGGTGGCCAAATGGCTTTCCCAAATCGTATCGCGGCCGAATTTTTCGCCCATAAACATTTGCAAAAGCAATTCACGCACCGGTTCCAGCGTTGCGTAAGGCAATAACAATTCCATCCGTCCGCCGCGATCATCCATATCGACGCGCAAGCGCGCCAGAATCGCGGCGTTCGCGGGACGGGCGATCGTGGCAAAACGCGGATTGGTTTCAAGACGTTCCAGGCGGAATGTGACCGGGCTTAATGGATCGAATGCGGCGGTCAAATCGCCCAAAATAACGTTGGCCATACGTTCGACCAGATTGCGTTCGATGGTCGTATATGGACGGCCTTCGATACGCATCGCGGCCGTACCGCGCCGACCGCCAAGCAAAACGTCGACGATAGAATAAATTAGCGACGAATCGATAACCACGAGACCGTAATTATCCCATTCTTCAGCCTTGAACACGCCCAGCATTGCCGGCAATGGAATCGAATTCAAATAATCGCCAAAGCGAATCGATGTGATATTATCCAGCGACACCTCGACGTTATCGGATGTCAAGTTACGCAAAGATGTGGACATAACGCGCACCAGGCGGTCGAACACAACCTCGAGCATTGGCAGGCGTTCATAAGACACCATGCCGGAATTGACGATCGCTTGGATGCCGGATGCGGCGGCGGCTTCGCTGCCGGCTTCGTCGAATCCGAGCAAGCTGTCGATTTCATCTTGGTTTAAAACGCGGCTACTCGCCGCCTCGTTTAGGGCTACTTGGTCGTCCCAACCGGCTTCGCCTTCTTTGGGCGCGCCTTCTTCGCCTTCGGCGGGCTTTGCTTCTTCTTCTGGTTTATCGTCGGCCATCCATCAAACCTTTCAGCCTATTGCACCAAAATCTCTTTGAATAAAACGTCGTGAATTTTAATCGGCTCTGTCACCACATTCACCCGCGCCAGCAATTCTTCGCGCAAACGGTAAATACCGGCGGAACCTTGTAAATCCTCAACTTGCAACCCGCGCAAATATACTTGGAATTTATCCACGATACGCGGCGTAATTTTTTCAAGCTCGGTTTTTTCTTCTTCTTTTTCCACCTGCAAACTTATGGAAATTTTCATAAACGTGTTTTTCTTGCCTGTCGCGGAAAGATTCACGATAATTTCCGGCAAATCAAAATAAACGAAGTTTTCAATTTTCTTAGGCTCTTCCGGCGCTGCTTCCGCGTGTTCCGCATCGCCATGGCCGCCCAGCAGGCCCGAAAAATATAATCCAGCGCCGATACCCAATAACGCCACGATCGGCAGCACGATGAATAAAATCAATTTCTTCTTTGATTTTTTACCGCCACCTTCGCCTTCGGCAGGCGCGCCTTCTTCGCCTTCTTTTTTCTCTTCTTCTTTTTTGTCTTCTTTTTTATCGTCGGCCATGATGATGCCTATAGACTAATGGGATAAACGCGGGACCAAGAAAACCTGTGTACCTACACTTACAGTATAGGAATTTGGTTAACAAATACTTGCGGACCAGCTGTATAACCGGTCCACAATAAGAAAATATTATCTCATTTCAATGCCTTGCAACAGTATTGGCAAGAAATACCAGGCAGAATCTACCATCCATAGTGCTAAATCCGTATCACCGTGCCATAGCACCATATTAAACTATTGATTTGTATGTAATTTAACTTTGGCACAGAAGCTGCAACTCCCAATCCAGAAAAAAATAAAAAGACGTTGTTTTTGGAAAGGGATTTTAAAGTGGAAAGCAGTTCTTATATTGCCATATCTCGACAATCGACGCTGATGCGTCAGATGGAGATTATTGCCAATAACATCGCCAACGTTTCAACACCCGGCTTTAAATCCAACAGCCTGGCCTTCAAAGAATATTTAGCCAAAAATAATAATGGCCAAGAAACTTCATATGTTCAAGAATTAGGCGTTATCACCGATTTTTCCCAAGGCCCTATTACCCATACCGGCGCGGATTTCGATCTGGCCATTAATGGCGATGGATTTTTCACCGTCGGCACGGCGGTTGGAAACCGGTACACCCGCGATGGGCATTTCCGCCTGGATGGCAACGGCCAAATCGTTACCGAGGCTGGCGACCCGTTATTGTCGGATGGCGGCGCCCCGATTGTGGTGCCTTCTGCGGCGGAAAATATCATTATTACCAAAGATGGCACCGTATATGCGGATAAAGACGCCATCGGCAAAGTCGGCTTGGTCGGATTTAAAAACCCAGAATTATTAGAACGCGAAAGCGCCGGTTTATACAGAATTCCGGAAGGATCCACCGATGCCCCAGTCGCTATTGAACAACCAGCCATGGTTCAAGGCAGTTTGGAATCATCGAACGTCCAAAGCGTGACCGAAATGACCAAAATGATGAACGTGTCGAGATCGTATGAATCGGCACAAAAAATGATTGAACGCGAAGATGAACGGGTGCGTCAAGCTATCCGCCGTCTAGCCCAAATGCAATAAGGAGAAAAAACATGCGTGCCCTAAGTATTGCAGCCACCGGAATGCTAGCCCAGCAAACCAACGTCGAGGTTATCTCGAACAACATTGCCAACTTGAATACCACCGGCTTTAAACGCAGCCGCGCGGAATTCCAGGATTTATTGTATCAAAGCATGCGCCGGGTCGGCGCGCAAAGCGGCGGCGGCGGCGAAATCGTCCCAACCGGCGTACAAATCGGTCTTGGCGTTCAAACCGCGGCGGTATATCGCGTGCAACAACAAGGCGCCCTGTCCCCTACAGAAAATCCATATGATTTGGCTGTTAAGGGCAAAGGATTCTTCCAAGTATTATTGCCAAATGGCGAAACCGCTTATACGCGCGCTGGCGCATTTACTTTGAATGCCAGCGGCCAACTGGTAACGCAAGACGGATATCAAGTTCAACCCAGCATCACAATTCCCAGCGATGCAGTCGAAGTAACAGTTAATCAAGAAGGCGCTGTATTAGTCAAACAGGACGGGCAGACTGCTTTAAGTAACGTTGGGCAATTGGATCTGGCGACTTTTCCAAACGAGGCTGGATTAAGCGCTAACGGTAATAACTTGTACTTGGAAACCGAAGCATCCGGAGCGCCAGTAACCGGCCAGCCTAATACCACAGGCTTTGGCGCTATTTTGCAAAGCTATCTGGAATCTTCCAACGTGAACATTGTTTCGGAAATCACCACTTTGATTACCGCGCAACGCGCCTATGAGATGAATTCCAAAGTCATCGAAACCGGCGATCAAATGATGGGCACTATCAGCCAAATGCGCTAATCGAAGTAAAATAAGGAATCTTTAAAATGTCCCGCATCGTTTTTATTTGTTTGGTTTTATTGCCTCTCGCCTTCGGCGCCCGCGCCGAAGACAAGCTGGCGGTGACGCCGCGCGTGATTACCGATGCGGAAATCATCGCCGCCGTCAAAGCAGCGGCGCTGGATCAAGGTTTCAGCGGCAGCACCCAAATTAAGGTCAGCCGCAACGGTAAAAATCTGATCAGCACCAATGCCGACGATCAGGTGATAATCGACAAGTTGGACATTAACAAAGCGTCGCAAAGTTTTACCGCTGAAATCAGCCTTAGTGCGACAGAACGTCAAAAAGCCAATCTTAATGGCCGGATCATTTCCATGGTCAGCGTTCCAGTGCTTAGCACGCAACGCAATGCCGGCGAGACGATCGAAGACGCCGATATCGCTTGGGTTGATATGGAACAAGCGACCTTAGGCAACAGCGCCATTACCAATATCGAACAATTGGTCGGCAAAACAGCAAGACGTTTGATCGCATCCGGCACCGTGATTCGTTCCGGCATGGTCAGTGCGCCGTTGATTGTTCGCAAAAACGATCTAATTATGATGCTGTATCAAACAGCAAATTTGACCATTAGTCACCAAGCACGCGCTTTGTCCGATGGTGCGATGGGCGATACGATCCGCGCATTGAATACACAAACCAATAAAATACTGGATGCCGTCGTAACAGGTTCGGATCAAGCGACCGTTGGCATCAGCAGCAATTCTAAAAGATCTTTGGCATCGAAATAAGTGGGAGTCAGTATCATGAAAAAACCTCATAAACATTATAAAACAGCTTTAATCGCAGCTTCCTGCGTATTATTGTCCGGTTGCGCAACATTGGACCGCCTGGCCGAAGTTGGCGAACCCCCTGCCCTTAGCATACCCGTGAATCCGACCATGCAATCGGGTTATCGCCCGGTTACCATGCCTATGCCAGCCGCAGTACCCGATACACGCGAAGTCAATTCTTTGTGGCGCGCGGGTTCCCGTTCGTTCTTTAAAGATCAACGTGCCGGACGGGTTGGCGATATTTTGACCGTGATGGTGCAAATTTCGGATTCGGCAAAATTGGATAACGATACCGAGCGTAAACGCCAAAATGACGAGTCTTTAGGCGTTCCCGGATTATTCGGTCTTGAAGCGGAATTAGGAAAAAAATTACCAGACGCGATTGATCCATCCAGCCTGTTAAGCACCACCAGCGATTTAAACAATAAAGGCGAAGCATCGATCGACCGGAAAGAAGATATCAATATCAAGGTCGCCGCTGTGGTTACCCAAGTTCTGCCCAACGGCAATCTGGTTATTCTTGGTAAGCAAGAAATCCGGGTTAATCATGAATTACGCGAACTGACCGTCAGTGGCATTATCCGCCCGGCGGACATCAGTTCGGTCAACTCTATTACTTCCGATAAAATCGCCGAAGCCAGAATTTCATACGGCGGCCGCGGCGTGATGAGCGATGTGCAGCAACCACGCTATGGCAGTCAAGTGCTGGATATTTTGTTGCCGTTCTAAATTTCAAAGTTTCTACTCCCCCCAAAAAAACTTATATGGCCGGATCAAACCGGCCATTTTTCTTTTTTATTCTTTTGTGGAATACGAAAGTATTCCGCTACGGGCGTATGAAAAAATACAAACACTCCTTATGGTTGTATGTTTTCTATTTACTACAACCTATATATTAGTAAGATCTTAGGCAACAAGTCCTATTATAGAAGAATGAGCGGACATCTTCATAGAAGCTGAGCACTGGTGTTATCGCTATGTTAATCGGAATCACAGAACATCAAGCGGAAGAAGCATTGGTAGAATTGATTAAAGAAATCAATACCAACCATACTAGCGCGTGGAGCATTGTGAATATCCGCACCAGCTATTTAAACAATCTGCCGCACGATCAATTCGTCCTGACTATAAAACCCGCCATGCACAGCGCCATTGATGCTAAAATATTTTTCATGGAAAATCAGGACATATATCTGGCCTGGTGTGGAATGCCCAAACGCATTTTTGAAAAACTACGCGGCATTATTATTCCGCATATGTTGAAATCCGAATTTCAAGAAACCACCGATGATGTAATAACATATTTCGATGCCCAATTGATGGCAGATGAATTGTGCCTGTTTCTTAGAAAATTTTTGAAAGACGACCTCGACTTGCCTTTAATAAAAATTGCCGATGATCCCGACAAATCCATGACATCATCTGCCAAGCTAGTCCCCCTAGACAGTCCATCCACACCCAAAACCCAACTTCGAGAAGCCGCCAAGCCTATGACCAGTAACGCTCCGCCTCTTACATCTGCGTCGCTTCGCTATAATGAAAATCAAATAGAAAATTTCCTAAGCACGAAACTACAAAGGGTTGGCAGACAGCAATTGCGCGTTTTAATTGTCGAAGACCAACTTTTTTCCAAACAGCTGCTATACGGCATTTTGGGATATAAGTTTCATGTCGATACCGCCGAAACAATTGCCGAGGCGTGGAGGATTTATCTGGATGTTGTGCCGGACATTGCCTTTATTGATATTGAACTCCCCGACGGCAACGGCCATGAACTGGCAAAAAGAATAATAGAGCTGGACAATGCCGCGTATTTGGTAATGGTCACGGCACACCATTCCGCAGATGACGTGGAAATAGCCAGGAAGAATAACGTCAAGGGGTTTGTTGTTAAACCGTTCAGCAAACAGAAAATACTTTCTTATGTGGAGCGTTATACTTCGTCTGACAAAAATCCCCGCATACACGCAAGAGGATAATTCCATGGGCGAAGTTCTCAATTTATCAAATTTACGCGAAATGACCGGCGGCGATCCTTTTCTAGAAAAAGAACTATTTACCGTTTTTATCAGTTCTTCGGAAGAATGTTTACAAAGCCTACAACAGCATACCGGTCCCAATGATACAGAACATTGGAAACGTCATGCTCACGCTTGGAAGGGAATAAGTTTAAACCTTGGTGCGGAAAACTTGGCCCAGTTATGTAAAAGCGCGCAAGACAATTACATGGCCGAACAAGAAATTAAACAGCGAATAACCGAAACCCTGCAACAAGAATACAGCAAAGTTAAGTCTGCCTTGAATATCGTTATGGATACCGCTTCATAAATCATTATCAATACTTATATTTCCGAGGGAAAATGCGTATAGGTTTTTATTTCATTTTCATCCTGATGTTAGGATCGCTGTTTTCTTACTCATCCACTGCCCTGGCCACCGATCAAAAATACAATCACGAGCCTATTCAACCCATTGTGGGCATCAGCAGTTTAGATCCCAAACGCGTTGAATTGGGTAAAAAGCTTTTTCACGATGTGCGGTTATCAAAAAATGAAAAACTATCTTGCGCTTCTTGTCATGAAATCCACACCAGCGGAACTATAAATACCGCTTATCCTGTCGCCGGTGTCAGTGGCAAGGCCATATCGATCAATGTCCCCACTGTCTGGGGTAGCGCCCTGAATTTCACGCAATTTTGGGATGGTCGGGCCGCAACTTTAGAAGAACAAATCAGCGGGCCAATTTTAAACCCGGACGAAATGGGAAATTCCTGGCCCGAAATTATCGCCAAACTTAAAATGATACCGGAATACAAACAAGCCTTTCTTGAAATATATAAATCGCCGCCAACGGAAAAGAACATCAAAGATGCTATTGCGACGTATGAACGGTTTTTAATTCCAGTCAACGCGCCATTCGATAAATACTTGCTCGGCGAGGAATCAGCGATTTCCGCCGATGCCAAGGCGGGCTACCGTTTATTTAAAGATTTAGGATGCTCGTCATGCCATCAAGGCGCCAATGTTGGCGGCAATATGTTCCAAAAATTCGGAATTGTTGGTGATTACTTTATGGACCGCGGCCATCTTACTTCTGGAGATTATGGCCGTTTTAACGTGACTAAAAAAGAAGAAGACCGTTATGTATTCAAAGTACCATCCTTGCGCAATGTCGCCAAAACCGCGCCGTATTTTCATGACGGATCGGCCGCGACGCTGGAAGAAGCGGTTGACGTCATGGCCAAATATCAATTGGGGCGCACCTTGTCCCAAGACGAGCGCAGAAAATTGGTAGAATTTCTTAAAAGCTTAACTGGCACGCTGCCTGTACTGGAATGAACATGAAAAACCCTATGCGCAAGCATTTTATTTTTATTTTCGTGCTGGCGATCGCTGTGTGCTTTTTCTTTTATCAATCCTATTGGTCTTCCCGGAATACCTATGTGCAGATCCTTAGTGAATTGCGTTCATTGCGCGGTCTTAACGCCGAATTAAATGAAAACATCCTATTGGCTAGAAATAATTTACTGAGTAACTATGACGGCTTAGTCCGGCTTTCGCAATCGATGAACGAAACAACTCTTACCATACAAAACAAAATCGAAGAAACGATACAGACGCCAAATGCGATATTCTTCCCATCTCCCTACAATTCAAAACAATATATTGAATTGGGCCGACAAACCAAAGCGGCCATTGAAAAATATATTTTATTCAACGGCACCCGCAGCGCAGTTTTAGAAGAATTCAAAGCAAAGAATGCAATCTTAAGAAATTCGGCGCATTATTTGCCTACAATCCATGTGGAACTGGCCGCCGCCTTGTATGACAAGCGCCATGACGATGTTGCCAACCATATTGACGAATTATATCAATATACATTGCTATATTTGAGCGATACGAATGATCAAACAAAATCCGAAATTGAATCTCTGCTTGATAAAATTACTCTGCTGCAGCTCCAATTAAGCAGCGCGGATAAAAATAAACTGCATTACTTGGTCGCTCATACAAAAATTATTGTCGATGCATTAAGTCAGGTTTCGTCTTTAACACAATCGCTATTATCTCCGGAAAATAAGACCATATTAAACGACTTAAATACGTTAATATACCAAAGATTGGAAATCTCCCAGAACGCCGAAATATTTTTTAATGCGGGACTATTTCTACTCTCCCTAATTCTAATTTGTTATATCCTAGCAATTTTGACAAAACTGTACCGCACCGTAAACAAATTGGGCTCAACCAATTCTTTGTTGGTTGTTGCTAACAATGCCAAATCTGAATTCCTTGCCAATATGAGCCATGAAATCAGGACGCCGATGAATGCGGTTATTGGCATGACTTCATTATTGCTGGACAGCAACCTCAACGATGAACAACGGCGATGGGCGGAAATTGTTGGACGTTCCGGCGATTCGTTATTAACGCTGATTAACGATATTATGGATTTCACCAAAATCGAGGCCGGAAAATTCACCCTAGAATTGATCCCTTTCAGCCTATCTAAAATTATCGAAGAATGTATGGATTTGCTGGCGGTTACAGCAAAGGAAAAAAATCTGGAATTGTTGATGTATGCCGCCAATGAAATACCGGAAAATTTAATCGGCGATCCAGCGCGCGTGCGGCAAATATTGTTAAATTTATTGGGCAACGCCCTGAAATTTACTTTAGAAGGTTATGTTTTACTGGAAATCCAAACCAAATTCTTAGACACCAAAAAAATCGCCATTTCATTCATCATCAAGGACACCGGCATCGGCATCGCGCCCGATAAAATCGAACATATATTTACCATGTTCAGTCAGGCGGAAGCATCTACTACGCGACGTTTTGGCGGCAGTGGCCTTGGCCTTACAATTTGCAAAAGATTAACCGAAATGATGGGCGGCAACACTGAAGTTAGCAGCCAGTTGGGCAAAGGATCGATATTCTCATTTACTCTGCCTTTCGATATTGCGGATGAAAGCACCGGCACCAAGGAGCCAAGCGGATTTACACTGGAGAAAAAAGACATTTCCCAAGCCCGATTGTTGATTGTCGACGATTATCCAGTCAGCGCGGATATTTTATCTGCCTATTGCCGCAGCTGGAATATTCAACACAAAGCTGTCAACAGCTCGGCTGCGGCCTATCAAGAATTATTGGCCATGGCGGAAAAAGGCGAACCATATCACATCGCCCTTCTCGATTACCGCATGCCGGATCAAGACGGAAAAACATTGGGCCAGCGGATAAAATCCTCGCCGGCCATTCGCGAGACGGCGCTAGTTTTGTTAACATCCCACTTATATGCTGGCAGCCAAGCAGAGTTAACGGCCATCGGCTTTTCCGGGATGCTGACAAAACCGTATTATCCAACGGAAATTCAAAAAACCATCATTCTCATTTGGGATGCCTTGACCCGCAAACAACCGGTAAATTTCATCACTAGGCATTTTATTAAAGGCGGTTTCCAGGACCCACTATCCGAAACCCGTAAACAGAAATTACTGCAATTTCAAAATCGCAGAATTTTGGTGGTAGAAGATATGGCCATCAACCAAATGCTGATGACCAGCGTTCTGGCTAAATTCGGCTGTGTGACCGATATTGCGCATAATGGCGCTGAAGCCGTCGATATGTTCCAACAAAAAGATTATGATTTGGTTTTTATGGATTTCCACATGCCGGAAATGGATGGATTCGATGCCACCCGCTTGATCCGCCAGCATGAGCAAGATGCAAAATTAAAACGCCACCCGATTATCGCTTTGACCGCGGATGCGTTGGAAGGAGACCGGGACAGCTCCCTGGCAGCCGGCATGGATGATTATGTCAGCAAACCCGTGCAAATGGCCACGATCGAAAAAACATTGAAAAAACACCTGCATCCCAATGCGTAAGGGCGCGTAGTTTATTCTTTGTCTTCGTCGCGATGCGTGCGTTCGTATTTTTCGTGATTTTCTTGAGCTTCGAGGCACAAGGTTGCAATCGGCCGCGCTTCTAACCGGGCAAGACCGATTGGCGCGCCGGTTTCTTCGCAATAACCGTATTCGCCCTGTTCAATCCGTTCCATCGCCGCATCGATTTTGGAAATCAATTTCCGTTCGCGATCGCGGGTACGCAGTTCCAGCGCCATATCGGTTTCCAGCGAAGCCCGGTCGGTAATATCCGGCTGTTGCAGGCTTTCTTCCTGAATGTGATGCAGGGTTTGTTTGGACTCGCGCAAAATTTCTTCTTTCCAAGCAATCAATTTGCGGCGGAAATATTCCAAATGCGCCGGGCACATGTATTCTTCTTTGGTTGACGGTTTATAATCCGGCGCCAAGGTCAATACGGCAGTTTGCGTTTTTGCGTTCATTACATCATCCTAACAGGATTAAAGATCAAAAAAATATAGGGTTCCAGATAGGCCAGTTCAAGCGAAAATGTTTAGAATGATTCACAAATTGGCGTTTTATCCCCCTCTGAAAAGGGTATAAAAATCTTATAAATAAGCCTCTAATTTGGCCAATTCGACCAAAGCACGAGTTTCAATTTCATCGATAATTTCCAGCATCTTTGGGCTAACGCCGGCGTATTCCCGTTGGCGTTGCATCATATCCGCCAGGTTGCGCAGCCGCGAAACAGGCACGCCGCCCATCAATAAATCGTGCAAAACACCTTCTAGGACATCCAATACTTCCTCGCCATGCTGCCGCGCCTTGGCATTTTTATCGGTCGCCGATCCCATCGCCTGAAGCGATAACAAAGAATCGACGTTGCTGACGGCGGAAGTGGACAGAACGCTTTGTGCTTCTTCGGTTTCCTGCAAATGGCTGGCAAAAGTCGAGCCGCCGGCAGATTTGGTTTTACCGGTTTTGCGTATGCCAGCGCTGGAGGTGACGGAATCTGTCGATTTGATCTTCATGGATAACTCTGAATCTCTATTTAGAATATCGGACTTTTACACTAGCTACTATACCATACCAGATAAATATGTCCCCAATTGGACCAAAATCAGTAATTATGCAACGCCAGTATATGGCTTAAATACTTGAAATCAGGTGGGAATTTTTTGCCCACTTAAGGCATGTCTTACCCCTACCACCTCTCTAAAACCCAGAAATAATGCTTATTTTTCAATGATTTGTTTTGGCACGATCCTCGCAAGCAATAATACTGATTTATCAGCTTTTAACGAAAGAAAGCGAGTCGAGACATGTTTAGTTTTGGGGAAATTCGTAGAAAAATCATCTTATCGATCACTTTGATCGCGTACCTGATGTACGCCAGCCCAGTTGCCGCCATGTCGCGCATCAAAGATATCGCCGATTTCGAAGGCGTACGCGACAACATGTTGGTTGGTTACGGCTTGGTTGTCGGTTTGAATGGCACCGGCGATTCGCTCACATCTTCTGTTTTCACCAAAGAAAGTTTGATCGGTATGTTAGAACGTCTCGGCATCAATGCCCGGGATGATTCGTTGAAAACCAAAAACGTGGCCGCCGTTATGGTCACCGCAACTCTTCCTCCATTTTCCCGCCAAGGCAGCCGCATCGACATCACCGTCGCCACTATCGGCGATGCTAAAAGTTTGCTTGGCGGCACCTTGATGGTTACGCCCCTGCTCGGCGCTGATGGCGAAGTTTACGCCGTATCCCAAGGTCAAATCGCCGCCGGCGGATTTAGCGCCGAAGGCAAGGGCGGCAGCGTAACCCGCGGCGTTCCAACCAATGGCCGCATCGCCAATGGTGCGATTATCGAACGCGAATTACCGTTCCAAATGAAAGAATTGCAGACTTTGAAAATTGCCTTGCGCAATCCGGATTTCACCACATCTTCCCGCGTAGCTGAAGCGATCAACAGCTTTGTCGGCACAACCGCCGCCAAAGCCAATGATCCAGGCACCATAGTAATTGAAGTTCCAGAAAAATATCAAAAAGATTCCGTTGCGTTCATCACCGATATCGAACAATTGCGCATCGCACCAGATCAATTGGCCCGCGTCGTAATTGACGAACAATCCGGCATTATCGTTATGGGTGAAAATGTCCGTATCAACACGGTTGCCATCGCCCAAGGCAATTTGACCATCAAAATTACCGAAGCGCCGCAAGTATCGCAACCGAACGCTTTTTCTGAAACTGGCGATACCGTCACCGTCGACCGTACCAAAATCGAAATCGACGATGATTCGGAAAAACGCATGACCATCATGCGCGCCGGTATTTCGATTCAAGATTTGGTCGTAGGCCTCAATGCCCTTGGCATTGGCCCGCGCGACATGATCAGCATCTTGCAAGCAATCAAAGCTGCCGGCGCGATGCAAGCCGATATCGAGGTGATGTAATGGATATCGGAACTCCCGCAACTGTATTAGATATGATGCGCCCGGAAGCGAAATTGCCGAACGCATCGGCAACACCGAAAAATCTGCCAGCAATTAAAAAAGCGGCGCAAGAATTCGAATCGGTATTTCTAAGCGAAATGATGCAGCATATGTTTTCCGGCATTAAGCCTAATAAAACATTCGGCGGCGGCCATAGCGAAGATATTTACCGTTCGATGCTGGTTCAAGAGTATGCCAATGCCATGAGTAAACAAGGCGGAATTGGCGTCAGCGATGCGATCATGAAAGAGATGATCAAAATGCAAGGAGCTGCCCAATGACCAAAACCATAGCGGTTGAAAACAAAAACGACTTTATCGATTTGTTGATCGGTGTCAGCGAACAATTGATCAATGTGATCAGCGAAGAAAACTCACTTTTGAAAGACCGCAAATACAATACCGCCGGCGGTTTGCAAAATGAAAAAGCCCGCCTAAGCTTTGCTTACGAAAATCAAATCCGCGTTTTGCGCGAAAATCCGGCCGTTGTGGCTTCGATCAGCCCTGATCAGAGAATTTTGTTAAATGATTTGGCTGCCCGTTTTGATGAAGCCGCCAGTGAGAACCTGCATTTATTGGCAGCGGCCAGACATGTAAATTTACGCGTTCTCGAAGCTATTCGCGACGCGGCAATAGAACAAGTAACCAGTACACGCGGTTACAGCAACCCGACCAACGCCCCTATTGCCAGCAAAGGCAATAAAGAAGCGCTGTCGGTTACTTTGGATCAGCGTTTATAGGTTTATTTAGAAAAGGATCGCTCCTATGTCACTCACCCTCGCCATGCGCAATGCCCTGTCCGGCATGAATTTAAACCAGTTTGGTCTGGCGGTGACGTCGAACAATATTTCCAACGTCAACACGCCTGGCTATACCCGCAAAATCGTCCAGCAAATGAGCCGTTCCGTCGGCGGCATTGGCGGCGGCGTCGATATCGCCGCGGTTTCGCGCCGGGTCAATGAAGGTTTGATCAAGGAATTGCGCACCCAAATGAGCCGTATGGGCTTGAATAATATGCAAGGCACCTATCTGGCCCGCGTTCAAGACAGTTTCGGCACGCCTGGTTCCGCCAACGCGATTAATGCCAATATCGGCCGTTTTGCCGCTTCGTTCGAAGCTTTGGGCGTTAATCCGCAAAATACCCAAACACAAACCGACACCGTCAACGATGCCGTGCGTATGGCCAGACAAATCAATTCCATGGCAACCAGCACCAATAATCTGCGTGGTCAAGCCGATCAAGACATCGCCAGCGTCGTTACCAGAATCAATGAACTGGCCGAACAAATCGACTCTTTGAATGACGAGATCGTACAGGGCATCAACAATACCGCCGGCGGCCAATCGGTCACCGATGCTCAAGACCGCCGCGATCAAGCGTTGCGGGAATTGTCGGAATTGGTCGATGTTGCAACTTATACCCGCAGCGATGGCCGGACCATGGTCACCATCGGCGGTTACAGCTTGGTCGGCGACGATGTGCAAACCGTAGCATACACCGCCGCTTCGGTGGTGAACCCTTCTACTGCATTCGGCGCGATTACCATTGGTGGTGCTGGCGACTTAACTTCACGCGTTACCAGCGGGAAACTAAAATCGCTAATTACTTTGCGCGATACGACTTTACAAAATTATATGCAACAATTGGATACCATGGCATTAGCGTTGCGCGATCGCGTCAATGCGGTTCATAACGACGGTACTTGTGTTCCAGCGCAACGCACCTTAACTGGCACGCAAACCGGTCTTGCCGCCGGCACTGTTTTTCCAGCCAGTACTGGATCAGTCCGTATTGCGATTACCGATGCCAATGGCGCCATCGTACGCGTTATCGATTATGCTTTACCAGCGGCTGCTTCTACCGTTGGTGCAGTGACCACGGCGATCAACGCCGCCCTTGGCGCGGATGGAACCTGCACGATTAACGCCAGCGGCCAAGTAGTTATCCAAGCCACCAACGCCGCCAACGGCGTGGCTATTAATGAAAATACCGGCCAAGTCGGCGCCACCGGCCAAGGTCTATCCCATTATTTCGGCCTGAACGATTTCTTCACCGGCACCGACAACGCCGGATTACACGGCGACTTAGCGATGGCGCTTGCAGTTAATCCAACCTTGGTATCAAACCCGGGTTACATTTCACGCGGAGATCTGTCTTTGACTGCCGTGGCCACTGAAAACGGCGTTGCCCCGGGCGATGGTTCGGTCGCGCAGCGTTTGGCCGGTGTTTTCACAACACAATATTCCTTTGCTTCGGTTGGCGGCATGCCGGCAATGACCAATACGATCGGCAATTTCAGCGCTGCGCTGATTGCATTTAACGCAGGCCTCGCCGCATCCGCCATATCGGATTATGAGATTTCGCAAACCACATTGAACAATTTGGACCAACGCATTGGCAGCGATAGCGGCGTCAGCATCGACGAAGAAATGTCCAACATGGTGGTTTTGGAAAATGCCTATAACGCATCGGCACAGGTGATCCGCACCGTGAACCAGATGTTCGACGAATTAACCAGAATCTTAGGATAATAACAGGAGGGTACGATCATGAACAAAAAAACTAAAATGTCCAATTACTCTTTATACAAACGCAATTTCTTGTCGGACGATTTAATTGAAAACAAAGAATCCGACAATTGCGACGTTGCAAAGAACCCGTCTTTGGCAAAACGCAAAATGACTTTTACCGCTGCATTAATGAGGTAGTATCATGGCTTTCCGTGTCGGCGATTTCGCAAAGTTCAGCAGCATCAATCTGCTGATTCAAAACTCGCAAGCGCGGGTATCGGCCTTGCAAATTCAGGCCGCCACCGGCCGCCGCGGCGAAAGCTATTCCGACATTGCGCCTGCGGCCAACCAAGCCCTTAGCCTGGAAAACAGTTATATGCGCGTCAAGCGTTATCAAGACAATATTAGTCTTGCCGATCAGAAAATCGATGACTTTGAATCGGCCATGGCCAGCATGCAGGATATTGCCGAACAATTTAAAACTTTGCTGACCGGCGCATTGAATGCGAACAATGCCGACTTGATTTCGCTCAGCACCCAAGCCCAATCGATGCTGGACAGCATCCAAAACAGCCTAAACAAACAGGTGGACGGAAAATATTTATTTGCCGGCAGCATGACCAATACCCGGCCCGTGGATACCACGCGTTGGGGCGCGCCAATGCCTATTCCAACGAACTTTAACGCGCCGGCGGCCTATACGGTTCCAGCATTGCCGGCAACACCGACCACATTTCCAGTTGTCATTGGCGCGAACGCCACATCGGAATATTTTGGTTACTATATGGGCAACACCGCAACGCAAACCATTCGCGCGGATGATAATTTGTCGGTGTCGATCGGCACCACTGCTTCTAATCCAGCTTTTGCACAGTTGATTTATGCCTTGCGTCTGGCTGCGACAATCGGCGCGGCGCCAACGGCGGAACAAAACGACCGCTTGGAAGGCGCCAACACCATTATGACCACCGTTATTGGCAGCTTGGCCGATATTCGTTCCAATATCGGCGCGCAGGGCAGATTATTGCTCGACACTAAAGAATCGCATGGCGCCTATCTGGGCAAGGTCGAAGATCTGGTGCAAGACTTGCAATCGGCCGATATTCCACAGACCATGGCCCGGCTTAGTGCAGAACAGACACAGCTAGAGGCTTCTTTTATGACTATTTCGCGGCTTAATCAGGTAAGCCTTGTGAACTTCTTACGTTAATTTTAATATGGAGCGTCGTATGCTTAACCAAGGATGTGCAACAAAAATGGCCCCAAACGATCCAGCCCCACCGGCCATGCAAGCCGAAACCACCTCCGATAACCCGAATGTGGTTCGGATTACCAATAATTTAGGCACTTTTGAATACGACCGCAGCCTGGCGATCAATTTTCCAATCGGCATCGTCGGATTTCCAGATGTGCATGAATTCGGCCTGGCAACCTTGCCGAATATGCCGCAATTCAATTTGTTACAGTGTTTGGCTGAACCGCGCCTTTCTTTTATCGTATTGCCGACCGATCCCGACACCGCCCCAATCGACGCCGAGGATTTAAAAGAAGCCGCCGATACTTTAGGCATTCAAAAATCGGATTTGGTGGTTATGTTCGTTATCACCATCCGCACATTGGCCCCTGGCCAAGGCATTACCATGTCGATCAACCACCGCGCCCCTATTTTGGTCGACAGCGCCCGCCGGATTGCCCGCCAATTCGTGCTTTCAAACAACAAATATTCCGTTCAACACGTGATTGGTTAAGTTAGCAATTTAAGCTTTGCTTAACTTTTACTAGACTATAAGGGATAATAAGGTCCCTCCCTAAGGTTTTTACTCTCATGGTTGCACCACACGAAATCGGTAAAATGGACGCCATTATTTTATGCGGCGGCCTTGGCACGCGCTTGCGCGAAGAAACCGAATTCAAACCCAAACCGATGGTCGAAGTCGGCGGCCGCCCGGTTTTGTGGCACATCATGAAACATTACCATTCTTTTGGAATTAAAAATTTCATTTTATGCCTTGGATACAAAGGCGATGCGATCCGCGATTATTTCTTGAACTATCACTTTAGGAACAGCGACTTCGCGATTGATTTTTCAACCGGTGATGTCGAAACCCTGACCAATACCTACCGCGAAGACTGGCGGATCGTATTGGTGGAAACCGGCCGCGATACATTGACCGGTTCCCGCATCAAACGGGCGCTGAAATATGTACGCAACGATATATTCATGGCGACGTACGGCGATGGCGTCTCCAACATCGATTTAAAGGCATTATTGGACACGCATCAACGCGCGCAAAAATTGGGCACGGTTTCCGCCGTGCGCCCATCGTCCCGGTTCGGCGAACTTGGCATTCAAGAGGGCATGGTCAACAGCTTTGCCGAAAAACCGCAAGTGGCCGAAGGCTGGATCAATGGCGGGTTCATGGTATTGAACAAAAAATCTTTCGATCATGTCGATGAAGATTCAACCGACATCAGTTTGGAAAACGGCGTTTTGGAAAAACTGGCCCGCGACGATGAATTGGCAGTGTATCAGCATGGCGGATTCTGGCAATGCATGGATACATACCGCGAAATGGAAATGCTGAACAATATGTGGAACAAGGGTCAGGCGCCATGGCGTCTGTGGTAGGCGCATGTTTTCTTTTCTTTCCCGTCCCAAATCCACCCTTCCCCACCCCTTAGATAAAAATTTCTGGCAACATAAACGCGTTTTCATCACCGGCCATACCGGTTTTATCGGCGGCTGGTTGTATTTCTGGTTGCGCGATATGGATGCGGAGTTGGCTGGATTCGCCCTTTCCCCATCCAGCAATCCAAGTTTTTATGACCTGTCTGGCATTAAAAATTCTGGCGAACATTATATTGCCGATTTGCGTGATGCCAATGCCGTCAAAAAAGCCGTCACCGAATTCAACCCGCATATTATTTTGCACCTTGGCGCGCAGGCGTTGGTCCGCCCCGCATTCAAAGATCCAGTCGATACATTTTCGACCAACGTCAATGGCACGATTCATGTTCTCGAGGCCGCGCGGCAATGCAAGGAACTGCAAGCGGTTTTGATTTTCACCACCGATAAGGTTTATGAAAATATCGAAGTTCAGCGTGGTTATAGCGAAGATGATAAATTAGGCGGTTACGAACCTTATGGCGCCAGCAAGGCTTGCGCGGAAATCGTGACATCGTCTTATTGGCATAGTTATTTCAAATCACGCCAGATTCCATTTGCCACGCTGCGTGCCGGCAATGTGATCGGCGGCGGCGATTGGTCGGTCGATCGGTTGATTCCGGACGCGGTGCGTGCCTTTGGCAGTGGTCAGCCATTAATTCTACGTCACCCGCAATCGGTGCGGCCATGGCAGCATGTGCTGGAACCTTGTTATGCCATTATGCGTATTGTCGAAGAAATTACAGAGCATAAATCGCCGCTTTTATCTTTTAACATCGGCCCCGATGCCCGCGATTGCCAAACCGTGGGTTGGATTGCCGACCGTTTTGTGGCAGAATGGAATACGCAATTGAATACCAAGGCCACATGGCAACATGTGCCGGACAACACCATATACGAAGCAAAATTATTGATGCTGGATAATCGCCTTGCCCGTAAAACGCTGGGTTGGAATCCGCGCTGGACCACGGAACAAGCGATTCAACAAACCGCGCACTGGTACGCGGCGCAGCAAAAAAATAAAAATATCGAAACCACCACGCGTGGACAGATTATGGAATTTATCAATGGGGATCACCATGGCTAATGTATCGAATCTCGCCGCGAAACAGGAAAAACTGGCGCCAAAAAATACCTGCCGTTTTTGTCAAAGCAATTTATCGCAAAGCCTGTGCGATTTGGGGATGAGCCCGCCATCCAACCGGTATTTGCGCGAAGACCAATTAAAAGACATGGAACCGTTTTATCCATTGCATGCCTATGTGTGCGACCAATGTTTCCTGGTACAATTGGAGCAATTCCACACCGCCGAGGAAATATTCGCGCACGATTATGCCTATTTTTCCTCCTATTCCAGCAGCTGGATCGCCCATTGCGCCAAATATTGCGAGCAAATGCAGAAACAATATGGCATCGGCAAAAGCTCGCTGGTGATCGAAATCGCCAGCAACGATGGATATTTATTGCAGAATTTCGTCAAGGCTGGAATCCCGGCCCTGGGCATTGAACCGGCCGCGAATGTGGCCAAAGTCGCGATTGAAAAAGGCGTGCCGACACGAGTTGAATTTTTCGGTGTCTCTTGCGCCAAGAAATTAGTATCCGAAGGCCGCCAGGCAGATTTATTGCTGGGCAATAACGTGCTCGCCCATGTGCCGGATTTGAATGATTTCGTAGCGGGATTGAAAATCTTGCTGGCCCCGAAAGGCATTATCACTTTCGAATTTCCGCATTTGTTGAAACTGATGCAGGAAAATCAGTTCGATACGATTTATCATGAACATTTCTGTTATTTCTCCCTGCTCGCCATCGCCAAGGTATTTGCGCATCATGGTTTAATCATATTCGATGTCGAAGAATTGCCAACCCATGGCGGATCGTTGCGTATTCACGCCTGTCATCAAGGCCATCGCCCACTAACCGATGGATATCAGGCAGTGCTGAAAAAAGAATTGGCCTATGGCCTAGATCAAGTCTCCACCTATGAAAAATTTGCACAGCAAGTGCGCGTGACCAAGCAAAAATTGCTGGAATTCCTGATCGAAGCCAAACAAAAAGGCAAAAAAATCGCCGGATACGGCGCTGCCGCCAAAGGCAATACATTATTGAATTATTGCGGCATTCGCGGCGATTTCCTGGATTATGTGGTGGATCTAAATCCACATAAACAAAATATGTTTTTACCCGGAACGCACATCCTGACCTTTGCACCGGAAAAATTGAAACAAACCAAGCCGGATTATGTTTTGATCCTGCCATGGAATATCCGCGACGAAGTCGCCAACCACCATGCCTATATCAAGGAATGGGGGGGCAAGTTCGTCGTGCCGATTCCAGAAGTGAAAGTATTATAGTGAAATTTATCGCCACATCTCTTGTGGGTTTATATGTTATTGAACCCGAATTGCAAACTGACGAACGCGGTTTTTTCGCGCGCACTTGGTGCGGTGAAGAATTTATCAAACAAGGACTGAATCCCAAATTGGCTCAGTGCAATGTTTCGTTCAATAATAAGGCCGGTACGTTGCGCGGCCTGCATTATCAAATCGCCCCGCGCGAGGAAGCCAAGTTGGTCCGTTGCACCATGGGCGCGATTTTTGATGTGGCCGTCGATATTCGCCCGGATTCCGATACATATTTAGAATGGTTCGGCGTGGAACTGACCGCCGAAAACAGATGCGCGATGTACATCCCCGAAGGTTTCGCGCACGGGTTTCAGACGTTGACCGATAACAGCGAAGTATTTTACCAAATGGCTGAATTTTATTATCCGGAATTGGCCAAAGGCCTGCGCTGGGATGATCCAAAAATCGGCATCGATTGGCCGAAAATCACCCACCGGATCATATCGGACCGAGATTTGGCTTATTCCTTATTATAAGCCACTACTTAGCTCTTCCCCTTACTTATCCTTGGTTATATTATTTCGTTACCGAATTTGTTCTTGAGATTCGGCATATTTTTATACTAGGCTCATTTCCAGCAACCTAACCATATAGAATAGAGGGTGAGATGAGCTGGATATGCGACGTTGTTGATTATAACCAACGCACCGAAACAGCGTGGTTAACTTCCCGTAAGCCGGAAATAGTTTGGGTTGGCCAGGACGGGCAAAATTTTGATACGACTGTAAACCAAGCAACAGACACCTTAATCAGCCACATCGAAAGGCAAAAAAGAACTGTTTCCCCATTAGTTTTGCTGGCTTATGCTTGCCGCGCGGATGAAGCCATTAAAGCGCGGCAAGATGCGCCAATCGCGCTCGACGTTTTCTGTTTAATTTGTTTAATACCGAATGAAAAAGGATGGCGTTCGCATCCCGTATTAAGGGAATTCTTTAACGAACAACGCACCGCCGTAGATTTTGCGCATTTCTGGCACACGGTTTTATCGCCGGATCAAAGAACATTAATTGCTGCACATATAGTCCGTACCTGCCAAAGCGAAGTTTTATTGCAAACAAGACAAGGGCATATAAATTTTAACTGGCCACTGATGGATCGTATTTATCAAACTTTAGTACCTGAAAACATGACACAAGATGATGCGATTCGAGCTGCTCAAGCTTATGGCAGCGCAAAAGACTCAAGTTACCTTGACCAGAACATTAGCAGCGCCAATTACATCATTGAGAATGCTGAACGTTTATGCACAATACTTTTACCAACAGCGATTCCATACCGAGATTCTTTACGGGAAATCCAAAAGCGCAGGCACGTTGCCGCAAATCCAGCCCCTGCCCCGGTTCTTCCTAGAAAAATAAGAAATACCAGGGCTCTTGTTGCCCAAAAATAAGCGGGACTATTCGCTGGCGGCTTTTTTCTTGGGCGCGCGTCTGGCCTTTGGTTTGGCTGGTTTTTCTGCCGTCTCGCTCGCATCGCCACCCGCCGCTGCTTTCTTCGCGCCAGCTTTGGCGATTTTAGCATCCAATAATTCCACCGCTTGATTCAAATCCACCGTATCGGGATCGACCGATTTCGGGATCGAGGCATAGGTTTTACCCCATTGCACATACGGCCCGAAACGGCCCTTGCCGGATTTGATCGGCTTGCCGTCGGTTGGGTGATTGCCCAACACCTTGGCCGGCGTTACCGCGACGCGGTTGTTGGACGGTTTATCCTTTGCCTCAGCGATCACCACGACCGCGCGGTTGATGCCGATCGTGAAAATATCTTCGGCTGGCGGCAAGGTGACATATTTCGCGCCATGTTTCAGGAACGGCCCGAAACGGCCAAGCCCGACTGCGATCATTTCGCCGCTTTCCGGATGTTTGCCGATATCGCGTGGCAATGCGAGCAAGATCAGCGCTTTTTGCAAATCGATATCGTTCGGCGACACGTTTTTCGGCACGGCCATGCGTTTCGGCTTTTCCCCTTTTTTCACCGCTTCGCCCAATTGCACATAAAAACCGTACGGACCCTTGCGGATCGTGACCATCATGCCGGACACGGAATCGACGCCCAATTCTTTTTGATTTGGAAAATCGGCGGTACCAGTGCCGTCATCGGCTTGGGCGACCGCCAATTGTTTGGTGAATTTACATTCCGGATAATTCGAGCAGCCGATAAAGGCGCCGAATTTACCCAGTTTCAATCCCAAACGGCCGCCATCGGACGGACATTTGCGCGGATCGCGGCCATCGGTTTGCGGCGGGAAGAAATGCGGACCCAGTTCGGCATCCAAACGATCAATGACCTGTGTGATCGTTAAATCTTTGCAAGATTCGATATTGCCGGTGAAATCACGCCAGAAGTCGCGCAACACTTGTTTCCAATTTAAATTGCCAGCGGAAATATCGTCCAGCTGTTCTTCTAAACCTGCGGTAAATCCATATTCCACATAGCGGGTAAAATATTCCGATAAGAATGTCGTGACCACGCGGCCGCGATCCTCGGGGATAAAGCGTTTTTTATCGATGCGGACATAATCGCGGTCCTGCAATACCTGAATGATGCTGGCATAGGTCGATGGACGGCCAATGCCCAATTCTTCGAGCTTTTTAACAAGGCTGGCTTCGGAATATCTTGGCGGTGGCTGAGTAAAATGCTGATCGCCGCGAATATTTTCCTTCGCGGTTTTCTCGCCGACTTCCAATGCCGGTAAACGTCCGCCTTCTTCTTTGTCGTCGGCATCGTCCAAGGTTTCTTGATACAATTTCAAGAATCCGTCGAACACAACGACCGATCCGGTTGCGCGGAAAATGCTTTTTCCATCTGTGCTTTTTAAATCGGCGCCGACTTGATCCAATACCGCGCTTTCCATTTGGCAGGCAACGGTGCGTTTCCAGATCAATTCGTACAAACGATGTTGTTCGCCGTCCAAATATTTTTCCATTTGTTGCGGCGTTCTGAAAATATCGGTTGGGCGGATCGCTTCGTGCGCTTCTTGGGCGTTTTTCGCCTTGCTGACATAAGCGCGCGGGGAATCCGGCAAATAATTCTTTCCGTAATCGCGTTCAATGAAACGGCGAGCCTGGCCAATCGCTTCGCCCGACAATGTGATACCATCGGTACGCATATAGGTGATCAAACCAACGGTCTCGCCGCCAATTTCAACGCCTTCGTATAATTGCTGCGCCAAACGCATAGTGCGGGATGCGGTTAGGCCTAATTTCCGCGATGCTTCTTGTTGCAAAGTCGATGTGATGAACGGCGCGTATGGATTGCGGCGTACGGTTTTCTTTTCAATATCGTCAACGGTAAATTGTTGCGATTGCAGGGCGGCGAGAATTTTATCCGCCGCATCCTTGTTACCGATATCGAACTTGTCTAATTTTTTGTCGAAATGGGTTAAACGCGCTTCGAAACTTTGGCCCTTGGCGGATTTGAAGGTGCCCAAAATGCTCCAATATTCTTGGGGCTTGAACACTTCGATTTCAGATTCGCGTTCGCAAATCAAACGCAGCGCCACCGATTGCACCCGCCCCGCCGAACGCGAGCCCGGCAATTTGCGCCACAAAATCGGCGAGATATTGAACCCGACCAAATAATCCAGCGCGCGGCGCGCCAAATAGGCGTCGACCAATTGCGAATCGATATCGCGGGCATGGTCGAATGCTTCCTTGACCGCTGCCTTGGTAATTTCATTGAACGTCACCCGGCGGACATTCACGTCCTTAAGTGCCCGTTTTTCTTGTAAAACTTCTTTCACGTGCCAGGAAATCGCTTCCCCTTCGCGGTCCGGATCGGTCGCCAGATATAAAGTATCGGCGTTTTTAAGGGCGCGGACGATTTCGGCGATACGTTGTTCGCCCCGGTCATCCAGGTTCCAGATCATGGAAAAATCTTCGTCCGGTTTTACCGAACCGTCTTTGGATGGCAGGTCGCGGATATGGCCAAAACTGGCGATGACGGTATAATCCGACCCCAGATACTTATTAATAGTCTTGGCCTTGGCTGGCGATTCGACGATGACGACGTTGCTCACCTGGTATCCCCTCAAAGTTATAAAGTTGTCTCTTATACTCTAATGATAGAATAATGCAACTTTATTTCCAGGGAAGCGCTGTAAACGGCCTGCCAGCTCGAGTTCCATGATCACAGAAAGCACGATTGGCGCGGGCAAACCGGACATCCGTATGATGTCATCCACAGGGGTTGGGGTGGCGCTTAGAAGCTCCAATATAATAGGTGTGGCGTCAGCGATCATCTGTTCCGCCTTTTCTTCGGTAAAGGCCAACGCCTTGAAAAATACGTCTGATTTGGTTTCAACCGATGGCGCCTGGATGCGGCGTAAGACTTCGAGAATATCCGCCGCCGATTCGACCAAGGTCGCGCCTTGTTTGATCAAACTGTTGGTGCCCTGACAACGCGGATCCAGCGGTGATCCGGGTACGGCAAATACTTCGCGGTTTTGATCCAGCGCGCAGCGCGCAGTGATCAACGATCCCGATTGCAATGCCGCCTCGATCACAACGACGCCGAGCGATAAACCGGAGACAATCCGATTACGGCGCGGGAAATGCCGCGCTTGCGGGTTGATGCCCCACTGAATTTCGCTGACTAGAACGCCTTGATCCGCGATTTGATCGTATAGGTTTTGATTATCCGGCGGATAAACTTGATCAACGCCGCCCGCCATGACCGCAATCGTTCCGGTGCGCAGTGCGGCCAAATGTGCCGATGAATCGATGCCGCGCGCCAGACCCGATGCGACGATATACCCTGCACTCCCCAATTCCCCAGCCAGTTTTTCGGTAAATTTACGCCCAGCGGCAGAAGCATTGCGTGTGCCAACAATGGCGACACAAGGTTTTTGCAGCAAATGCCCATGGCCGCGCACCGACAGGATCGGCGGCGCATCCTCGATTTGTTTCAGCAATGGCGGATATTCTGCCTCGGCCGCGACGATAATACGCGCACCGCCCTTTTCATGCGTTTTCAATTCCGCTTCGGCATCGGCCAGGGTGCAGATTTTCAAATTGCCATTTTTGCCGCCACGCCGCGCCAAATGCGGTAAGGCCTCGATCGCTTTTTTCGCGGTGCCGAACCGTTGCAGCAATTGATAAAAAGTAATCGGCCCAACGTTTTCACAGCGAATCAACCGCAACCAATGCAGTTTTTCTTCCGAAGAAACCGAAGGTTGCGCCGCATAATTTGGCGCGGTGTTAGAGCGGAACGCCGGTGCCGTCATCTTGGTTATCCTGCCGTGGTGCGGATTTTTTCTTTAAATCGATCTTGGTTTCGCTGCCATTCAGCAGCCGTTGGATATTGGTTTTATGTTTGGCAATAACGATCACCGCGATAATACAAATCGTAATAAATAACGTACCGGAAAAATCGAACACATATTTGCCGATGAACGGCGCGATAAAAGTTGCGACAATTGCCGAAAGCGATGAATATTGAAAACTAAATGCCATTCCCACCCAAATAATGAATAACATCAACCCCCATACCGGATTGATCATGACGAAAGCGCCGAATGTGGTTGCAACGCCCTTGCCGCCCTTGAATTTCAGCCAGACTGGGAAAATATGCCCCAGCACCACCGCCAACGCCGATATAGCCGTGTAATAGTCTTTTAATTCCATCAAATGGCTGGGCATTAAAACGTGTGTGCCCAGATATATCGCACCCGCGCCCTTTAAAGCGTCCAACAATAATGTCAGCGCTGCAAGCCCCTTGCGTCCGGTGCGCAGTACGTTGGTGGCGCCGATATTGCCCGATCCGATTTTTCGAATATCGCCGAGGCCCGCATATTTGGTAACGATCAAGCCGAACGGAATCGCGCCGATAAAATAGCAAAATAAAAACACGAACGTCAGACTGATCAAATCGAATATAGTCATTATTTACCCGTTAAAATCCATTCCAAAATCGCCATGCGCATCGCAACGCCGGCGCTGACCTGATCCAGAATAATACTGTGTTTTGGATTATCGGCCACCGCCGAATCAATTTCAACCCCGCGATTCATTGGGCCGGGGTGCATCACCAAAACGTCCGGTTTGGCATGTTTCAATTTTTCCGTATCGAGCCCATAATGAAACGCATATTCGCGTTCATTCGGGATTTCATCGGTTTGCATGCGTTCTTTTTGAATGCGCAACATCATCACGATATCGGCATCCTTGATCCCTGCCCGCAGATCGGTGAAACTTTGCACCTGTCCGCCAAAATAATTTGGCGGCATCATCGATTGTGGCGCGATCACGCGCACCTTCGCGCCCATTTTCAAAAGGATTGGAATATTGGACCGCGCCACGCGGCTGTGCGCGATATCGCCGCAAATGGCGACCGTCAATCCAGCGATATTTTTCTTGTGCTGACGCATGGTCATCACATCCAACAAACCTTGGGTTGGATGTTCGTTATTGCCATCGCCCGCATTGATAATCGGAATTTGCAACTGTGGCGCCAATTCTTTTAAAATACCGGTTTCCGGATGCCGGATCACAAAACACGATGCGCCCATCGCCTGAATATTTTGCAACATATCCAGGAATGTCTCTCCCTTGTTCAAACTGCTGCGATCGATGGCAACGTTAATGACATCGGCACCAAGCCGTTTGGCCGCGACTTCGAATGAAATACGGGTGCGTGTGGAATCATTAAAAAATAAATTGACCACGAACTGGCCCAACAGGATTTTTTTCAAATCCGCCGGCGTGTATTTGTTGTTTAAATCATCCGCGCGCTGAAACAGCGATTCGATTTGATTCAGCGGTAAATTAGCGGTGCTTAATAAATGGCGTGGTTCTGCGGACATGCCGCATGGTTATAATTTATTAACCGGCATTGCGCAAGGCGGGATGGTTCTTGGAGGAGTAAAAATTACTCTAAGTTTTGATTTAAAAATTCAAAACCACCACCAAAGAACATCCAAGCGGCAATCACGATGATCGGGATAATGATCAAGAACCACACCCAACCCGCAATACGCCAACTGGCGGCGGATCCAAAAACTTCGTTCCAATCTGTGTCGTCGTCACTCATAAGGTTTAGTATAGCGTTCATATCAGGGGTTTTTGGCCAAAATATTTGAATTCACGGTTAATATTACTGTTGACAGCGGCAAAATTGTAATTTCCTTAAAAGATATTTAGTGCACAGGAATAAAAGAAAGTTAATATTCGCTTTTGTTAATCCCCCGGGGTTGGTATATAAGAGATTCGATTACGCGCGGAATTACAGTCCGCGCCACAACGCCCAAATCGCCGAGGCAATTAGGGTTGATGTGGCGGCTAATTACCGAGGCGTAAAATACGAGGCCTAGCACCTCGTTGAGATTTTTATAATGCGGAGACGTGCCACCGTGAGCGCAAAGCGCGAGCGGCAAATAAAAAGGCCACGTCGAAGCGTATGCGGAGACGTGGCCGAGTGGCTGAAGGCGGCGGTTTGCTAAACCGTTATACGGTTGTAAAGCCGTATCGAAGGTTCGAATCCTTTCGTCTCCGCCATTGAGTTCCGCACAAGTTGGCGGGTTCGCGTATTCGGCGGAATTGATCCGAGATTTCAAACGCTTGTGGCGAGGTTTTATTCTCCGCTACCCACACAAGCCTACATTCTCCAGGACATTTAAAAAATTATAGGCCATTTTCTCCGACCATTTCCCGCCAGTTCGCCTTTTGGTAATATGGCGAGAGAAAAATAGCGAAAGGCGAAGTGGGTTTGGTGCGAGACTCTTTGCACTAAGATTCGGCCCCGAGTAGGACTTTCTTAAAAGCAATCCCACATTTAAATTTTCTATCTTCTGTTAAGTATTTATGGCTATTCATTAGCTCGTACTGCGACATGAATGGCAAATCTTTAATTCCAAAGTTTTCGGCCTCATGAAGCACACAAAATATGATTTTGTAATCCCCCTCTAAAACATCAATGCTTTTCTCAGGAATTATGGATTTAAAAATTGCTTTATTTTTACCCGCATTGACTTCATCGGTATTTGTTTCAATCCAATCTGTCATTTCTTTACGACAAACCGCATCCGTTGAGAACGCTCTTGAATAAAATCGTCCTTGAGTAAATAAATGACTAATAGATGATGCGCCGGATGAATATTTTTTGACGTGTATTAAATGCTTATCTGCAGATAATAAGTCGCATACCTCATATTTTTTTTCTGAAGCAATTGTTATCTTTGCCTGATCGAACAAAAACAAAGATCCAGAACTCTGACACGCGGCAGCATTGTATATTTCCTCCCTATTTTGATTCCTTTCAGAATCAAATATTCTTATATTGCTAGGAAGATAATCCACACTCATATTTAAGTTGTTGCTTTGAAAATATCTTTTAACTTTTTCTTGCAAATCATTTGAAACTTCTCGCCACTGGCCATTTGACAATATGTATATTTTCTCATTAAGAGTGACTTCTGCCACCACGCATTGATATGCATCCCATTTTTCATAGGTTTTTTCTTGTTCGTGGTCATAAGTGTATATAGGCCATGACTTAATTGTAGATATTTTAAGATTAGCAATGCGCCGCCTTGGGGCGGCAATCAAATCATGTATATTTAAATCTTCAAATAAGGGGGGTGTTACTTGCCCTTCTTTCTTTTTATAACAATATGAAATATCGCTAAACTCTACAAACTCAGGAGGCGCAAGGTGGATCTTAGAAAAATTTTTATTGGATATTGTTTTGCATAGGATCGTATCTAGTTGATCTGTAATTTCTGGATCAGTTTCATGTCTCAATATATCATATACCTTAAAATCAGTCTGCTTATAGTCTTCGGAATGATACCTTTCCTCCATCTTCTTACATAGCTCTACTAATTTTGCCCAATCAAGAGGAGCATTTTCCGCAAACTTAAGAGAAATGCTGTCTTTGCCTTTAAATGAATCAATTATATTTTTGTAATCTTTATGCACACACCCAGAAATGGTGCGTAATAATTCGGATTCATTATTGATACCGAAAACTTTTAAATTAGCGCCCGTACTTGCCTGGCGCTCCGTTTGCTGACTAATGGATTCGTGTACAGTGGTCTGAATTTTTCTTAGATCATCTATATCACAAATATTCATACCCACCTTGATACCAAAGTCTCTGGTAATATGATTCTTATCAAGGTAGCTGTCCCCATGTTGGCCAAAAGTAGCTACATAGCAAATATATGTATTTTCTACCTTAATTTTTATAGCCAATATTGCCCTAGGAAACTTATTGAAGGCGCTATATCTATATTTAGTCTCAGAAAAAGCTGAATTAAGAAAGGCAATCCAAGGCACCTGACTTTCTGTTTTTTCTGCTCCTCCACCTACCGCATATTTAATGTATGCTTCGTACCCAGCGGCTTCATTATTAATATGATCATAATTAGATAAATCACCTTTTAAAAATGCACCAAAATCTCTACCAACTTTTATTTTATATAGGTTAACCTTTTTCAATTCTGTCATTTAATAGCTCAAAATAAAAACTAAGTAGATTTAAGAAACAACATTGTCGGCGATCATTTCTCTTAGACTTTCTATACTTAAGCGTGTTCCTAAGACCTGCAGTAACTCGCTCAGCTCTTTCACTTCCTTGAGACGCGGGTCTGGAACTTTGGGCTTTAGCTTCAGATAACTATCCAAACAAAGAATCAGCTCATCTCTAATCCAAGGGGGATTACGCATTCTATTCTACATCCGCCGAATTTAATGCCGTTGAAGTGTCAACGATTTTTGGTAAATTTTCCGCCAGTGCCAATACTACATATGCGGCCCCACGGGCCGCCATTTTCCGAAAATCATCGGCAAACTCGGCAATATTGTTGACATTATTTTGATTGGCAGCATCCGAATGCTTCTTAAAAGATCGTTCAAAACCTAGCATTAATATCCTCATGCCAAGAATATATTTTTCTGTAACAACGTCTTTAGCCACCTTTCCACGTTGCTGCATTCTATATTTCAAATGATAAACATTATCATAATTAATTTTATATATGACTTCATTATCTCCTAGATCTTGGATATAACCACCCTCATTCTCATCAAAACCCTCGGGCCATTGCTCGACTTTATATCCCGGTATTTCTTCACCAGTTCTAGACAAGAGAACACATAAAGGAAGCCCATGCGTGGGAGCCTCTGCTCCTTTTCCTTCCCCTTGTTTGCCATCTCCCGACTTAGGCTTAGCATTTTCGCGCTTCTTTGGATCTTGAATTTCGGCTTCTTCGACGATCCTAATTTTTAGAACTTCGGATTCAATCGGAGAGGAAATAGAATCGTCTTGCAACCCCATTTTGAATGTTAACTCATTACCTACTTCTATTTTGTCTTTGGCAGGCTCAAGATAAATAATTAAGCGGCCATTATATAAATGACTTCTTATTCCGAATTTATCTCTTACACTGTCAGGAATAAGCAGATGGCCGCGATTATCGGGTCGATTCAAATACCCATTCTCGGCGTCGGTTCTAGCAGAAATAGGGCGCGCCTTATTTATCGGAATATCAATATATCCATCCACATATTTCTCTTCTAAACGTAGAAATGTGGGGCTGAACTTACCCTCAAAATGGCCTGAACCGCTCTCCGCACCATTTCTTCCGCCTGCCGCCGGTAAGCGTATCTGAGGATCTCTATTAGAAAGCAATCCCGCAAGATTTGGATCAGCATTTACGAGTTTTTGGAATAGCGCATTGCTCTCCGAATCTTTTGCCAATTCAAATTCTTGTTGGGCAATTTTATTCTGCAGTTCTTTTAATGCTTCGGATTCTCTAATTACTTTTGTGATTTCATTTTTATATTTTTCACCTAATGTCGTGTTACTGACGTGCTCTCTATCACCCTTCCAAATATCATTATGTGCTCCAAATTTTAATTGGCTAGCGTCAACAATAATTACAACGCGATCCTTTAGAGCAGGCAAACCACAAGATTGAGATAAATATCCGCGTGATTGCTTAAATTGGACCTGGCCGTTCACGGCATGAAAAACTCGAGTGTTAGACTGCCTAAGCCAGCTAGGAATGTCATGCTTCAAAGGAATCGCACTGATCGTTATTTCGCCCAGTTTTGAGTCTTTGATTTCTCCTACATGAATCTTATCTTCCGATGCTGCAGCCGCATCATCTTCTAGATCTTCCAATCCTTCTTCTTTATGCGACCTACGGAGTAAGAATTCCATTCCATAAAAGGGGCGCGGATCTATACCCTCCGCGCGGTCACCACCGCGCTTCTTCGCCGCCTCTAGTTTTTCTTTTGTAGTAGGAAGCTGTCTAAAATCTAAAAGCCTAAAAGGCAGGATAGTTTCCACCAAATTTTCATTTAATGCTTCACGTGAGCCTCTAAAGCTCAAGAACTTCGAATCTACTTTGTAATCATATAGTTTAATAACGGTACCAGCACCTAGCAGAACTTGCTCATATGTTTTATTGGTCATCGTTTTGAACGGAAATAATTTATCCATTTCAAATGAAGGTATCTCTTTATTCGGAATAAAATATTCGGCTACGGGCATATTATCTCCCGCATCTGGCCGGCGGCGGACCAAAGTCCACCCCCACATTCCTTTTCCATCAAAACGTCGAGAAATAATTAATTTATACCACTTTTCTCCGCAATAACGCAGGACACCAGATGATCCCATGTTGTATTTGCCCTGTACAAAAGGCACCCCTCTCTTATTTCCTTTACTTAGGGATAAAAAAGTATTTTCAAAATCTTTTGGATTTTGCCCTTCACCATTATCAACAAAAGTATAACAGGGTAGCCCCTCTTTTTTATTTTTTGCACCGGTTATACCGATCACTAGATTTTTTATTGCAAAAGTACGAAGCCAGTCATCCTTTGGATCAAGATTAACCAACTTCCCTCCACGAAGATTTTTAACCAGCTTGTCCACCGCCTCATACATCGTTTTTGGAGCATCAGATCCTTTAGGATCAATTTTTGCTTGATATGCATGCTTTAACAAAACCGCATCAACCATATTTGTCATAAGTTCGGTAAGAGCTTTGCCACCATCCGAAGCTTGATTTGAAGTTACGTTAAAATTTGTTTCTCTGCGATCTAACGGCTCCCAATTTTTGGAGTCGCGCATTTCTTTGTTCGCAGACAAAATTTTATCTACTTCTTCTTCCGACTCAGCATACAAAAGGGAAAGGCACAGTGATTTGCTGTCCATCTAAACTTCTCCGATTTATGTTTTATTTCAATGAGAACTCGCCTTCGGTCGACTCCCCGGAATTCTCAAATCTATACTTACAGGCCTTAAGTTCTTTGTTCAGGGTCGAGAATACTTTGTCTATATCCCCTGCAGAATAATTGTAGCTGGCCTTATTTGATAAATTCCCAATCAATCGAATGGTTTTAATCGCGTTATTGACGCGCTTATTGGCCAACCTTATGAAATTTTCTCTCTTATCGCTCATTACATTCTCCAAATAAATTAGGATTATATTCAAAATATATCGCATATATATAAAATATACGCAATATATATTTTTGAGTGCGGCCAACGGGCATCGGATATATAGTAGAGTTGGGCTTATCCACCTACATAATGTTGATTTTCTTGAATTTTTTCTTATAATGACACCCTATGTCCCGCCCTACATCCATTTATGATCTTCACTCCCATCGGTTGACCGCCTTAAAAGCGAAGTCACATAAAGAACCATGTTTCTTTGCCGTAGATTTCTTTTGCGGAGCGGGGGGCACCACTAGAGGCTTAATCGATGCCGGAGGATATGTAATTGCCGGTATTGATAACGATCGCCTATGCGGCAAGACATTTTCCGACAACAATCGTAATCTTTCATTGGACAAATCATATGCAAAATACCTGCAATATGATGTATTTCCTAAGAGGCCAGATTACCCCACCGGCCAACAGAAAGAGCTATCTCTAGAACTCGAAAACTTAATCGGCCCCTTGCGTAAAGCATATCCGCATATCCCATTAATGTTTTCAATTTGTGCGCCATGTCAGCCATTTACCAAGCTTGCCAGAAAAAACCTGACTAAAAAGAGAAAAGCCAAACGTGCCAAAGACACCAATCTATTATTGGAATCAATAAAGTTTATAAAAAAATTCTCGCCGGACGTGATTTTATCCGAAAATGTTCAGGGCATTAATGATGATAAATATGGCGGTGTGTGGGAAAAATTTAAACGACGGCTAAAAAGACAAGGCTACATACTTGCCTCGCGCGTAGTAGATACGGCAGATTTCGGCATCCCCCAAAGACGTAAAAGAACTATTTTAATTGCATCAAAAGAACATTTAATCAAGCGTGAGAGATTCTCTAACGATAATTTTGATGAAATTACTCTGCCTGCACATGACCCTAATTCGGGACTGATCACGGTTAAACAAGCAATCGGTCATTTACCCGCAATATCGGCAGGCGAAGATTATCTTAAAATCCCCAATCATAAAGCCAGAAACTTATCGGATTTAAATATCAAGCGCCTTTCTTCGGTGAAGCCCGGAGAAAATAATAGTAAATTAGCCGATACAAAATACGGCGACCTAACTCTTCCCTGTCATAGACGAGTAGTTAAAAAGCATAAACAAAAATGCTTCGGTGATGTCTACACAAGAATGCATCCGGATCGACCTTCCCCCACCATAACAACGAGATGTCATAGCATTTCTAATGGTCGCTATGGACATTACGATATGAAACAGCCTCGCGGAATTTCTTTGCGTGAAGCGGCTATATTGCAATCTTTTCCCGAAGACTATGTGTTTTATCCGATAGAATTGACGGAACCGGTCGCGCGCATGATCGGCAACGCCGTACCTCCCAAACTATCCAAGTTTTTTGCGGAATACTTGATCAACGCGATAGATACGAATAAAATTAAGAAGAACACTACTTCTTCAAAACGCCAAGCCGCTTAACAACGCGCGCCGTTCCTCTTTCCAAAGAACAGCCCCAAATGGTCAGGACAGAAAAGCCCATTTTTCTTAAATGAGCATTAAACTTTTTATCTCTTAGCACGTTAGTTCGAATTTTTTGTGTCCAAAATTTCTTATTGGTCTTAGGCAAAGCCCCCTTTTTGCATTTATGCCCATGCCAGAAACATCCATGAACCATAATTACGGTTTTGTATTTAGGTATATAAATATCGGGATTACCCCTTCCTAACTTGGGATGATAAACGGTTTTATAACCCGCCGTTTTCAAAATCAATTGCACCCGCTTTTCAGGTGAAGTGTTTTTATTCTTCACCTTACTCATCATTTGGCTTCTTTTTTCTTTTGTAAATTTGTCCATAGAATTTCATTTAGCAAAGAGATGGGTTAATAGTCGTTTTTATCACATCTGGAGATAAAAACGACATCTCAATCATCTTGCCCACATATCTACCTGATACACCATACTCCTTACCAATCTCCTCAATAGTTTTCCCCTCCTCAAACATCATTTGCCGCCAGGCAAAGGCTTTCACGATGGTTCTTTTCATGATTTCAGCATCTGTGGGATCTAGGCGGTAATTTTCATTTTCGGCGATGATTCGGATGTTATTTCGGCGCTTGGTGAGGCGGTATTTGATGGTGAAGCTGGATGCCGAGTTGTTTCTGTTCTCTCTATCATCCAAATGAACGTTTAACAGCTTGGCGAGACTAGGTTGGTTCAGCTCAATCCGCACATCTTCCTTGGAAACATATATTTTGCTGACGATTTGGCGGATAAACTCATGTCGCTTTCCAGCTAGCAGGCCTTGATACCTGCAGGTTAATTCTTCTATAGCGCCGGGTAGAATCTTTTTAACGCTCAACAAGTTTTTCAATCGATCCCCATCACCGATCAGCCTCCCGATTTCCCGCAAAACTAAATCCTCAACCTCTGCGGCGGGAACCCGAATAGGTTTCTGGCCTTTTTTACGGTCAAAATGACCAACTGCGGTTTGGTAATAGCGGTACCGCAGTCCTGCGCCTTTTTGTGAGCTTACCGGCGTTAGTGTATGCCCATTTTTATCGAAAATTATACCCACTAAGAGGGATGGACTGTTAATCCGGGTGTTGACTTGCGTCACCCTATTACCCTCTATCGATTTATGAACTTTATTCCATAATTCATTGGAAATTATTCCTTTATGCTCTCCCGGATACTCTTTCTCTTTGTGCTTAATCAGGCCAACATATAGCTTGTTCCTCAGGATTTTATTGATCGGTCCAGGCCACCATTTGCCGGATTTGTTCATTCGGGTCACACAGCCGCGCTCATTCAGCTCCTGCCTAACCGTATCGACGCTCTTACATTGCGCGTAACGTTCAAATATGAACTGGATGACCTTGGCCTCCTCCGGCTCCGCTTCTAGCTTCTTATTGACCGCTTTATAGCCTAGCGGCGGCATGCCGCCCATCCACATGCCCTTGGCCTTGGATGCGGCAATCTTATCGCGGATGCGTTCTCCTGTGACTTCGCGTTCGAACTGGGCGAAAGATAGCAAGACGTTCAGCGTCAGCCTGCCCATAGATGTAGTCGTGTTGAATTGTTGGGTCACGGAAACGAAAGAGGCCCCTGCCTTATCCAACACATCGATAATCTTAGAAAAATCGCCTAACGACCTTGTGAGACGATCAACTTTATATACGACTACGACATCGACCTTCTTGGCCGCGATATCCGCCATCAGTTTTTTGAGGCCAGGCCGTTCAATATTGCCACCGGAAAAACCGCCATCGTCATACTGATCGGGTAATGCTTTCCAACCTTCATGCTTTTGGCTTTTGATATAGGCTTCGCAAGCCTCCCGCTGCGCATGCAAGGAATTGAATTCTTGCTCTAAACCTTCCTCCGACGATTTACGGGTATAGATGGCGCAGCGCAGAATCTTTTTCATGCGGCTTCTTCCTTATCCTTGCGCAGGCCGAAGAACAATGGCCCCGACCAGCGCGTTCCGGTTATAGCGCGCGCGATTTGCGAGAGGGTTTGATAGGTATTGCCTTTGTGTAGATAGCCATCGGACAGCACCAAAACCTCATGCGTTTCTTGGTTCCATGCGCGCAGCAACTTAGTGCCCGGCTTGATGCGTAAACTTTTGCGAAGACTCTTGCCGGGGTTTTTCCGGTACAGTTTGACCAGCCTATTCAGTTCCTTGCGGCACGATTCCGATAAGCCGCCATATTCCTGTTCCCGGTATTTGTATTCGATGCTGCGGATCAATAATTGGCGGCTGATGGATTTCGGAACCTTTAGCTTCCAAAGAGATTGCCACTCCTCAACCAATTCCACCCGATCCCATTTTTTTAAATCAGCAATTTTGTCATCAAGCATATGGGGCCTTTCCTTGCCCCATACACGCTTCCTTTGGCCTTAAGATCAAGCCGTATTAGGCGTATTTGCGCTTTGCCTGATATTTTTGATCGCAATCGGGGTGAATGAGCCGGGTATTTTTGAGCGTATATCCCTTTGCCGCGACAATACGGTCTAACACTGCGTATTTCTCCGGCAGTTTTTTCTTACATAGCGGACATTTGTCTTTTTGTTCGGCCCTTTTCTGCGCTTTTATCTTCCGACGATGCATTGGGTTGCCGCGTTCGTCATAGCCCAATTCTTTTGCCACTTTTCTTCTGTACGCAAACAATAAATTCGAATTTTTGCCGCTTAATCTATCCAACTTTACGCGGATTTCCTTAAGAAGTTTATTGGCTTCCTTCAACTCCAATGCGGTTAAGCGCCTATTTGCCATCTGATTATCTCCTTCGGTCTAAAATGATAATAACCTTATCGCATAGTCTCAAGATAGGGGGAATTTTAACCGCTTTCGACTGGATGTTCCAAGCCTAATGAGCTAATGTTCAACCCACGGGGTGTTGTAACCTCGCTATGAACGTATTGCATCGACGACACGATGCTGCCTCTGACCATTATGGTCGGGAGGCGGCACTGTATGTCCAAGCCTCGCGGCTAAAGAGTGTCGCAGTCGTTTCATAGCGATTTACAAACTCCCGGCCACCAATGGGTGGTTTACGCTCAATCAGAGGAGTTTGTAATGAATCTTGATAACCGAAAAATATGGCAAGTCGCAGCCGGTGACAATAACCGCGATTTCGTAAAAATATGTTTGGATTACGGTGTCATTTTACTAGGGCCCGGCCACTTAGGGTCTTTCTCCGATAAATATGATGTGCCAGAAATCACTCCACGCCGCTGGCAAATGTTAAATACCTTTCATAGTAAAATTAAAGATGGGGATATTGTTGTTCTACGTCTCGGTACAACCGAAGTACACGCGATCGGGGTGATAAAAGGTGGATATGAACACAGCGAATTTTTCGGCGATATCGACGGCTGGAGTATGCAACATGTGCGGCGCGTGGCTTGGATTAAAACCTATCATCCCGAACCAATGCGGTTCGACAATTACGCTTTAAAATTGGGCGATAGTGTACAGGAAATGACCAATCCGGAAATCAGGGCGATCATTCAAACGCTAGATGAACCGAAGACCGATAAGCCACCGCCCCTGCCCAATGGAGACCGATCCACAGATTTGGATGAAATCGGTCGGTATTTATACTCCAAGGGCGTGGCATCGCAAGCTATAGACCGGTTTACCGGAATTTATGGCGAATTAAAACGTATCGCGGCTTGGTACGAAGGCGATATGGGCACGGACGATGATGATATCGCGCCATCCGAATATGAAACGGTTTCCTACTTAGTGCTGCCACTTTTAAATGCATTAGGCTGGTCCCATCAAAAAACAGCGATTGAATGGCATAAAATAGATGTAGCATTATTCAATGCCATGCCCCGCATGGATGAAAACCTGACCGCCGTGGTCGAAGTAAAGCGCAAGGGTAATTCCTGCCTTACCGCATTCGATCAGGCTGCGCGTTATGCCAGCACTCGCGTAAACTGTGGACGATTTATCCTAACCGATGGCATCCGTTACGGCGTATTCTTAAAAACAGGGAATGAATTTAAGTTATCAGCATATTTAAACCTACTTCGTCCGATGGAAAATTACGCGATATATAACTGCTTAGGAGCCAAGGATGCACTGCGAATGCTTGCGCCTGAGTGGCAGCAATCACAGGCTATTTAATCGAAATCACCACGCATCGTTTGGACTTGTCACTATATGAACATTTACCGGCGTGTAATCTTGGTCATGCTCCTTAATCCAGCCTAAGAATTGGGTGGTGCTGTCGACTTGGTCGTCATGTTTTGCATTGGGAAAACCAAGCATTTCGGTGACATAATCCGCCAGCCATGGGGCATCATTTGGCAAGAATACCCGCCCCGCCTGAAAAGTTCCGGTATGGATTTGCGCGCGGATTTGTTTATCCCCTTCCGGCTGGATACCAATAATATTATAATTGGTTTTAGGCCTTAGATCGTGAATTAAGCCGGTTCCAATATGCGCATCCTCAATTAGCACGTTATCGGCCCGGTGCATCCTGGCCAATTCTTCTATTTCGCGTACCAAATCCGGGTATTCCCATTTGCCCTGGCGAACATCCACTAAATAATATTTATTTTCAAAGACTCCCCAAACGGTACCGACCGAATAATCGTTCCTCAACCCCGTTTTGGCGGCCACGTCCCAGCTGATCACAATTTGTTCAAATTTTCCATTGAACGATTCTAGATCAAACCGGTTATTCATATATTCAGCGCGAAAAATGTTTCCGCCATCCGGTACCGGATCCTGCTGATACTGGGCGCTGAATATAAATGAGCCGACCTCTTGTTGTTTTTTCATTAACTCTTCATGGCTAATCCGACCCGGTTCTATCGGTTCGCCTGCCTTGCGTTGATAATTAGTTTTTGCGCTCAGCCTGAATGCAGCCTCTCCTTCTGCGGCTATCGCCGGGATTTTAAAATGGCGGTATCCGCCACGCTCCAGCAGGAATCCGCTTAAATCGTCTTGGTGGAGCCGTTGCATGGTTACTATGACAGAGCCTTTAGCAGGATTATCCAAACGGCTCAGCAATGAATTTAAAACCCAATCGTTGACATGGGCTCGAATTACGGGCGATGCCGCATCCGCCGCCTTAATAGGATCGTCGATAATCAGCATATCTGCGCCACGCCCGGTAATAGTGCCGCCGATAGACGTCGCGAACCTGCCGCCGTTATCCGCTGTTACAAATTCGCTTTCAGAATCTTTAATCGGAGCCGCAGCCGCCCCAGGAAACAGGCGGCGGTACCAATCCGATTTAATCAGCGTCCGAAAATCGCGCGAGAATTTCTTGGTCAATTCATCGCTATAACAAACTACGATGATTCGCAATCCCGGATTGCGCCCCAGCAAATATGCCGGAAAAACAACAGACACGATGGTCGATTTTAAAGACCGGGGCGGCACATTGATGATCCGTTTTGTACTACTGATATCATCAGGATTGAGAGCCGTCTTAATGAAGGCGAGAAGATCCTTCACCTCTTTGCGTTCGAAGAAGCGAGTGCCG
>CAZYJI010000004.1:123097-132996 GCA_964647725.1 uncultured Alphaproteobacteria bacterium
TGATCAACCGCCTGTTCGATCCCGAATGAACCTGCATCAGTTCATAGGCAATCGCTTCGATGTGCCAGTTCGATTCGTATGCCACGCCTGGATTCAGTGTATGGAATGCTTTATGCGTAAAAGCGACCAGATCGGTGCGCAATATCGCGCTTAACACATCCTGATCAGTCGGCATCGCTATCTCCATTATTTTGGCGGCGCTTCATATATTCTTTTATAATTTTTTGTTCATCAGCCGATATAGTTTGTTCAATTTGTTGCTGCATTTGTTGCGGCTCGACCATCCGGGCGATTTCTATAACTTTTCCAAGCGCCGGAATATTGCCTTCCAATGCTTTTTGGAGAAGCCGCTTAATAATCGCTTCTATTTTTGTTACTTTTGCTGTCCGGTCCCCTATCCGTATCGGTACGCGCTGGTTGGCTTCTTCCATATAAACCTTCGACAGCCCTTTGGCTCCCTTTGGCCGGCCCTTGCGATTGCCGCTTTGGCCAGGCTGAAACCGGGTCGATTTTGGCGGCTTCTTATAGCCCACCTCATAGACCGATTCTTGATCATTCTTGTCATCTTCATTGTTGTTATCCATTGTTCATCTCCAGGCTTTGGGATTTAATATCGTCGAATTCTTCGCCGGTGCCTGCCAAACGGGCTTTATTCCCGGTTCGCCGTTGCCAACGCCTAATGGCGGTATCCACATACAACGGATCGAGCTCTATTGTGTAGGCGCGGCGCCCGGTGCGTTCGGCGGCGATAATCGTGCTGCCGCTGCCGCAAAATGGATCGAGAATGATCCCTTTTCGATTGGAACAATCGCGCATGGCGTCGGCAATCAATCCGACCGGTTTAACCGTCGGGTGCAATTCCAATTCCGCCATACGGTTGCGACCCAAAGAATTGACCCCGGCGTAATCCCACACATTGGTTCGGTACCGGCCATGTTCGCCCAGCTTGAAATTATTGATATGCGGCGCATTGCCGTTCTTGAAAATGAATACCAGTTCATGCTTGGATCTATAGAAACTGCCCATCCCGGCATTGTCTTTGTTCCATACGCATAATTGTTTTAGCGGACCGAATACGCCCATACCGGCTGCGGTAATTTCAGAAATATGCCGCCAGTCCATAAAATAGTAATGGACCGAGCCTTCGGCAGAATACATGGCGGTATTGATAAATACAGACCGTAAAAACGCCGTGAATTCATCGGGGCGCATTTCGCCCGATGCCTGCATGAATTCTCGGTGTTTGATTTTACCCGAACCGCACACATGGCCGTCAATCGGCACATTATATGGCGGGTCGCTGAATACCATCTGCGCCACTTCACCATCCAGCAAGGTATAATAGCTTTCGCCAATAGCCGCATCGCCGCAATACAGGCGATGATCGCCCAGCAACCATAGATCTCCGGGCTTGGATACAGCGGTCTGCCCAATTGATGGCAAATCGACTTCATCGTCCAAATCTGCCTTTTGCGCATTGACCGCTTTACCGGCCGTATCGGGATCGATGATCAAATCGATTTCGGCAGTCGAAAATGCCGTCAATTCCACATCGAAGTCGTCGCTCAGCAGATCCTTAAAATTTACCGCCAACAATTCGAAATCCCAGTCGGCCATTTCCACCAATTTATTATCGGCAATAATAAATGCGGTTTTCTGCGCATCCGTCAAATGCACGATACTGATTGTGGGCACTTGTCTCATGCCCAGCAGCTTGGCCGCCTCTAACCGGCCATGGCCTGCCAATATGACCGATTTTTCGTCGATCAAAATCGGCACGTTAAAGCCGTTTTCGCGTATGGATGCTGCGATTTGTTCGACTTGCTTTAGGCTGTGTTTACGGGGGTTTTTTGGATTCGGAAAAATGTCCGAAATCGGTTTACGGATAATGGATTGAATCGGATCTTTAACTATACTTCGGCCTTGATTATTCATAACGCGTCTCCTTCTGCCGCTTTTCAGCGGCTGTTCGTGGTTAATCCATGTTATTTCTCCTTTCTAATCGACAAGGCAATGCGGGCAAACCCTGCGAGCTTATCTAGGAACGCGGCGCGCGTTGGCGCATTAATTTGCGTTCTTAAGTCATAACCATACACTATTTTTTTGGCTTTTATTTTGGCCGACCTGGAAATTGATCAAAAATCGTACAAACCCTTGTTATTCTTAAAAAGAATTTTGATGAAATTTTATAGGTTTGAAAACAAATAATAAAATCATCCAGCGCAATCCTAATTACAGTTAAGACAAACAATTTTTTATTATTTGTGGAATTATCCAGGGTTGGGATACCTACCTAATAATAGCGAGTATCAATAATCGCTCAATAATTACGGCTTACTTCAGAACGCGAAAATCATTTTTCTTAAATCAATTTCTCCATATTTTCTGTTGTGGTATACTAAGGAGTATTAATATGCGGTCTCGCCCATTACCGCTGCAGATTACAGACATTTTCCTTATAATAGACCTTAATCAAAGTTCTTTTTATGACTGAAGAAAATTTATTAACAGCTTTGTCAGCTTTAAAGGCATATCCATTTTGAGTCTCGCACTGTTTCCTATTAATAAGCGCTGTTCTTATATGCTCGGAGTCTAAAATACGAGTGGGATTTGTATTTTGCCGATGCAATTGTTCGCTGACCAGGTTCTCTAATTCTGCGCTGCGAAAACCCACTCTACCTCTTCTCGGTCTCCTCCTCATAGGAGAAGCACTGTAATATCGATAGTGCTTACCCTTTTTGTTTCTATTGTTGGGAGCTAAAATTCTCCTTGCTCGGCCAAATAGCGTGCCCGGAAGATGGTATGTGCCCCTTGGATTAAAGATACTTATTCTGGTGAATTTATTACCTTCGGGCCCATTTTGAGTATCTTCTCTGTTAGTATCCAAAGCTAGTCTTTCAGTAGACCATAAATCCAGAAATTCAATCGTTTTCTGCCGGTGAATTAGGATATCGATCAATGCTGAAATCCAAATAAATAATACAAGAGCCAATGCGAGTACATATCCGCATATCACAACGATTCCAAACACATCATTTTTCACCAATATATGATTTTTGGATTCCAAATAAAATATGCCCGTTAAAATTAGCCCACCAATTATTAACCTTGAAATGGCGCGCAAATCCTGTTTTCTAAACCCAATTATTTGCCCCATATTTTTATGAAGCTTATTTGGGATATTCATCCAACCGGATTTAATTTCCTGCCACATTCAGCTATCTACCCAGTCTAGTATGGCAACCTCATAATTATTGCAGTAGATCAGCATTACCATCATTAACAGCAATGCCAGCGGATAATAGCTGGCCAAATCGAATAAACGGGCTGGCTGATCAGTAATAGTGTCAGCAAGATACAATTTAATTCCAGGCCATATAAGTAACGCGACGCCAATCAACGCGCTTAGTACCAGATACGTTAAACCAAGGCGCAGCGGCGAAATTATCAAAAAAAACCCACTTAACAATGTGGCGAACAGCAAACTCAGCAAGACAATCTTCTTGGATGTTTTGTCTCCGAAAATAAGCGGGATAGTCTTTGCATTCACTTTTATGTCTTCATTTCTGTCGTTCCAATCGGCTGGAATATTTTGTCCGCCTATCTCCCAAAAAAATACCCACATAAAAATTAAAACAAGAAAAGGTGGCTCTGGATTATGATCCACAACAAATACGGCAGCAATTGGCCCCACACTTTTGACAATTCCGCTCAATACAAGACGCCAGTGTGTTACGGTCAACAGCTTGCAATAAGCGACTTCGCATACAGCTCCAAAAAGCAGCATGAGCATGATAATAGGATTGAGCCAATATGCTCCTATCAGCGCAAAAATGATCCAAGCCATCACCCACGCCACTCCCTCTGTATAGCTTAGGACTTGCTGCGCAATCGGGTGACGCAAATCTGTCGATTCAACAGAGTAGCCAAAGCAGGAATTAGAGTATTCCATCTTTTTCTTATCTACCGTATACCCAATTACGTCATTTAGAGCATATATAGCCGTGTATCCGGAGAATGCCGTCAACAAAGATATGACGATCACGGACGAGTCCGGAAAATTTCCAAGCCACAGCAACGCACAAAAGGCCGGCGTTGCGATATCCAGCACAGCGTGCTGTAACCTAGAGAGGGCGATGAATGGTTTCATTGATTTTGCGGTAACATGTAAGATAATTCATATCTAAACCCTCTCTAAGCTTGAAACATCCAGAGAATGGGTTGTAAATGAGGCTTGCTGTGCTCGTTAATTGCAGATGATTTCGTTCCGACCAGTTCTGCAACTGCGAAGGCTTTATGAGCTTATGATAGGAGTGGGTTCCACGCGGCAAGATGCGCAAAATATACTCTCCAATTAAAATTGCGCATACAAAAGATTTCAAAGACCTATCTATTGTCGAGAAAAAACATGCCCCACCAGCTCTCAACAATGCTGCACAAGCCGCTATGGTTTGCTTTGGGCACGGCACATGTTCCAGCATTTCCATACAAAGAACCACATCGTAATATCCTTTGCGCCACTGAACTAGGGCTTCTGTGTCTTCTAGACGGTAATCTATCTCTAAGTTTTGCATGCGCGCATGCTGTATCGCGACTTCTAGTGCCGCCTCGGAAAGATCAATACCGGTAACCAAAGCACCCCTTTTGGCCAAAGATTCAGATAGAATACCGCCACCGCAGCCAACATCGAGCACTTTCATTCCCACTAAATCAGCATGCCGAGAGATAAAATCCACCCGCAAGGGATTAATTTGATGCAACATGCCCATACTTCCATTCTTGTCCCACCAAATTGTAGCCAACCTAGAAAATTTATCCAGTTCAGCCACATCTGCGTTCGCATATCGCTCCATCATCACCAATCCATTTTTTAAGCCTGCTATTTGCCGCATCCAACTCCGCGAATGTTATATCATTCGAAAATATGCAATTGCCGATACTCCGGGGCAACGGAACACGCTGTTTGCCATCGCGATGACAAATACGTTCGTTTAGCGAGTCCCACAATGACTCCGACTCGATTAAAGTTCCCGGAAATTGCCAGCGAAAAAGCTGCGTCAAATTCAATATTCGCAACATTTGTTCAGCAGACAATATTCCCTTTATGTTGGCTAAAAATACCGACAGAATGATATCAATTAGAACCGCTTCCCCGTGCAATATCTTATGCCTGCTTTCCATTTCATAAGCGGGGCTGAATGTGTGGCCAAAATCGACGGCTCGGCACAAATTCTCTTCGTATAAATTTGAGACCAACTCTTGAACCATAATATCAACGGATCGTTTCAATATTCTTTCATCTGCGCTGCTCTGAAACTTTCTTGCTACACACTCAGGACCGACCGACTCTAGTTCCTCAAATAGCTCCGCATCAAGGATGACGGCCAATTTAATAATTTCTCCAAGCCCATTCAGGATATGTCTGTCCGGCAATGTCCATAGAAATGTTTTGTCCAAAAGAACTTTTAATGGCGGCTCAAATGCGCCGACTCTATTTTTCCCCTTTTTCGAATTTACCCCGCACTTAATGCCCACAGCGGCATCAATATATCCCATCAATGTGGTGGGAACTTTTACATGCGGGACTCCACGTCGATAGATACTTGCGACAAAAGCGACCAGATCGGTAAGCACCCCGCCGCCAATGGCAATGATTGGCTCGCTACGCCGGTTAATCGGAAATGTGTCTAGAACGTCTATTAGACGCATAGCTTCAGCAATTGTCTTGTTCTCTTCGCCGGCCTGAAACAAGACGATCTTGGTTACGATGCCCCGATCATCAAAATAAGATTTTATCTTTGATTCCCAAGACTCTAGCTTGCTATCGAGCACAATAAAACGGCGGGAGCCGTATCCTGCGCCAATAGACGCAAGCGCATCATTTTTTTTCTCAAAAATACCTCCACAAACTGCAATATCGTATTGGATGCTTTTTGGGCAGGAAACCGCCCACAAATCCGGAGTATTTCCATTCATGCGGCTTGCTCAAATACGTCAAGCCAGCCAGCCTGGTTGTCCAATAAATACCATGCAATATTCTGACACTGTGCCAAACTATGGTGCACAGACTGCCCGCAGTCGCGTGGATTCGCATATGGCACTGATGACGCTCTTAGAATATATTCCAATGCGTTTTTATAAGCATTGCAAATGGTTTTCTTTCCGCTTTCGTTCAATGTTACCAAATAAAATCCTGTCTGGCACCCCATCGGGGCTACGCTGACAAATGAGTGCGGCAAATGCTCGCGGAATCCATATAGCAGAAAATGTTCCATAGAATGGATTAACTCCGTAGTCATGAAATTTTGTCCTGGTTGCGTGACACGCAAATCAAACACATACACTGCGTCTGATCGTATTCCTTTCTTGAAAGCAGACAATCGCACATATGGGGCTTTTACCAGGCGATGGTCAATTTCGCCCATTGCATCTGATGACCAATCATCTATATCTAAGTATTGCGCCGAGTCTCTCATTCCGCGATCTCCCCTTGTTCTAGTTTTGCCGATAGAAAAGAGATGGATTCATGCAATGCCTTTTGCCACGCATCGACGTGATGATAAAGTTCGACCGTTGCATACCCAGAAAAGCCATTTTTTTCCAATATTCCGAATGTATTGGCGAAATCAATCTTTCCGCGCCCGGGAATGTCATGATAATGAACCTTGTCGGTAAGGCTATTTGCAATCTTTCTTTTTAGGATAATTTGATTGCCCTCTTTAGGATTCGAAGTGCGCAAATACTTAAGTATAGGTTTTGCCCGATCCAGCACATAAAAACTTAAACCAGGAACTGAAACAGCATAAGTGTTTATCTCACGGTCTAAGTGAGACGATGTCCGATCCAAGTTATGATAATAAATTTGTTGTACGTTGCCGACATTGTTGTCAGAAATGATATTATCGATAATCGCAGCCAATTCTGCGCAAGGCCGAGTTTCATAAAAAAAGATTGCGCGATCTTGACTCAAAAATAAGAAATCACAAGTTTCTGGAAAATAAATTAGATAATTTGCAAAACCGAAATTCATCTTCATATCAGGCGAATAAGCAACGAGCTTGAGGTTACATCCCTCTTCGGTATCAGAAACATGAAGATATTTGGTATACGGGGTTGCTTTTGATATGGCGCCAGCACAATCTATCTCAGAACAATACACATGGCACAAATCCATGTGCAAACGAAAATTAGGAGACGCCACGGACTCAATAAAAGCAATGGCTTGATCCAAGGTTTCGATCAGCATGCCAGGCTCCGGCTCAATCACCAAGGTCACATCGCCAATATCTTTTAAGCACTCATTTACGCTTTCTGCTAAAACCTCATACGGGTTAATATTGGGACGATTGACATGCTCGTCACGGATAAAGCCACTGCCGAAACTGACAATCGGAGCGCCCAACGCCTTCGCAATCTCTATCCCCTTCCTAACCAGATCAATCCGCTGTTTTCTGCCGGCCCGGTCTAAACATATCATGGATGGCTCATGCGGCCTGTCGGCTAGAAAAGTGATCGTGGGCGTAGCGATGCAAGCCGGCTTTATTCCGCAGCGAGCAAGAAAATGCCGCAGACTCCTAATATCTCTTTGATCCATCTCAAACGGATTGAATTGTTTTTTATCGAAAGATAATTCTACCCCGGCATAACCAGCCTGTTGAACGGCCTCAATAGCCGCGAATAAATCCAAGCTTAACAAGCCATTGGTGCTATATGATAATTGCAACACGTTTTTGTCTTTCTATTTTGAGATAATGTTCTCAAGGAAGATAGACATGCCTTATTATTTTGGATTGACCTAGGTCAATTTACTTAAACCTATTATATAAGTTGGATGCCCTCACAAATTGTAGGATTCCAAAGCGGAAAGTTAAGACTATCTTTCCAAGACCCGCTCGATCTGAATCAAGATGTCTTTAAAAATTCCGGAATTCGAGCTTAAATTTTGTTGGCATGTATAATGCTTCCAAATTAAGGATGCTACTTTGATTTCTTAAAAATCCTAGTGTCGGGCGCTCGTCACTATGCATAAAATTCTGTATTGCGTGGATACCCGTATAACCGCGTTTCTCTAGATCACGGATGATATTTGAAACATCATCTTCATTTATAAGATCTGTGTGGACCGTTGTGCGAATTTCATATTTTACTGTTTTCTGAGCGCATAAAATGTCTAGCGTCTGTGAAAAAATATCATATTTATCCGTTCCAGTGACTTGCCTGAATTTTTCAGGCGGTGCTTTATAGTCGAGAGCGACGTAATCTAACAACCCTTGCTCGATAAATTTCAAGACAACATCCGGACGCAATCCATTTGTATCCAGTTTTACCGCATAACCGAGTGATTTCACCTCTTTTATAAGACCGGCTAGGCCAGGATACGCGGATGCTTCGCCCCCAGAAAGCACCACGCCATCTAGTAGTCCTGCCCGTTTTCTCAAGAAGGTCATGAGTTGATTCGTATTTCCTCTCCCTACGCCTTTGACAATTTGAGGGTTATGGCAGTATGGGCAACGCATGTTGCATCCCGAAAACCAGATGATGCAAGCCGTTCTTCCTGGAAAGTCCAGCATGGTAAAAGGGGTGACAGAATAAATAGGCAAAACACTTGTCTTGTAAACACTTTCCACTGAACGTTTCATTAGCATTTGCCCGCACTCTATCAGATCCCCATAAACAAGCTGCCGGTATCGACCCACTCCTCAACAAAGTGCTTGCGCTGGCGGTGTTCGCCTTGCTTTCCTTTGTTAAAGCTGTCCACGGGACGAAAATAGCCCATGACACGCGTCCAGACTTTGGTTTTAGCACGACAACGCGGACACTCTGGCTGTTCGCCACTCAGGTAACCGTGGGTATCGCACACGGAAAAAACAGGAGTCACAGTAATATAAGGCAACTGATATGTATCCAGAACTTTGCGAATAAACCGTTTGCAGGATTCTGCACTAGATAACTTTTCGTTCATATACAAATGCAACACCGTTCCACCCGTATACTTGCATTGTAAACGGTTTTGCAGCTCCAGCGCTTCAAACGGATCTTTGGTATAATCCACAGGAATTTGCGAAGAATTTGTATAATATATATTTTCGCCAGACCCCGCCTGTAAAATATCCGGAAAACGCTTTTTATCTTCTTTGGCAAAGCGATAAGTCGTCCCTTCCGCTGGAGTGGCTTCTAGGTTATACAAACTTCCTGTTTCTTCTTGATATTTTACCAGTTTGGAACGCATATGGTCCAGAATATCAAGGCATATTTTAATTCCATACTCGTCTGTTAAGTCATAAGTATCGTCCGTCAAGTTCCGAATCATTTCATTCATGCCATTTACACCGATGGTAGAGAAGTGATTACGAAAAAATGGAAGATATCGGGTCGTGTAAGGATAAAGGCCGCGATCATACATCTTTTGCACAAAAGCCCTTTTCTTTTCCAATGTCGACTTGGAAATATCCATTAAGCGGTCAATTTCGCGCATCAAATCAGGAAGGTTGTTTTTGAAACGATATCCGAGCCGCGCCATATTCATCGTCACCACGCCAATTGACCCAGTCATTTCTGCGGAACCGAACAGTCCATTCCCACGCTTTAACAACTCCCTCAAATCCAGCTGGAGACGACAGCACATCGAGCGCACCGCGCCGGGAGAATAAGCTTCCGGGTTTGGCTTACGCTCTTTTGTTATGGGATCAACGATAAACTGACTGCCGACAAAATTCTGAAAGTAAGAAGAACCTACTTTTGCCGTGTTCTCAAAAATAGCGTTTGCTACCTTGCTATTCCAATCAAAGTCTTCTGTAATATTTACTGTGGGAATTGGAAATGTAAAAGGTTGTCCCGTTGAATCACCCTCCGTCATCACTTCATAATAAGCAATATTAATCATTTCCATCTCTCTGACG
>CAZYJI010000005.1:0-7256 GCA_964647725.1 uncultured Alphaproteobacteria bacterium
TTAATCGAGCGCGGTGGAATAGGGCACACGCGCCATTTTGCCGCCGTACAATTATCGGATAGTGGCGATCAATCCAAAGTCGGCCAGATTATCGAACGTACGATCATTTCGGCTGACGATAAAAGGTTATATGCATAATGTTGCGATTATTCCGTAGAAAACAAGAATCTCAGACAACTGTAGAAACCGCGCCAGAGGCAGCGAATGATTTGGCGCAGGAAACCAATTGGCTGAAACGGCTGAAACAAGGGTTACAAAAAAGCGCCGATAATTTAACGGCGCAAATCGACAATCTGGTCAACAAGCGTAAATTAGACGCCGAAACCATCGCGCAACTGGAAGAAATTCTGATCGCGGGCGATATGGGCGTTGCGATGTCTGCGCAAATCGTTGCGGAGCTCGCCGAAAATAAATTCGACAAAGAAGTCGATGGCGTGGAATTGCGCCGCGAATTATCGTCGATCATCGCCAGAAAATTAACGCCGTTTGCCCGGGAAATAGCTATTGACGCAGATAAATCGCCGTTTGTGATATTGGTGATCGGCGTGAACGGTTCGGGCAAAACCACCACCATTGGCAAATTGACGCATCATTTAAACCGCCTGGGCCATAAAATCATGCTGGCCGCGGCCGATACATTCCGCGCGGCGGCGGGGGAACAGTTGGATGTTTGGTGTAAACGCACGGGCAGCGCCAGTTTTTTTTACAAACCCAACGTCACCGATCCGGCCGCGTTGGCATACGAAGCGCTACAATCCGCGCAAAGCGGAGGGTATGATGTTTTGATCGTTGATACGGCGGGCCGTTTGCACACGCGGGCGAATTTGATGCAGGAACTCGAAAAAATTCCGCGCGTCTTGAAAAAAATCGCCGATGATGTGCCACATGAAACATTTTTGGTGTTGGATGCCACAACCGGCCAGAATGCGATCGCACAAGTGGAAAATTTTCACAAATCCGTGCCATTGACCGGATTGATTATCACCAAATTGGACGGCACCGCGCGCGGCGGCGCGATTCTGGCGATTGCCGAGAAAACCAAAATTCCGGTCGTCGCGATTGGCGTGGGCGAGGGAATAGACGATTTGCAACCGTTCGATCCGCAAAGTTTTGCCGACAATTTATTAGGTCTTTAAAGCAAATTGCATAAAAAAGAAAATGGCACCGTCGTAAAACGGCGCCAGAGAAGTGATGGAGCTAAGGAAAAATCGATCCCACTAAAGGGAATTCCGTGGTGGCCGTCTTAGACCACAATATTGAGCAGTGAGCCTCGTTGCGATGCGCCCGCATAAGCATTGCGCGCTATCTGTTTGGCTCTATCGTTTTGATCAGCTACTGGACTGACTTGGCGGTCCGGTTTGATCGCTTCCCGTGTAACAACCGGGGCACTGCTTCTTTGTTCCTGCCGGGTAACATCCGGCTTAAATCCTTGTGTCGCTGTGCCAACGTTTGTGTACGGGGTGTTTGAATTAATTTGCATTATTCATTCCCCTTATTTCTATCCATTTAACCGGAAAACGGTTTAGATCTGGTTAATCTGGAAAACCCTGGGGTATTTTACGTATTCTGTGACATTTTCATATTTATTGTTATATTTCAATATTTTATATAGCGCCCGATAGCCCCGAACCGGCTTTTACAGGGTTAAAAACCGATCCTGTTTTTTTGGGCGGCGTTTAGATTTTCTCAACCTATTCCAGGCAAACTAAATTTAGGATTTTCAATTACTTCAGTTTTCTTTGGGTCCGGGTAAAAGGCGTTTAAACAGACATGGTAACCACGCAGCAACCTTCGGTGGATTTACAAAGCTTGGTGCATTTGGCCGAAACCAAATCGACCGAGGGCCGCAATGAATTATTCGGCCAATTAAGCACCATCATGCTGGATGGCGGCGTGACATCGTCCGATCAAGAACGCGCGATGATGGTAGATATTTTGAATAAACTGCTGCACGAAGTGGAAATGCAAGTGCGGCAATCTTTATCGAGCAAACTTGCCCGCGATGCCAAAGCGCCAAAAGAATTGGTCGTCATGCTGGCCAACGACACAATCGATGTGGCGCGGCCAATATTGCTGGAAAGCGATTTGTTGAACGACAATGAATTGCTCGAAATTATCAAGCACCGTACCCAAGAACACCAAATGGCCGTCGCGATGCGCGAAAACGTATCCGAAGTCGTGTCCAGCGCCCTGGTCGAAACCGGCCAAGAAGACGTCGTCACCAGCTTGCTGCAAAACCCATCGGCGCAAATATCGCAAGCCACCTTGGAATATCTGGTCGAACAATCCGAACGCGTCGATTCCTATCAAACGCCGCTGCTATCCCGCGCCGATTTAAAACCGGATCTGGCCAAAAAAATGTATGTCTGGGTGTCCGATACGCTGCGCAAGAAAATCGTTGCAGATTACAAGATCGATCCCGCCACCATCGAGGCCGCCATGTTGGAATCGGTTGGCGATGTGGCACGCGACGATGGAGCGGATTCCAACAAAAAAACCATGGAATTGGTCGAAGCGATCAGCAAATCCAAGGAACTGACACCGGGTCTTTTGGCCAAAACCTTGCGCGACGGGGAAATCCCGCTGTTCGTTGGTTTGTTCAGCAAGATGGTGGAATTGGATATCAGCACCATGCGCAAAATTATTTTCGAAGCCGAAGGCGAAGTCATCGCGCTGGCGTGCAAGGCGATCGGTTTTGAAAATCACCAATTTTCCGATTTATATAAATTGATCCGCATTACGCGGTCCGGATCGCGCGATGTGCGCATCAACGAAATGTCGCATTTATTGTCTTATTACGAACAGATGAAAAAAGTTACCGCGCAAAATATTCTGCGCAGCTGGCAGCGCGATTCCAGTTACCTGGATAACATCAACAAAGGCGATAAAAAACAAGCGGCGGGGCAGGCTTTGCGCCTTAATAAGCCTGGCGACAAGAAATAGCGGGAAATATTATGGCCCGCCCCCCCAAAAAACCCGGTAAAAAACCCGCCCAGAAAAGAAAAGCCAAATCCAAAAGCTTGGCCACAAAGTCTGTAAAAATCACCGCGCAATTGGCCCAACCAAGCTTGAGCGCGTTATTGGAACAAACCGTCAGCCATTCCAGCCCGGTGCGCATTGCCGATATCAACGGCAACATCATCCATAAAAACCGCGCCTACAGCGACGAAATCGAACAAGGCGCCCTGGAACCGGATGCCCCCGATTTAATTGAAATCATCCAGCAATTGGAAATGCTGAACCATTCGCTGACCTTCGATTTGCGGGTGAATCGCGAAGGCAAAGTATATGTATACCGTACTATTCACCGGATGGTGGTTATTTCCCGTTCCACTGCGCCGGCTATTATCAGTCAGTTTTTCGATGTCACCGGCGAAGAATATATCAAAACCCGCCTGCAATTAACACAAAGCCGCCTGGATGATGTCATCAAATTGTCGTCCGATTGGGTTTGGGAAACCGACGATCAATTGCGCCTGACTGTTACATCACAACGTATTTTGGATTTGCTTGGATTCCATCCGCGCGAAATTATCGGATGCAATTTATTTTCATTGGGCAATGTCAATGCCAATGAAATCGACACCGTTACCGGCAAACCGATCGCCGTACAGCGCTTGACCCCGTTCCGCAATTTAAGTTTTTATGTCACCGACAGAAGTGGGAAAATTCACACCCTACAACTAAGCGGCATGCCGAATTTCGACCGGCTGGATGGAAGATTTTTGGGTTATCGCGGCACCGCGCGCGATATTAGCGAGGAATTGACCGCAAGATCCCAGGCCGAATTGCTGGAACGCCGTTTAGGTCATGCGATTGAAACCATGTCCGAAGGATTTGCGTTGTTCGACAAACATGGCAATTTGGTATTGATCAACGGCATGATCCGCAATTTTTTCAACGCCACCGAACATTTATTGAAACAAGGATTGCACCATACCGAATGGCTGCAACAGGCGGTTTTACGCCACGATATCGATACCGGCGATTTGCCGGCGCAGGATTGGATCAACCGGCGCAACGATCATTTTACCAAAACCGGAACACCGTTCGAAATTAAATTGGCCGATGGAAGATATTTGCTGGCGCGGGATTATAAAACCGACGAAGACGGAAGGGTAAGTATTTTCACCGACATTACCGAAATCAAACACCGTGAAAACGAACTTACCGGCGCGCGGCTGGATGCGGAAAAAGCCAACAAGGCCAAAGGCGAGTTTTTTGCCAAAATGAGCCATGAGTTGAGAACGCCATTAAACGCCATTATCGGATTTTCCGATATTATGAAAGAAGAGCAATTGGGCAGTTTAGGCAATTCACAATATAAAATATACGCACAGGACATTCACGACAGCTCCAGCCATCTATTGAATATCATCAACGATATTTTGGATGTATCCAAGGCCGAGGCCGGAAAATTGGAATTAGTCGAACAAAATGTCAGCGTTATTTCGGCGGTGCAATCCACCATGCGTATGGTTTGGCAAAAGGCCGAATCGAACAATATCACCCTGGACGCCAGCGGCATCGATCCCAACATGGTATTGCGCGTCGATAATAAGAAATTGCGCCAGATATTGATCAATCTATTTTCAAATGCGGTCAAATTCACGTTGCCGGGTGGATCTATTTCCGCCTTTACCGAAATGGACGGCAAGGGCAATCCGATGATTCATGTGCGCGATACCGGCATCGGTATGAACGAAGAAGATATTCCAAAGGCCTTGACCGCATTCGCGCAGGTCAATAACCGCTTGACGCAAAAGCATGACGGCACGGGACTTGGGTTGCCGGTTTGCGTGGCATTAGCGGAATTGCATGGCGGGAAATTGAATTTACAAAGCGCAGCGGGCAAGGGCACGACCGTTTCAATCACATTCCCAGCGCAACGTTTGGTGAAAATGCAAGCGGCCACACGCCAAACAGCAGCGGAATAAAGAAAATTTTTTGTTACTTGTCATCTCGAATCCCCCTTTAGGGGATGAGAGATCGCCATATGTAAAGGCTTATATCTGGCGATCCCTCCCATTCGGTCGGGATGACAAAAAAAGAAAAGCAACTCAATAATTATCCGGCTTTTTTCATTGGCGATTTTTTAAGCGCGGCGATGCCGGGCAATTCTTTACCCTCTAGCCATTCTAAAAACGCGCCGCCAGCCGTGGATACATAGGATAATTTATCCATCACGCCAGCATGTTCCAGCGCCGATACGGTATCGCCGCCACCAGCCACCGATAATAATTTTCCAGCGCCAGTTAAACGGGCGATTTCCTGGGCAATGGCGATGGTGCCGCGATCAAATGGCGGTGTTTCAAATACGCCAAGCGGGCCACTCCACAAAACGGTTTTCACATGCGCCATTTTTTGCGCGATTTTCACCACACTAGCCGGGCCAACATCCAGAATCATTTTATCATGCGGAATCGCGCTGACACTGGCGATATCGGGGGTTGCATGCGGCTTTAATTCGGCCGAAACCATCGCATCGATGGGCAGTAATATTTCTTTGCCTTGCGATTTGGCCTCGGCCAATATTTTTTGCGCGATGCTGACTGATTCTTTGTCCACCAACGATTTGCCGACATGCAATCCTTGCGCCACCAAAAACGTGTTGGCCATCCCGCCACCGACGGTCAAAATATCGACCTTGGATAATAAATTGAACAATACATCAACCTTGGTCGAAACCTTGGCGCCGCCGACAATCGCCATCGCCGGACGCAATGGATTTTCCAGGGTTTTTTGTAACGCATCCAATTCCGCTTGCAATAAACGGCCAACCGCCGATGGCAATAAATGCGCCAAACCTTCGGTCGATGCATGGGCGCGGTGTGCGGCGGAAAATGCGTCATTCACATAAAAATCGCCCAATTCCGCCAATTTCGCGGTGAAATCCGGATCGTTTTTTTCCTCGCCCGCATGGAACCGCACATTTTCGCATAATAAAATCTGCCCGTTTGGCAGTTTTTGAATCGCCGATTTGACCCCATCGCCAATGCAATCATCGACAAAGGTAACCGGTTTTCCGCCCAGCGCACGGCTAAGTTCCGGCAATACAACGGACAAAGAAAATTCCGGTTTTTTATGCCCATCGGGACGGCCCAAATGGCTTAACAGAATAACTTTCGCGCCGCGCGACGATAAATCCAGAATAGTTTTGGCGGATTTTTCAATTCTTGTCGCATCGGTGATTTTGCCGTCTTTGATCGGCACGTTGTAATCCACGCGCACCAATACGGATTTTCCAGCAACATTCAATTCATCGATGGTTTTATAATTTGCCATATCTTACCCCTTAAAATTTCATTTCGATACTGACGGGCACGTGGTCGGATGGCTGCTTCCAATCGCGCGCGTCTTGCAATATGTGATGCGATTTCAAATTTTCTTTCAGATTTGGCGACACCCAAATATGATCGAGGCGACGGCCACGATTCGATTTGCGCCAATCCTGATTGCGGTAACTCCACCACGTATATAATTTTTGATCGTGGGGTACGAAATGCCGCACCGCATCGACCCAATCATTGGCCGCTTGCATTTTGTTCAATAAATCCACTTCAACCGGCGTGTGCGATACCACATCCAGCAATTGTTTGTGCGACCATACGTCGTGTTCCAGCGGGGCGATATTGAAATCGCCCAATAAAATCCGCCCGGTTTTGCCACATTTCAATTTTCTCCAGAATTTGCCAACCTCGCCGACGAAATCCAATTTATGCCCGAATTTATCGTTCGCGGCGCGGTCGGGAATATCGCCACCGGCGGGAATATATAAATTATGCACTTCGATGCCATTCGGCAGGCGCGCGGAAATGCCGCGGCAATCTTGTTTTTCGCACCAGAACGGCGTTTCTATTTTTTCGAGTGGTAATTTGGATAACAACGCCACGCCATTATACGATTTCATGCCGGTAAATAATTGATGCGTATATCCGGCGTCTTTGAATGTTTGACCGGGAAAAAATTCATCCGGTGTTTTGGTTTCCTGTAACGCCAGAACATCCGGTTTATGTTCGTTCAGATATTTCAACACCAACGGGGCCCGCAAACGGACCGAATTGATATTCCAAGTGCTGATTTTTAATTTTTTCATTAGACGATTTTTGCCCGCAAGTGCAATATATCGTCGAGCGACGCATCGAGCACATCGCCTTTCTGCACCGCGCCGACGCCTTCGGGCGTGCCGGTAAATATCATATCGCCCGCTTTCAATTCGATATATTGCGATAAATGCGCGATGATTTCTGGGATAT
>CAZYJI010000005.1:7266-132429 GCA_964647725.1 uncultured Alphaproteobacteria bacterium
GATCATATCGGATATTTTACCCGATTGCCGCACCGCGCCATTGACTTGCAATTCCATATGGCTGTGAGAAATCGTGGAAACTTCCTTGGCTTGGATAATCGGCGAGACTGGCGCACCAAAATCAAATCCCTTGGCCATATCCCATGGCTGGCCTTTATCCTTTGCCTGATTTTGTAAATCGCGGCGGGTTAGATCAAGGCCCAACGCATACCCAAACACGGTTTTTTCCGCTTGCGCGGCCGATAAATTCACCCCGCCATTACCCAGCGCCACCACCAATTCCACTTCGTGATGTAGATTTTTGGTCATCGGCGGATAGGGGACTTGTACTTCAGTATCCAAGTTTGGCGCGATCAATAATGTGTCATTGGGCTTGGTGAAGAAAAACGGTTCTTCCTTGGCGTCCCCTTTCCATCCCATTTCCCGCGCATGGGCGATGTAATTGCGCCCGGCGCAAAATACGCGCCGCACCGGAAATTGGCCGGTTTGGCCCAAAACGGGAATCGCGATCACGCCAATAGATGGGGGAAAAGTATAGGTCATTGCGCCAAAAATATAGCGCAGGGATTCCAGAAAATCTATGGGTTATTGATCGATGCGTTTATCCAGCGGGCGAGGATCGTTAAATTTAAACACTGCCGGATCGATATTGGCGCCGATTTCCGGATCAACCAGAGAAACCGTGGTAACCACATCCTGCGCATCGTGAATCAACCAGCGTTTTAAAATAATCGGATCGGCCGAAAATTGCAAGGTCACCGTTCCGGCGCCCGGATCGTTGCGGCCGATAAAAGAAACCGAAATTTCACCGCGTTTTTTTTCAAATCCGGTCAGGATAATTTTAGGATCGTTAAATTCCACCTTGGATTTCAATATCGGCGCGAGGGGCGAGGAATCGATCGAGGTATAACTCACCTGCTCCAGCGCGCCATCGTAATAAACCAGGTTTTTGCCGTCGGACACCAGTTCAATCGGCTTGTCGCCGTCATAAGTGAAACGCAATTTGCTGGGCCGGGCGAGATAGACTTTGCCTTGCGCGGAATTGCCGTTGCTGGACGCCTGAACAAAAGTCGCGCGCAGCGATTGGACAGAATTCAAATACTCTTCGATTTTTTTAATCTCGTCGATATTCTGATCGTATACGGGATTCGCCGCCATCGCAGGAGCCGCCAGATAAAAAACCGCCAAAACAACAATGCCTAAAAAACGGGAAATATGGGTCATGACCCATATATAGTCCGACCTTGTGGCAAAAGCGAGGCAGAATTTATGATGGATTACCCATACATCTGCTCTTCGGATTCGATCAAGATTTCGCGCTTGCCGGTGGCGTTGGCTGGGGAAACGATCCCGCGCGCTTCCATATCATCCATAATGCGTGCGGCACGGTTATAACCAATCGCCAAATGGCGTTGAATGAAACTGGTCGAAGCCTTGCGTTCGCGCATCACCAATTGCACCGCCTGGCGGTATAATTGATCTCCGCCATCGTCGCTGCCATCGATGGATGCGAATCCTGCTTCTTCTTCCTCGTCCTGTGTGACCGATTCCAGATAACTTGGCTGGCCTTGATCACGCAAGAATTTGGCGATGGATTCGACTTCGGCATCCGAAACATATGGCCCGTGCACGCGGGTAATGCGCCCGCCGCCGGCCATATATAACATGTCGCCCTGGCCCAATAATTGCTCCGCCCCTGGTTCGCCCAAAATGGTGCGCGAATCGATTTTCGATGTGACCTGGAACGAAATACGGGTTGGGAAGTTCGCCTTGATCGTGCCGGTGATAACGTCAACCGATGGGCGTTGCGTGGCCATAATCAAATGGATACCGGCCGCGCGCGCCATTTGCGCCAAGCGCTGAATCGCAAATTCAATATCTTTGCCCGCCGCCAACATCAAATCCGCCATTTCATCGACCACCACAACAATCAATGGCAGATGATTTAAATCCAACGGTTGTTCTTCGTATACCGGTTTTCCGGTTTCAGGATCGAATCCGGTTTGCACCTGGCGAGACAACACCTCGCCCTTTTTACGCGCTTCTGCCAGGCGCAAATTATATCCTTCGATATTGCGCACGCCCAATTTCGACATCGCCTGATAACGGTTATTCATTTCTTTGACCGCCCATTTCAGCGCGACGATCGCTTTTTTCGGATCGGTCACGACCGGGGTCAATAAATGCGGAATATCTTGGTACACGGATAATTCCAGCATTTTCGGATCGATCATAATCAATTTACATCTGTCCGGCGGCATGCGGTACAGCAACGATAAAATCATCGTGTTGATCGCAACCGATTTGCCCGAACCGGTCGTACCCGCGATCAATAAATGCGGCATGCGCGCCAAATCCGCGATAATCGGTTCGCCGCCAATATCCTTGCCCAAAATTAACGGCAATTGATGTTTCATGGCATCGGCATCGGATAATTCCAATAACTCACGCAAATAAATTGTCTCGCGCGTTGCGTTCGGCAATTCAATGCCCAAAACGCTGCGGCCTGGGACCATCGCGATACGCGCCGACAACGCGCTCATATTCCGGGCGATATCGTCGGCCAGACCAATCACGCGCGCAGCCTTGGTGCCTGGCGCGGGTTCCATTTCATATAACGTGACGACGGGACCTGGACGCACGCGCACCACTTCGCCTTCGACGCCGTAATTTTGCAGGACGGATTCCAGCATACGCGTATTGGCCTCGATCGATTCGCGCGATTGCCCGTCATTGGCAGCGCGTTTAACGGCCGGCTTCAATAAATCCAAAGGGGGAAGTTGGAAATCTTCGGATGATAAATCCAATTGTTGCTGGCGAAATTCTTTGGTTTTTGGTTTTTTGGCCATTTGTTCGACCAATAACGGTTTTTTCTTCCGCGCCGGTGGCTTAGGCAACTCCAGTTTTTCTATTTTTTTCTCCGGCTCTTCAATCACCACTTCTTCGACGATTTCTTCGTTCGCGGCGAACAACATTGCCATTTGCGCATATAGCCATTTCGATCCGGCAGCGATTTTACGCGCGGCATAAATACTGACTGCCACGATGATTTGCCCGTAATAGGCCCATTCTTCGGCCGACAGCCCGGCGGACCAAACCAACAATGAAACCCCGGCAATGCCGTACAAAACACCAATGCCCCAAATCGCGCCCGCATCCAGGAACGAGAATAATGGCAGGCTTTGTGCCAAAACCAATTGCCCGACCCAGCCGCCAAGCCCGCTTGGGAATGGCCAAAGTGGCGGCGTGGCCAAGGTGGCCATCGCGCCGCTGAATAATAACAATCCGGCCGGCAATAACACCGCGCGCAAGGCGCCGGACATCAATTCAATTTGCGCGAGTTGCCGCCAACCCCACACGCACAGCAAAATTACCGGCGGCCAAATCGCAAATCCAAACGATTGCAACAGAAAATCGGAAACATAGGCGCCGAAATTGCCAAGCCAATTGGCTGCTGCCGCATCGCTGGCGGTATTGAATGAGGGATCGGTCGATGAATAAGATATAAGGGATAAGGCGGAAACAACGCCGACTATCAGGCACAAAGCGCCCAGAATATAGGATTCATATTGGGTATAGATCCGGCCGATATAAGCGGTGAATTTGGCGCGTACCGATTTTTTTTTCTTTAATTTGGTCATCGTTGAAAATTCTTCCTTGTAATCCGCTTGGCCATCCCTGCATTTGGCTTTATAGTATAGCCGAGCGGCGGCAAAGCTGCCTAGACCATTTTCGCAAAAAGATATAATCATGCCTGTAAGACGCAACATAAAAACCAGCCCAAACCGGCATTTCGATTGCCTGATTTTAGGCGCGGGTCCGGTTGGCGCGATTGCCGCTTTATTGTTGGCGAATCAAGGGCTTTGCGTTGGAATCATCGACCGGCAAGATCCGCAATCGGTATTGAAACCCGGATTCGATGGCCGCACCACCGCCCTTAGTTATGGCAGCCAGGAAATTTTAAACCGCGCCGGAATTTGGCAAGATTTGGATAAAAAGTCCGAGCCGATTTTAGAAATCGAAGTCATCGATGGTCATGGCCCGGTGCATTTGGATTTTGGCGATGCAGAAACCAAGGGCGCGGCGATGGGGCATATTGTTTTAAATCTGGATTTGCGCCGCGCCTTGTTTCAGGCGCTGCAAAATCATGACAATATCACCTTATACGCGCCAGCGGATGTGGCAGCAATGCGCGCCGAAGATTCCATGGCGCAAATCGATTTATCCGATGGAAAAAAATTATCGGCGCAATTATTGATCGCCGCCGATGGGCGCGGATCGAAAGCGCGAGCCGGGTGGAATATTCCAACAAGGCAATATGATTATCGCCACCATGCGGTGATTGCGACCCTGATCCACGAAAAACCGCATCATAATGTGGCGTATGAATGTTTTTTAACATCCGGCCCGCTGGCATTATTACCGATGCAAAGCATTAACGGAAAATATGCGTCATCGTTAGTGTGGAGCGAATCGCCGGAAAAAGCCGAAGCCTTGATGGATTTAAGCGATGGTGAATTTTGTGAGATCTTGCAGGATAAATTTGGCGACGATTTGGGCGCATTCGCCATTGCCGCGCCGCGCCAAGTATTTCCATTAAACCTAGTGGTGGCCAAAAAATTATATGGAAAACGTTTGGTGTTAATCGGAGATGCCGCGCACGGCATTCATCCCATCGCCGGACAAGGGTTAAATTTGGGATTGCGCGATACTTTGGCATTATCGGAATCACTATCCCGGGCGAAGAAATTGGGATTGGATATTGGCAGCCAGACGGTTTTAAAAAACTACGCCCGCGGGCGCGAATTCGATATCGTCAGCATGATCACGGCAACGCATGGCTTGAATTGGCTGTTTGGTGTCGACCACGCCGCGATGCGCGGCATTCGCGGTATCGGATTGAAATTGGTCGATTATATTCCGCCCCTGAAACGCGCCTTTGTAAGGCGCGCGATGGGGGATTTTGGCTCTTAACCGCCTGTCATCCCGAGCGCATGCGAGGGATCTACAGATATTATGCCTTTTGCTCCATCAAACATTCATGAAAATAGATTATAGAAATCTTTGTTTTAGCCTTATATCTGGCGATCCCTCACCCCATAAAGGGGTTCGGGATGACAATCTTTCAAACTAAGAAATCTTTCTGGCCTCATCCACCAGCATGATCGGAATGCCGTCGCGGATGGGATAGGCCAAACCAGCCTCGCGGGAAATCAGTTCCTGTTTGTCGCGGTCATATTCCAATTTCGATTTGGTCATTGGACAAACCAGAATTTCCAGCAATCTTGGATCGACTTCGGTTTTTTGCGGGCGGTGATGAATGTTCATAAAATATTCCTACACCTTCAGTGTAAGATATATTTCCAACTTTGCAAGAAGATATCTAGGCGGTTTGAACTGGCGCACGCACTTGCGCCAAAGCGTGGCCAACAGCGCCGCCGGCGTGATTAATCCAATATTGATGCGCTTGCAACATATTCCATTGCGCCAGCGTAAAATTGCCCAACGCGCCGTCAGTCTGCCTATCCGACCGATATTTCGCATTGCTGAATCTTCCGCCATCATAATTCATATCCACAATCATGGTTCCATCGGGCGTATGAATTTTCCATAAAATATTATCGGCGGGAACACTGTCGAGTTTGGTGCGATAAATATTCGCCGCAAGACCTTTATCGATTATATTGACCGGCGATGTTCCGGCATTGGGTAGATGATATAAATGCACTGCGACCCGCACCGGGCCAAAATTTTCCAAACGCGCGCCGCAATGGGATGGGATATTATGAAATCCCGGATATTCATACGCTTCTATTTTTTGCGATTCTACTTGTGGCGGTATAAATAAATTCATAAACAGCGATGCGGGAATCCCCATGATGTTATCCGGTTTTGGAAAACTCATACTGTTTGCGTTTCCAGAAGCGGGTTTTGGATTTTCCATCGCCTTGTTTAAATCCGGCAACATTTCCGGCGCAACCGCACCAGAATGCACATATTGCGCCACTTGCGAAAGCCGCTTGGGATCTTCCCGCAACTGGCGAATTCTTTCTAAAACACGGGGCGTGCCTAAATCGCCGTGAATACCTTCATAATAAGGCAGACCGGCATCGGCGGGATTGGAAGATTCCAAGGAACGGCTTTGAGACCGCCCACCGGCGACGGCGGACATGACTTGCTGGCCAAAACCTATCGCCCTTTCCAGCATCGCGGCGACGTTATTTTGAGTGTCATTTAAATTATTGGCTCTTAAATTGTTCATCATATCTATTATAATAAATCCTATCTTTAAAGGATACTATAATTTATCATTTATTATCAATAGTTTATTATTGTTTTTCCCGGCAATCTTTGTCGTGCATCGACATGTTCAAAAGACAGGAAATAATTTTGGCGCGTTCGGGTAAATTTGGCGCCTCGAGCAACGCTTGTTGTTCCTGACAACCGAACGGGCACACCATGGCCAGCGTGTTGACCAGAACATAATCCGGCGCGCCTTCGACCATGTGCCAATCGGCTTCCATTTTACAGCGTTTTAAATATTGCTTTAAATCCCGCAAGATTACCGCGCGGTCGATTTTTTCATTCGGCTCATCGGTGAAATCACGTTTATATTTTGAAAAATCCACTTTTGCCTGGCGGTATCCGCGATCGGTCAAATCGTCTGATAATAAATCGAATCGCGCCACGCCGTGCAGCGTGATTAAAATCCGGTCATCCGGCGTTTCGGCGAAGGACGATATTCTCCCCGCGCATCCGGTCTTATACAGCGCGCAATCATCGCCCATTGATTCTTCGTCCTTGGGGCGGATCATACCAATCAGGCGCGTGCCGGTGCGCATCGCATCCAAAATCATATTTACGTAACGCGGTTCAAAAATATTCAACGGCAATTGGCCGCCCGGCAATAACAATGCGCCCGGCAACGGAAAAATCGGAATATCCGTCGGCAGATCTTCGAATTTCGCTTTGAATCTTTCAAAACAAGGCATGATCGCTCACGAAAATAAAATCGACGATAATTTGCGGCGCGTTTCGCCGGCCAATGGATGATCAAAACCAAGCGTTTCCAGAATTTTCACAATTTTCATCCGCGATGCTTCTTCGTTCCATTTGCGGTCGAATTTGATCGATTCCAATAAAATGGCAATCGCCTGTTCCATTTTGCCGGATGCCGCATACGCGGAAGCCAAATCCAAACGCGCCTGTTGGTCCCGTGGATTTTGTTTTACTTTTTCTTCAAGCGCCGCGGTATCGTTACCCGCGCCCGCCGCCAATTCCAACGCCGCCGCCAATGCCATGACTTCGGGTAGATTGCGCTGTTTTTGTGGGATTTGATTCAGCACCGATTCCGCGCGCGCTTGATCGTTGCTTTTTAAAAAGCATAATCCCAAACCGGCAAGCGCCAATGGATTTTCGGCATCGGTTGATAAAATTTGTTGATACAGCATCGCCGCGCCTGCGACATTGCCCGCATCTAATTCGCCTTTGGCGGATTTCAATGTTTCTTCGGTATTTTGTTTGGCTTCGCCGCCGAACAAGCGATCGATGAATGCGCGCAATTCCCGTTCGGGGATTGCGCCCATAAATGCGTCGACCGGCTGGCCGTCTTGGAATGCATACACCATCGGCACGGATTGCACGCCCAATTGCGCCGCGAGTTGTTTGTTTTGATCGATATCGATTTTGACCAATTTTACTTTGCCGCCGAAATCGCGCACGACTTTTTCCAAAACCGGCGTTAATTGTTTACACGGCCCGCACCAGGTCGCCCAGAAATCGACCAGCACCAGCGCGGTCTTACTCGCCTCGAGCACGTCCTGCACAAAAGTCGGGATCGATCCGTCTTTGATCAGGCCGGCATTTTTATTTTGGTCTAAAGTGATTGCTTCCATGGTGTTGTTCATGCGCATAATTTGGGTTTTGTGCCTATAAAAACAAGGGCAAAGTAGCGCATAAGGTCACGCGGCACAATCGACAATCATCGGTTCATGCCCGGTTGCACGAAGAAATTTCATTAAATCCGCGGATGTAATGGTGGTGGTATAATCATTGCGCATCGGGTGATAACATACCAAATCCGCCTTTGGAATGGACTGATCCAACACCACCTGAAGCTTGGGCGGATTATCGTGCATTACTGCAAAAGGCGTTACCGATCCGGGCTTAACCCGCAAGGTTGATTCCAGCAATTCCGGCTTGCCGAATGATAGCCGGGCCGAGCCAATCTTTTTTTCCAAGCGGTTCAGATCGGCGCGGATATGAAATGGAATGACCACAAGCCATAATTTGTCTTTTTTATCTTTTAAAAACAATGTTTTACAATGCAGTCCGGGGATTTTATCGTGCCATTCCAAACCTTCTTCGACGGTAAAGAAGGGCGGGTGGTTAACCGTTTGCTGATTGATATTTAGGTCTTTTAGGTATTGTAATAACGCTTCCATTGGTCTTTAAAAGATTGTATATGTTAAGGAAACAATGACGGCCAAACTCAGATGATGTGATAAGGCCGCGAATGGGACGTAGGATGAGTACAAGAATTTCAATGCGGGAACAACCCGAATTCGAGTGGGGAATCGATGTGCAGAGCGCAGAATCCACCCATATACCCATACCCCATAAACAGCTTATTGAAAGCGATTACCGTTTTCAGCTGGTGCACCGGGATGTTTGGCAAGCCTGGGTAAAGCCGATTATTGACGCCTATTCGCCGCAACCGGTGATTCCGCGCTCCAACCCGGCGCAGCTTGCTTGGGATACATGGTTGGAGCCAGCAACTCCCATCCATCAACCCAATCCCATATTTCAAAAAACGATCACAGCAACGCAAAATTCCGACCCACATCAATTATACATGCTGCTGTTAACCAAAAAATTGGGCGTCGCGGATGTGTTGGCCAGAGATGGAACTGATTGCATTTGCGTCGATGAACAAGCTTTTTTTTCCTTGGTAAACTGGATCGCGGTCGCCGCCGAAATCGCGGCAACGGAACACAAAGACAAGCCCGAAGCAAAACCTTTCGAGCCCGTTATCAAGGCCATCAACGAAGTGCGACAAAACAAAACGCGGCATGAAGCCTGGCGCAGAGACCAGATAGCACAACAAGTCGCTGCCGACAAACGCGGCCGGATTGTGCGCCGGGTTCTATATGCTGCCGCTGCATTTATAGTGGCCGCTGGATTGATTTTATACAACCTGCACGCCAATAAAATTCCAGGGCAAAATAGCGGTATTGTCAAACCACCGCCGAAAAAACAACGCAATTCAAAGGAAATTAAACCGGCGGAAAATATGGACCGGAGCCAGGGGAAAGATAAACAGACATCTTCCTCAAATCGGGATCAAAATTTTACAATGGTTGATTTTGCCCACAATCGGCCATTGGGTATGGGATTTGTCGCGGCTATAAATGCCGCTAATTCTTTCATTAGAAGACGCTAGAAACGGATTAGAAACATGAACAGTGCAGCGCCCCCGGGAACAAAATCCATACTGACACCAGACAATAAGTACGAAAGCCGTTTTTCTTCTGGCCGGTTGCGGATCGACAGTGATTTGGTTTTGGATGTTCCGCATATTCACATCATTGTTCCTGGCCCTGATAAAATAGACCGGCACACTTATGTTTTAACGTCGGATGCCTGGCAAAATAGTTTTGCCAGATTGCTGCGGGAGGAAACCAAAACATCGATCCAGCATATTCTTTCCGGCATGCTGCCGCAAGATCAAGAAAAAGCGCAGCGCGGCCTGGAAAACTTGCGCGGCTTACGACCTCGTTATAACCACACATGGGTGTGCGATTATGTGATCGATGATTTAAAGCCCCTTTTATACGCGATCCAAGACAACGAACTGGTCCACAACGATCCATTATTAAAACCTTTGGCCGAAGCCTTGTTGATTCGCAATACAAAACGGCAAGCGGCGATGTGGGGATTTTTGGGATTGGCGGCGGTGATTATCGGCGGCACCATTTTGTTTGGCAGCACGTCTGATAATTCAAAATCAGAATCGCCAACACCACAGCCGCAAAAACAAATGATACCCAAACAACCGCCAACAGAAGAGAATCCGAGTAAAACCAAGCTGGGAATGGCCATGATCGCGGGCAGATCTTCTCTGGCTTTCATGCGCGACCGCTGATAAAATCCGTTGATGCCGCCTAAAATAAAATATGTAATTCTTACCGCAATATTGCTGTTCTTGGCCGAAGGATCCTTTATGCACGCCGTGCAAGCCAACGATGAATTAATTCCCAAAGAAGGCGCGATAAAATTGGCCGAACATTATGCCGGCGGATTTTTGGGCACTTTTGTCGAGGCCACATTGCAACAAGATGCCTGGCATATCGCCGCGCGGTCATCCAGCGCCAAGCCGCCGGTGTATTATATTCTGCACAAAACCAGCGGCGATTTGTTATTGAAACTCGACAACATTGATGATCCCAAACAAGCCAAATTGCTGCAACAATATTTGCAGGGCAAATTAATTTCCAAGGAGCAAGCGCTGGATAGTGCGGCACAGGTTGGATTTTTAGGAACCTGGACGGATGAATGGATCGCCAAGGAAGGCTGGCATATTTACGCCTGGTCGAAAAGCGCAACACCGGGGCAATATTATATTGTGGATCCGGTGAATGGAAAAATTCTGTTTCATCGCAATGGCAGCGAGCGGTTATCGCAAAGCGAAATCGACCGGGAATTAGGCCAAAAAACGCCATAAAACTCAGAATTTCAGAGACTTAGCGTAAAAACAGATCCCTTGCCAAACCGCGTGGGGTTTGCTATTCAAGCTTCTCGATTCGATAAACTGAATAAGCGGGTATAGCTCAGTGCCATAGGGCAAGGCCCGTAAGACTAAAAACCAGGCAGCGTAATAACTGCCTGATATTGAACTGAATGCGGGTATAGCTCAGTGGTAGAGCATCACGTTGCCAACGTGAGGGTCGAGGGTTCAAATCCCTTTGCCCGCTCCAGTTTCTCCCTTTTCTCTTTGAACCCGAGACAGCGCGTCTAGGTTGGATAGGCCGGGGACGCGCCAATATAAAGCGGGTTCAAATCCCTTTAATTCTTAACTTGGGCCCGCTCCAGTTCCTCTTAATCTCTCATGAAATTTATTCGCATCACCAATTTTAAAACCGGCAAGCAAAGTTTGCTGAACTTGTATTATGTTGATGAAATCGCGCCGCATGAATCAGGCCAGGGCACGCAAATCTGGTCGGCCAAAGCAGGGGTTAAGGCGTATCACGTTCGCGAAGAATATGCTTATTTCGCAAACGCAACCGTTTCCTAATTACTTATCTATTTGATTTTATTCTGCAATGCGGCATGGGCGTGTTTTGCGCTTGCCTTGGTTCGTGCTATAACCGCCTCATATTAAAATCGTTACAGGATCCCGTACCCATGTCCAAACCTGCCCCTGCCCAGAAATGGAATACCATGCCGGAACATGCCTTGCGCGAAGAAATCATCAAACAAGCCAACACCAGATTTAAGGGGCAAGAGGCCAAGGCGTTCGCCCAATTTTCCCCGATTTATATTTATTCGATCAATGGCGAAGATTTGTCCGCCGCCAATATTCCTTTGTTCGCCTACGCCGCCGCGCAATTGTGGCAAACCGCATTGGATCAAAAGGGCAAAAAACCGTCGGTTCGGATCGAACTGGCGGAGACAAAAAAAGACGGGCCGGAATTTTCCTTGATTGAAATTGTCGGCGAAGATATTCCGTTCCTGGTCGATTCCACCACCAATGAACTGCACCGTTTGGGGATCGAAGTGGAAGCGGTGGTGCACCCGACGATTTATATCGAACGCGACGGCAAAACCATTACCGCCGTACATCCGCCCAAGCATATTCAAAAAGTCGATCCAAAATCCGGCGATCAACGCCTGTCGTTGATACAATTTATCGTCAAAACCCCGCCGGTGGATTTGGATATCAAATCGATCAAAGCGAATTTGAACCGTATTTTAGATGACGTATATCTGGCGGTTGCCGATTGGCAGAAAATGCGCAAAAAATTGGGCGAGATCATCGCCGAAATGCCAGCCGGCATCCCAAGCCCGGCCGAACGCGAGGAATCAAGACGGTTTTTAGAATGGCTGGATCAGGATCATTTTACGTTCCTGGGGTACCGCGCCTATAACTATCCAAAAAACGGCAAGGATCGCATCACCGTGGTTGCCGGCAGCGGGCTTGGCGTTATCACCGATCCCGATATCCGGGTATTCGGCGATTTGCGCGACCGGGATTCGAATCATCCCGAATTAAAGGCGTTCGTATCGGACAAAGCGATCATTTCGATCAGCAAATCCAGCGCGCTATCGAACGTGCATCGCACCGTACCGATGGATACGGTTTCCATCAAACGATATGACAATTCCGGCAAAGTAATCGGCGAACATCGGTTCGTGGGCTTGTTCACATCACTGGCTTATTCCCGCAATCCACGCGATATTCCTTTGTTGCGGCAAAAAGTCGATAATATTTTAAAACGCACCGGATGGAGCGCGACCGGGCATAAAACCAAAATCCTGGTCGATGTTTTGGTGTCTTTCCCGCGCGATGAATTGATTCAAATCGGCGAGGATGAATTATTTTCAATCGCCATGGGCATTGCCCGGATCCAGGAAAAAATCAGAACCGCCTTGTTCGTGCGCCGCGATAAATTGGGCCGCTATTATTCTTGTTTGATTTACACGCCACGGGAAAATTTCACATCCGGGTTGCGGCAAAAATTCGGCGAAACGTTGGAACAAAAACTGCGCGGCAAAGTGCGCAATTATTATACCATGCTTAGCGACCAGCCATTGGCGCGGATTCATTTTATTATCGATTGCGAAAAAACCGCGCCAGAATCGGTCGATATCCATGCGATTGAAAAAGAATTGGCGGAAATGGCGCGGTCCTGGTCCGACCGGCTGCGCGAGGCGGTATTGGACAAATTCGGCCCGATCAAAGGCCCGCCGATTTTGCGGCGCTATGCCAACGCGTTTTTGCCGAAATATCAAAACACCTATGGTTTGCGCGATGCGTTGGTCGATATTGAAAAAACCGATGCAATTCTGGCGCTTGCCGAAAGCGACGGGATTCTGGCGCATTTATACGAATCCGGCGATAGTGGTGTGGGCGAATGCGGCGTGGCGCTATATAAACAAGGCACGCAATTGGTTTTGTCCGACATTCTGCCCAGCCTGGAAAATATGGGGTTCCGCGTTATCAATGAAACCGCCATGCCGGTCACCCCCGGCCTTGATGGCAATATTGAAACGGTATGGTCGCACGATTTATCGGTGCAGCGCGCCGACGGGCAGCCGATCGACGTCGAAAAATTGCGCGATAAATTCAATGCCGCCCTGGTTGGCATCCGCAGCGGCGCATTCGAAGATGATGGGTTCAACCGCCTGGTGGTCAGCAACAACATGAGCGCCCGGGAAGTGGTTATTTTCCGCTCCTATGCCAAATATTTGCGGCAAATCGGATTTACCATTTCGCAAAGCTCGATCGAAAAATGCCTGGCCAAACATACCGGCATTACCCGCGATTTGTTAAAATTATTTTATGCCAATTTCGATCCTAAATCCGGCGGTGACGCGATTACCGCGGCTAAATTGCAGGCCGATATATTAATCAAGCTGGATCAGGTCACCAATGTCGACGAAGACCGGATTTTGCGGAAATTTTTGAACCTTATTTCCGCGACTCTGCGCACCAATTTCTTTCAAACAGGTGCCGACGGAAAATCCAAAAATTATTTTTCGATCAAATTATCCAGCCGCGATATCGTCGATCTGCCCGAACCAAAACCATGGTGCGAGATTTTCGTTTGCTCGCCCAGAATGGAAGCGATCCATTTGCGCGGCGGAAAGGTTGCGCGCGGCGGCATCCGCTGGTCCGACCGGCGCGAGGATTTCCGCACCGAAGTTCTAAGCCTGGTCAAAGCGCAGATGGTAAAAAACACCGTTATCGTTCCGGTGGGATCCAAAGGCGGATTCGTATTGAAACAGCCGCCAGAGGATAAAAAAGCATTATCGATGGAAGTAACCGAATGTTATAAAACCATGGTGCGCGGCATGTTGGATATCACCGACAACCGGCAAAACGGCAAAGTAATTCCGCCAAAGGATGTGGTATGCCGCGATGCGGACGACCCATATCTGGTCGTTGCCGCCGACAAAGGCACCGCCAAATTTTCCGACACCGCCAATTCGGTTTCGGCCGAATATGGATTCTGGCTGGGCGATGCGTTCGCATCGGGCGGATCGGCCGGTTACGATCACAAGGAATTGGCCATTACCGCGCGCGGCGGATGGGTTTCGGTGACGCGGCATTTCCGCGAAATCGGCATCGATATCCGCAAAACCCCATTCAGCGCCATTGGCGTTGGCGATATGGCGGGCGATGTGTTCGGCAACGGCATGCTCCAATCCGATCAGATGAAATTGGTGGCCGCGTTCAATCACGCGCATATTTTCATCGATCCGAATCCGGATGCGGCAAAAAGTTACAAAGAACGCAAACGTTTGTTTGAAAACCCGCAATTGACCTGGGCGGATTACGATGCCAAGACGATATCCAAGGGCGGTGGCGTATTTGGCCGCGATAAAAAGAAAATCACCCTGTCGGCCGAAGCGCGCGCGGCCATCGGCACCGAACAAAGCGATTTCACCCCAGCCGAATTGATCCAAACTATTTTGCGTGCGCCGGTCGATTTACTATGGCTAGGCGGAATCGGCACATTCGTCAAATCGTCCCACGAATCGAACGGCGAAGTCGGCGATCGCGGCAACGATGCGTTGCGTATCAACGCGCGCGATTTGCGCTGTAAAATCGTCGGCGAGGGCGCGAATTTGGGATTCACCCAATTGGGCCGGATCGAATATGCGTTGGCGGGCGGCCGCAATAACACCGATGCGATCGATAATTCCGGCGGGGGCGATTGTTCTGACCACGAAGTAAACATCAAAATTTTACTAAGCCGCATCGAACAAGATGGCCGCCTGACCCGCAAGGACCGCGATAAATTATTAAAACAAATGAGCGCCGAGGTTTGCGATCTGGTGTTGCGCGACAATTACGAGCAAACCATGGCGATCTCCTCGATGGTCGCGGAAACCGACGCGATGATGGATGAATATGCACGGCATATCCGCATTCTGGAACGCAGCGTTAAATTAAGCCGCGCGATCGAATTTTTGCCAAGCGAGGAAGAAATCGCCGAACGCGCCATGTCCAAGCGCGGCCTGACCCGGCCGGAATTGGCGGTGTTACTCGCTTATACCAAAATGGGCCTGTATGACGGTTTATTGGCCAGCAATGTGCCGGACGATCCGGCGCTGGAAGCCGATTTGATCCGTTATTTCCCAAAGGCGCTGCAGGATAAATATGAAAAAGACATAGGCAAGCACGCGTTGCGCCGGGAAATTATCGCCACATCCCTGGTCAATTACATGGTCAACCGCGTCGGCATTTTATTCGCGCATAATATCGCGGAAATTACTGGCAATGAAGTCGCCGAAGTGGTGCGTGCTTATGCGGCGGTGCGGGAATTATTTAAACTCGACGATATTTGGAACGATATTTGCGCGCTGGATTATAAAACAACGCCGACCGTTCAGGTGCATATGATTCAGGCGCTGAACCGGTTTGTCGAACGCGCGACGATCTGGTTCCTGCGCAGCCGCAAATCCAAGCAGACTTTGGATCAGGTATTGGCGATTTACCAAAAACCGATTTTGCAGATTCAATCCAACTTGCGCAAAATTCTGCCCGGTCACGATTTGAAAATCCTCGACCGCAAGGCCAAGGATTACGCTGCGCAAAACGTGCCGCAAGCGCTGGCATCGCAAGTGGTGTTTATTCGCATGCTGGGCGGGATTGGCGATGTAATCAATATCGCCGAAAGCACCAAAAAACCGCCCAGCGATGTCGCGGAAATTTATTTTGCTATCGGCGAGCGGTTCGGTTTGGATTGGATGCGCCGGGCGGCGAGCAAAATCAGCCGGTCCAGCGCCTGGCAAGCCCGCGCGGTCAGCAGCCTGATCGACGATTTATTGGGCCTGCAAGCGCGCCTTGCCAAGGAAGTCGTGCGGGAAATGGGCGCGGGCGGAAAAGCGTTTGGCGAATTTTTGCAAGACCGGGCGCAAGCGATCGCGCCGATCGATGCGTTGCTGGCCGAAATCCGCGCGGCCAACAATCTCGACACCGCGATGATCACGGTGGCGATTGCCAAAATCCGCACGTTATTGGTTTAATTTCCAGGATTGCCGGCGTTTTGCGTCACTAGCGCGGCTTGAGCCGTTTTGCCATCTATTCTTAGCGCCGCTTTAGATGCTGTTAATGCCGGCTCAAATTTAGCCATGGCCGCGGTGCTATCGATACCGACCGATTCGTTGGCCGCTTGACGGAAGGCATAGCGCAATGATGCGTCTTGCAGACCAAGTCTTACCCGGCATGCGCGCAATAATTTCTCGATTGCGCTTGGTTCAGCCGATTTTCTTAAAACTCCGATAGTCGCCGCTTGCACTATGTTTACCATATCGGCTCGGGTTGCCGCGGTTTTATTTCTTTTCATTTTTAAGGATTCGGTATTGGCTATCCCTTCCAAATCCGGAAAGGCTTCGTTGCCGGCTTTCGCCGTGGCCACCAGATCGCTCAAGGCCTTGCTGTATTCCGGCGTGCCGATGGCGGCCTCATTAAGGGTGCGACGAATATCATTCGGCGCCATTAATGTTTGTCTTATAATGCCTATGGTCTGTTTTGTGGCTTCTACTGCCGGATCTGGCGTGTTTGCTTTTGCGGGAATCCCCGCCAATTGCGGCTTCACATCGGCCTCTTGGCCAGTACGGGCTGCGATAACAGCGGCCACAATGCCCCCGGCCAATTCTTGCCCGGTTCCGGGTTTTTCTTCTTGCGCAGCCGGTTTGGCTGGCGCTGGCGGCTCGGCTCCAGGCACATTAACTTCAACGCCTTTTTTCGCGCAAACCTGCAAGCATTCTTCAAATTTCCCGGCGGCGCTTATGTTGCCGGGATTTGATTGAACCAATTGGCCCAAATCGGTTGCGTAATCCCGCATTAAATCTTTGTCGCCCAAGGTCGCCGCCATGTCGAATAAATGGCCAAGCGTATCGGCGGTAACCGGATCTGAATTATAGTTCGTTTTCGAAATTTGCATGCGCAAATGCAACTTGCGCAATTTGGCGGAAATATCGGCGTTAGTGGATTTTTCTTCGCCCTGCCTGAAAAACACTCTCAGTTTTTTCGATGCGGCGAGAAATTGAGCTTGAAGAGCCTCGACCGGGCCGACAGCCAGATTGTTCAATCGGGCGCCCAACCCAGTATCCATAGGGATGCCGTGTTGCTGACGAATGGCGCCCTCGGCGCCCTCTAAAACCTGGATGGCAAACCCCATATTGCCATCGGCAATGGCGCGTTCAAGCATGGTGGCGCGGAAGCTTTGGCATTTGGAATGCAGGTCCGGTAAATTCACGCCTTCAAAAGCCTTTAGAATTCTGTCAATGCCGGTATATGCGTCCGGCAAGGAGTTTGTTTTGTTTTGTAAAAATAAATCTATATCGGCAAATGCCGCGGTTTTAATCGGCTGCATCGCGGCTGCCTTATCTGCGGATGAAAAAGCGGATAAATAATTGGCCGTAGATTCCGCCGCCATGGCGTGCAATGGAGCGTAATGATTATTGAAAACGGTAGGATTAAATTGAACGTAAGTTTTCTTTTTCTCCATAACCAATGCCGCCGACCGGACCACCAGTTCCTTGGCCACAATCGCATCGGGATGTGTTTTGATTGCCGCCAAATGCTCCTGGATTATGTGCATTTCTTCGGATTTTGCCGCCAGCAATTGAACCGCTTGGTCTATGGTCTTGGCCAAGGATGGGGGAATGGCTGGTTTGCCGTCTTTATCTTTAAAAATAATGGAATCGCGTCTGGCTATAGAGGAAACTAAATTATCCCATTTTGCTAAAGTTTCTTTGTTGCCAACCGCAGGAAGGCTGTCGGGACCAGCATTGGATCGGAACGAACTGGCCTCCAATTCCGCCAAGGCGGTACGGTGCGTTTTGAACAGCCGGTCGGATGCCCCATTGATAACGGACGCCACCGCACTTCCAACGCTGATTTCTTTGCCAAAAATCTTCATAATATTTACCTCATTACCCCTTTAGCGTTCAGGTTATAAATTTGATATTGGATCCCTGATACGGCTTTATTTTGTTTTTTATTGGCATCATAAATTGCGAATTAACCAACATCACAATCTTATGTTACCTGCAAGCCTTATAATTGTATCTTTTTGGAACACATTCGTCAAGCAGCCAATTTTCTCTGCTTTTCCAATATCTTAGCCACAGGCGCATAGGATTTACGATGGTGCGTTGTTATACCGTAATGATCCATGGCGGTCAAATGGGTTTTGGTCGGATAACCGGAATTGTCCGCCCATCCATAATACGGGAATTCGATGGCCAATTGTTGCATAATCCGGTCGCGCGTTACCTTGGCAATAATCGATGCCGCGGCAATGCATAAATATTTATCATCGCCGCCAATCACCGCTTCGGCATTAATCGTAACATCCGGCAAACGATTGCCATCGACCAGAATTTTTTGTGGCGCCGTTGCCAGCGATTCGACGGCGCGTTTCATGGCGAGCATCGTCGCCCATAAAATATTCAATTGATCGATTTCTTCAACGTTGCATTCGGCCACCGCGTACACACAATGTTCGGTCAAATGCGAAAATAAATATTCGCGTTTATCGCGGGTCAATTTTTTGGAATCTTTTATTTGCTCCGCCCAGGAAAATTTTTGTACATCATCCGGTAAAATTAACGCCGCCGCAACCACTGGCCCGGCGCATGGGCCGCGCCCGGCTTCGTCGACACCGGCAATAATAATTTGGTCTTGGGAAAAAAGCAGCATGGCCCCGTTATATCAGGGCCGGTCTTTATTGCGTATTCGCAATATCTTGATTTATGTCAATATCCCCAATTCTTTGGCGCGTTTTTGCAAATCCTGCAAATCGGCCCAAGAATCTTTTTTATACGCCGGGGTGCGCAATAAAAATGCCGGGTGATAGGTCAATAACGTCGGAATTGGCGTATCGCCAGGCATTGGCGCGAAATCCAGCCACGATCCGCGCATTTTCATAATGCCGTCCTTGGTTTGAAACATCGCCTTCATCGCCGTGCCGCCAAGGCAAACCAAAATTTGCGGTTTTACCAATTGAATATGCCGCCGCACGAATGGCATGCACATCGCCATTTCTTCGGGTGATGGCGTGCGGTTGCCCGGCGGACGCCAGAATAAAATATTGCTGATATACACATTGGTGCGGTTCAATTGAATCGCGGCGAGCATTTTATCCAGCAATTGCCCGGCAAGCCCAACGAACGGCAAACCCTGGCGGTCTTCTTCCGCGCCGGGCGCTTCGCCAATGAACATGATTTTGGAATTCGGATTGCCATCGGCAATCACGGTATTGGCCGCCGATTTTTTAAATGCGATACCATCGAATTTGGCAATTGCCGCGCGCAATTCATCCAAATTATTGGCCACCACCGCCAACGATTCGGCATCAAAATTACCGGATGTTACTGGCCCAGCATCGAATAACGATTTTTTGGCGGCAACGCCCATATCCTTTGCCGCCGCGACAGGTTCTAAAACCGGCACAGCTGGGGGTACAGGGCGCGAGGCAATGGGTGATTTCGATTTAAACCGGTAAAGCCCGGTCGGGGTTTCCGCCGATTCATCCTCGACGCCCATGGAATGCAGCCATTGCAGTTGTTGCCTGGGATTTTGCATAAGGCCGAGACTAGCACAGGCCACTCAATTGGTCTATATTCCAATCATGTCCGATAGCATGCAATTCGATGTGGTTATTGTGGGCGCGGGGCCATCGGGCCTAAGCGCGGCGATCCGGTTAAAACAACTGGCTAAACAAAAAGGCGCGGAAATTTCCGTATGCGTTCTTGAAAAAGGCGCGGAAGTGGGATCGCATATCATGTCCGGCGCAGCGTTGGAACCGCGCGCGTTAAACGAACTTATTCCCGACTGGAAGGAAAAGGGTGCGCCGGTGAATGTGCCCGTGACCGAAGACCGGTTTTTATTCCTGACCAAAAAATTTGCCTTCCGCCTGCCGACGCCAAAACCGATGCATAACAAAGGCAATTATATTATCAGCCTTGGCAATTTATGTCGGTGGCTGGGTGGCCAAGCCCAGGAACTGGGCGTCGATATTTTCACCGGCTTTGCGGCGGCCGAAATGGTGATGGAAAATAACCGCGTCATCGGCGTCAAAACCGGCGATATGGGATTGGATAAACATGGCAACCAAACCGCGCAATATCAGCCGGGCGTTATTATCAACGCCAAGCAAGTCATTCTGGCTGAAGGATGCCATGGCAGTTTAACCAAAAAGATGATCGAAAAATTCCATTTGCGCCGTGGCCGCGATCCGCAAACTTATGGACTTGGAATAAAAGAAATTTGGCAAGTCGATCCGGCGCAGCATCGCCAGGGATTGATCGTGCATTCGGTCGGCTGGCCAATGCGTGCCGATACCTATGGCGGATCGTTTTTATATCATTTCGACAATAATCAAATCGCGGTCGGATTTGTGGTGGGGCTGGATTATTCCAATCCTTATTTATCGCCATTCGAGGAATTTCAACGTTTCAAAACCCATCCCGCCATCGCCCCATATTTCAAGGGCGGCAAGCGCATTTCTTATGGCGCGCGGGCGATTGTCGAAGGCGGATTTCAATCCATTCCAAAACTGACTTTCCCGGGCGGATTGTTGATCGGCGATACGGCCGGATTTTTGAATGTTCCTAAGATCAAGGGCACGCACACCGCGATGAAATCCGGCATGATCGCCGCCGAATGTTTGTTCGATCATTTGACGGGTGGCAATGCGCCGGACGAAGCGGACAAGTACGAGCAAACCTTGAAATCATCCTGGGTTGGCGCGGAATTATACGGCGTGCGCAATATCCGCCCATCGTTTCATTTGGGATTATGGGCCGGATTGATTTATTCGGCCATCGATACGTATTTATTCCGTGGCCGCGCGCCATGGACGCTGCGCAATCGCGCCGATCACGGCACATTGAAACGCAAAACATCAACCCAGCCGATCGAATACCCGAAACCCGACGGCGTTTTGACATTCGACCGTATGAGTTCGGTTTATTTATCGTCGACCAATCACGCCGAGGACCAACCGTGCCATTTGCAATTGCGCGACCCGGAAAAAGCCATAAAAGTGAATTATGAATTATTCGCCGGACCCGAATCGCGTTATTGCCCGGCCGGCGTTTATGAATTTGTCGATATAGAAGGGCAAAAAAAATTGCAAATCAACGCGGCAAATTGCGTGCATTGCAAGACTTGCGATATAAAGGACCCAAGCCAGAATATCGATTGGGTTCCGCCCCAAGGCGGCGAGGGGCCGAGTTATACCAATATGTAATTTTAATCCGGAAGGTTTTTCATGTTTTTACGTTTATTGGCCATTTTATGTTTAGTCACGGTGTTGGGCGCTTGCACATTGCTGGATGCGGCGGGTGGCAACACAACCGCAGCCGCCAGCGATAATGATACGCCGCCAACTGTCACCGCCGAAACAAAAGAAAAACCGCCTGTTACAGAACCGGAATCTACGCCCGAAGCAATCAGCGCATTTACCGAAACGCCGGACGGCGTTGCCGGAAATTATTTGGCCAGCCGCGCGGCCTTGCAAGACGCCAATTTCACCAGATCCGCCGAATTTTTACAGCAGGCGCTGGATAAAGACCCAAACAACCAATCGCTGATCGAACGGGTCTGTTTGCTTTATATTATGAGCGGTCAAATCGATAAATCGCTGCCACTCGCGAAAATTTGGCAAACTAACAAGGCCAATTCCTTGCTGCCCAGCCTGGTTTTATTTTTACAAAATGTGAAAACCGGCAAACTGGCCGATGCCGAGGTACAATTAAAGGCGATGGAAGACGCGAAATTAAACAAGCTGACCTTGCCATTGCTGCGCGCCTGGATGAATGCGGCGGAAGGTAAATTCGATGCTGGCATTGACACGTTGAAACCATTATTCCCCAGCGAAACGGCGGGCGGGATCATTTTGCTGCACGCGGGATTATTATCCGAATACGCCAACAACAATACGGCGGCGTTGAATTATTACGCCCAGGCCGCATCGCGTTTTACCATAATGCCGCTGCGTTTATCCATGAGTCTTGGCAATTTATACGAACGCATGGTGGAACCGGCCAAGGCGAAAGAACTTTATGACGCTTTCACCAAACGCAGTCCGAATAATTATATTTTCGATGCCGCTTATGCGCGCCTTGAAAAAAATCAGGTGGCGCCTGCCAATATCCGCACCGCGACCGACGGTATTGCGCAAGTTTTGTTCGACATCGCCACATCGTTCGAAGGCCAGGCGGGCAGCGAGATGGCGATCGTATACGCGCAATTATCCGCGTATATGCAGCCGGATTTTGAATTCAACCAATTATTGATGGCGGAATTGTTCGAAGCGTTCGAACAATATGATGAAGCCGCCACGATCCATGCGCAATTGATGAACCATCCGGCCTTTTATTGGTCGGCTGGGCTGCGTTTGGCGCGCGATTACGATAAAATGAACCAACAAGCCAAATCCATCGAAATTCTGGAAAAAATGCGCAAGACCCATCCAAAACGGGTCGAAGCGGTGACGATGCTGGGCGATTTATACAGAAACCGCAAGGATTATGCCGCCGCTATCGAAGCGTACAGCGAAGCGATTGAAAACAGTGATCCGATTGGCAAAACCGATTGGCCGTTATTTTACGCGCGTGGCACCGCGTTTGAACGGGCCGGATTATGGGTGCAAGCGGAAAAAGATTTGCAGCAATCCTTGCAACTTTCGCCGGAACAGCCTTATGTCATGAATTATCTGGCTTATTCCTGGGTCGAACGCGGCGAAAAATTGGATGAAGCCTTAGGATTGCTGGAAAAGGCCGTGGCATTGGCGCCAGGCGATGCGTTTATCATCGATTCCTTGGGCTGGGCGCTATACCGCATGGGCAAATATGAAGACGCCGAGAAAATTTTACAAAAAGCCGTCGAGGCGCGGCCATATGACCCGCAATTGATCGATCATTATGGCGATGCGTTATGGCGTTTGGACCGGATTGAACAGGCGCGCATCCAATGGAACCGCGCCTTGTCGTTCGAACCGGAAGCGGAATTGAAAAAATCGATCGACGGTAAATTGCAAAATGGATTGAAACAAGAATCCAAATTAGAAGCCAAAGATACCCCGCCAAAAACGCCTAATAACACAGATTTGGCGCATTGATTATTTCCTATACCATCGCCGCACCGGCCAAAATCAATCTGAACCTGAAAATCGTGCGCAAGCGCGATGATCATTATCACGATTTGGAAAGCCTGGTTTGTTTCGCCGATCTTTGCGACACGCTGCGTCTGGAAATGGCGGATCAAGACACATTGATCGTCGATGGCGAGTTCGCCACATCCGTGCCAAAGGACGGTAAAAACATTGTTTTAAAGGCCTTGCACGAATTGCGCAGTGCCTCCAAAACCCTGCCGCATTTTAAAATCCATTTGCAAAAAAATATTCCGGCCGGCGCTGGTCTGGGCGGTGGATCGGCCGATGCGGGCGCAATCATCCGGTTCGCGCGCGAATATTTCGGAGATTTGTTTGCAAATTTCGATTGGATTGCATTCGCCCGCAAAATTGGCGCGGATGTGCCGGTTTGCGTTGAATCCAAGCCTTGTATTATGCGCGGCATTGGTGAGCAAATCGAATTATTGCCAGATTTCACACCACGTCGCGGCGTTTTGATATTTCCCAACATCCAAATTTCAACCGCGCCGGTTTTTAATGCTTGGTCTGGCAAAAGCATAATTCAAACCACAGATCCAAAAACAAAGTTTGAGAATGCCAACGATCTTTTTGCGCCAGCCGCACAATTACATCCGGAATTACAAGATATCGCGCAAAAACTGGGCAAAACCGTAAATACCGGATGGGGGATGAGCGGCAGCGGATCTTGTTTTTACGCGCTTGCGGAAAATGCAATCGCCCAGCAAAAATTGCTGCAAGATGTTCAAAATTTATTTAAAGATTATTGGATAAAACCGATTTCTATCGCGGCTTAAAATGTAAAGAAATCGAAGCCGAGGCGCTGACCGGCCAAAAACGCCGCAACGCCAAGCGCAACGACAACCGCCAGATTCAACAAATTATCCGGGCTGAAGAAATCCGATTTTGCGCCAGGCAAATTGGAAAGCGGTTTGTAATCCGCGCTGATCTGGCCCAATTCATAATAAGAAATTTGCGGGGTATTTTGCGTGACGCTTGGCAATCCGGTGCGCGATGCCGGCAATAAATTGCGCATTTGCCGCATACCGTCTTCGAGTTCCACCAAACGCGCTTCTAAAATATCGATGGTGCGCTGTAATCCTGCTTCCAATTGATTGACCGAATCGGCAATCGCGGCAAGACCGGTCGAATTGGTGCTGGTTTGCGCGAGTAAATCTCGCGGCGCGACACGAATGGTGGTGTTGAATAAACGCTGTTCTTGAACTTTGCCATTGGTGGCGGCATCGGTCGTCAGATCACCAATCTTAGCGGTGGTGGTTGGCAGATCGATAAAACCTTTTTGCGCGATATGTAGAACAGCGGCTTCCAGCCATGCGCCCATGGTAATACCGGCTTCTGCGGCGGCGCGTTTAGCGATGGATTTGGCTTCTTCGTCTACACCTTTTACGCTCCACGCACCTAAAACAGCCGACATACAATAACCTTTTAAATTAGAATTTATTACGCTGGCCAGTTTTTGCTGGCAATCGCCGATACCGTTTCAAAACTTGGGATGCGGACATCGCTTTGGCCTTCGTTCGCGGCGACGCGATCCGACAGCGCATTCAATTTTTGATCCATTTTTTGCAAATATTCGAATAAAACCGATTCATCCAAACTATTATTGGCTGGGGTTGCCGCGACATTGCGCGCCAGATCGGTCAATTGGCCGAATAAAACAGGATCTTTGGCGGCCTTGCGAATCGCTTGCGATAACCAGGCGCCAATCGTTTGTCCGGCCTTGGCGGCTTCGTCTTTGGCGGTTTGGCGGGCTTTGGCAGAAACGCCCTTTACACTCCAGGGAATCATGATGGCACCGTCGTTCTTGGAAGAATCTGTCATGAGCGGCCTTGTTTTTATTTTTTTAGAAAATCCGTTAAGATTTGGGTTTACCAGAGTTTGTAAAATTTGCAAGTACTTACCCATATATAGTAGTGGATATTTCGCTGGCGTGTTATTTTCGGCCACAGTTTCCACGCAACGACGGGCTTGCATTATTCGCGTCGAGCGACTATTTTCACGGATCTATTTTACCGTGATGGGGCGTAGCCAAGCGGTAAGGCATCGGTTTTTGGTACCGACATTCCTAGGTTCGATCCCTAGCGCCCCAGCCATTCTTCGCGTTATTCTTGCTATTGCAGCATTGCCGCGCTTTAATCCCCTTATTATTTTCCCAAGGAACACCCAACCGGCGGCGTCCAATCATTAGTGCATGCAGAATATTGACCTTATCTTAGCGCAAAAAGCGAGCAAGGGAGATAAAGCCGCGTTCCAACAGTTGTTGGAGCGGCATTATGACAAAATGTACCGATTGGCCTATCGTTTTACCCATCACCGCCAGGATGCCGAAGATATCGTGCAGGATATTTGCCTGAAACTGGCGGGTAAAATGCAAAATTTTCGCGGCGACAGTAATTTTTCCACCTGGCTATACCGCGTGATTTTAAATGCCTGTAAAGATTTCTGCAAAAGCCGAGTACGTGCCAGAAATTTGGAAAGAACTTTTGAAGAATCGCAAGAATCCGCCCGCGAGGACGCGCGCGATAATAATGATAAAAGCGCCTGGTTGCACCGCGCCTTGGAACAATTGGATCCGGAATTGCGCGAGACTGCGATTTTGGTATTGGATGAAAATCTAAGCCACGCCGAGGCGGGCATTATTTTGGATTGCGCCGAATCGACCGTGTCGTGGCGATTGCATGAGGTACGCAAAAAATTAAAACAAATTCGGGAAGATGATCATGAATGATGACTTAAACGAATTACAGCAATTATGGCGCGATAATCCCGCCCCAGCGGCGGATGAAAACGCAAAAAAACGCATTATTAACAACGCGTTAAAAGAATTCGTGCAAAAAAATGCCGAATCCCACCAAGGAATCGGCTTGGCCGGTCGTCTTATGAATATGCTGCGTAATTTCTACGCCGCGATCATAGGAGAAAATATCATGACCCACGCTCGTTATTTAGTCGGCGCTTTTTGCTTGATGCTGGTCGCCGTCAGTTTTTTATGGAATCCCTACGTTGTTAAAACTTTGCCTGGCCTTGCCCCAGCGCCAATGGAAATTACCGATGCGATGCCAGCCATTATTACGGACAAGAATGATGGCGATATAGCCAGTATCGAACAATTGACCCCGCCGGTTGCGCCACCACCAATCGCGGAAACTGCAAAAACACAGCCCCAACCAATTGCTCGCACCGATGAAGTAAAATCATCGCCCATGGGCAATAACGCTGGCGCCGCGGCGATGATGCGCGAACCGGCGCCAAGCGCAGCGCCGATGGCGGAAGTGGATATGGCATTGTCCAAAATTCGCAGCGCGGAAATGCCTATGCGGCATTCCATGGCGACACAAGATTTATCGGCGCCATATTATCAGGATCAAGGCCACGATAAATTCAGCGATCTTACAATCAACGGCATTAAAATTGCTGCCCAGGATCCGGTATCGACCTTTTCGATCGATGTCGATACGGCATCTTATTCCTTTGTCCGATCTTCCTTGAATCATAACGCCATGCCACAAAAAGACGCGGTGCGGGTCGAAGAGCTGATCAATTACTTCCCCTATGATTACAAAGCGCCATCGAGCAAATCCGAGCCGTTTAAGGCGCATGTGGCGGTTTACCCAAATCCATGGAACGCAAAAACCAAATTGATGCATATTGGTATTAAGGGTTATGAATTGAATGCGGATGAAAAACCAAAATCCAATTTGGTATTTTTGATCGACACATCCGGTTCAATGAATGAACCGAATAAATTGCCGTTATTGATCAATTCGATGAAAATGCTGATCGGCACATTGAAAGACGATGACAGCATCGCGATTGTCACCTATGCCGGCAGCGCCGGTACGGTGTTGGAGCCAACCAAGGCCACCAATAAATCGAAAATTATGGCAGCATTGGATAATTTAAGTGCGGGGGGATCCACCGCCGGCGCCGAAGGTATTCGCCAGGCTTATCAATTGGCCAAAAGCAATTTCGACAAAGGCGGCGTCAATCGCGTGATCCTGGCGACCGATGGCGATTTTAATGTCGGCATCACCGATACGAATGAATTGAAATCCTATATCGAACGCGAACGCAATAGTGGCGTTTCATTGTCGGTGCTGGGTTTCGGCCGCGGCAATTACAATGATGAATTGATGCAAACCTTGGCGCAGAACGGCAATGGCAATGCGGCCTATATCGACACGCTGAACGAGGCGCGCAAAGCGTTAGTCACCGAAGCCGGATCGACGTTATTTACCATCGCCAAGGACGTTAAAATCCAGGTGGAATTCAACCCAGGCTTAGTTTCGGAATATCGTTTGATCGGATATGAAACCCGCCTGTTGAAACGAGAAGATTTCAACAATGACAAGGTAGATGCCGGTGAAATCGGATCGGGCCACAGCGTGACCGCGATTTATGAAATCACCCCAGCCGGATCGAATGCCGATCGTATCGACCCGCTGCGTTATGGTAACGAGGTGGAAGTGGACAAAGCACAAATCGCAAGCCGCACGGGCGATGAATATGCGTTCGTGAAAATCCGCTATAAATTGCCGAACGAAGATAAAAGCAAATTGATCACAACGCCGGTCGATAAAAAATTGGAATTCGATTCCATTAATCAAGTTCCAACCGATGTCCGGTTTTCAACCGCAGTTGCGGCGTTTGGCCAAAAATTGCATGGCGATGAATATGTCAGCGATTTCGGATATGACGATATTGCATCCCTGGCCGAACAATCCAAGGGCGCGGATAAATTCGGATATCGCAGTGAATTTATCAATCTGGTTCAAACGGCGAAAAACGCCGCGAACCTGGAAACTTTAAGAAAATAATATTGCCCGACTAAAAAAGGCCCTTTCGTGCGAAAGGGCCTTTATTTTTACTGTCCAGCGCTGCGCGAGGAAGAAACGCTGCTGCGCCGTCCACCAGAACTTCTGGAACGGGACGGTGTTGAGCGTCCGCTGCCGCTGCTACGTGACTTAACGCTGCTAGAACGGCTGGAAGACCGGCCGGAGCCGGTTCTGGAACTTGATCCGCTACGGGACCTGGAATTGCTTCTCATAGGCATGATCATTCTCCATAGTTGATTGATATGGACTGCACAATGCGCACATATTGCCTAAGGCATCGATGCGGCATTACTTTGCGCGTATAAAAATATTCTAAATTATTGAAATGGATTAAACGCCGATGCGGTATCCGCCGCCTTCGGTGATGATCACGGCGCCGTCGCCCTTGTCATCGTCGATTTTCTGGCGCAGGCGGTAAATATGGGTTTCCAGCGTGTGCGTGGAAACGCCGGAATTATAACCCCAAATATCATTTAACAATACTTCACGCGGCACCACACGGCCGCTGGCCTTGTACAATTGGCGGATGATCCCGGCTTCTTTTTCGGTCAATTTCAATTTCTGATCGGTTTGGGTGTTGATCATAATTTTGGTGCTGGGCTGGAATAAATATTTTCCGATGCGCACTTGCGCATCTTCGGAATTTTGATTTTGCCGGATTTGCGCCCGCACGCGGGCGAGCAGCACGTTAAACCGAAATGGCTTTGCCACATAATCGTTTGCGCCGGCATCCAGACCCAAAATCGTATCGGCGTCCGTCGCCGCGCCGGTCAACATCACAATCGGCGCCTTGAATCCGGCGCGGCGCATTAAACGGCAAGTATCGCGGCCATCCATATCGGGCAAGCCGACATCGAGAATTACCAGATCCGGTGTTTCTTGTTCCTTGATTTTTTCAAGCGCCTGCGCGGCCCGGCTGGCTTGGATGACTTTGAATTCGTCATACATCGCCAATTGCTCGGCGAGGGATTCGCGCAAAGCATCATCATCGTCCACCAGTAAAATATTCTTTTTCATGAAAACCGATTGGAAAAATTGGATCTGTTCTTATCTTTTATATTTTTGTTATGCCCCAAGCGCAATATTTTTCGGCCCACAAGCAGGTGGCTAAACCCGGCAAAAACAGCTACTTAAACCGCTATCCTTGGTACAAAACTGCCTATTAATACTATATCGAAACAATATAAATAATTGAAATATAACGATAATTCTAAGAATTGATTGGCATGCCGATTGCAAGGGTTCTATCGGATGGGAGACTAACAATGACAATTAATTCTACCCTATTACGGGACAGCACTTATACCGGCATTATCAGCGATGATAGATCCTGGCGCGAAACGCGTTTGCCGAACGAATCCGAATTTTCAAAATTATTGCCTGCCGCCGAAATTCCGGCGCAGCCAGCCATCGCGGCGCCCGCGATACAAAACGAAATTGAACAAGCCGCGCAAAAAACCGATGCGATGTTTGCCCGCGCATTAAACGGCAATTCCGAAGCCGAAGACGCCAAACCGGTTGAAAGCGTGCATGATCTTACCCTTGCCGATTTAATCGACGTCGTAAACCCATTGCAACATATTCCGGTGATTGGATCTTTGTACCGCAGTTTGACCGGCGATACATTATCCGGCACCGCGCGCATTGTCGGCGGTTTGGCCTTTGGCGGGCCAATGGGAATGCTGGTTGCGACATCAAACGCGATTTATGCCCAAGAACATGGCGGCCGCGATATTGGCGAAATGGCGATTGCCAATTTAAGCGACGATGACGAAGCGCCGGAACAAGCAGCCAAACAAAATAAATCCCAAGTAGCGCAGGATGACACCGAACAAACCGCCAGCGACAGCGAATCACAAACTGCCGATGCTAGCGATATTCCAAATAATGCCGTGAATTTGGCCGAAGTGCCGGACGATATCGATGCCGGTCCGTGGTTAGAGCCAAAATCCGCCGCAGCGCCATTAACGCCGGTCGAACAAACGCCGGTTCATGAAGTCGATCTTATTCCGAACAAGCCAATGAAAGGCTTAGCGCCGGTCAATGCCGATGCAACGCCAATTCAAGTGCCCGCAGAGCAAATGCCGCAAATGATGATGCGCGCGCTGGATAAGTACGAGCAAATGATCAAACAACGCCATCAAAATTAAACGCAAAATCCCGCGCGGTCTTGATATCCCTTACTCGCGCGGCTAAATTTCTTTTATGATCAAAGTCGATAGCAAAAATAATTTATTATATTGGAATAACCGGTCCTATCGCTGTGCGATTGGGAAAAACGGCGCCACGATGGAAAAAATCGAGGGCGACGGCAAAACGCCACTGGGCCAATTTCCGTTATTGCAAGTATATTGGCGCAAAGACCGGTTGGATTTGCCGAATATTCAATTGCCCAGCGCGGTGATCGGTAAAAATACCGGATGGTGCGACGATCCGGATAATGCGGCGTATAATTTTCCCGTTATTCTGCCGAACGAAGCGCGGCACGAGATTTTTTGGCGCGAAGATGGATGTTACGATATTGTGGTGGTGATCGGATATAACCGCAATCCAACCATTCGCGGCAAGGGCAGCGCGATTTTTCTGCATGTGGCTAAGCCGGATTTTGCCGGAACCGAGGGATGCGTGGCGATCGCGCAAAAAGATTTGCTGTATATTTTGCCCGAACTAACCAAGCAAACAAAAATCGATATACGTTAACGTTTACGGGCGCCGAAAACAGCCGTACCGATTCGCACCAAGGTAGCGCCACAGGTAATTGCTTGTTTATAATCCGCGCTCATCCCCATCGATAGTTGTTTTAAATTATGCCGCGCGGCGATTTGCGCGAGTTCCTGGAAATATGGCGTGGCATTCTGGCCATCCGGAGGAATCGCCATCAATCCGATCACCGGCAATTTATAATCATGAATACATTTTTTAATAAATCCCTCGGCCTCCTCCGGCATCACACCGGATTTTTGATCTTCGCGCCCGATATTGACTTGGATAAAGAATTTTTTTCCCGTTAATAAACCCGGGTATTTTAACAATTCTTTTGCCAGCGAATCGCGGTCCAAGGTTTGAATCACATCGAATAATTCCAGCGCATTTTTGGCTTTGTTACTTTGCAGCGGGCCAATCAAATGCAATTCAACGTCGGCAAACCGCGCCCGTAAAGCGGGCCATTTTTTGGCGGCTTCCTGCACATAATTTTCGCCGAACACGCGTTGCTCTGCGTTCAACGCCGCAGTAATTTTATCTGTATCCTGTCCTTTGCTGACCGCGATTAATTGCGCGCCGTTAATTTCGGCGCGGATACGCGATAGGTTTTGTGCAATGGCTTCGGTCATCTTGATCCCAAATAAAAAGAGCGGCCTTTATAAGACCGCCCTTTTATATTTTTGTCAATCCACGCTTAAAAGGCGATTGACGAGCCGATCATGATTGCGGTTGAATCATAATCATCCATTGCCGCAAGGCCGGAACCAATTGCGCCAGCGCCATCATTTTCATATTGATCGTGCTGAATAGCGGCATCCAGCGTTACACCGGACCCAAGAGCGTACGAAGCCGATAACAGAAACGTATCCAGTTCCGGCTCGCGGCTAGCAGCGACTTCGTAATTGCCATGGCTCCATCCCAAACCGAACGTATAGCGCCCGGTATTATAGGTGCCACTAAGGCTGAGCACATCGACATCCAAATCATTGCCAAGGCCGTTTTCGAGCTTGCCATACGATCCGCCAACACCGAATGCGCCAAAGCCGAAATTCAAACCGCCCTGCCAGGCACGCACATCGTCAACACCGGCAGATTCATTATTCGAATCGGTGAAACCGAGCGATGCCTGAACCGTCGTATTGTTCCATTTGCCGTCATAATTAGCGGCAATCGAAACCGCCTCGGAATTTTCGCCGGCATCATTATCGTTTTGCGTCAACCCGCCGTTATTTTGCATATCGGATGTCGCATCCGGCGCATAGGATACGCCGAAAGAAAATCCGTTAAACGAGGGCGATAAATAAATCAATTTGGTCGATGCATCTTCGACCGCCATCAGGGTGTTATTTAAACCCGCCTCATTATTCACAAACGATGTCAATTGGGTCAGGGGATTATTAGAAAAACTGATATGTTCGTATAGACGGTGATCGACCACGAATACTTCGGACGCTTCTGGCCCGGTCACGGATTTAATAATCCGCGCATCATCGGTATCGCCCACGCGGAATTCACCGAAAGAACCTTTCATATACATCAAAGTATCGTCGATTTGCGCGCCCGCAATAGTTTGGCCTTCTAATTCAACAGTCGCACCGACAGTGATGCCGTTATTCAATTCCGTTTCACCGGTAAACACAATCAGCACGTCTTGTTTCAAGGCGTGAGAGCGGCGATCTTGCGCCTGAGGTTGATCCACGCCATCATCATCCATGATAACGCCAAAACCAGATTTGTAATAACCTTCAATGCCTAATTTCACGCCGGAATCGGCCGATAAAGCAGGCAGGGCGGGCAGTAAACCAATGGTGGCAAACAAAAGGGCAAATATTATTTTTTTCATCGCTAACTCCTTATAAAACACACTATAGCGATGTTATATTATAACATATTGCCAATCGTCCAGCGCAAATTGAGCATGGGATAATTATCATTAAATGGCGTGATGTCTTATGTACTGCAAAGACAAAAAGAAAAGGCGGCCAAAAGGCCGCCTTTCCCCAATACTACGCCGTAAGGCTTAGAATTTGATCGACGAGCCGACCATGATCGAGGTCGAATCGTAGTCGCTGGTTGCGGTCAAACCGGAACCTGCGGCCGCCGAGCCGTCATTATCATAATCGTCGTAAGAGATCGCGGCATCCAAAGTGATGCCAGGACCCATTGCGTAAGAACCGCTCAACATAAATACATCGAGTTCTGGTTCTTGAGTTGCGCTGACGTCATATTCGCCATGGCTCCAGCCCAAACCAACGGTGTAAGGACCGGTGGTGTAGGTGCCGCCAATTTCGAAATTGGTAACATCAAGATCGCTGCCCAGGCCGTCATTCAAGACGCCATAGGAACCGCCGACCATGAACGCGCCCCAGCCGAAGCCTAAGCCAGCGTGCCATGCGTTAACATCGTCTGCCGAAGCAGTTTCGTTGTTAGAGCCGGTATAGCCCAAAGAGGCCATAACTTTGGTCGAGTCCCATTTGCCATCATAAGCGCCGGCTACCGAGAAAGCTTCGGAGTTGCCGCCGTCATTATCCAACTGGGTCAAGCCGCCGTTGTTTTGCATGTCTTGACTTGCATCAGGAGCATACGAAACGGCTAAGCTGAAACCGTTGAACGATGGGGTCATATAGATCAACTTTGTGCTGTCGTTTTCAACTTTCATAACCGTGTTGTTCACGCCTGCGGTGTTGTTCGCATAGCTGGTCAACTGGGTCAATGGGTTGTTCGAGAAATGCAGCATGGTGTCATCTGGATCAGCAGCGCTGAAAACTTTGGAAGCCATCGGGCCTACAACTGCTTTCAAGCGGCGTGCGTCATCTTCATCACCAACGCGCAATTCGCCGAAGGAACCTTTCATATACATCCAGGTTTCATCGATTTGGTCAGATTGTGTTTGACCTTCGAGTTCAACGCGGGCGCCAACGGTTAAACCGTTGTCCAAGGTGGTTTCGCCAGTGAACCATACTTCCACATCTTGTTTCAAGCTGTGGTTGCGACGGTCTTGAGCTTGCGGCTGGGTAGCACCATCATCATCATCAGCGATAATGCCAAAGCCGGCTTTGTAGTAACCGCCTAAACCAAGTTTTACGCCTTGATCAGCGGCTTGTGCGCTACCAGCTGCGAAAACAGCCAAAGCCACAAGAGCTAAATAGAATTTTTTCATTTTTCCTCCAATACACTTCGAAAAAATTTGTTTTGCTTCCCTTTGATATAGCCACATCATCAGCTTCCGACCGAGATGCAGCCGCATGTTCAGAAAAACAAAACGGTTACAGATGGAATGACTTGTTTATTCAAACGAGTCATCCCGTCATCTAGGGGCAAAACTATACATATTAGGTGATCCTGCCAAGTCATTCCGGCCATTAACCTGTTGTATTCAGGCAATCGCGTGTTTTTGCCGCCACAAGGCAAAAAGGTTAATGTTTTCTGGGGATTAACCATATATCCCCTTGAAATTGTTGCAATTTTGTGGTCAGGTACAACCCTAATTCGGTCATACTCTCTTTATATAACACCCCCCAAGGTAGGTTTTCATGTCGTCCCTTTCTAAAAAAATCACTTTTTTCGCTATTTTTTCGTTGCTGGTAGGACTTTTGGGTTTGACCGGATGTTCGAACATCGAAAAGGGCGAAGCTTATACCAATCCTTATACCGATAAAATGGCGCGCGACCGGCAAACCGAATCGGTATTTGGCGGCGATGGATTATTTTTTGGCGGAAAAAATAAGGATGAGCCCGGCGCGGGCGCGGGAATCGGCGTGAATGGCTTTTTATGGCGCGCAAGTTTGGACACGGTTTCATTTATGCCGTTGGTATCGGCCGATCCGTTTGGCGGCGTGATCATCACCGATTGGTATTCGCCGCCGTCGGATGACGCGGAAACCAAAGCAACCGAGCGTTTTAAATTGACGATTTATATTCTGGCGCGCGATTTACGCGCCGATGGTATTCGCGTGGCGGCATTCAAACAAATCGCCGACAAAAATGGCAATTGGGTCGATGCGGCGGCGGAATCCAACACCGCAACCAAAATCGAAAATTCGATTTTGGCCCGCGCGCGGGAATTGCGCATTGCCAGCGGTACAAAATAAAGGAATAAACCTATGCGTCGCAATAGTCGTTACCACCATAATTCCGCGGGCCCCATTCACGGACAAGAACGGGGAAGAGGGGTACGGTTGGCGCCCCGAACTCTTACCGATTTTAGATTGGAAGAGGTTTTGGAAATACATGCAAAAATATTGCAAATGTGCGATGGAACGGCGCTGGGAAAATTACTGAATTTTATTAATAGCAACCAGCCTTTTAGCAATTTGCCGCTGGCCGCAAAGCGGGTTAAATTATTTTGGGAAAATATGCCGGACGACAAGGTAGACCGCACCCGACAAATTATCCGGATTCTGGTCCAACACAACCAGTCAGCGCGCAGTTACCGCATCCCGGAAGAAAGTGAAATACGGGGCATGTTTGCCGCGACATCGGTAAAGCCGGTGGGCATAGAGATAACAACTATCCAGCAAATGATCCAGCAAGCCAAAGACCCGAGTCGTCAGGCAGGTTAGGATAAGATCCAAGGGGGTACGAAATAATCCCCGATTTTATCCTAATTCAATATAAGGCCGGTAAAACTTCGCAGGTTTTACCGGCTTTTTTCTTGGGTTCTTACGATAGCGCGCGGCAATTGGCGCGGGGCGCGGTTGGTATTGGCCGGATGGGCTTGTAAACAATCCGCGGCGACCATCAAATTATGCTGACTGCGGCGATCATTTGGCAAGCGATTTGCCGCAAGGCGCAAATATTCTGCCGCCAAAGGATTTGTTTCCCGCGTCTGCCGGGCCGTTTTTATCAAGGCAAGCACCATAATTTCCCTTGATTCCGTTTCCGGTCTGGTCGCCATGGAAATTTTGCGAATTAAAAACTGCATTACCGGGCCGCTGGCCTGGCGCGCAGCATACCAAACCATAACATGAAATATGGAACCAATATCGTTGATTAAATTTCTGTTGCGCCATAACCGGTTCAAACCACTGATGGCAAGATTGGGATTACCGCTTCTGACTTCCGCGGAAACTGCATTGATCAAATTCGTGCTTTCTTGAACGGGCAAATCTGTGAATTCCGTCCCTCGCGGCAATTTGGGTTTATGTTTTCTTTTTTTATGGGTCATATGCCCCGTATTTATCTTTCCCGCTTGCGCATTGTATTTGATTTTGCGTGGCTAAGGGTTTGTTGTTCTTTTTCGCGCCGGGCGATAAACGCATCGACCAATTGATGGAACGGGTGTTGTTTTTTCTTAATCTTGTAATTTTTGTATTTTCTTTTCGCTGGTTTTGCTTTTTCTCCCAATAACGGGAAAACATCGGTTTTATCGGCGAAATCCATTGCCGTTTTTAGTTTCTGTAATTGTTTTTTGTTTAGATTCCGGATCAAAAGCACAAAACCTGACAAACCTGGGTCATGGATAGTTACCGACGCAGCATAATAAAATAATGGGGTATCAATTCCCAAACCAACATGGTTCGGATTAATGCCGGAATTCCTGCACACTGCAGTGGCAAAAGTGCCGGCGCGGGACAATTCTTCTATCAAACTTTCTCGCGCCAAATATTGATTTGTAGTGCCCTCAATATCCCAGCCATAGGCCAGGCATTTTAATGCGGCATTTATTTTGGCTATATAAATAATTCTTTTATATTTACTGGATTGTTTTACGTTATCGCCCAGCAAATTATCGCCGCCATCGCATAAAAGGGCAAAATATCCCCCCGCTATTTCGCTCAAGCTGCTGGAGATAGCCTTAATCTGATTCGTTACATCTTTTGGGTTTTTGCAAGGATCAAATATATGGTCTTTGGCCGCATCCACCATCCGCGAAAAATATACGGGTATTTGAATCATGGGCTTATCTCCTCCTGTTGATTTGTATCCTTTATAAACACTAATATAATTGGTGTCAACCCGTCTGCGCCCTTGCCAAATTATTGGTTTTGCTTAGAATTTATAGTTTCACGGGTAGGGTTCAATATATAAGGTGGAAAACATGAGCGCAGAAGCGCAGCGGTATAATTTCAAGCAAGGCGGCGCCAGGGTTGGCGTGGCGGCTGGCGCGAATATATAAATGGTTTCGCGATACGAATTGTGAGATCCATCAGTAGGGGTAAAGGATAAAAATGAACACAGAAATAATACGGTATAATTTTCGCGAAACCGAACAAAATTGGCAAAAAATTTGGGACGATAAAAAATGCTTTGAAGTCGGCGAAGACTCCTCCAAGCCCAAATATTATGTCTTGGAAATGTTCCCCTATCCTTCCGGGAAAATTCACATGGGCCATGTGCGCAATTACACGCTGGGCGATGTGGTGGCCAGATACAAAGTCATGCAAGGATTCAACGTGCTGCATCCGATGGGATGGGACGCGTTTGGATTGCCAGCGGAAAACGCGGCGATCGAACGGGGCGAGCATCCGGCGAAATGGACTTATTCCAATATCGCGCAAATGAAGGCGCAATTGAAAACCATGGGATTGTCGTATGATTGGCGGCGCGAGGTTGCGACGTGCGATCCGGATTATTATCAGCATGAACAAAAAATGTTCATCGAGTTTTATAAAAAAGGTTTGGCGTACCGCAAAGAGCCGAGGGTCAACTGGGACCCGATTGAAAATACCGTTCTGGCCAATGAACAAGTGGTCGATGGCAAGGGATGGCGTTCCGGCGCAACGGTGGAACGCCGTAAATTGAATCAGTGGTTTTTGAAAATCACCCAATATGCCGATGATTTGCTTGGCGCATTGCAACGTTTGCAAGGCTGGCCGGAAAAAGTGCGTTTGATGCAGGAAAACTGGATCGGCAAGTCGCAAGGCGCGCATATTGAATTTGAAATTGCCGGGCAAGGGCAAAAGGTTAGCGTGTTTACAACCCGCCCCGATACATTATTCGGCATGTCGTTCCTCGCGATTTCGCCCAATCACCCTATCGCTGAAAGTTTGGCCAAATCCAATCCGCAATTGGCCGAATTCATCAAGGATTGCGGCAAGATCGGTACATCCGAAGTCGCGTTGGAACAGGCGGAAAAACGTGGATTCGATACGGGTCTGTTCGTGACGCATCCGATATTAAAGGGCAAAAAATTTCCGGTCTATGCTGCGAATTTCGTGGTGATGGATTACGGCACTGGCGCGATTTTCGGCTGTCCCGCCCATGATGCGCGCGATTTTGAATTCGCAACCAAATATAAATTGCCGATTTTACAAGTGGTTCAACCGGCCGATGGCTCGGCGGTGGATTTGCCCTATACCGATGATGGCGTGATCATCAATTCGGAATTTTTGAATGGACTGGATGTGGAATCCGCCAAACAACGTATTTGCGAAGAATTGGAAAAAGATAAAACTGGCCGCGCGGAAATAACCTGGCGCTTGCGCGATTGGGGAATTTCGCGGCAACGGTACTGGGGTTGCCCGATTCCGATGATTCATTGCGAAAAATGCGGCGTAGTGCCGGTACCGGATAATCAATTGCCGGTCAAATTGCCCGAAGATGTGACGTTCGATAAACCGGGCAATCCGCTGGATCGTCATGCGACCTGGAAACATGTCGATTGTCCATCATGTGGTGCGAAAGCACGGCGCGATACCGATACATTCGATACGTTCTTTGAATCTTCTTGGTATTTCGCAAGATATTGCTCGCCAGCTTCGCCAAAAGGCGTTGATTTTAATGCGGGTAAATATTGGCTGCCCGTCGATCAATATATTGGCGGCGTGGAACATGCGGTGTTGCATTTATTATATGCGCGGTTTTTCACCCGCGCGATGCGCGATTGCGGGTATTTGACCATCGATGAACCATTCGCGGCATTGCTGACCCAAGGCATGATTTGCCATGAAACGTATAAAGGCGCGGATGGCAAATGGCTGTACCCCGAAGAAACGCGCCGCGAGGGCGCGAATTTGGTCAATGCCAAGGATGGCGGCACCGTCACCGTTGGCCGGTCGGAGAAAATGAGTAAATCAAAACGCAACGTCGTCGATCCTGAAAATATCATCGGCGCTTATGGCGCGGATTGCGCGCGGTTGTTTATGTTATCGGATTCGCCGCCAGAACGCGATTTGGATTGGACCGATACCGGTATCGAAGGCGCGTGGCGGTATATTAATCGTCTGTGGCGATTAGTATCCGAAGGCCATGGCGAATTGCCCGCCGCGAACACCAAAGCACCAGCGAAATTTTCCGACACCGCACTGGAATTGCGCAACAAGACCCATAAAACGATTAAGGGTGTTTCAGGCGATTTAAATCAATTCCATTTCAACAAGGCGGTTGCGAGATTGCGCGAATTGTCGAATGCGATTGAAGATTTCAAAGGAACGGATACAGGCGATGTCTGGGCCAAACGCGAGGCGGTCGAAACATTGGTGCAAATGTTCAACCCGATGATCCCGCATATCACCGAGGAATTGTGGCGCACTTTGGGGCATAGCAATTTATTGTTCCAGCACCCATGGCCAAAGGCCGATCCGAAATTGGCGACGGACGAAAACGTGACGATTGCCGTGCAAATCAACGGCAAAATGCGCGGCACGATCCAAATGCCGCGCGATTCGGCCGAAGATGCGGTGCGGTCTACCGTTTTGGCGGAATCTTTTGTGACCAAAGCGCTTGAGGGCAAAACCGCCAATAAAATCATCGTCGTGCCGAACAGGATCGTGAATGTGCTTATTTAACCGCAACGCCATTATTTTATCGCTGCTGCTGATGTTATCGGCGTGCGGATTCTCGCCGTTATACGCAACGCCGGAACGCGGCACGGCGGGCGATACGGTGGAATTGCGTTCGTTAGAAATCGCGCCAATTGCCGACCGGGCGGGCCAAGAATTGCGCAACACATTACTGGCCATTTTGCCGGAAACATCCGGCGCGCCGCGATTCCGTTTAACCGTAAAATTGCTGGAATATATCGACGATTTCGGCATTCGCCGCGACACCACCGCGACCTTCGCCCGCCTGACCATGACGGCCGAATATCAATTGCATGATTTAAAATTGCCCCAAGGCGCGCCGCCATTGCTGAACGGCACCTTGCGCGCGGTCAACAGTTACAATATCTTGGCATCGACCTTTGCCACTTTATCAGCCGAAGAAGATGCGCGTTCCAGAGCCGCGCGCCAATTGGCGCAAGATTTGAAATTGCGCCTTGGCGCGTACTTTAAGGCTAAAACGAATTAATGAAACTCGCCTTTGCCCAAATCGATCCATTTATCGCTTCCGTACCGCGTGCCTGCCGCGTGGTTTTATTTTACGGGCCGGACGAGGGCATGAACCGCATGCGCGCGCAGAGTATTATCAAACAGAAATTGGGCGCGAAGCCAGATCCATTCGCCCTGATCGAATTGCAAGCATCCGAATTATCCGACGACCCAACAAGATTGCTGGATGAAATTCAAACCATGCCATTTGGCGGCGATGCAAAAGTAATTTATATCCGCCAAGCCACGGACGGTTTGGCAACCGCCATCAGCCAAGCGATCGAATCATGCCCGGAATTTTCGACATTGCTGATCGAAGCGGGCGAGTTAAACCCAAAATCCACCTTACGCAATTTGTGCGAGGGCGCGGATGAACGCGCCGCTGCGATTCCGGCCTATGATGATGAGGGGCGCGGTTTATCGCAATATATTCAAAGTTTCTTGAATGACGCCGGGGCAAAATTGGAATCCGGCGCGATGCAGAATCTGACATCGTTATTATCCGCCAACCGTATGGTCAATAAACAGGAACTGGAAAAATTATTATTATATATTCACCCCGGAAAAACCATCAGCAACGAGGACATCGAAAATTGCCTGGTGAACCAATCGCAAATGGAATTGGACGATGTGGTGTATGCCGCATTTTCCGGTCAGGGCAAGCAATTGGATAACGGCATCCACAAATTAAAATCCGAAGGATTATTCGGCATTCCAATCATCCGCGCCACCGCGCGGCATGTGATGCGCCTGCATTGGGCAAGATCGATGATTCTGGCCGGCGCGCAAATGGATGACACCATCAAAATGTTGCGCCCGCCAATATTTTTCAAAAAATTGAAATCGTTCGAAGCGCAATTGCGCCTGTGGAATCCGAACACCTTATTGAAATTACTATCCCGCCTGTCGGAAACCGAAATTCAATGCAAATCCACCGGTTACCCGGTCGATGAAATCACCGGCCAATTATTGATGGCGATTTGCGCCCAGGCCCAATCTTTGGCTAAAAAAGCAGCCTAGAACAAATACTTATTCCCATTTGACTTTTATAGTCTTTAAGGATACTTTCCTCTATAAATTTTAATTATAAACAATGCTTTTACAGGAGCCGGTCATGATATTTACACCCGATTTAACTTTTGGCTCGCGCCAGGATGCTTTTGAACCCGCGCCGGTTTTTTACAACGCGCGCGTAACCGGAACCAGCGTCGATAATATCGCGGGAATTAGTTTTGCCGAAGACGGCACCATTGTCATTTTACAAAAACGAACCATAGAGACACCGCAACAGCACGGGCGGCCTTTTTTAAAAGATATTGTTGCCCCAACCAAATTGACCGTATCGCCACAAGTTCTAAAAGATCATTTGCGCAACATGCGCGGTTGGGTGGAAGATTTATATACCGACGCCATCGCCCGCGCCTATAGAATTGGCACAGTTGCCGATACCATGTATGTCGGAAACACCGCCAGGAATTTTTGGCCGGAACGCGTGGATCTGGTGCGCATTCGGCAAAGCGAGGCCGATCGCGGCGGCATGGGAAGAATATTGACCGGCGCATTGGTGCGCGAACAGCCAGCAGTGCACGGAGAAATAAAAGGATCTCACCGCCCCTTCGATCCGATCAGTGTGCTTGGCATCGGTCTTACTCCAATTGTCAACGATCTGTGCCGGCGCGGCGCGCGCGTTTTAAAAGAATCTTTTCCAGGGGTAAGAAGTATGGGCCTTGGCCGGCATGGCCAATTTGTACAAAACACCCCGGGCGAGCAATTTAAACCGGCGCAATTGCGAATCGGCACATCGTCTTTTGCCCAGCAATTTTGCAGCGTTGGTGGCGCTGGTGGACCGATGACCGTGATTGCCTTTTGCAGCGATACGCGATTGAACCTGCCTTCCGCCGAAATGGCGCGTGAATTCGCGGTCAGCCAACAATTATCGCCGGATAGATGTGTTGGTATCGCGGCGGATGCAAGTTTGTTCCCGGGCCTTACCCATTGCACCACCGTGCACGTGCGCGCCGGTATGGAAGAGGCGGTGAAAATGGCCCATAACGCCGGAATGTTGGCGGGAACTGATTTCGGTTATGCGGGTTTGCAAATTAGCCGATACCGGTTAGACCGGTTTAAACCGGCTGCGGCAAAAAAACCGGCACCTGGAATCGCAAGCGCGTTAAATACTGGCCGGGCAAGCAAATAAGTTTCGCAGAATGCACATAGAAGTAGAAACCAATAATGTAATTGGCGCGCTTGGAACGCTGGCCCAGCTTTTAATCGCCCCAGCGCAGTCGGTTATGCTGCACAAAACCTGGGGATCCGCTAGAATGACCACAGAAGAAGTTGCAGAACTTCAACAAGAAGTGGCAAGACATCGCATTATACTGGCCGAGAAAATCGGAATCCCTGATCAGAAAAGATTATCCGATGCCGAATTCATGGATGCAGCACGCCGCAAAACCGCAACGCAATGCCATATCCCTCCGGAAGAGTTGGTATTTTTACGCAGCCGATAATTATTATTTTTTGCCCAAACGGGTGATCACATCATCCAATTGATCGAGATCCTGGTAATGAATTGTCAATTGACCCGCCTTGCCGGAAAAACGGATATCCACCCGCATGCCCAGCAATTGCGATAATTGTTTTTCAAGCGCGCGCGTATCGGCATCGGGACCGCTGGTATTGGCGGCCGATTGATTGTTGTTCGATGCGGCGGCAAAGGCCGGGCGCACCGCGATATTGGCCAAACGGCCCGGTTTTTTGATCAAATGCCCATCGGCCAGTTTTTCGGTTTCGCGAACATTCAAATTTTTGGCGATAATTTCTTTGGCCAGCGCGGCGGGATCGGTGACCCCGATCAATAATTTGGCGTGGCCCACGGTCAATTGGCCCGAACGCACATAATCGCGCACGGTTTTCGGCAAATCCAATAAACGCATAATATTGGCCACATGGCTGCGCGATTTTCCGACACCCTTGGCGACGTCTTCCTGGGTTTGATTGAATTCTTGGGTCAGGCGGTGATACGCCTCGGCTTCTTCGATCGGATTCAAATCTTGGCGTTGCAAATTTTCGATCAGCGCGATTTGCATTGCGTCGCGATCGGTCAAATCCTTGATCAATACCGGCACATCGTGCAATTGCGCGATTTGCGCGGCGCGCCAGCGCCGTTCGCCGGCGATCAATTCATAGCCGCCATTGTTTTCCGGATCTTTGCGCACCACGATTGGTTGCAAAATGCCTTTCGATTTGATCGATTCGGCCAATTGATTCAGCGCGTCTTGATCGAAATCGCGGCGCGGTTGATATTTGCCCGGGCGAATTTGCCCGATAGCAATGGTTTTAATACCGCTGCGCAATTTATCCAATTGCGCGTAATCGCCCGTTTCATCGCCGAGCAACGATGCCAAACCCCGTCCCAAACCTTTTCTTGCTTCTGCGTTCATTTCAAACTCCGTCTTTATTATGCTGCTTTATATGTTCCGATGCGTTGCGATAACATCGCTTCGCGTTTCAATACTTCGCTGGCCAAATGCATGTAAGCGACCGATCCCGGGCATTTGTGATCGTATAACAATACCGGTTTGCCGTGGCTTGGCGCCTCGGAAACGCGCACGTTGCGCGGGATGATGGTTTGATACACTTTTTCGCCGAAAAATGTGCGCACATCAGCTTCGACATTGGCCGATAAATTATTGCGTTTGTCGTACATGGTTAAAACTACGCCTTGAATTTCCAAACTTGGATTCAATTTCGCGGTAATGCGTTCCACCGTGCGAATCAATTGCGATAAACCCTCTAACGCAAAGAATTCACATTGCAATGGAACCAGCAACGCGTTTGCCGCAACCAAGGCATTTAATGTGATTAATCCCAGCGAAGGCGGGCAATCGATAATAATAAAATCGAATGTCGATGGGGAAGGCGAGGCCACATCATCATTGGCCGCGCCGGATTCATTGGCGCGCCAGGAAAGACCGCGCGCTTTTTGCATGGCGTCGCGCAATTTGAATTCGCGACCAGGCAAATCGACCAGTTCAATTTCCGCGCCCGCCAAATCCGGCGTTGCCGGAACAACGCACAAATTTTTAATGCTGGTTTCTTGAATCGCGCCTGCCAAATCGGCGCGGCCCAATAATACTTCGTACGATCCGACGGCGCGTTGATTTTTATTCAAACCAAGGCCGGTCGACGCGTTGCCCTGGGGATCCAAATCGATCACCAATACGCGCCGCCCAACCGCGGCCATGCAAGTTGCCAAATTGATGGCAGTGGTGGTTTTGCCAACGCCGCCTTTTTGATTCGCGATACAGATTATACGAGTCATTCCTTATTCCTTTCTACCCTCCCCTTGAGGGAGGGTCAAAGTTGCAACAGCAACTTTGGGGTGGGGTTTATAATATTCCCACCGCTTTTTTAATATCTATTAATACACCTTCTATATTTTTCTTCACATCTTCATCAGTAAATCGAATTACCGTAAATCCAAGATCCACTAATAATTTTTCTTTTCTAACGTCGTTTTCACAGATAATTGAAAAATTATGAGAAACCCCATCCAATTCAATAACCAATTTTTTATCAGCACAATAAAAATCCGCTATATATTTATGAATCGGTTGCTGTCTACGAAATTTTAATCCTGCTAATTTTTTTCCTCTCAATTCTTCCCATAAAATTATTTCTGCGGGTGTCATGTCGTTTCTTAAATTTCTTCCGCGTTCTTTCATCCATTCGCTAACTTTTCTTCCGGATAATTTCATCATTTACCCCACCCCAAAATCGCAAGCGATTTTGACCCTCCCTCAAGGGGAGGGTATTAAGGTTAATTGATCAACGGTTTTTTGGTTACATCTGGAACTTGATATGGCCGCGTCACGCGGTAAAACGCCTGCTGATTCGGATCGTACTTATCCAATAATGCGTTCATGAATCCACTGTTAGCCAGATTTTGGCTGGCGGTGTTCAGCATATTGGTTAAACGGAATTCATTGGCGCCAACGCTGATATTCGCTGGAATCACCTGAACCGGCATATGGGTGATCGCTTTGAATTTGCCCGGGTTTTGCGCCATGTAATCTTTGGCAACCGCCAGATTCAAAAACGCCACATCGGCGCGGCCGGATTCTATTTCGGTAAATTGCCGTTCGATTTCATTGCCCGATTTTGGCAGATTGACCATAAAGGCGCTGGAATAATTGCTGCGCAAAATGCTTTGCGATAAATCGCCATCGATCGTCACAACGCGAATCATCGGATCGTTGATGAACGCCAATGATTGATCGAAACGGCAATCGCCATCGCGCACCACCGCGACAACCGGGAAATAAAACATTGGCACGGTATATTCGGCCGATTTGCCGATTTCCGCAGTCTGCCAGCCGCCGGTGCATTCCAAATCATATTGTCCGGAATTCATATCGGTTGGATAGGCGGATGCATTTAATTCTTGGGTCCATTCGACGCGCATATCCAATGAACGCGCGAGTTCATTCATATATTCATACCAAACGCCGGAAACAACGCCGGTATTCGGATCGCGCGACAACATCGGCGCCCAGTTGACATAGGCGCAACGCATTATGCGGGTTTGCATCACGCGGTTAAAAGCGACATTCTGCGCCGTTCCTGGAATCGCCATGCCGCTGCCGTCTTGCATCGCGTAATTTTGCGCGCCCATGCCCGGCGCCATGGCCATGCCGCGCACGCCGTTTAATTTATGGAACAAGAAATACGCCGCGATAGTCACAACCAGCGCGATTATGAATACCTGCGCATAAAAACTGAATTTGGATTTTGGCATGTCTGCTCTCCTTAGTTATTTTGTATCGTTGAAGCTTGATATGGTTTCGCGGGACGCAAAAATGTTCCGGGAATTTTTTCATGCGCGGCGATGAATTTATTCATCGTGCCGTCATTGGCCATTTCTTCGAAAACGGTGTTGATTGCGGATGCCAAACCAGTATCGCCTTTTTTAAACGCGAAACCGTGCGAAAATAAACGCACCGGCGCATTGACGGTGATATCGCGCAATCTTCCAGGATTGGCCAACAAATACGGGGCGGCAACGGCGGCGTTATTGATCGCCACATCGGCCTTTCCGGTTTCCACGGCCAACATTAATTGGGTGATATCGGTATTTTGCGGCATGGAATAGGTTTTGGCTTTGGGGTAATCGTCGCGTGCGATAAATTGGCTCATCTCCGCATCGACGGTGGCGATGATGGAAATCAAAATTGTTTTTGTGGTTTGGGTCATGGAATATTCCGCTTAATATTTTTTATTTGCAGCACGCGCGAATTTTTATCAGTGACCGATTCATGCGCGGTGCAATCAAATGAAAATTCTTTTTTCGCTTCTTCTATTTCTTGGCTTGAATGCTCGCCTTTTAAAAACAAACACTCGCCGCCGGGCAGCAATTTATCCTGACTGATTATCAATAATTTATTCAAAGAAGAAAGAGCCCTTGCGGTTACAATGTTTCCTTTAGATAAATTATCTTCAATGCGTTCCGCATGAACTTGAACACGGGTATTTGTTTCGCGGGCGACTTCGTTTAGAAATGTGCACTTCCGTTGATCGGACTCGATCAAGTGTACTTCCCGAAATCCCATCATTGCCAAAACCATACCTGGAAACCCTGCCCCCGAACCTAGGTCTATGAGTATTTTGTCGGGTGCATGGTCAACATACCTATACAACTGGAGCGAATCAAGCAAATGACGCTGCCAAAAATCATCCAAAGTGGATTTAGCCACAAGATTTATTTTGGGATTCCATTTTTTGAGTAATTCAAAATAAGTAACAAAGTTACAAATTGTTCCACGTGGAACAATTTGAATTTTTGTTATCTCATTCATTATTCTTTCTGGAATATTATTTTCCAAAATTCATCTCTGTTTTTGATTTAGGCCACTTCACTTGTCGTTTGCGATTTTTGGCGCTGCTGTTTTTTCAAATAACGAAGCAAATTGACGATCGATGCTGGCGTAATACCGGAAATTTTGCTGGCCGCCGCGATATTTACCGGCCGCACCTTGGAAAGTTTGGCAATCAGTTCCGCCGACAATCCACCAACCGCCGAATAATCCAGGTCCACCGGCAGTTTTAGATTCTCATCCCGCTGTGTCGAGCGAATATCTGCCTCTTGCCGGTCAATATAGCCGCTATATAAAGCCTCAATCGCGATTTGTTCGCGGATTGGCGAGGCGATTTGTGATAATTCTGGCCAAATTTCTTGCAGCTTCTCAAAACCGATCTCTTTATACCGCAGCAAATCAAAGGCACTGCGGCGAATACCGTCACGGTTGATTTGAACACCAAAATTTTCCAATTGATTGGGCGTAATTTGTAGGCCCTGCATTTTGGCCTTACCACTATTCAAATCATTGATTTTATTATTGAAAGTATCCTGGCGGATGGTGCTGACGCAGCCAATTTTTATGCCGCTTGGAGTCAATCTTTGATCGGCATTGTCAGCCCGCAAAGACAGGCGATATTCCGCCCGGCTAGTGAACATCCGATATGGCTCCGTCACCCCGCGCGTGGTGAGATCGTCGATCATCACGCCGATATAAGATCCGGTGCGGGATAAAATAAATTCTTCCGACGCAGCAGCAGCTAGCCCGGCATTGATCCCGGCGATAATTCCTTGCGCCCCCGCCTCTTCATAGCCGGTGGTGCCGTTGATTTGCCCAGCCAAAAATAATCCCGGCACTTTTTTGGTTTGCAGAGTCGGATAAAGTTCGCGCGGATCGATGTAATCATATTCAATGGCATAGCCATAACGTTTGACCAAAACATTACCTAATCCTTTGATGCTACGCAAAAATTTGTCCTGCACATCGACCGGTAAAGAGGTTGAAATGCCATTTGGATAAATCGTATCATCATCCAGCCCTTCCGGTTCCAGGAAAATCTGGTGATGAGATTTATCGGCAAAACGCACAATTTTATCTTCGATCGATGGGCAATAACGGGGACCAGTCGTTTCAATCTGCCCAGAATACATTGGTGAGCGATGCAAATTATCGCGGATCACCTGGTGGGTTTCCGCCGTAGTATGGGTGATATGGCAAGGGATCTGCGGTGTGGTGATTTCGGTATTTAAAAATGAAAATGGTGTTGGTGGATTATCGCCCGGCTGCTGTTCGGTGACAGACCAATCGATGGATTTGCCATCGAGTCGCGCCGGCGTTCCGGTTTTCAGCCTTCCGATCGTAAAACCTAGGTTTTGCAAGGTTTCGCCGAGCCTGATCGCGGGCTTTTCCCCTATTCTGCCAGCCGGAGTTTTGGTTTCGCCTTGATGAATCAAACCGCGTAAAAATGTGCCGGTGGTAATGACCAAGGCGCCGCAAGAAATCACGGCACCGGAATCAATTTCAATTCCCGATACGCGGCCAGAAGAATCCAGAATAATATCTTCCACTTGCGCTGGAATAATGGTCAGGTTCGGATAGTTCAGTAGAATATTCTGCATCGCCTGGCGATATAGTTTGCGGTCAGCTTGCGCGCGCGGACCCCAAACGGCCGGGCCTTTGGATTTATTCAGCATTCGGAATTGAATTCCGGCGGCATCGGCGCATAAGCCCATCACCCCGTCCAACGCATCGATTTCCCGAACCAAATGTCCTTTGCCCAAACCGCCGAACGCCGGATTGCAAGACATCTCCCCCAGCGTTTCGATTTTATGGGTCACCAAAGCCGCTTTAGCCCCAAGCCGCGACGATGCCGTCGCGGCCTCTGCACCAGCATGTCCGCCACCCACAACGATGACATCGAATTTTTGGGGATATCCTGAATTTTGCATGTCTTTTCTTATAGTTAGATCGATTTTAAAGTCAATAGTCTTTCCCAGCATCTTCCTAAGATATTGATTTTAAATAAAAGTAATTTTATTCCAAATTGTTCCACGTGGAACAATTTATAATATAATTCCTAATTAATTATATTTATTATACTAATATTATTATTTATCTAATAAAGATACAATTATTGCCTTATCGGTAATTTTGTAATATATTACGCGGCATGAATTCCAATGATCAAAACGTTTTTCCACGCGCCGCGTTCGGCGGGTTTGGCCATGAAACTTCAGCCGCGTACATGGATGAACATGAAGCGCATTTGAATGCCAGTATTGCGATGCGCGTCAAGACGGGTGAAAAAATTCGCGTGCTCGATCTTGCGTGCGGCATGGGCAAAACATCTTTGCGTCTGGCAAAAAGCGGCGCGGTGGTAACGGCCATAGATCTTAATCCCGAAACTCCCGCACACATTCAATCCGGACTGCAAACCGAAAATCTGCCGCAAGACCGCGTGCGCGTTATTACAAAAGACATGCGGCAATTGCCGGAAAAAATTCCGGGCGGCCCATTCGATTATATTTTATTCCAGCGCGCGCTGGATTGCCTGCCATACGAAGATGGCAAAAAAGTCATGCGGAAATTATCGGCGAATCTTAAATCCGGCGGCGGAATTTATTTGACCGTCAGCAGCCCGTCCGCCGATTACGCCAAAGATTATGCCGGACAAAACAAACCCATCAAAACACGCTTTGATCGGCTTGCACCGGAATTTCAAATGGCACACCATTTTACCCAGCCCATTTGCATGTACCATCCGCCCGAATTGCGAAAACTTGCGGCAAAAAGTGGATTGCGATGCGAGCAACTATATTTATCCGCCGCCGGCAGCAATAAATTGATCGCAACAACACAGCCGCAAATATCCGCGCGCTGGATCGGCATCGCGGCCGCAGCAATCGTGGCATTTGCGGCATCGATACCGGTTTGGAATAATTTGCACCAAAGTTCCGATACCATAGAAACCGTGGCAACACCGCAATCCAATCCCACCAAGATTTTTTCGCATATATTCAAGGTGGAGAACGGCAAGGAGATATTGGTTTTCACCACCGCGCCGGACACCGACCGCGATATGATTCAAGATTGGTTTACCAGCGATTTGGGCAAGGCTTGCCGCGGCAGCCGGTTATCCGGATATCAAAAAACCGAACAAACCGTGATGCAAAATGGCCGTCCCGTTCCATATGTCGAATATTTCCGCCAAGCCGAGGCCTGGTCCAACAGCCGTCAGCGGGGATAAATATCGCAAATACCGGTTGCGGGTAACCGCGCGGAAAAGTAATATTTGCCAGTTCGATTTTAATATGGATGGAAATCCCATGCCCAAACCCGCAAACAATCATCCTTGGCGCAAAAGCTCATTGAATACGCCAGTCAAATCCATACCGATGCCGCAGGGTATTGGCCTATCGCCGGATAGGCTCGCCGAATTAAGCGCGGAAATAAGGGACGCGGGCGCGCAAGCCCGGCAGCGATCCGCCAAAGCAGCAGCCAGATTTGGGTTGCAAGCACCTGATCGGGGAAGCAAATAAAACACGAGGAATAATTTAAATCGCGGTAACTTTACCGCGCGCGGCTATTATCCGGTTACGTAATCCCGGCGGTAAAACATGATCGCTGGTTCCGTTGCTGCTTGACCCCGGCGCACCTTGCGCGTCGAGCAGCATGCGCAACCTGTCCGTGTCAATACATCTTGATAAAAATTGCGTGTCGCGTCCGCCCAGCGCCTCAAATTGCTCCGCAATAAATCTGTATAAGCGCTCGATTTTTCCGCTGCGCCTAACTTCATCGAGCGCCAATATCGAGCCCATATCTTCATCAAATACGGCCGCATAAAGACCAATAGCGGCGGATGAAAGACCCTTAAGGCTAAAAGGATTTTCCGGCGCTTCCGCGCTGTTTTGTTTTGATATCCTCAAATTTCCATTCACTCCATCCGGGGTTCTATGAGCGACCATATCCGGACGAGCGATAGCCAAAGCCGCCCAACCACCAATTTCCAGCCCATATAATCCGGCATAGGCGGCAAAAAAACTGGAAATCCGGGGCATGTTCGCGGGATCGGCCTTGAATTCAAGATAAGACCGCCAAAGATGGCCGTGCAAAACCGACAAATCGTAATTTTTTTGCGGCGGCGAATCTAAGGCCCGCGCAGCAGTGCATTGTATCGTGCGCGCCTTGAATATAGGAATTTCCATTTGCTCGGCTATCTGCTGCGTATCGAATCCCATCCAATTCATTTGGCAAATTTTCAAATCTTCAGCGCATAACCCGGCTTTCGCAAATCTCAGTACACAATAACTGGCAAAGGCCGGGGTCAAGAAACCATCGTTAATTTTATTCAAAACTTCATTATCAAATGCGGCCAGCATTGCTTCCCGCCCATGCCCGTCCCCAAATAATTTTTGCGATATGCGGCGGAAAGTGCATTGAATCATTCCAATCTTCTGCCCGGGAAATAAGCATGTCGCAAAAGTGGTGTTGAATCCGTTCAAGTACCCCCACCACCCGATCATGACATCTGGTTCGATATGATGAATCTTGGCTATAGCGGCGACGGCTTTTTGATAATCGGGGTCCTTTTTTCCAAAAGCTTCTTTAATTTTAGGATGCAATCTTGGTTTTGCCGGCTGAAAGGCGCGCGCAAGATCTGGGCCAAGCAAAATATATTCATAAAGGCGCGCCCGCACCATGGCTTGCGCCTCAAAGATAAAATTACGTTGATCCTTGCTGGTGGGGGGCAGCCCCAGCGCGGGAAACAGCGCATACAAATAATCCGTCAAAGATTTTTCAGAACACCCGATTTCTCCGGCCATTTGTTTTTGTGTGGCGGCCCCGGTATGGCATAAATGAATTGCTATCTCGCGCATTTTTCCGGTAATACCCAACACATCGAACACCGGGTTCAAAGTTTCCGCGGCAAAAACGACTGTTGGATGATGCGGCTGTGCGGCTATGGCGTTCAAAAAAACCGGGCGGCGGGAACGGATCCCGTTGGTCGAAACAATTCCAAGTTGCGCCGCCATAATATCTACGCGGCCATGTATTTCTGCATGGGTCGATTCAACCAATCTTGCAATGGCGCGATGGGTTTTGCCCCGCAACAAATGGTATAAAATACTGATATCGAAAGCATCCCATTCCTTGGCCAAGGCTAAATTCGCAATAAACGGCCAAGATATTTTCGGCTCCGAATTATTTTTCAATCGCCGATTCGTCATGGGTTCATCCACTACCGACATGCGCTAAGTTGTTTAGCGCGCAACGTCCCGATCAATGGTCTCATATCCAAAGTTCGCTTACCGTTGCCCAGCAAGGATTGGTGCGTGGCCAGTTTTCGGGCCTCTTCGATTGATAAAAATCCGCCGCTTAACAACAGGTTCACCGTGTTTTCCAATCGCAACGGTTGATTAGCCAGGACAGGCGCAGAAAATTCCAGGGCGGTGGCGTCCTTCCATGCGTGCATCGTCCCGCCACCGTTATTTGCCGGAAACATAAGAACAAATTTCATGGTTTTGGCGCTGTCTTTGAAAAAAATCCAATGTTCCGGATTTTGGCCATCATTGGCAATCCATAAAGACAGTTGTTCAAAATCGAACAATACACCCTCTTTTCCGGCGTGGCGGCATCCCCGGTGACTGGCGCTGCCAAAAAATGGGTTCTTTTCATTATAGGCGATTTGCCACAAAGGGTGATCGACCGATTTTAAATCTTCAACCAGCGGCGCCAATACTGGAACCGCCGCAAGCAGCGCCTTAAAAACAGTATCGAACGACTGCCCGGGAACATCGATAACCCGGTGCGATGTGTTTTTTCCATCCTGCCTTTTGCTCCAAACGATTTCGCGTTTGACGGTCTTTAAATCGCTATGATCCAATAAGTAGCCGGCGAATTCATTAGCCTGATCCCCGTCCATCCCATCGATCAGCAAATGGAATTGGGTATCCAAGACCACATCAACGTTGATTCTTTGTTTTATCGTTCCTTGTTCTTCATCTTGCGCGCTCAATCCGATTCCCAAATGAGCCATGGTTCCACCGGCCACGAATCTCAGCACAGCAAAAACCTTGCTGTCCTTATTGCGATGCCGGAATGTGAATTTTAAATTCATTACCCTACCTATAATTTTTGATATATTTTTTATGGCTACAAAATAGAGCATCTGTGCTCTTTTTGCAAACAGTAAATATGCTGGAATTTCAATAAATTAAGACATTAAAAAGCTGGTAGATCATTCGCGTTCAGCGTTTGGAGTAAACCGCAAGGAGATCCCTCAACATAACGTTCGGGATGACGCACCATTATGGCGCGTCACTTCCCGATGCAAAAATCGCGGAATACGATGTCCAAAATATCTTCGACATCGACCGCGCCAGTGATCCGGGCGATCGAATGGGTGGCGGTACGCAAATCTTCGGCTTGCAACTCCGGCGTATCTGCAACTACAAAACGAGTTACAGCTTCCAAAGCCTGTTCCACCGCTTGCCGGTGGCGTATTCGTGTGATTTGCGGCGCATCGCCCAGACCCATATACCGCTCCGCCTGTGCGGCCAGTAGTACCGATATGGGATCAAGGTTATACCCGTCTTTGATCGAAATCCCGATAATATCCAACGCTTTGGGATAGGATTTTCGATACGCCTCTGCATCAAACGGCGATCGCAACAGATCGGTTTTATTGACCACCACCATATAATTATCGCCGGCGCCCAAATCCGAAACCTTAGAATCGTTATTTTTCAATGGCTCATCGGCATCCAGCAAGATCATTTTAAAATCGGAACGGTCCGCCGCCATCAAACTGCGACGAATGCCTTCTTGTTCGATATCGTTGCTGGTTTCCCGAATACCGGCCGTGTCGACCAATGTCACCGGGTATCCGCGAATATCCAAATGTACTTCGATCGTATCGCGGGTAGTACCGGCCGTCTGACTGACAATCGCCACCTCGCGCCGCGCCAACATATTCAAAAGACTGGATTTACCCGCATTCGGCGGACCCAGTATGGCGACGGTCATACCTTCCCGTAACCGTTCGCCGCGCCCATTATCGGCCAGGTGATCTTTCATTTCTTGTTTCACTTGCAAAATATTTTGCTGTAATTCCGCGAAAATGCCGGGCGGAATTTCTTCGTCGGGAAAATCCAAATAGGCTTCCAAATGCGCCAGGTTATAAATTAACCGTTCGCGCCAATTGCGGTACAAATCGCCCAGCGCTCCGGACATTTGCCGTAACGCTTGGCGGCGCTGCGCTTCGGTATCGGCATCGATCAAATCGGCCAATCCTTCGATTTCGGTTAAATCCAGTTTGTTATTGTCAAACGCCCTTCGGGTAAATTCACCGGCCTGGGCAGGGCGGAAATCAGGCAGGCGGGCCAAGGCCGCCAATACCGCATGCACCACCGCCCGGCCGCCATGGGTGTGAAATTCCACCACATCTTCGCCGGTAAAGGAATTGGGCGCAGGAAAATACAATATCAATGCCCGGTCAATAACCGCATGACCGTCTTGGTCGTATAATTCAACGAGCGATGCCAGGCGCGGCGCGGGGATTTTGCGCGCCATCCGTTCCAACGCTAAATACGCGCCAGACCCAGAAATGCGGATCACCGCCACACCGGACCGGCCGGGCGGGGTGGAAAGCGCAAAGATTGTATCCTTTATATATATATCGTCTTGCATCGGAAATAATCCGGGGTTAGGATCCCAAGGAAATTGCGAACGGCATTAAGCCATAGGAGTGTACAAGATGCAAACAAAACCAAATTCAAGATTGCGCAGATGGAGTCCTTGGATTCTTGGAGTAGCGGGAGGATTGGTCGGAAGCCTGGCTGTGCTACAGTACGGTAAGGCCTCAAACCCTAAACCCGATCAGATCGAACTTATTCAGGCGCCAGCATTGCCCGGTGCAAAACAGGGATCTATGGGATTCAGGGTAAGGCATGACGGCGATCTTTATGAATTCTATCACGTGCAATTGCAAGGCCAGGCCAAAGATTGTTTGATTATTTTAAAAGGGATCGATCCCGATACCGTGGCCATCGCCGATGAAAATCGCGCCCGGGAAATCATGAGATCTATTCACGACAGGCAAAATCCGGGCGCCGAAAATGCCGAGGCCTTGACAAACATTTATGAAAAATTGGTGATGGGCGATATTCTGCTGCTAAGGCCCAATCCAACCCAAAACCGATTTCAAGAAGAAAAGCCCAAGGGCGGTTCCCTTGCCAATCCCCTCAACGTTTTGCATCTGGCAACCATACGGGGCGAAATGCGGCGATGAAATTAAAAATAAATACCGTCACTTTGCGATGGATTGGGATTGGATTTGTCGGTTTATTTACAACGCTGACAATATTGAATATTCACGTGCGCAGTCCGGTTGATCCGGAAAATTTTCCAACCGAACCTTTGAATGAAAACAAAGATGAAAATGCCGATACAGATTTTCCTTTGTTAGAACAAACCAAGGAAGACATCGCCATTAATCAAGAAATCGGCGATGCGCGGTATAAATTTATTTACAAATATCCAGTTTTAAATGCGGATGGATCCGTTCGCGCCTTAGATGGGCTGGATATCGAGGTCACGCCGTTTTTGGACGCAAAAAATCCACCGGATCAAAACCCAAAAACCTTATTATTAAAATTATATGCCCGCATCCGGATGGGGGAAAACGACGGTATCATCGATCCGGCCGCGGCCGGAATTATTATCGATACGATTTACAAAATGGATGAAGTTATAGAACGGCAAAATAAAGCCGCGCCATTAAGCCTTTTGCAGTCGCAAACGCTGCACCGTTTTTCCGCCTTGCAAATGCGACGATAAAATTTCGTCGATATCTTCCTTGGTTTTATAAGCGTACCAAACGCCTTCGGGATATATCACCATCACGGGGCCTTGTTCGCACTGATCCAGGCACCCGGCCGCATTGATGCGGGTTTCGGCGATGCCTAATTCCTTGGCGCGCGCTTTCATATAATCGCGCAGTTTTTCGGAATCCTTGGCGGCGCAAGATCCGCGTTTATGATCGTCGGCGCGGCGATTGGTGCAACAAAAAACATGGAACTGATACATGATTATTTTTTCTTAGGCGATGGGGTGCCGCCGGCGCTGGATATGAAATCCTGCCATTGCTGCAATCCTTGCATGCCCATTTGCGCCCACTGCGCGAAAACATCGCCGTCCGCGCCGCTGCCCATCATTTCGCGGGTTTTGTCCATCCATTGTTGATGCAATTCCGTCACATCCGGCAGGCCCATAAATCGTCTGGCTTCTTCGGGTGAACATTCAATGTCGATTTTAACTTTCATGCGGCACCTTTATGGCTGATAATCCAGGAATCATAGCAGAAAGCGATGTAAATGCAAAAACCGCAAACTTGCCCACCGCTAAACCGTCTGGCCACCGAGAAAAGCCCGTATTTGCGCCAACATCAGGACAATCCGGTCGATTGGTATCCATGGGGCGAGGCGGCGTTTGATGCGGCGCGCGCGCAAAATAAACCGGTTTTATTATCGGTCGGTTATGCGGCGTGCCATTGGTGCCATGTGATGGCGCATGAATCGTTTGAAAATCCGGATATTGCCGCAGTGATGAATGATTTGTTTATCAATATTAAATTGGACCGGGAAGAACGGCCAGATCTGGATATGATTTATCAACGCGCGTTATCGTTGATGGGCCAACAAGGCGGCTGGCCGCTGACCATGTTTTTAACCCCGGATGGAAAACCATTTTGGGGCGGAACTTATTTCCCGCCCGAAACGCGGTTTGGCCGTGTGGCTTTCCCAGCGGTGATCAAACAAATCCGAAAATTATATGATGAACAGCAAGATAAAGTTCTGCAAACAACCGGCCAGTTGGGCGCGGCGTTACATGCGGCGTTAAGCCCATCTGAAAAACGATTTGATATTGATTTATCATTAACCGACCGTGCTTGCGAAAGATTATTGGAATCGTTCGATCCGGTGCATGGCGGGCTTGGCGATTCGCAAAAATTCCCGCAAGTGCCGTTATTGCATTTGATGTGGCGCGGATATTTGCGCACAAAAGATGCGGCGATGAAAAACGCCGTGATTAATACGCTGAATCATATTTGCCAAGGCGGGATTTACGATCATGCCGGTGGTGGATTCGCGCGCTATACGGTCGATCCGGAATGGCTGATCCCGCATTTTGAAAAAATGCTGTATGACAATGCGCAATTGATCGAAATATTGTCGCTGATTTATACCGAAACCAAAAACCCGTTATATGCGCGGCGCGTTGCTGAAACCATTGATTTCTTGCTGCGCGATATGAAAATAAAGTCCGGATCCGATTTTGCTCTTGCCGCATCGTACGATGCCGACAGCGAGGGCGAGGAGGGCAAGTTTTACGTTTGGGACGAAGCGGAGATCGATAAAATTCTAGGGCCCGACAGCGTGGCGTTCAAAAAATATTACGATGTTCGCGCGGGCGGAAATTGGGAACATAAAAATATTCTAAACCGCCTGCAAACGATCAATCTTGTTGACGATGCCGCCGAGAAAAATCTGCAAGCATCTTTGCAGAAATTGTTCCGGGTGCGGGAAGGGCGGATAAAACCCGGATTCGACCACAAGGTCTTGTGCGATTGGAATGGGCTTGCGATATCAGCGCTGGTTTATACGGGGAAAATATTCAACCGTGCCGATTGGATCGATGCGGCGCAAACAATTCTAAATTTCGTTAAAAATAATTTATATAAAGGCAGCAAATTGCTGCATTCTTTTACGGACGGCGCTGCCGCGCATCCGGCGACGCTGGACGATTACGCCAATATTATTCGTGGCGCGATATTGTTATACGAAGCAACCAACGAAGAATCTTATTTACAATTCGCCCAGGAATTGGCCCAGCATTTAACCGATCATTATTGGGATCCTAAATCCGGCGGATATTTTTATGTTTCAAACGATACGGTCGATGTTATTTTACGCGCCAAATCCGCATCCGATCACGCCGTGCCGGCGGGCAATTCGACCATGATCGAAAATTTGATGCGGTTATATTATCTGACCGGCGCTCATGAATACCGCGCCAAGGCCGAACAGATTATCGCCTGTTTTTCCGGCGAGGTTCTGGAAAATTTCTTTCCGCTGACGACTTATTTGTGCGGCCATGAATTCCTGCTGCGCGCGCAGTTATTTTGTGTGATCGGCCCGGATGCGGAAAAAATTGCCGCGCAAATCTGGCAGAATTCGGACGCCAATAAAGTTATTCTGACCGCCAAAGACCAATTGCCAGGCATCGATAAAACTCACCCAGCCTATGGCAAAAAACCGATCGATGGCAAAACGACGATTTATGTTTGCGATGGCGGCAAATGCCTGCCACCCATTTTTAAAATACCGGCATAAATAAAAAGGGCCCCGATTGGGGCCCTTTTCAGAATCAAGCTAAACAGAAATTATTTGTTCTCGATAAAATCCATAACTTTGGACGATGTGCCGTCAGCTGGAACAGTGACAACGCATTCTTTCGCGGTTCCGCCGCTGCCAATGGCACCAATGACTTGATTGGCGCGCGCGCTGCTCATCGTATCTGGTGTGCAGGTTGGCTGTTGTCCGTTGCAAACTTGCTGCGCGCGGTTGCAGGCGATCGTATCGCGATTAGGATTAGTTCCACAAACGGTCATGCAGTGCGTACCGTACGGAGAATCCGGATCGGTTTTACAACATTCGCGGCACCAGCCCGGAGGCGTACCAGCATTGGAACAAGTGCAAGGTGTGGTGTTGATACAAGTGGCCTTCGCTGGCGTGGTGTATGCCAAAACGCCCAAACCAAACATCAATAAAAATAGGCAAAATTGAACGGTTTTCATGAATAGCTCCCCTAATTGGCCAATAATCTAATTGTTCATTAACGGTCCCAAAACAATATGTCAATTCTTTAATAGGAAATAGATTGTAATATTATTACTCTTTGGTTGTTTTTGTTAGAGACATGGTTTTTGAAACATGATAAATGATATAATCCATTGTTACGATAGAGAGATATAAAATCATGAAACTAGGACTAACGGGTATAGGAGCCATAGGCGTAACCGGCGCGGTTATCGCCATTAGCACAGGAGTCGTCCTTTCTAGCTGGGATGATAATAACCCTCTTTTAAATAACACCGCATTAAAACTCAGCATCCCAAATCCAGTCTGGGGTGATTATAAAGAATCGATCGGATGGTCCTCCGCCGCCAAGTTTGAATTAAAGGGCAATAATTTATCTGGCCTTACCGCCAATCCAGCCAATCCAACTATTACCGATTTACTCCCCGCCTTTGCGCCGGAAAATTCCAGCGATGAAAAAGCCTGGAATGGTTTCAAAGTCAAAGGAGCCACCGCCGATTGGGGCGCGATATTCCCGAATCAACCCTATCTGTATATTGAATATGGTCCGCACCGCGGGTTCGAAGCGCCATTAAATGAAATGATCCAGCAAGCCCACAGCGCGCGAATTTCAGAAACAATTTGGGCCGTGCCATCCAAGGCGCATCCGGGTCAATATCATGTAGTCATCGCCTTGCGTAAAACACCGGCTACGGAAACCGAAATCAAACAATGGGCCACTTTTGCCGGAACGCAAACCGTGGCCATGACCCAGGCATTGGAAACAATGCCGGAAAATTCTCTGCCAGAAAGCCGCAATGCGGACGTGCCATCGCAAATCGCCACGGTTTCCTTGAACGCAGAAGAAGGCCCAACCATCACCCTGCAAGGAATTGCATTCAAAGAACGCGCGGCACAATTAGCCCCCAAAGAGCAATTTCCGCAGCCAATGATTTTACAAAGTCCGCAATTCATTGAAACACAAAAAGGCGATTATATATTTGCAACCGGATATATGGCGCCGAATTTCGCCAGCAATTACGCGGTAACTTTGCGCGCCGCAACAGCGGGTGGCGAAAAAGCCTTGTACAAAGACGAGCCAACAAATCCGGTTTCGGTCAATGTAGTGCAAAATATAACAACCACAGGCAACCATAGTAGCGTCCAAACCGCCAATGTTATGATTTTATCGGGACCAAGAACTATAGGCTCTCGATGAAACCACAAGGTAACCGCCGACTATTCGCCTGGGGCCTTGCTACTGGATTGGTGCTTGGAAGTGTTTCGGTTGTCTTTGGACCAACAGTTTACAAAAATCTAACCGCGCTCACAACACCGCGCCTTGTCGAAGGAAAAACATTCTATCCGCGCAGCCCCGGCTATCCGGTGGAATGGAGAATATTTTATGATTCCGGCAATGTGATTGATCCGTGGATTTATGTTCGCAAGCAAACCATGGCTGATGGAACCGTGCAAACTACCGAATGCGACGCGGCTACTTTCCAAAAACAATATCCTTTAGACGCTGGAGTGGCGATATTGCCTGGCAATTTTAGAAACGTGGTTTCTGATTTCGCAAGACCGGAATATAAAATTCCAATTCCACGATTGGCGCAATTAAAACTTACCTTGAATTGTCCCGATACGCCCGTTGAAATTATCAAGGCAAGATTGGACCCGGATAAAACCCGGCTACCTTAATTCACCTTCATCCCAAACGATTCTTGCAAAAACGGATATAGGGCCGCGAACGATCTTTTTTCGGCGACCGGATTATACCCAACGCCTTGCAATCCCGTCTTGCGCACCATATCCGCCATTGGATTGGTGAATGCGTGTAATGCGCCGGAATATTCGATGAATTGCAAATCCGCACCCGCGGATTGCATATCTTGGATGAACGCCTGGCGGTCTTTGAATGGAACCATCGGATCGGCCGCGCCGTTCAATACCAAAATTCTTGCCTTCGCCGCGCCCTTGGCGACTGGATCCGGGAATTCAAGGCCAGCGTGGAATGCCGCAACCGATGCCAATGTCTCGCCATCGCGCGCCAATTCCAATGCCACCGTGCCGCCCATGCAAAAACCGATTGCGGCGATGCTTTCTTTATCGACATTCAATTGTTTTTGCAAAACCGCAAGACCGGCGCGGGCGCGTTCGCGCATCATTTTCCGGTCTTGGTAAAATGGCGTGGCCCAGCTTTGCGCGACTTTGGGATCGGCGGTAATTTTATCCGGGCCGTACATATCGACCGCGAACGCGACATAGCCGCGTTCGGCCATTTCACGCGCGCGGCGTTTAATATAATCATTATGCCCCCACCATTCCGGGATCAATAAAATGCCAGGCCGCAGAGAGCTGATTTCATCGTTATAAACCAGGGTGCCGCGCAATTCGGTTTTGCCATCGGTGTAATCGACCGATTTGGTAATGATTTCGGCATGGACAGGAAAACCCACAAAAAATGCAATAAAAACAAAGGCAAAGAACAAACGCATGAGCGGACTCCCGCAGAGTAAGGGGTGAATAGAAGACTGAATTTTAATCTTACATTACTTCTTGTCAACCCGGGCAACCAAAAACTGTTGACAATAAGGATACAATATATTAGGTTATAGCCGTCATTAACTATATTAGGGATTGGGTTATGTCTCGCGATTTAGGTGCTGCTGCAAACTTCTCGTCGTCGGCTGATATTAGCCTATTACTGAATTCCGCGCAAAAAAGACGGAATTTATACGCATCCTCGGTCATTACCTGCGCAGGGGGCACCTTACTTTTCGCATTTAGCGCGGTCAGATTTATATCTAATGGTTATACCGAGCTCGCGGTTATGTCGGGGATTACGGGCGTTTTCTCAGCGGTATCAGGCGCCGCAAGTGCGGCCCAGATTCTGATACATAATTCCGATATTAATCGTTATCGCAACGCTTTGCGTATAGCCCAAAACGAGGGCCGATAAAAATATTTAAAAACTCGTGAATTGTAATTGTAACTGGCGGGCTAATTCCGCTGGGTTGGTCATTGCCAAACCCATGGTATTGGACATATCCAGCGCCGGTTGCGGTTGGATCGTCATGCGAATATTGCCGGGACTGGCCATAAAATTCTGTAACGCATTAAGGCTTGACGTAAAATTCGGATCCTTATCCAAACCATACGATGCCGCCATTCCCATCACCATTTGCTGGCCGGAAATTTTCATTTGCTCCGCGCCCATTTGCGCATATACGCGTTGCAGCAACGATAAATCGCGGTACTCGATCATCAATTGGCGGATTTTTTGCACGTAATTGGTATTTTCATTCAACGCCGCCAGATCCAAAATGCTGGGGTCCAGATTGATCATGATGCGGAAATGGAATCCATCTTGCAGGGCGATTTCCTGACGCAATTGATATGCATCCGGCATCATCGTGCCGCTGGTGGCGAGGTTCAAAGAAAATTCGCCATAACCGAATCCGGCGAGTGGGTTGAATTCCGCCGGGATTTTTATTTTCTCGACCAAGAATGCAAAATTTTTGTCCGCAAGTTGTGTCGCCAAATGTTCGATACCGAATAAAAATTTACCGGTATTTTCGGTGATGGCGAATTGCCGGACATGATTCAATCCGTCTTTGGTTTTATCGAAGGAAAATTTAACCGCAATCGGTTTTGGATCGTGCGCCATTCCATCCGATTCCACCACATGCAAACGAATATCCTGCGCCGCGAAATTGAAATTGGTGATGCCGTTTTCATCGCGCACAATATTCGATACTGCTGCGCTTTGCCATTTGACGGTCGACTTGCTGGCCAGATCCTCGAAAAAGAAATTGTCCACGCGGTAATCGGTTTTCTCCTCATTACCGAAAAATTCGAATTTAATATCGCCGGCAAAATTCCGGTTGCCGCTGTGCAATCCCAAATTCTGCATGGTGACATTGGCGTGGGTGACGCTGTCTTGGTCCAATTCCAATTTCTGGATCGATAATTCCTTGATTCGCAAGGATGTGTTATTGCCATTATTGACCGTGAAATCATCGAACACGATGCTTTTGGTAAAGGCATTGGCGCGTACATTGGCGTAGGCGATGTTTATATTCGGCCGGTCTTGCTTGATCGCGGCAATCGTGGCCTGAATCATTTTATCGGCCATGTATTGCTGCCAATACCAAACGCCAGCGGCGGCACCAATTAATATCAACAGCAAAATCAGCGCGAAAATAGTTTTTTTATTTTTACCGGTTTTTCTTGAAAACATTCTACAGCTCCCCAACCTCTTATTCGCGAAGATCCTTCGCGCTTGACGCTCAGGATAACGTACCGCTATGGCACATTAATTATTCATCGACTCAAAGAAATCGGCGTTGGATTTGGATGTCTTGATTTTATCCAGCAAGAATTCCATGCCATCGACGACGCCCATCGGCATAAGCACGCGGCGCAATACCCACATTTTGGATAATGTTTTCTTGTCGACCAACAATTCCTCTTTCCGTGTGCCGGATTTAGTGATGTCGATCGATGGGAAGGTGCGTTTGTCGGACAATTTGCGATCCAAGATGACTTCCGAATTGCCGGTACCTTTGAATTCTTCGAAAATAACCTCGTCCATGCGCGATCCGGTATCAATCAGCGCGGTTGCGATAATGGTCAGCGATCCGCCTTCTTCGATATTACGCGCTGCGCCAAAGAAGCGCTTTGGCCGCTGCAAAGCATTCGCATCAACACCGCCGGTCAAAACTTTACCGGATGATGGTACCACCGTGTTATACGCGCGACCCAGGCGGGTAATGGAATCGAGCAAGATCACCACATCGCGTTTATGTTCGACCAGGCGTTTTGCCTTTTCGATCACCATTTCGGCGACTTGTACGTGACGGGATGCCGGTTCATCGAAGGTTGATGAAATAACTTCGCCCTTAACTGAACGGGCCATATCCGTGACCTCTTCGGGGCGTTCATCGATCAACAGAACGATCAAATAAATTTCCGGGTGGTTCGCCGTGATCGAATGCGCGATATTTTGCATTAACACAGTTTTACCGGTGCGTGGCGGCGCGACGATCAAGCCGCGCTGGCCCTTGCCCAATGGCGCGACCAAATCGATGATACGCGCCGATGGATCGATTTTTTCTTTGCCCTTTGGAACCGTTACTTGCTCGACTTCCAATATCAAACGTTCGTCGGGATAAAGCGGGGTCAAATTGTCGAAATTGATGCGGTGACGCACGCGATCCGGATCTTCGAAATTGATTTTATTGACTTGCAACAACGCAAAATACCGCTCGCCGTCTTTGGGGGAACGAATTTGTCCTTCGACCGTATCGCCGGTGCGCAGACCGAATTTTTTCACTTGCGATGGGGAAACATAAATATCATCTGGGCCGGGCAGGTAATTTGCCTCTGGGCTGCGCAGGAATCCGAAACCATCTTGTAAAACTTCCAAAACGCCTTCGCCAAAAATCGCGACATCGTTTTCGGCTTTTTTCTTTAAGATCGCAAACATCAATTCCTGTTTGCGCATCACGCTCGCGCCCTCAATACCCTCTTTTTCGGCAAGATCGAGCAAGTCCGACGGGCTTTTATTTTTTAATTCTTTTAAATTCATGGGAAATCTTTGATGGGTTGGAAAATTTCTATTCCAAAGACAGAAAAGCCATTTTTAAAAAAAGCTCGCGGTAAACACCGGATTGTCTTGGAACAAATTTTTGGGGTTGTTTAATTGAGTGTAGAAATAAAACGTTATAAAATTATTAAACACTCGAAAGTTTTATAGCTTGATAAGCCATAATTGTCAAATCATTCCCCCCAATAATCATAAATATTATAATAAGATAGTAGTTGTAGGTAGTAGGTACTAGGGATAGCGGGGATTAAATTCTGTCCTCTACTTATAAACAATCCATTGTGATTATTGGTTATGCAAAACGAAATAACAATAATAACGGGGATATTTCCATATTGTCATTGTATATCAATTACTTAATTATAAGTATGGCTATATCATGAATGGGTATACCCAGCTTTTTAAAGGTCATACCGGTCATTCTTTACAGGCTTTATGCGGAAAATAGAAATCCGGGCAAATCGGCTGTTATACAAAGATGCTTCGTTTGCGCCCCCCTTTGCGTGTATAAGTTTAGCTTATCAACAATTCACCCCCACCCCAGTTTTTAAAAAAATTATGCCGAAAAATAAAACGCTGTCTAAAACACTGCATGTGCATTTGGTGTCGGATTCGACCGGCGATACGGTGCACCGCGTTGCGCAAGCATGCTTGAGCCAGTTCGATATGATCGAAACCGAAGAACATGTTTGGTCGCTAGTGCGCGGATCTGTGCAGATCGAAAATTTGATGCGTGGCGTTGAAAATTATCCGGGCATTATTATCGCGACTTTCGCCGACCGGAAAATCGCCGAACAATTGGATGCGGAATGCAAGCAACGCAAAATCACTTATATATCGGTGCTCGATCCGATCTTCCAGGCACTGCGCCGCCATTTGGGCGAACAAGGCGGCGAGGCGCCCGGCAAACAGCATGAATTGACCGAAGAATATTTCGATAAAATCGAGGCGATGGATTTCGCCATGCACCACGATGACGGCCAACTGACCAACGAACTTGACCGCGCCGAAGTAATTTTAGTCGGCGTGTCGCGCACATCGAAAACGCCGACCTGCATTTATTTGTCGCACCGTGGGGTAAAGGCCGCAAACGTGCCGATTGTGCCCGGCGTCGAATTGCCGAAAATTTTATTTGAATCGAAACATCCGTTAATCATCGGCCTTACCAACGATCCGGCGCGATTGATTCAAATTCGCGAAACGCGGCTGCAAATGATTTCTAGTGACGGCAAGTATGACGAAGCCAATTCCTATATCGATCCCGAACGCGTGCGCGAGGAAATCCGCGCGGCGCAGCGCCTGTTTGCGCAGCAAGGATGGCCGGTAATTGATGTCACGCGCAAATCGGTCGAAGAAACCGCCGCGATTATTTTGCAGATGTACCAAGACCGCAAACAAAAAGCCGCGGGCGAGCCAGCCAAAAAATCCAAAGCGAAATAATGCCGCAGCCATTAATTCTAGCCTCTTCCAGCGTATTCCGCCGCCAGATTTTGGACCGCGCGGGTTTGTTATTCAAAGCGCATGCGGCGGATTTACCCGAAGATGAAATGATGCTGGATTGGCAGAAACGCGGCCTTTCCGCGCAGCAAGTCGCCAGTGACCTGAGCGCCGCCAAGGCTGTGAAGATTTCGGCAAAATTTCCGGGCGCTTATGTTATTGGCTGCGATCAAATGATGCTGTGCGGCGACAGATGGTTCGCCAAACCGAAAAACCGCGTAGAGGCCAAAGAACATTTACAGTTCCTGTCCGGCAAAACGCATCATTTGATTTCCGGCATTGCCGTGGTGCGCGATCAAAAAATATTATGGGATTATGTCGATCCTTGCGTCATGCAAATGCGCGCATTGGATGATAATATGATCGAAGAATATCTCGATCAAATGGGCGACAAGGTTTTGCAATCTGTGGGTTGTTATCAAATCGAAGGGCTGGGCATTCAATTGTTCGACCGGGTCGAAGGCGATTTTTTCTCGATCATCGGATTGCCGTTGTTGCCGTTGTTGCAATTTCTGCGGCATGAAAAGGTGATCGCATGATTGTCTTGGGATTAACCGGATCGATCGGCATGGGCAAATCGGTTGCAGCCAAGCAATTGCGGCAAATGGGCTTGCCGGTGTTCGAGGCCGACGCAGCGGTGCATCAATTATATCAAAATCTGGATGTGCAGGAACAAATCAACGCGATTTTACCGCCCGAATACCGGGACGAGAAATTTACCCGCAATGTGGTTGCGCGCGCAGTGCTGGTTTATCCAGAACTTCTAAAAAAACTCGAAGAAATTTTGCACCCGCGTGTGCGGGCGATGGAAAACGAATTCTTGGAAAAATCCCGCGCCACCGGCCACAAAATTGCGGTGCTGGATATCCCACTATTATTCGAAAGCGGCGAGGAAAAACGCTGCAATTATATCGCCGTGGTCACCGCGCCAAAGGTGATTCAGGCCTTTCGCGTGCTACGCCGCCCGGGGATGAGTTTTCATAAACTGGGCGTGATACTATCGCGGCAAATGCCGGATGCGGAAAAACGCAACCGCGCCGATTTTATCGTTCATACCGGGTTCGGAAAATTTATCGCGCGCTGGCAATGGCGGCGGATTGTCCGGAATATAGCCGCCCAAGAATCATAAGCCGCCGCGTTCGCCGCGCAGGGCTTTTGCGCGCTGTACGGCCAGCCCCTCGTTCAATTCTATATCCTTCAATTTACGCGCGGGAATGTCGTTTTCAGAATTTTCTTCAACCCCTGAATCTGGTCGCATACCGCTAATACCGTCCCGCGTTACATGGAATAAATCCGGCGTAATGGGATAGGGTAAGCGTTGAAAATCGTACAGCATCCGGGCTTTTATGCGCCCGACAAAAGATTCCGGCCCGGTGGAAAAAGCCACCAACATATCCCGCGCCGGCGTTGCGACATAAAAATTCCGTCCTAGTTCCAGGACCAATCTTCTATGAAAATCCGGCAACAATATCCGCGCGGCGTCATAAGAGTCATCATGAGATATAATGGCGGCGCGTCCGCCTTCGCGCGATTTTATTAATCGTGTTTCTAAATCCGGCTCATAATTTTCCAAATTTTCGATTGCCGTTTTATGCAAATCGTCCATCGATTTATCCCATCGAACCGCATTATGGACGGTCAAGGAAACGGTCTTGTCGGGCAAATCCAGCACATAGGTGATGACCGTGCCATTGACAAAGGGGGAATGCGCCACGCTGTTGCGGTCTAAATTCTCGAAAATACTTTCCGGGTTAATACGGGGCAGAATCCGCATTTGCGCCGTATTCCAATCAAGCAAGTTCGCTATGTCACGTTCGGTTTCAAATGATTGGCGCAGGTAGTTTTCTATAATTTTATTCATCTCGCCTGGCTGCTGGGCGCACATCCGGCTAAGATTGCTTAAATCCAGCCGGCAGCCATTAACCACCAAATCGGTTTCCGTTTCGCTTGGCTCTACGGCAAAATCCGGTTTGCAACGTTGCAACCAATCCATAACCCGTTGCCGCAATTCATTCATATTCATAGGCAGATCACCGTATTTTTAAAGGATACTATTCACAATTCGCCAATTTGTCAATATCCTAGATTAACGCCGCGGAACCGGTTATATCAATCATTATGTCCCGCGAAATTATCCTGGATACAGAAACCACCGGCCTTGACCCGCATTCGGGTGACCGCATTGTCGAAATCGGCTGTGTTGAAGTGGTCAATTACATTCCAACCGGCAAACATTTTCACCAATATGTAAATCCCGAACGCGACATGCCGGCGGCGGCGCAAGCGGTGCATGGGTTGACATCCGAATTTTTAAAAGACAAACCTTTATTCGCCGAAATTTGCGCCGATTTTTTGGATTTCATCGGCGATTCACCCTTGGTGATTCACAACGCCGAATTCGATATGAAATTTATCAATCACCATATCGGTGAAATGGGATTTGGTGCGATCACCGGTCCGCGCATTGTCGACACGCTGCGCATCGCGCGGCAAAAATTCCCTGGCGCTCCCGCAAGCCTCGATGCGCTTTGCAAAAGATTTAATGTCGATTTATCGGGCCGCGCCCTGCACGGCGCATTGCTGGATTCCAACTTGCTTGCCCAAGTTTACATCGAACTGATCGGCGGCAAACAAGCCGGATTTAATCTTGCGGCGGCATCATCCACCGGCGGCACTGGTACGATCGAACGCATATTCCGCGCGCCGCGCCCAATTGCCCAGCCCAACGACGACGAATTATCGGCCCATACCGATATGTTAAAGCAAATAAAAAACCCGCTGTGGGGCAGCGGGTCTTAATATTATATAATCGGTCCAGCGAATTAATTAGGTGGGCGCAATCCGCCCGGTTTCGGGCCACCGGTTCCGGTTGCCGCCGCTGGCGCGGTTCCGCCACCGGCCATTTGCTGGCGATACAGACCCAAGAAATCGATTGGATGCACCAACAATGGGGCATAACCGCCTTCGCGGGTGACTTCGGCGATGATGCTGCGCGCGAATGGGAATAATAAACGTGGGCATTCCACCAATAACACCGATTGCAATTGATCCGGCGCGATGCCTTTGATGGTAATCAATCCGGCATATAAAACTTCGGCGGTGAAGCATTGCATATCTTTGCTTTTGGCGTCGGCTTTGATCGCCAGCGTTACTTCATATACTTCTTCGGAAAATTTGTTGGCTTTGACATCGACCGCGATGTTCACTTGCGGCGGTTCTTGTAAATTCATCAATGATTTCGGCGCGTTGATGTTTTTCAACGACAAATCTTTGACATATTGCGCGTTAATGGTAATCGATTGCGTATTTGCATCTGCCATGGCGGACCCCTTTATGTTGGCTTTTACCTAAGCTTAAAGGGGGAAAAAATCAAGTGAAAACAAGATTTGTTTTTTGCGGCTTTTCGCCCTAAACTGGGGTCATGGCTATAGATATTATCATCTTCGCGATTATCGCTTTTGTTTTGCTGTTCCGCCTGTGGCAAATCCTTGGTACCCGCACCGGGATGGAACGCAAGGACCAGGATTACGCCAATTTACGCCGCCAAGCCCCGGTTCAAACCGCCGCCAAGGGCGGCCAAGCGGTGGATATTACCGTTGGCGATGAAAACAAGCATGCCTTAAACGCCCTATCGGCCAACCTTGCACAAATTAAGAATATCGACCCGAATTTTGCCGAAGGCCATTTTTTGCGTGGCGCGCGCCTGGCGTTTGAAATGGTGGCCAAGGCCTTTGCCGACGGCGATAAAGGCACGCTGAAACAATTGCTCGATCCCGCCTTGTACGATAATTTTGCTAAGGCGATTGACGAACGCAAATCGCGCGGCGAGCGTATGGAATTGACCGTAGTACGGTTGCGCGATCCGGATATTACCGATGCGCGGATCGTTGGCAGCGAAGTTTACCTGACCGTTTTATTCAAATCCGAACAAATCACCACTACGCGCGATTCGGATAACAAAGTCATCGATGGCGATCCCGACCGGATTTACGATATCAATGATATTTGGACATTCCGCCGTAATGTGGGATCGACCGCAACAAATTGGTATTTAACCGCCACCCAAACCCATGAAGAAAAATAACACCCTGCCGGCAATTGGATTGCTCGGCCTGCTTTTTTTGGCGGCTTGCGCCGCGACGGACCATACCCCGGTCCCGGTTACATCCACCCCAGTTGAGCCTGTGGTAAAATCGGCCGGCTCCACCATCGGTCTTGATCAATTGCCTGGCTGGTCGTCGGAAAATCCGCTGGCGGCATTACAAGGCCTTAAAAATTCCTGTCCGAAATTGGTTAAACGCAATGGCGGTAAAACCGAATTGGGCAATATCTATGGCGATCGTATTTCCCCGGCGCGCTGGCAGGAAATTTGTTCGAGCGCCCGCGGCATTGAAAATCAATCGGCCGCGTCTTATTTTTGGCGGCAAAATTTCGAAGCGGTTCCGATGACGGACGGCGGTAAAAATACTGGCCTGATCACCGGATATTACGAAGCAGAATTGCACGGTTCCTTGAAAAAATCGGATAAGTACCGTTACCCGCTTTATAAAATGCCGCCGGATAAATATTTGGATTTAACGCGCAAAGATATCGATAATGGCGCATTGAAAGATAAAAAATTGGAATTTGTCTGGATCGACGATCCGGTTGCGGTATTCGCCCTGCATATCCAAGGATCCGGCCGGGTGAAATTGGATAATGGCCAGGTCATGCGCGTTGGATTTGCCGGAAAAAACCGCCAGGCTTATTATTCGATCGGCAAGGCGATTGGCGAGCAAAATATTCTGCCAAAAGATAAAATCGAAATGGCGTCGATTGAAAACTGGCTGCGCAACAATCCCGAACGCGCGGCAAAGATATTGCAAACCAATCCGTCTTATATTTTCTTCCGTAAAATCGACGGCCTCGCTGATAATCACGAAGGCCCAATCGGCGCTTATGGTATTCCGTTGATTGCCGAACGCAGCATTGCGGTTGATCGCGCTTTTTATCCGCTTGGAATTCCGATGTGGATCGATGCCGCGCATCCGGTCAAAGACGCGCCGCTCCAAAAAATTGTCTACGCGCATGATACGGGCAGCGCGATCAAGGGCAAAATCCGCGCCGATTATTATTTCGGCAGCGGCGATGACGCCAAATATGCGGCCGGGCAAATGCGCGGGCGCGGCAAATTATATGCGATCGTACCGCGCGGCGAGATCGCCGTTTCCGCAAAATAATGTCTAAATCCAAAGATCCGGACGATATGGATTTATTCCGGGAAATGATGCGGGGGGTGAAAAAACTCCCCGCCGCGAAACCGCGCGTTACGGCGGAACAAAAACCGGACCCGGAAGAAAAAATGAATTGGGACGATGTTGGCACGCCGCCCAAAACAAAATCGGTGGATGCGCCGGAATTGAAGTCGGGCAAAAATCATGGCGTCGATGCCTCCACATTCGAAAAATTCCGCCGTGGTCATATGAATATCGATTCAACATTGGATTTGCATGGCCTGACCCAGGCGGAGGCACATGGCGCTTTGAAAAAATTCATACCTAATTGTACTGATGCGGGCGACCGGTGCGTTTTAATTATTACCGGCAAGGGCGGGGCGCGCCGTGAAGACACCATGGAAAAAACCGGGGTGTTGCGCGAAAATCTGCCCAAATGGCTGAATGGCGCGGATTTGCGACCCAGAATATTATCCCTATCCCCGGCGCAACCACGCCATGGGGGATCGGGCGCGTTTTATGTATTGCTAAAACGCCGCCGCGACTAGAATCCCCACCCCAAACGCTCTCGCGTTTGACCCTCCCTCAAGGGGAGGGTATATTACGTTACCACATCTAATAACGAGGTTCTCCATGGCTTACGATCGCAATAATATTTTCGCCAAAATTCTGCGCGGCGATATTCCGTGTAAAAAGATTTTTGAAAACGAATTCGTGCTGGCGTTTTACGACATCAACCCGCAAGCACCGACCCATGTGCTGGTCATCCCAAAGGGCGAATATGTTTCGTTCGACGATTTTTCGTCCAAGGCGAGCAACGATGAAATCACCGGATTTTTCCGCGCCGCCGGCCAGGTCGCCAATCAAGTCGGCGCGACCGAACAAGGATTCCGTTTAATTTCCAATTGCGGATCGAATGGCGGCCAGGAAGTACCGCATTTCCATATTCATATTCTGGCCGGGCGCAAGCTTGGAAAAATGATCGCCGCCGCTTAATCCTTCACATTCAATCGCCGATATCCCAGCGCCTCGGCGATATGGGTGCGGCCAACATTGTCGTTGGCGGCCAGATCCGCGATGGTGCGCGCGACGCGCAAAATACGGTGATAGCCGCGCGCGGATAATTTCCATTTTTCCGCCGCTTCGGCCAATAATTTCTGCGCGTCATCGCTAAGTTTCACAATTTGCTGTAACACTTCGCCATCGGCCTCGGCATTGGTGCGGCATTTAACATCTAATGCCGCGAATCTTTGCTGAGCGCGTTCCCGCGCCGTCATAATGCGTGCGGCGATATCGTCGCTGGTCTCGCCCGACGCTTCGCGCGATAAATCCAGCGCACTGACCGCAGGCACATCGACATGCAAATCGATCCGGTCAAAAATGGGCCCGGATATTTTCGATTGATAATCGCCAGCGCAACGCGGTGCCTTGGTACAACAGCGCGATGGATCATCCAAATACCCGCACCGGCATGGATTCATCGCCGCGATCAATTGAAATCTAGCGGGATAAGTGATGTGTGCATTGGCGCGGGCAATTAACGCGCGTCCGGTTTCAATCGGCTGGCGCAAGGCTTCCAATGTTTGTCTTTGAAATTCCGGCAATTCATCCAAAAATAAAACGCCCTGGTGCGCCAACGATATTTCCCCTGGCGCGGCGCGAAGTCCGCCGCCAACCAATGCGGGCAAAGATGCGGAATGATGCGGATCGCGATATGGGCGGGTTTTAGAAATTTTTCCATCGTCCAATTGCCCGGCGATGGAATGGATCATGCTGACTTCTAATGCCTCCACCGCCGATAACTCCGGCAAGATTGATGGCAAGCGGGAGGCCAGCATCGATTTGCCCGATCCTGGCGGGCCGATCATCAACATATTATGGCCGCCAGCCGCCGCGATCTCTAACGCGCGTTTGGCGGTTTCCTGGCCCTTGATATCGCGCAAATTCAAATGGGTTTTGACTGCTTCCGTCAATTTCGGGGTGGGGCGCGATAATACTTGCGTGCCTTTGAAATGATTGATCAGCGACAATAAACTGTGTGGCGCGATAATATCTAATCCATCAACCCATGCGGCTTCAGGGCCATTAGGTTCAGGGCAAATAATGCCGTGTGATATTTCAAACGCATGCATCGCGGCGGGCAAAACGCCATTCACGCCGCTTAATTGCCCATCGAGCGCGAGTTCACCAAGCGCCACATACCGGTCCAACTGATCCTGACCGATAATGCCGGATGCCGCCAAAACGCCAAGGGCGATGGGCAAATCGAAATGCGATCCTTCTTTTAAAACATCGGCCGGGGATAAATTGACGACAATGCGTTTGGGGGGCAGGGCCAATCCCATCGAATGCAACGCGGCGCGCACCCGTTCGCGCGATTCGCCAACCGCCTTGTCGGGCAAACCCACGATCACGAAATCCACCTTGCCGGTGGTCAGCGTGACTTGCACGTCGATCGGCAAAACATCGATACCCTGGAATGCGGCGGTTTTGATGCGATTAATGCTCATCCCCGGTTTTTAGCACATTCAATTCCAAAACAAAACCAGAACAAATTCACCGTTGACAGGTAGGCCTATCAGACATAAAAATATCTGAATTGAAAATAGGAGATTATCGATGCCAGAAAGTATATTTGGTGGTTCGTTTTGGTCCTCGGGGCGGGTGCGTTCGTCCAGTTCTTATGGTGCCAGTTATCTTTCCAGTTATGGGCATAACGAACCGCCAAAACCAAAACCACAAGTCAAAGTAAAACCACCAAAACCAAGACCGGTGGCGCAATGGTTTATCGAGCATGGAAAATCGAATCCGTGGGATATGTTATTTACCAATCCCACCACTGGGCAAACTAAAAAGATTAGCCGGAGAGATTATGAAAATGCCCTTCGGGTAACATTGCCCAGCCATGGCCGCGTTATTTTGGTAGATGATGTGTTGAGAACGGCGGATGCTCGCAAGGCCGCTATGGAAAAAATTGGCAGCGGCGCAAAATCGAGAACCAAAGGCCGTCATCGTGTAGCGCAAGCTTATTGGCGTAATGGGCATATGGTAAAATCCCGCTAGCATTTTGATTAAATAATTGAAGATTACAGGAGAGAAATATGGGAAGAGATTTAAGGGCTTGGCTGGGTTCTTACGCGGGACAAACAAGGACAGTACGTAGGGAAGTAGACGATTTTCGTTCTACAGATGGAACGTCCGCTGTTGCAGCGGCGCCTGCGGCAAATCAACCATTAGCCTCGCTTTCCATCGTAACGCCGGGTTGTGCTTGGAATTTACAACAAAGAATTGGCGGTCAAATAACTTTGGTTCATCCACGAGATGGCACAGTGACTATACCCGAAGCCGAATATAAAGAAGCCGAAGCGTTGACCGATGTTTCAGGAAATAAGCCACTAGGCCCGGGCAAAGTTTTGCGCACTGTGGAAGCGCGCCGCACGGCATTAGCAGGCGCTAGTTTGCATGATCTTGAGATGCTTCGAAAAGCACGCTGGAAAGATGGCGAGATGGTTCGGTAAATAAATTTAACCAACAAAAACCCCCGGCTAAACGCGCGGGGGTTTTTTATTTTGAAACTACGAACTAGCAGCCACCTGGTTTCGGTTGGCCTGGTTGTTCGGATGGTTTCGGTTTATTTTTTTGAAATGGACCGCCCATAATGGACTCCTTTGTTAGGGTTGAAATCTTATCGCGTCCTGCAAAGAACGCTTGGTTAATATTTAGGCCTCGTTTGGTACGAAATCAAGCCGCTGCTTGACGTAATTTAACCAATTGATTTTGCGCCATATTCCAGAATATTTCGGCGGCGTTCTTGTTATAGAGTTGTTGAATTGGGATCAAACCCGATGGCGAGGTGACATTGATTTCAATCAAATAATCGCCGATCAAATCGACGCCAGCCAAAAATAATCCGGCTTTCGCCATAAATGGCCCAATCGTATCGCAGATTTTTTTCTGTCCGGGCGTCAGTTCGGTGATTTGATAAGGCGACCGGTCGGAATAGCCCGATAAAATACTTCCCTGCGGCGGGACGTTTTTCATGGTTGCGATCACTTCGCCGCCAATCATTATTACGCGCTTGCTGCCATCGTAAATATCGGCCAAGAATTTTTGCGCGATAATCGGTTGTCCATACGATAACATCGTGCGCACAATCGATTCGAAATTCTTATCTTCGGGCTTGATGTAAAACACGCGCTGTCCGTGACGGCCGTAAATCGGCTTGACCACGATCTCGCCCTGTTTTTTGTAAAATTCTGCGATAATGTCGTATTCGGCGCTGATCGTCGTTGGCGGGATCAGGGCTGGGAAATGCAGCGGCAAGATTTTTTCCGGAAAATCGCGCAGCGATTTCGGATTATTCAGCACCAAGGTTTTGTGTGCGATCAGATCCAGCAATAATGTGGTCGTTACATAAGACATATCGAATGGCGGATTTTGCCGAATTAAAACCACATCGGTGTTTGCCAGATTTAAATCGGTCACCGCGCTCAGTTGATAAGATATTTCGCCTTTGGGAATCGTTACGAATTGTCCGCGCGCGGTAATATTGTCGCCGTTCGCGGATAATTGATCTGGCGTATAATAAAATATTTTATATCCGCGGTTGGCGGCTTCGCGCATCAGGAAAAATGTATTGTCGTGCGGCAAATTCAATTGGCCGATATCGTCCATTTGCACGGCGATGGTTTTAATCATGATGTTTCTCCGGATCGCGATTTAATGCGCGCATATTGCTTTACTTGTTTGACATATTCAAGCCCTTTGCACAGCGCGATCACGCGCGTCAATTCGGCCTCGTTCTGCGCGATGCCCATAATATAAACCACGCCGCGCACCACATCGACCGCGTAATTGATGGCATATATGTTTTTATCCAGTGTCATGCGCGCCTTTATTTCGGTGGCGGCGGCAGTATCCTGGGCCAGCGTGTCGATTCCGCCGGTGCCGTCATCGATGCGGATTTCATTGATCACTTCGGTCACGCCGGGCACGCGCCAGATTCTTTTGATTGCCTCCAATCGGTCTTCCGGTGTTTTGATAAAACCGACTACCAAAACCCGTCCTTCGCGTACGGTGATATTCAGTTGTTGGAACATATCGAAACTGTAATCCATCCAATGGCCTTGGATTTCGGTATTGATGCGCAAATCATCGGCCGATTGGCCGAACCCGCGTTCCTCCATTGCCGCCGTGCCCGCCATCGCGCCAGCGCCGATCAACATGCCCACAGGCGCGCACGCGGATAAAAAAGCGCCGCAAAATAAAATGCCTAGGATCAGTAAGTTTCTCATCAACTCCATGCCGCAATAATATGTACCGGCCATTTGCCCGGCACGCAGATCACTTCATCATAGCGCAAATGATAATTATTCCAATATGCGGGATGGCGTTTTAAAAAAATATCGGCCGCATCTGCGATGCGTTTTTGATGATATTGGCTGTTGGCTTCGGATGCCGCCCATACATCGCCCCGTGATTTAATTTCAACGAATGCGATGGTCTTGCCGCGCCTTACGATTAAATCGATCTCGCCAACCTTGGTTTTGTATCGCCGTGCGATTGGCCAATATCCCTTGCCCAAAAGGTACAATAATGCCAAAAATTCCGCCCAAACCCCGCGGCGGAAATTTGTGCCGCCTTGCTTGGTTTTGAATGCGGATTTATTCGGATTCGCCATTGGCTAGATTTTGCAATTCAATCGCCCGTTTATACACCTGGCGTTTGGGCAATTTCGCCTCCCGCGCGACAATCTCGGCGGCGTCCTTGACACTCATGAATCCAAGCGCCTTCTGCAACATGCCATCCAAATCGTCCGGTGTTGCGCCGATTGGGTGCGAATTGTCGATCAATACGGTCACTTCACCTTTTGGTTCGTTTGCGGTGTAATGCGCAATCAGGGCGGATAATTTGCCGCGCTGCATTTCTTCGAACATTTTGGTGAGTTCCCGCGCAACGGCGGCATCCACATCGCCGAACACATCCAAACATTTTTGCAATGATTCGACCAGGCGCGTTGGCGATTCGAAAAACATAATGGTTGCTTCTAATTTCTGCCATTCCAGCAATTTGTTGCTGCGGCCTTTTTGCGGCAAGAATCCGAAAAAATGAAACGGAATTGGCGGCAGGCCGGAAATCGCCAGCGCCGCGATGGTGGCCGATGGCCCTGGAATAATATGGATTGGAATATTTTCAGCCACACAAGCCCGCATCAACCGGTATCCGGGATCGGAAATTAATGGCGTTCCGGCGTCGCTGATCAACGCGACCGATTCGCCGCCCTGAATTTTCCCGGCTAATTTACTGGCCATGCCCATTTCATTGTGATCGTGATAAGAAATTAATTTCGCGTCGATGCCATAAAAATTCAACAATTTCTGGCTATGCCTGGTGTCTTCGGCGGCGATCCAATCGACCGATTGCAGGATTTGCAGCGCGCGCAAGGTAATGTCCCATTTGTTGCCGATCGGCGTTGCCACCACGTATAAACCGGCTTTGGGCTTTCTTTGCTTTAAACTGCCAGCAATTTGGATTAGGTTATTGTCCTGGCTCATGGAATTTTCGGAACTCGCCGCTTTTATTTTGGTGCAATCATGACGTTTGTATTTTCACTTTACCCATCCAATCTTCGCCGCGCAATGCAGAATATCGCCTTGATATTATTGCTGTTGGCAATTTTCACGAGTCTAGCGCAAGCGCAGAATAAACCGACGTCCGAGCAAGCGGTTACGGTGCAGTCGGTACCGGTGCCGGCACAATCATCCATGGCTCCGCCGGCGCAGCGATTGAAAATCGCCTTGTTATTGCCGCTATCCGGCCCGCAATCGATATTGGGTCAGGCGATGCAAAACGCGGCGGTGATGGGCATTTACGCCTCGTCCGATCCGCGTTTGGCGATTGTGCCATATGATACCGGCGGCAAACCGGAACAAGCGCAACTGGCGGCATCGCGCGCGGTGGCCGAGGGCGCTGGCGCGATTTTAGGCCCGCTTTACAGCACCGAAGTGCGCGGCATTAGAAACAATCCCGCCCTGCCGCCCATTCCGATTTTAAGTTTCAGCAACGATCCAGCGGCAGCGGGGCAAAATGTATTTTTACTCGGCATGACGCCGCAAACCGAAATCGCGACCCTGTTGCATGATTTAGAAGTTCGCGGCGTGCGGATTTTACATGTGCTGGCGCCGGAAACGCCCTATGGCAATGGCGTTGTGGATGCGGCAAAAAATTACGCGGCGCGCAGCGGCATTAAATTGCAAACAATCGCCACGTATTCGTCCAGCAATCCAAAACAATTATTAGGTGCGGCACAGAAAATAAAAGCTGCCTTGCCGGATGCGGCGCCGAACCTGGTCAATTCCTATCACGCGATTTTGGTCGGCGAGGTCGGCGGGCGGCTTGGCGCGGTTGACGCCAATTTCCAAAAACTCGGCATTAATTCGACCGATATTGTGATCGCCGGGCCATCCAGCTGGCTTGAAGCCAATTTCGCCAATCTGCCCAGCCTGCAACAATCCTATTATGTTTTGCCCGATCCAAAATCGATGCAACAATTTGCGGTGAAATACGGAGCTTATTTCGGCGGCAATCCGCCGGGACTGGCGATGATGGCGTTCGATGGCGTGCAAATTTTATCCGCCGCGCTGACCGCCGCGCCGCAAGCGGGCGGGATTCAAGCGGCCTTGTCGGCCATGCCGTCTTTTCAGGTGAATTCTGGATTATTGCGATTTAACGCGCAAAACATGGCCGAACGGCAATTGGCCGTGATCCGCGCCGATGCCCGGAATTTCTAAAACGAATCGTGTTGAAATTCTAAAGCGGACATTGTATACCGTTAAAGAAATGTCTGAACAGCCTACCATAGAAAGTCTTTTGCCGTTAATCGCCGCTCCAGGCCGTTACTGCGCCGCCAATGAATCCGGCGCCATTATGATCATTTTGGCCAATCATATAAAACACAAAACCCATGGATCGTTATTGGTTTGGCTTGCCATTCATGATGGAATGATCAAGGGATTTAAAATAAGAATCGATACGGGTGATTTTGATCTTAGCGTCCCATCCATCATGAATGCCGTTATGGCTATATTGGCTTTGCCAGACGTAAGCGAGCGAGAGGCAGCTTTTAAACAGCGAAATATCTATCCAATAAATGCGCAAGAATTATGGGACTTAATAGGGCGTCAGGATAAATCAGCCTATGAACATTTAAAAAATGCAGCTAATTTATCAAAAGCTACGCGGGCTGGTTTATCCGCCGCTATGTATCAATATTTATTGGCTCGGGGCGGTCGGCGTTAAGCAATTAATTTCGCAGCCAATTCGTTCAGGCAATTTCGCCCGGTTGCAGTCGCCGATAAAATTTTTCCATCGAATCTGATAAAATCCTGCGCGCGCAGAAATTCGAAATTCTTTTCATTCATAAATTGCATCATATCGGCGCCAACCACGGTTTGAAAACGATCCGTATCCAATCCTTGCAATAACCGCAAATTCATCAATATCATTTCTTCGGCGATTATTTGTTGGTTCAGCGGTTCTTCGTGGGCCAATCCATGACCGTTTTTTTGCACGGCCGACAACCAGGCTTCGGGCGTTTTGTGATTGGCGGTTGCTATTTTCCCGGTGCTGGACGTAACGCGTCCATGCGCGCCAGGGCCGATGCCGATATAATCGTAATATTGCCAATATACCAAATTATGCCGGCATTCATCGTGGTTCCGCGCGAAATTGGATACTTCGTAGGCGGCGAATCTGTCGCGGGACAGGCGGTTCAATGTGTAATCATATAATGCAGCCGCATGATCGTTGCTGGGCAATTGGAAATCGCCGCGCGCATATAATGTCGCGAATGCAGTTTGCGGTTCGACGCTTAATTGGTACAGCGATATGTGATCGCGCATCAACGTTAAAATTTCTTCCAATTCCGCGCGCCATGCGTCCAATGTCTGATCGGGGCGCGCGTAAATAATATCGAACGAATAGCGGTCGAAATATTTGGCGGCGAGTTTGATGGCTTCTTTGGCTTCGATTTTGGTATGGCTGCGGCCTAAAAATTTTAAATAATTATCGTCCAGCGCTTGAATACCCATCGACAATCGGTTGACGCCGGCCTCGCGCAGCGCGGCGAAATTTTCGGCTTCGCTGCTGGTCGGATTGGCTTCGAGCGTGATTTCGATGGTATCGGCAAAGCCCCATAATTTTTTTGCCTCGGCAATTAATTCTGCGACCAATTCTGGCGGCATCAGCGACGGTGTGCCGCCGCCAAAAAATATACTAGTCAATTTTCCTGGATTGTGCCGCGCGGCCCAATATCGCATATCCTGTAACAAGGCATCGCCAAACGCGGCCACATCGACCCTCTCGCGCACATGCGCGTTGTAATCGCAATATGGACAGCGCGATTTGCAAAATGGCCAATGAATATACAGTCCGAACATTAATGATCCGCTTGTGTCCGTAGCCACAACAATAATTGATCCAGTGCCTTTGCGCGGTGCGACAATTTATTTTTTAATTCCGGTTTCATTTCGGCAAAGGTTTGGTCGTGTCCGTCCGGTTTGAACATCGGATCGAACCCGAATCCTTGTGCGCCGCGCACCGGCCAAACCAATTCCCCCCAAACCTCGCCGCGAAAATATTTCATATCGCCATTCGGCAAACACAGCGCCAGCAAACTAACGAAATAGGCACGGCGGTCGGTCGATGCGCCTATTTCATCATGCACGCGCCTCATCGCATTCATCCAATTTCGGGGCACACCGGCCCAATCGGCGGTGTAAACGCCGGGCGCATCCTTCAGCGCCGGAACACAAATCCCGGAATCGTCGGCCAGCGATGGCAGTCCCGTTGCCTTCATCCCCGCCACAGCCTTGATCGCGGCATTTTCTTCGAATGTCACTCCGGTTTCGGCGGGCTCGATCAAACGGTAATCGGCCGCCGATAAAATTTCGATGTTTAGCGGGGCGAGTAACGCCTTAAATTCTTGGATTTTTCCGGAATTATGCGTGGCGAGCAGCAATTGTTTCATGAAAGGATGCCCGGCCCAGATTATCCAACCGCTTTGCGTTGCAATTCGATTAATTGCTGAATGCCATTGCTGGATAATTGCAATAATTTTTGCAATTCTTCCGGCGCGAATGGCGCGCCTTCGGCGGTGCCTTGCACTTCGACGATTTTCCCCGATGCGGTCATGACAAAATTCGCATCGACCTCGGCGGTCGAATCCTCGTTATAATCCAGGTCCAGCATCGGCGTGCCTTTGATAATGCCGCTTGATATCGCCGCGACTTCCTCGCGGATCGGCCATCTGGAAATAAGGCCGGTTTTTTTCAAACCGTTTAACGCAAGGTGCAAAGCCACATATCCGCCGGTGATTGAAGCGGTGCGCGTGCCGCCATCGGCTTGGATCACGTCGCAATCGATCTTGATTTGTTTTTCGCCCAAAATAGAAAGATCGATCACTGATCGTAATGCGCGACCGATCAGCCGTTGAATTTCCTGGGTGCGCCCGGATTGTTTGCCCTTGGCCGCTTCGCGGTCCATCCGTTCATGCGTCGATCGTGGCAACATGCCGTATTCAGCCGTGACCCAACCTTTGCCGGTATTGCGCAACCAGGGCGGCACGGATGTATCGATGCTGGCGGTGCATAGCACATGCGTATCGCCGAATTTGACCAAACACGATCCTTCGGCATGTTTGCTAAATCCTGGGATTAATTCGATTTTTCGCAACTGATCGGATTTGCGGGCATGGGAGCGGGTCGTTGACATTAAAGAAACATCCTATATAGTGTTCACCAGCCTCTCCCTTAACTGCTTTACGGCGTACAGTCAATCGGAGAGAAAATGCAAGAAATCCGATTGCGGATATAGACTCTGGAGCAAATGTGATGGCCGAAGCGAACAAAAATTCTAAATCCAATTTCTGGACCCCAGAAAAACTGCTCAGCGCGTATGCGCTTGCCGGTGCGGCGATTGCCACAACCATATTCTTCGTTGGATCTGCGCCTATACTGGTTGGTTTCGCCGCCGCTTGGTTTGGCGGCGCGCTGGTTCCCGCGGCGATCGGCGCCATTATGGGGTACGCCGTCAATTGCATCAAATCGCCCACGGACCGCGATGAAATAGGCAGTTCGTACGAAGTCGACCGGATTCAAGATCGCCGCGTGATTTGCAGCCTGGCTATCGGTTGGGCAGTCGGCATAGCCGCCGGAATTGGCGGCGGCGCATGGTATCAGAACGCGCATTCCAAAAACGATTCCAAGGCCAGTGGCGCCATAACCGCGCCCGATCCCACGCTGGCCAAACTGCGCGAAACCGCGAATCGGCAAAGATGCTAATCGTTACAGTGTTTTAAAATCCATCATCACAGCTTGCATATGTTAATAAATAAGAGCACCATTCGAAAATGAAAGTGAATCGATGAAATCCGCGTCTATGGAAATTTATAATGACGGCGACAATTTCCTACGCGTGCCGCCGGAAACATCCACGTGCGCGGTTTCTTGCATGAGGGCGGCTATGTTTTTAAGTGTCGGCCTATGCAAAACCTTGAAACATTGTTTGTTTTGGGTTTTGGCGGAGACGATCGCATGCATGCCAATCGCGGCGGCGTATTTTTATGGCGGATTAAGCGCGGGTTCCATGAACAGGTTTATAAAACTTTCTTTTCATGCTTTCTTTTGCGCCGCTTATGCCGGCGCCGCGACTATATTGGCGCATCATATTTTTCATGCTGTCAGATCATTATACACGGGTCGCGCGGCTAGCGACTTTCCAGTGTCGGATTCGGAAAGCGTGATTGCAAAACAAAACGCGCCCGACCGGGTGCGCGTGTCGCGACTTTTGCTGGCGGCGGCAGGCTTGGCGGGCATCGCGGCGGCCTGCTCTCCTCCCATGCGGTTTTTTCAGCGCCCATTGCCGGCTCCGCGCGAATATCAGGAAGAACTGGAGCCATCAAGCCTGCCCTTCAGACATGGCGTAGCGCCGCAGACGGAAATATCCACCCTTGCGCGCACAGCGCTAAAAAATAGCCGCGTTGTCGGGCGAGTGTAAGAGCTTGCATAAAGACGTTGCTGTTTCTATATTTCCATCATGATTCCGGAATTATCCGACCGCACCCGCGATATTTTTCGCCGCATCGTCGATTTGCATTTGCAAACCGGCGAGCCCATCGGCTCGGCTTTGATCGCCGGATTGCCGGGAATCAACCTGTCTTCTGCGTCGATTCGCAGCGTGATGGCCGATTTGGAAAAATCGGGCCTGTTATACGCGCCGCATAAATCGGCCGGGCGCTTACCGACGGAACTGGGATTAAAACATTACGTCAATGGCATTTTGGAAATCGGCAATTTATCGACCGAAGAACAGGCGCGCATCAAAATCCAATGCCAAAGCAAAGGCAAAAGTTTACAGCAAATGCTGACCGATGCGACATCGGCCCTATCCGGTCTGTCGCGTTGCGCCGGTATTGTCGCGGTGCCCAAGGGCGATAGTTTATTGAAACATGTGGAATTTGTCGCGTTATCGCCGGGGCGCGCGTTGGTAGTTTTGGTATTTGAAAACGGCCAGATTGAAAACCGCATGATCGATTTGCCGCTGGGATTGCCGCCATCGTCTTTGATCGAGGCTGGCAATTATCTCAGTTACCATTTGGTTGGAAAATCGGTCGAAGAGGCGCGGCATTTATTGCGCGAAGAAATGCGCGCATATAAAGCCGAACTCGATCAATTGACCGCCAAGGTGGTCGAGGCGGGATTAGTCAGTTATATCAATCCGGTCGCGACTGGCGATCAAGTCTTGGTGGTGCGCGGCCAGGCCAATTTACTCGACCAAGTGACCGAGGTCGAAGATTTATCAAAAATCCGCCATTTGATGCAGGTACTGGAATCGCGCGACGCTTATGTTAAATTATTGGATGCGGCGGCAGGCGCGGATGGGATGCAAATTTTCATCGGCGCGGATAACGAATTATTCGCCCTTTCGGGATGTTCCCTGATTGCCGCGCCATTCCGCGACCAAAACCGCAAAGTGGTCGGCACGATCGGCATTATTGGCCCAACCCGGATGAATTACGGGCGGATTATCCCGATGGTGGACTATACCGCCAAAGTCATTTCAACTATGTTAGAACAGAATATAATCGAGCAAGAGGTTAAACATGCAAAAATCTGACGCCGCGAAAAAAGAAGAAAATCCAAATGAAAACGGCGAACCCGCAAATAATGTGTCGGAATTGAAAATCGACGGCGGCGATACGCAGAAATTGCAGGCGGAAATCGGCGCGCTCAAAGACCAATTGTTGCGGCAAATGGCCGATGCCGAAAATTTGCGCAAACGCATGGAAAAAGACAAAGAAGACGGCATGAAATACGCCGCCGCCTCGTTCGCGCGCGATTTATTGAATGTGTCGGATAATTTGCGCCGCACGCTCGATGCCGCATCGAAAGAAGATACATCGAACCCGGCGGTGAAAAATATGCTGACCGGTGTTGAAATTACGGAAAAAGAATTATTGGGCGCTTTTGAAAAACACGGCATTAAAAAAATCGAACCGAAGATCGGCGAAACGTTCGATTACAATAAACATCAAGCCATGTTCGAGGTTGAAACCGCCGATAAACCGGCCGGAATTATTATGCAGATATTGCAGGCCGGTTATATGATTCACGATCGTTTGCTGCGCCCGGCCTTGGTCGGCGTATCCAAAGCCGTAAGCGGCCCGCCGGCTGATACCGCCAAGGTGGATGTGCAGGCCTAAGGCGCTGCTGTAATAATTGATGGTGAATCGGGATTATCTGTGCCTGCGGCGTAAACACGCAATTCCGGCAACGATGGGGGCAATAACCCCATGTGTAATGATGACGGGGGTTATGGCATTGCTGATAGAATCGATGGGGCGGTATGCTTTGCCTTCTTCGTATCGTATATTGGCAAATACACCGGGCTGCAATTGGTCTTTGAACCCCGGTTTTTTATCGGCGCGATTTTGAAAATCGCCATACACAATCAATTCCCCAACGCGCCATACTGACATGCGGGCATTAAAACCGCTCCATGTCATGGTTAGGGCCACAATAAACGCAGCAGTATTCAGGTACCTGCTTTTCCAGCGCCGCCGGATTTCGGTAACCCATCGGCTGGATTTTTTATTTTTTCCAGAACTGGACACGGATTATCTTTCACCGCGTTCTATAATTGTTTTACCGATAATTGCGGATGTGGGGGCTTTTGCTGTTTTAGTCGGGGTCAGATTCCGGTCGACAAAAGGAATTTGGCGCATGGCTTGCCCGCCACCAATAAAAACGCCCATAGTTGCTATTGTAAGAGCAGTGCCCATAGCATAGGCTTTTCTACGGGACGCGGGAGAATCATCTAAACTACCACATCTGTTATCATACCATTGATAGAGGCCAACCCCAACAATGCTGGCCGGAAAAATAGCGCCAGCACAGCAGGCCGCCGTTGCTAACGCCATATAAAATTCCATACTAGCTAATGCAATTACACCGCCAATAACAGTGCCCAAACCAATCGCCACTACCGCGCCGACCAGCACAAAGGCTTTTGCTGTTTCTAAAAAGTTGTTCATTTTATTTTCCTATATTGATCGCGTTTTATGGCTGGCCAGGGCAACCAACGAAGATTGTAAAGATGGTGCCGATATTGTTTGTGATGTTTTTGTTGGTTCTGGGATTTTTCCACTATTTTGGAAGCAGTCCGCGCGCCCAGAAAAATGCCTGCTGCCGCAAAAACAGCGACGGTTTTTCCATTGCCGGGAATCGGTTTGCGGTCGCCGCGAAAAATCAACTTGGGGAAAAAAGCTCCGGTCAATCCATATATTACAATACAGGCCGCGTAGATGGCGGAATTTGCCGCGTAACCCAGTGTTGCCAATAATCCAGCCGTGGCAATGGATGCGATGCCGCCTATTAACACAGCGCCTGCAATCGCGCCTAAAATAATTTTTTGTTTTGTTCCCATGGAAACTGTCCTTGTTGCCATTTCTTTTCTCCTTTAATTATTTTTTACGCGGCGCGGCAATATCCTAAAATCCGCAATGCCACCGCTGGTAAATCTCTGGCCGGTAAACCTAACTTTGTATAAAGTCCGATGTTGCGGCCGCTGGTGCTAAGACCTAATTCCGCGAACACGGATTGTGTGATCACGCTATTCTCGCCGCCTTCCAGGAAGGATCCGTGATTGGTCAAAATAATCAAACCGGTTTTTTCTTGTTTCAACCGGTCCCTTAAAGACGCCAACAGGAAAAATCCATTCGCGCGCCCGAATCTTTCTTGGGCTCCTGGGCTCACCATACCGTCGGGCGACATGCCAAGATCCAAAACCACCAAATCGAATTTAAGGTCGCTATTCAATGCGGTATGCGCTTCTGGTAAATCGCGGTAAAAAATCACTTCAGCGCCGGCGCGCTCAAGATTTTCTCGCTGCAGCCGGGTGCGATAAGCCTCATCGTCGATAAACGCGATCCGTTTGCCCTTTAAGTTCATTTCGATCCCCTCGGGTAATATTATTTCTTATACGGATATATTTATAAAGAATCGGACGAAAATGTCAATTTTATCCCGGGCGCTCCCTTGAATCCCAAAATGCGCTTTCTTATATGCATAAAAGACCTTATAGAGAATCTAACCAATTGAAAGCATTATAATTAAGGAGTGATTTATGGCACGCGTTATCGGGATCGATTTAGGCACCACCAATTCTTGCGTTGCGGTCATGGAAGGCCAAACGCCAAAAGTTATCATCAACGCCGAAGGCGCGAACACAACCCCATCCCAAGTCGCATTTTTGGAAAGCGGCGAACGTTTGGTTGGCCAATCCGCGAAACGCCAATCGGTGACCAATCCCGACAATACTTTTTATGCCGTCAAACGTTTGATCGGCCGCAAATACGACGATCCGATTGTCAAAAAAGATTTATCGATGGTGCCGTATAAAATTATCAAAGGCGATAATGGCGACGCATGGGTCGAATCTAGGGGGAAAAAATACGCGCCGGAACAAGTATCCGCATTCATCCTGCAAAAAATGAAAGAAACCGCGGAAAGTTATTTGGGCGAAAAAGTCACCGAAGCGGTCATCACCGTTCCCGCTTATTTTAACGACGCGCAACGCCAAGCGACGCGCGATGCTGGCAAAATCGCCGGATTGGAAGTTTTGCGTATCATCAACGAACCCACCGCCGCCGCGCTGGCCTATGGTTTAGAGAAAAAAGCAACCGGCACAATCGCCGTATACGATTTGGGCGGCGGTACGTTCGACGTATCGATTCTTGAAATCGGCGATGGCGTGTTCGAAGTTAAATCGACCAATGGCGATACGTTTCTGGGCGGTGAAGATTTCGACAAACGCATTATCGATTTCCTGGCCGATCAATTCAAAAAAGATCAAACCGTCGATCTGCGCAACGACAAATTGGCGTTGCAAAATCGAATTATCGTCTTCGACCGAAACCGAAATCAATTTACCGTACATCACCGCGGATGCGTCTGGCCCAAAACACTTGACGTTGAAATTGACCCGCGCGAAATTGGAATCATTGGTCGAAGATTTGATCGAATCGACCATGGAACCATGCCGCAAAGCGTTGAAAGACGCCGGCGTTTCGCCATCCGATATTGACGAAGTAATCCTGGTCGGCGGTATGACCCGCATGCCGCGCGTTGTGGAAGCGGTTAAAAAACTGTTCGGCAAAGAACCGCATCGCGGCGTCAACCCGGACGAAGTCGTCGCCGTCGGTGCCGCCATTCAGGCCGCCGTATTGAAAGGCGACGTCAAAGACGTATTGTTGCTAGATGTTACGCCATTATCGCTCGGCATTGAAACGCTGGGCGGCGTGTTCACGAGATTGATTGAACGCAACACCACCATCCCAACCAAAAAATCACAAGTGTTCTCGACAGCCGAAGATAATCAAACCGCAGTTACGATCCGCGTGTTTCAGGGCGAGCGGGAAATGGCGGCGGATAATAAACTGCTTGGCCAATTTGATTTGATGGGAATCCCGCCATCTCCGCGCGGCGTGCCGCAAATCGAAGTCACGTTCGATATCGACGCCAACGGCATCGTCAGCGTGTCGGCGAAAGACAAGGCCACCGGCAAAGAACAACAAATCCGTATCCAGGCGACTGGCGGTTTGTCGGATGCCGATGTGAAGAAAATGGTCGACGACGCCAAGGCCCACGAAGCGGACGATAAAAAACGCCGCGCCTTGGCCGAAGCCCGCAACCAATCCGAAGCCTTGATAAACAGCTCGGAAAAATCGCTGAAAGATTTTGGCGACAAAGTTTCCGCGGACGAAAAACGCGCGATCGAAGACGCGATTGCCGATTTGCGGTCGGTCAAAGACGGCGAAGATGTCACCGCGATCCAGCAGCGCGCCGAAAAACTCGCGCAAGCATCGATGAAACTGGGCGAAGCCATGTACAAAGCCCAGCAAGACGCAGGCGCGGCAACCGGTGATGGTGCTGCGGATGCGGGCGGCGGCGATGCAACCAAGCCCGATGGCGCCGAAAAAGTCGTCGACGCGGAATTCTCGGAAGTTAAAGAAGACAAGCAATAAGCCAGAGTAGACGGTTTTAAATGTCGAAACGGGATTATTACGAATTGCTGGAAATCGAGCGCACCGCGGACGGTGCTTCGATCAAATCCGCATTCCGTAAAAAGGCGATGGAATGCCATCCCGACCGTCACCCGGGCGACAAAGCGGCCGAAGCCAAATTCAAGGAACTGAACGAAGCGTACCAAGTTTTATCCGACGATCAAAAACGCGCGGCGTACGACCGGTATGGTCATAGCGCGTTCGAACAAGGCGGATTCGGCGGCGCTGGCGGGTTCGGCGATTTCTCATTCACGTCTTCGTTCGCCGATATTTTCGAAGAAATGTTCGGCGATTTCATGGGCGGCCGCCAACGCGGTTCCACCGGCCGCGGCGCCGATTTGCGATATAATATGGAATTAAGCTTAGAAGATGCGTTTAACGGCAAGGACACACAAATCCGCGTGCCTGGATCCGCGACTTGCGGCGATTGCAAGGGCGCGGGTTCTGCCGATGGATCCGCCCCAACCGCATGTAATTACTGTCATGGCAGCGGCAAGGTGCGATCCAATCAAGGATTTTTTATGGTGGAGCGGACTTGCAGCGCCTGTAATGGCCAGGGACAAGTCATCGCCAAACCTTGTAAAACTTGTTCCGGCGCTGGCCGCGTGCGTAAAGAAAAAACTTTGTCGGTCAATATTCCAGCTGGCGTTGAGGATGGCACCAGGATTCGTTTGGCGGGCGAGGGCGAACCCGGCATGCGCGGCGGCAATCCGGGCGATTTATATATTTTCCTCGCCGTACAACCGCACCGTTTTTTCAAACGCGACGGCGCAAATTTATTTGCATCGATCCCAATCCCCATGACCACAGCGGCCTTGGGCGGGCAAGTGGAAATTCCAACCATCGACGGCAAAGTGCAAAAATTACAGATTCCCGCCGGCGCACAATTCGGCCAGCAATTTCGCCTGAAAGGCCAGGGGATGAATATCATGCGCGCGAAATCGCGTGGCGATATGTTCGTCGATCTGCGTATCGAAACGCCAGTGCATTTAAATAAAAAACAACAGCAATTATTAAAAGAATTGCAAGACTCGCTCGGCGATAAATCCACCCCGGAATCCAGCGGATTTTTCGATAAAATCCGCGAATTCACCGGCGGGGAAAATTGATCTTTTACCGATGAACTATCATTTGATTGTTTCGAAAATCCACCCGCGCAATCACGCCCCGGTCCAGCGCCTGTTGCGGCGATTCTAGCCCCAATACCTGGACGCCAAATTTTACCCCATTGCACCATTGCAATCCGCGCCGCTTTTTTTCCGCCAAACTGGGGTCCGATGGATCGATCGCGGTCATTTCCGCTTCGTAACGTTGCAGGTGATAAAAACATGCTTCCGGCGGACTTGCGCCGAATATATAGGAAACGCCGCGGTAAAATTCGTGCCGATCCATTCCGATTTTTTGAGCGGGGATGATGAAGGACAATTCGCTGCGTAGCAACCAGTGATCCGCCCTTCTTAGAATAAATCGTATATTTGCCCCTTCCTCGCCCCAAGACGGTGCGTTATTTTCTGTGCCAAAATCGACAATAATCCGCTCGCCGATCAGACGGTCGATCATCGGGAAAAATCCCGGCAGGTCGGCGGCGAACAGGTTGGACGATGAAGGGGTTTTCGGCCGCGCAAAAGGTTCTAAAAAATAGGCCGCGACACTGATGGCCCTCGCAAACAAAGAATCGGGCGGTTTAGGTTTACGCGGCGTCAACGGCTGGCTCATAAAGGCAATCAGGGTTGCGACAATTTTGTGTTCTGGCGACAAAAACGTTCTCGCTATTTCCTCCGTCAGGGAATTTTTAAACCATACTGGAATCGGCGCTTTTTCGGGACTCGCAAGCAAGTCCCACAAAATTTGCCCAGCCGACTCTGCGATATTGGTGGGAGGATTTTTCATCGGGAGCATAAATTTATCGGTTAAAGCCCATTGTTATATGTTTCTTTAAAATACATGGCCTCTAAAGCTTGTGCAATCTATATTTGCTCGTCAATAAACCGTTGCATTTCCGGGTTTTTCTTTGCATGGTATGCGCATGAAACCAATTTCCATCTGTGTGATCGGCCCGAATGGGCGTATGGGCAAGCAAATTATAGCCGCCATGCAAAACGATGCGCGCTTTGCGCTCGCCGGTACGGTATCGCGCGCCAGTCTTGCGAATGACAAACAAAATATATCGAAGGCCGATTTAGTGATCGAATTCACCCGCGCTGAATCAACGGCTGATTGGGCAAAATTATGCGCCGAATATAAAAAACCGCTCGTCTCCGGCACGACTGGATTGAACGATACGCAATTCGCGTCCCTGAAAGAAGTCGCGAAAACCATTCCGATTTTTCATGCGAATAATATGAGCAAGGGCGTATTCGTGGCCCAGCAATTAGTTGCGCAAGCGGCGAGATTATTGAACGCGGATTATGCGGTCGAAATCGTTGAAACACATCATTCCAAAAAAGTCGATGCGCCGTCAGGCACCGCGTTGAATTTGGCCAAGGCGGCGGCGGATGCGAGGGGCCTCGATAAAAGCAAATATATTTATGGCCGCGAAGGCCAAACCGGCGTACGGCCAGCCGACCAAATCGCGATCCACACATTGCGCGGTGGCGACGTGATCGGCGAACACCAAGTTTATTTTTTAGGAAATCAAGAACGGCTGGAAATCACCCACCGTGCCCTGAACCGCGATTTGTTTGCGGGCGGAGCGTTGGATGCGGCCGCTTGGCTTTTGCAACAAAAGCCGGGCCTTTATGGCATGGCGGATTTTTTATCCATCCGTTCTTAGGCCGTCCTTAAATCAGGCTAACGGCGCTGCGCGGCTTCGCGTTGACGGCGCATCAATTCCATTAATCTGAAATGTTCGTCCCTAGACATTTGAACCTTCCCTTTTCATAGTTGTTATAATATTATTACTAATCATTAACTATAATATACATAATATTACAAAATAAGTCAAGTTACAATTATGTTAATTTCACTATACGCTGGATTGGCGATCGAATATGAGTGATTTATGTCCCAGCCAAAATCGTCCAACCAACCCCTGATGAACGCCGCGCAAATCGACCAATTTTTCTCGATCCTGAGCGCCGCGAATCCTGAACCCAAAACCGAACTGGAATATAAAAATCCATTCACGCTTTTGGTGGCGGTGGTGTTATCGGCGCAATCGACCGATGTCGGCGTGAACAAGGCGACCAAGGAATTATTCAAAAAAATAGATAATCCGAAAAAAATGCTGGAACTGGGCGAGGCGGGTTTAAAAAATTATGTTAAAACCATCGGGCTTTATAATGCCAAGGCAAAAAATATTATCGCGCTTTCTAAAATTCTGATCGACGATTTTGGCGGCGAGGTCCCGCGCACGCGCGAGGATTTGGAAAAATTGCCCGGCGTAGGGCGCAAAACCGCGAACGTGGTTTTAAACGTGGTATTTGGCGAGGCGACCTTGGCGGTCGATACGCATATATTCCGCGTATCGAACCGCACCGGATTGGCGCCTGGAAAAAATCCATTGGAAGTAGAATTGAATTTGGAAAAACGCGTGCCGGAAAAATTCAAACGCCACGCGCATCATTGGATCATTTTACATGGCCGTTATATTTGCAAGGCGCGCAATCCAGAATGTTACCGTTGTCCGGTTATGAAACAGTGCCGCTTTGCGAATAAGAACTCGCAATCGCCGCTGAAAGATTTGTAGGCGAGGCTTATCGCCCCATGCTACCGCGCCTCGTGGATACCAATTTTCTAACAGACCCTTCGGTGATTCTGGAAATTCTGACCAAAGACTTGCTGCCTTTTCTCTTGGCAACCAATTTCTTATGTGAATATTTGGCGCGAGTCATGACTTAAAAATTAATTGGTTTAAAACCCGCTGCCGCCGGTGCTGTACAGGCCGCCTTGGCCTTGATACGATCCGCCGCCGCGTGGCTGGTTATTGGAACGGCTTTGATTTGCGGCTGGCGCTGGTGCATTGGCGCGCGGCGCGGACGATAAGGATTGTACGTCGCCGTTGATTTCGCCGCCCGCATCCACTTGGATCACGCCATAACGCACCGAACCGATGATTTTTCCGCCCGGCATAACATGCAAACGGTTGCGCACGGTCAAATTGCCTTCGAAATTTCCGGCAATCACCGCGGTATCGATTTCCGCATTGCCTTTGAACGCGCCCGATGGCGCGATTTCAATTTGTTTGCAATCTTTCAACGCCGCTTGAACATTGCCTTCGACCACCAAAATATCGCAAGTGGTGATTTCGCCGTTCAAGGAAATATCGGGACCGACCACCAAACGGCGGCCTTCGCCACCTTGTTGTTGCCGGGTTTCCAAACGCGTTGGTTGCGGCGCTGGCGCAGGGGCGTGGTTATTCGCATATAAAGGTGTTGGTGCTGGTGCCTGTGGCGCGGGCGCAAAATTTTGCGGCGCGGATGGTTGTGGTGCAGCGTACCCAGCATTGAAAATATTTGGCGCCGATTGATGCGATCCGGCTTGGCCATTGGTTGGCGTGACCGGAGCAGAAGAATTCGGGAAAGTCTGATTCATGGCGGGAACCTCTGGTTTGATGGTGGGAGGGAGTGGAGGCACAGAATTATTTTCCGCAACAGCAGGCGGATTTGCCGCCACTGCTTTGGCAGGCGCGGATGGTTGCGCCCGGCCGTTATTCGTATCGGCGGGTGAATTAAAACCGCCAATGGAAATAGGCGTGGTTTTAGCCAAACTGGCCAAAGCCTCCTCTTGCAGGTAATTGCCTTGTTCTCCTAAAAGGTCTTGCCTTTTTAAGATCATGTAATCGTTCCCATATCAAAATCATGGTTCGTTTTTTGATAGCAATTGTCCTACACAACCAAAACTGTCGCCTTGGCCTTACCCTGTTCTTTTATATTTATCGCGCGATTATGCCTGAAAAAGATACAGTAGTAAACTTAAAAAATTGGGGGATAGTTTATTCTATGGACTTGGGGAAAACCCCGAAAGCCCTATAATAAGCCAATAATTTCATCAATAGATCAAAGAGTTACATTATGTCCCCCGAATATGATTTGCTTGGAATCGGCAATGCGATTGTCGATGTCCTAGCCTCGATTAACGAGCAATTTATCAGCAAGCAAAATATGCGCAAAGGGGCCATGACTTTGGTCACCGAGGTAGAGGCGGAACGTATTTTTGCCGCCCTGCCATCGCCTCGAACGGTTGCTGGCGGCGCGGTCGCCAATAGTTGCGTTGGCGCCGCGATGCTGGGCGGGCGGGTGGCCTATATCGGCAAAGTTAAAAATGATGAACTGGGCGAAATTTTTTCAAGCGATATGGAATCGTTGGGTGTTTATTTCAAGACCGCGAAAACAACCGCCGGGCCCAGCACCGCGCGATCGATGATTTGCGTAACGCCGGATGGCCAGCGCACCATGAACACATTTTTGGGTGCTTGCGCCCATATTGAAAAAACCGATATCGACGAACATCTTTTAGCGAAATCGAAAATCGCTTTTATCGAAGGATATTTGTGGGACATCCCCGCGATGCGTCCGCATTTGCAATTGGCGGCGGGGCTTTCGCACGCGGCCGGGAATAAAGTCGCGCTGACATTATCCGATGCGTGGCTGGTCGACCGGTACCGCGATGATATACGCCGGTTCGTGCACGATCATGTCGATATTTTATTCGCTAATGAATCGGAAATTATTTCATTTTACCAAACCGCCGATTTGGACGAAGCGATCAATAATTTGCGCCGCGATTGCAATTTGGGCGTGATTACCCGCAGCGAACATGGATCGATGATCGTCGATGGTAATAATGTTATTCCAATCGCCGCCGAAAAAGTGCCGGTGATCGATACCACCGGCGCGGGCGATTTATATGCCGGCGGATTTTTATTCGCATTGACGGCCGGATATCCGCTCGACCGGTGCGGGCATATTGCATCGATTTGCGCCGGGGAAATTATTTCCCATGTTGGCGCGCGTCCGGCGGTCGATTTGCAGCAATTGGTGCAATCTAAACTGGCGTTGGTATGAAATCCTTAAGTTTCTACCGCGATAAAAATCTGGCCATTATTTTTTATTTGGGTCTGACCAGCGGCTTGCCGTTATTGCTCACCTTATCGACTTTGTCGGCGTGGCTAAGCGATGCCAAGGTCAGCATTGAAACGATCGGACTTTTCGCGCTGGTGGGATTGCCGTACAGTTTGAAATTTCTTTGGGCGCCGTTAAAGGATTCGATCACCATTCCGATTTTGTCGGACCGTTTGGGCCACAGGCTTAGTTGGTTGTTTGTCACGCAACTTTTTTTGGCGGCCAGTATTTACGGCCTAAGTTTGATGGACCCGCAAATCCATTTGCAAAATATGGCGCTGATGTGCCTGATCCTTGCGTTCTTTTCCGCCAGTCAGGATATCGTTTCCGACGCTTACCGGATCGAATTGCAGGAACGGGTGATCGAGGATATGGGCCGCGGCGCTGCGGTACACGCGCTGGGGTACCGCATCGGCATGTTGATCGCGGGCGCGGCTGCGCTGTATATGGCGGATCCAAAAACATACGGATATAGCTGGAATTATATTTATACGCTGATGGCGTATATCATGCTGGGCCTGTCGTTTTTATGCTGGTTTTGCCCTAAATCCAAAACCGATGTGGCGCGGCAACAAAAACGCCCATCTTTGCGGGAATCGGTGATCGATCCGATTATCGATTTTTCGCGCCGGCAACATTGGGTCTGGATCGCGCTGTTTATTTTATTGTTTAAATTGGGCGATGCGCTGGCAACCTCGCTCGCGACGCCATTTTATCTGGAACTGCAATTCGCCAAGGCGGATATCGCCAAAATCAGCAAGGTATTCGGCCTGATCGCGTTTCTGGCGGGCGGGTTCGTGGGCGGTGAAATTATTCGCCGCATCGGCGTGATGCGCGGGCTTTGGATTGGCGGGATTTTGCAATTGCTGTCGAATTTTTTATTCGCCGCGCTCGCCGTTGCGGGTAATGATTTATCGATGCTGACATTGACGATTGGCGTTGAAAATTTCACCAGCGGTATTGGCGGGGTTGCGTTCGTCGCTTATTTATCGGCCTTGTGTAATTTGCAATACACGGCGTCGCAATACGCGATCCTGACATCATTGATGGCGTTCGGGCGGACGATTTTATCGTCGGGCAGCGGGTATATGGTTGCAAAAGTCGGCTGGGTATGGTTTTTCGTTGCAACCGCGATTGCGGCCATTCCAGGCCTTGTAATCCTGTATTATTTGATGAAACAATTACCGCCGAAAAATCAAATTAACTAGGCAACTTCGTTTTGATCCAGCGAATATCCGGCCGAACGGACGGTGCGGATAATATCGTCGGTGCCTTCGATATTGATTGCTTTACGCAGGCGGCGAATATGCACATCCACCGTGCGCGCCTCGACATACACATTCTGGCCCCACACGGCATCCAATAATTGTTCACGGCTAAATACGCGTTGCGGATTTTCCAGGAAATGGCGCAACAGACGGAATTCGGTCGGGCCCAAATGAATGTCTTTGCCGGCGCGTTTTACGCGGAAGGTGGATGTGTCCAGCACGATATCGCCGAATGTCAAAACTTCGGCTTCACTATTCGGGTTGCTGCGGCGCATCACGGCGCGGATTCGGGCGCTGACCTCGGCGGGGGAAAATGGTTTGGTGATATAATCGTCGGCGCCGGAATTCAGGCCGCGTAATTTATCGGCCTCCTCCCCCTTGGCGGTGATCATAATAATCGGCACGTTGCGGTATTCGTTTTCGCGGCGCAATTGGCGGCACACTTCGATGCCGGGGATCAATGGCAACATCCAATCCAATAAAATTAAATCGGGTTTGTTTTCTTTGACTTGGATCAACGCTTCTTCGCCGTCATGCGCCAATGATACGGCAAAACCTTCTTGTTCCAAATTATATTTCAGCAAGGTGGCGATGGCCACATCGTCTTCGACAACCAAAATGGACTGTTTCATGAAACCTTCTTAACGGTTGATCCAGGCTTATTTATATTGATGTTAGCAGCAAGGTCAAGCCCGGCATCGGCATAAGGCGCGTAATGGCTGGTATCCTCGTAATAAGGCCGTTGTTCTTCCAGGCGCTGGCCGGTAATCCAGAAATGCACCACTTCGGCGATGTTGCCGATATGATCGCCGATTCTTTCCATGTTCCGGGCAATAAACAATAAATGCGTGCCATCGCCCACATCCATCGGCCGCACGGTGGTGGTTTGCACGATGTCGGTAAAAATCGTGTTGTAAAATTCGTCAATCGTCGCATCCTTGCGCCAGACTTGCAGGGCGAGCTCGAAATCTTTGTTACTGATCGTGTTTAAAACCTCGGACAGGGATTTTTTCACCGCATTGCCCATGCGCGCAATCGCGCCGCGAATATTGGCCAATTTATCGTGATCCAGGACGGAGCTGCGAATCGCAATATTTTTGGCGTAATCGCCTATACGTTCCAAATGCAGGCTGATTTTCATCGCCGCAAATACGGCGCGTAAATCATCGGCGACAGGGCTGTATTTGGTGACATACTGAAAACATAAATCGTTGATGGTGCGGTCCAATTGATCGACGCGCGCGTCGGCGGAATCGACCTTTTGCACCAGATCGGGATTATTGCGCACAAAAATTTCAAGCGCCGTGGTCAGTTGCAGTTCCGCGTTACCCCCCATTTCCGCGAGCAGTTTGAAAATCTGTTCTTGTTCTTGGAAATGGTTGTGCATGGGGCGCCTTATCCGAACCGGCCAGTGATATATCCTTGAGTTCGTTGGTCACGCGGTGCGTTGAAAATTTGCGTGGTATCGCCGAATTCGACGATTTCACCCATGTGAAAGAACGCGGTGCGTTGCGATACGCGCGCGGCTTGTTGCATGGAATGGGTGACGATAACGATCGCATAATTTTCGCGGATATCGGCGATCAATTCCTCGATCCTGGCGGTGGCGATGGGATCCAATGCCGAACATGGTTCGTCCATCAAAATCACTTCGGGATCGATTGCAATCGCGCGGGCAATGCATAAACGTTGCTGCTGGCCGCCGGATAAATTGGTGCCGCCATCGTGCAGGCGGTCTTTGACTTCTTTCCACAATCCAGCGCGCATCAGGCTTTGCTCGACAATGTGGAATAATTCTTCTTTATCCTGGGTCAGGCCGTGAATGCGCGGGCCATAAGCGACGTTGTCAAAAATCGATTTCGGGAATGGGTTCGGTTTTTGAAACACCATACCAACCCGGCCGCGCAATTGCGTTATATCGACCGAATCGCTGTAAATATTAATGCCGTCCAAATAAATTTCGCCGGTGACTTTGCAACCTTCGATCAAATCGTTCATCCGGTTCATGCAACGCAGGAAGCTGGATTTACCGCAACCCGATGGGCCGATCAACGCGGTGACTTCTTTATTACGAATATCCAGGCTGACGCCGTTCAATGCCAATTTTGTGCCATTGCCATAAGTGACGCGCAAATCCTGCACCGACACTTTGGTTTCCCGCGGTTCGGTTACGGGAAGGGTGTAAATATTGTTGCTTGCAATTTTAACGACGTTTTCCATCTGCTCTCCTAAATCTTTCGTCCTATTTTGTCCGGAATTATACTACCATTTCTTTTCAAATTTATGACGCAGGTATAATGCTAACCCATTCATAAATAACAAGAAAATAATTAACAGGATGATCGCGGCGGCGGTTTTTTCAACAAAACCCCGCTCGGCGCTATCGGCCCATATGAAAATCTGCACCGGCAAGACCGATGCGGGACTTAAAAACCCATCCGGCGTTGCGGCGATAAAGGCCACCATGCCGATCATTAATAATGGCGCAGTTTCGCCGAGTGCGCGGGCCATGCCGATAATCGTGCCGGTCATAATACCGGGCATGGCGAGCGGCAATACATGATGAAACACCGCTTGTACCGGCGATGCGCCCAATGCCAACGCGCCTTCGCGAATCGATGGCGGCACGGCGTTCAATGATGAACGCGTTGCGATAATAATCACCGGCATGGTCATTAATCCCAAAACCAATCCGCCGACAATCGGCGCCGAGCGCGGCATGCCGAAAAATCCAAGAAATATCGCCAGGCCCAATAAACCGAATACAATCGATGGCACGGCGGCCAAATTATTGATGTTGGTTTCAATCGCGGTGTTAAACCGGTTTCTTTTGGCGAATTCTTCCAAATAAATCGCCGCCGCAACGCCAACCGGCAAGGCAAACGCCACCGTTACCAACATGGTCAGTAATGATCCAATCAAACTGCCCAAAACCCCGGCCAATTCCGGTTCACGCGAATCGTTCGATGAAAATAATTTCCAATTAAATTGGACGTTCAAGGCATTAATTGATTGTAAGGATTCCAAACGAGTCAATTGTTCATCATTCAAACGCCGGTCCATTTCCGGCGTACTGCGGTCGAAATGGCTTTTTGCGGCCATGTCCACATCGCTCGACGCTGGAACTTGTAAAATCGCTTTTTGGCCTAATTGATCCGGATGGTCTTGTAAATATTTCCAAACAATCGCGCTGGCGCCGCGACTGACCAATTTCTGCAAATCGCGGATTTCAGCGTCCGGAAATATTTTTTGTAACGATGCGTAAATGGGCGCTTGCAAATCGCCTTTGGCAAGATCCGCGAAATTATGCGAATCTTTGTAAATTTCATCGACATCGATCAGCGCCGGATCCAACGGAACTTCCAGCGTTAAAACCGTTTGATACAACGCGCCGCGCGCGTTCCAGCCGATCATGGTTAACAGCACCGCCAAAATGCCAATCGACAATGCAACCGCGAATTTTCCGTAAAATCGGAAGCGCTTTTCGGCGCGCAGGCGTTTTTGCAAATGGGTGGTTTTTTCTTGCAATGGCGGCCAGCTCATCGGCCGGTGTTTTTTAACAGGTTCTTTGGTTGGCATGATTTTTCCAATTACTCATATTGTTCGCGGTAAGTGCGCACGATGTAAAGCGCGATAAAATTCAAAATCAAGGTTACGATAAATAATACCAATCCCAAGGCAAAAGCCGCCAAGGTGGTGGTGCTGGCAAATTCCTGGTCGCCAACCAGCAACGATACAACTTGTACCGTCACCGTGGTTACCGATTCAAACGGATTAAGGGTCAGATTCGCCGCCATTCCGGCTGCCATGACCACAATCATTGTCTCGCCAATCGCGCGGGACAGGGCCAGCAAGCAAGCACCGACAATGCCCGGCAATGCGGCTGGAATAACCACTTTTTTAATGGTTTCGGCCGGTGTTGCGCCCAATGCCAGCGATCCATCATGCAGGCTGGTTGGAACGGCGTGTAATACGTCGTCGCTTAGGGATGAAATAAATGGAATCAACATCACGCCCATGGTCAAACCGGCGGCCAATGCGCTTTCGACCTCGATATTCAGGCCGATTTTTTCGCCCAGCATATTCAATCCGGGTCCGATCAATAAGGCGGCAAAGAATCCATACACTACGGTTGGAATTCCGGCCAGCAATTCTAGAATCGGTTTTACAATCGCGCGGGTTTTCGGTTTGGCGTATTCCGATAAATAAATCGCGCTTAACAATCCAAGCGGCACCGCAACCAACAATGCCAATGCGGTAATCAACAATGTGCCGGTGAAAACCGGGATCGCGCCATAACCACCCGACGATCCGACCTGATCGCTGCGGATCGATACTTGCGGGCTCCAATGCGTGCCGAATAAAAATTCATGCATTGGTACGCGTTTAAAAAATTGATACGCCTCGAATGCCAGGGACAATACGATGCCCAATGTAACGAACACGGCCAATGTTGCGGTCAGCCATAATAGGCAAATAATGATTTTATCGGCGATGACGCGCGCGGATAATTCCGGGCGGATTTTATTATATCCGATCCAGCCGAACGCGGCGGCGCAACCGATCAATCCGGTTACAAGGCCGATAGTGGCGAGTTTATGATAATGCGCCAGTTTTTGCGCGATTTCCGCCATCCAAGGTTCCGGCGCGCGGGCGATTTCGCCGCCCATGGATAAGGTTTTAATATCGGAAATTAAAAAATTGATTTTATCGGCGCGGCTGGCCATTTCCGGCGGGATGGAGGCGTGAACCCAATTCGATAAAATATGATGCGATCCGGTTTGCCATAGAATAAAAAATAAAATCGACGGCAACGCGCTCCACAACAAAACATATAATCCATAATAACCTGGCACCGATGCCAATGCGGCGCGCCTGCCGCCGGACAATGCCAATGCTTTGCCGCGTCCGGCTTTCCAGGAAATCAGAGATGCCAAGGCGATGATGCAGACAAAATATAAAAACAGGCTCATTATGGGTATCCGTTATTCGGTAAAATAAAAAGGCGGGGAACGATTAATTCCCCGCCTTTTGATCGGCTTTATTACATCGTCAGCGGTTTCGCGCTTAACGCCTGTTCGCGGATTTGTTTGCGTTCCGCTTTGGTGAGTGGGATCAAGCCTTTATTGGCCAGATAACCGTTATCGCCAAAAGTTTTTTCAGATGTCGCTTCGGCAACAAATTCTTTCAGGCCTTTGATCACGCCCAAATGTGCGTTTTTGACATAAAAGAACATGCTGCGCGAGATTTCATATTTGCCCGATTGAATCGATGCCACCGTTGGGGTGATTTTATCGATGGTTGCGGCGCGCAAATAATCGCGGTTTTGATCGAGGAAGCTGTAACCGAAAATGCCCAGCAATTTCGGATTCGATTCCAATTTTTGCACGATCAAATTGTCGTTTTCTCCCGATTCCACGAATGCGCCATCTTCACGCAAGGTGTGGCAGGCTTTTTTGAACGCGGATTCATCCGATTTTTTCAATTCGGACAATTCCTTAAATGTTTTGCATCCGCCTTCCATGGCCAATTCCACGAACGAATCGCGGGTGCCGGAAGATGGCGGCGGTCCCAAAACGCTGATTTTGGTGCCTGGCAACGATTTATCGATATCGCTCCATTTGCTGTAAGGGTTATTGATCATTTTGCCGTCTTGTGGAACTTTTTGCGCCAGGGCCAGATAGATTTGGCGCAAGGTTAGGTTCAAAGGTTCGGCTTTTTTCGACTGCGCTAAAACGATGCCGTCAAAGCCCAGTTTCACTTCGCTGATCGATGTGACGCCATTTTCGCCGCAAGTTTTAAATTCGCTGTCTTTCATCCGGCGCGATGCGTTGGCAATGTCCGGATGTTCTTCGCCAGCGCCGGCGCAGAATAATTTAATACCGGCGCCAGTGCCGGTGCTTTCAACGACGATGTCTTTGTAATCGGTATTTTTCGACAGATTTTCGGCAATCGCTGCGGAAAATGGATAAACGGTGGACGACCCGACGATGCGAATTTGATCGCGAGCCGAAGCAGGCATGGCAATCATCACGATCGCCAAGGCAGTTAGAAGGAATGATCTCATGGGAAACTCCGTTGCGGGGTTAGAACAAATCGCCCCAGCGTTTACTACAATAACGTTACGGATTTATGACAAAGACCAAGCCCGAAAAAGCCTAATTTCCATCGAAAATAGGCAGATAAATCGTGAATTTACTGCCGACATTTTCTTCGCTGTCGATGGTAAGGCAACCGCGATGCCGGTTTAGAATATGTTTTACAATCGCCAGGCCCAATCCGGTGCCGCCGACTTCGCGCGAACGGGCCTTGTCGACGCGGTAAAACCGTTCGGTCAGGCGCGGGATATGTTGCGCCGGTATGCCCGCGCCGCGATCGGTAACGCTGACAAAAATCACTTGTTCTTCCGGAATAGGGAATTGCGGCGGGATTTGCCCGGTTTTCCCGGCTTCGACCATAACCGGCGTACCATGCCGGCCGTACCGAATCGCATTGGTGACCAGATTCGAAATCACTTGGAATAATTCGTCCGCGTCGCCTTGCACCGGCGGCAGATTTTCCTCCACCTTGATTTGCAAAGTCATATTTTTCTGCCGCACCTGCATTTGCAGCATCACAGCAATATTATTCAAAATTGGTTCGATCTCGGCTTCGTCTTCGGGCTGATGATGTTCGCGCATTTCGATGCGCGACAGGGACAATAAATCTTCAACCAACCGCGACATGTTTTTCGCCTGGGTTTCGATGATTTTCAGGAAATTTTTCTGCGCCTCGGCATCCTTGCTGGCGGGGCCCTGCAAAGTTTCCACGAAACCCAAAACGCTGGCCAGCGGCGTGCGCATTTCATGACTGACATTGGCAACGAAATCGGCGCGCATTTGTTCGGTGCGTTTAATGGTGGTAATATCGTTTAACGATAATAACAGCGCCGATTTTAGTTCATTCAAAGTAAATCCGCGGTGCTGAATCGGTTTGACCCGGGCTTGGAACGTACGCTCGACCGGCGTTGTCAAATGCACCTCGATATCGTCTTCTTCGCCGGCGGCAATCGATTGTTTACAAGTTTCCAATAATTGCGGATCGCGCAGAATGCTTGTCAAATTTTTGCTGATCAATAAATCGGGGAATAATTCCCGGGCGCTGTCGTTGGCGCGCAAAATATGCAAATCCGGATCCAGCACCATAACCGGTTCCGGCAGACTTTCCATCAAATCGGTTTGCGATTGTTGCAAGGCCTTCATCGCCTCGGTCGTGGCGCGCGCGTCTTCTTGCAATTTGGATAAGGTTGCGATAACGCTTTGTGCGGCTTCTTCCAAACTCATATCGCGCTTCAATTGCGGAATCCGGTCCAAAATGCCAAGATCCATGGCCAGATTGATGATTTTTTCCCGCACTTTCAGCCAGGGGCGGATCATATATAAACCCTGCACCGCGATCAGGCCGAATACCACCACCATCAATTGCGAACATTCCAGCCAGCCGTCATGGCAACTACGCGCCTTGAAAATTCCGTGTAAAAACAAGGCCGCCAGGACCGCAAATACCCAAGGTTGAACCCGGTTAATCGCCCGGCCGAATTTGATAATGTCGAAATCGCGCACTTTACCTCGCCTCTTGCGTTCGCTATTCTGCGCAAGTCTAAGCAGGGTTTAGGCAAAGTACAATATAGAATGTAAAAATACCGGGGCAGATTACCATGGCGCAAGCCTTGCACCTATTTCCAGAAATAGAATCCAAATCGGCAAGCGAAGGCACTACGCCGTTAATGGCGCAATATCTGAAAATTAAACGGGAATATGCCGAATATTTATTATTTTTCCGTCTGGGCGATTTTTACGAATTATTTTTCGACGATGCGGTTGCCGCATCCGCCGCGCTCGATATCGCGCTGACCAAACGCGGCAAGCACATGGATAAAGATATTCCGATGTGCGGCGTGCCGTGGCATCAATCCGAAACTTATTTATCGCGCCTCATAAATAAAGGCTTTCGCGTCGCGATTTGCGAACAAGCGGGCGAGATTCCATCGGGCAAGCCTGGCAAAACCATTATCGAACGCAAGGTAGTGCGGGTGATTACGCCCGGCACCGTAACCGAAGACAATTTATTGCAATCGAAACGCAATAATTTCATGCTGTCTGTCGCCGAAACGCAAGGCGGATACGCGCTGGCTTGGGTGGATTTATCGACCGGCGAATTTTATTTGCGCGACTGCGATAAAACATCATTGGGCAATTTATTATCCGCGATCGAACCCGGCGAGATTTTATTGCCGGAAAAAATTATGGCGGATGCGGATTTTGCCGCGTTATGGAAATCCTACGCGTCCATTCTAAGCGTACAGCCCAATTCCAGGTTTAACGCCGATGGCGCCACCACGCGTTTACAACGCTTATACGGCGTGCAGACGTTGGATGGATTCGCGACTTTTTCGCGCGCTGCGCTTGCCGCCAGCGGGGCGCTGGTCGATTATATTGAACTCACGCAAATTGGCGCGATGCCAAGTTTACAATGGCCGCGATTGCAACAATCGAATCAATTTATGCAAATCGATGCCGCAACGTCGCGCAATCTGGAATTACGCCGCCGATTAGATGGCGAATATACGGGAAGTTTTTTATCCTGTATCGACCGCACTATCACCGGCGCGGGCGCGCGGATGTTGGATAATATGCTCAGCCAGCCATTGACGGATTTGAATGCGATCAATGCGCGGCTGGATGTGATCGAATATTTTTTAGAAAATGTGGAGTTGCGCAAATCGATTCGCGCGCAATTGCGCCTGTGCCCGGATATACAGCGTTCTTTTTCCAGAATTTCATTGAACCGTGGATCGCCGCGCGATTTGGCCGCGATGCAAAACGGGCTGGCCGCTTCGGGGCAAATAAAAACCTTGCTGCGTTCGGATAAAAATCCGGCGCTACTTTTGGAGATTTCCAAAAACCTCGGCGATCATGCGGGATTGCAGCAAAAATTAAATTCGGCCCTAGCTGCGGAATTGCCGCATTTTGCGCGGGATGGCAATTTCATTGCCGCCGGTTATTCGACCGAACTCGATTATCTGCGCCAATTGCGCGATGAAAGCCAGCGTCTGATCGCCGGTTTGCAGCAGGATTATATCCGCAAAACCGGCATTGCGAATTTGAAAATCCGGCATAATAATATTTTGGGCTATTACATCGAAATCCCGCCGAAATCGGCCGATAAAATGGGCCCGGATTTCATTCACCGGCAAACCTTCGCCACCGCCGCGCGATATACCACGCCCGCGCTCAATGAAATGGAACAAAAAATTTCCAAGGCCGCCGCGCAAGCACTCGCCATGGAATTGCAAATTTTCGATGAATTGGTTGCGATGATTAAAAATAATGCCGCATCGATCCAATCTTGTGCCAATGCACTGGCGGCGCTGGATGTTTATGCCGCGTTGTCATTGTTGGCGGAAGAAGAGAATTATATCCGCCCCATACTGACTGATGATTTGTCGTTCGCTATTTCCGGCGGGCGGCATCCGGTTGTCGAACAATCGCTGCGCACCAAGGGTCAGGGTTTTATCGCCAATGATTGTAATTTGCAAAAACCGCCGGGGCAATTATGGTTGATCACCGGCCCCAACATGGCCGGGAAAAGCACTTACTTAAGGCAGAACGCCTTGATCGCGATCCTGGCGCAAATGGGCAGTTTCGTTCCCGCATCCAGTTGTGCCATCGGTATTGTCGATAAAATATTTTCCCGTGTTGGCGCGGCGGATGATTTGGCGCGCGGCCAATCCACATTCATGGTGGAAATGGTCGAAACCGCCGGTATTTTGCACCAAGCCACCGCGCGCAGTCTGGTGATTCTGGATGAAATCGGGCGCGGCACCGCGACATTCGATGGGCTCTCGATCGCTTGGGCGGCGCTCGAATATTTGCATGATAAAATCGAATGCCGGGGATTATTCGCAACGCATTATCACGAATTGACCGAATTGCAATCGCGTTTGGATCATTTGGCCTGTTACACCATGCGGGTCAAAGAATGGCAGAATGAAATCGTGTTTCTGCACGAAATCGCGCCCGGCGCAGCCGAACGTTCTTATGGCATTCATGTCGCAAAACTGGCCGGTTTGCCGCCGGACGTAATTGCTCGCGCCGATCAGATTTTGCATCATTTGGAAAAACAAAAAATCGGCGGCGATGTTGGGGCAGTGCCGGAAAAATCCGCGCCAATCGCATCCGCCATGCCAGAAAATGTCAAAACATTGATTGATGAATTATCCATGCTTGCCATCGACGATCTATCCCCCCGCGCGGCGCTGGACCATTTGGACCGGTTGAAGAAACTCATCTCGAAAAAATAACCGGATCGGCGTTTCTGCCTTTAAAATAACATCGGAATCGAATAACGTAATCCCATTATGGCATTGGGTCGTTCGGTTTTCACGGTTGGCGGGCTTACATTTCTATCGCGGCTTTTGGGCATGGTGCGGGATATGGTTACGGCCGCTTATTTGGGCGCGGGGCCGATCGCCGATGCGGTATTTGTCGCTTTTCGTTTGCCGAATTTATTTCGCAGCCTGTTCGCCGAAGGCGCATTTTCGATCGCCTTCGTTCCCAAATTTACCGAAATCCTGACCCGTCAAGGACGCGATAATGCGTTTTTATTCGCCGAACAAGCCATGGCGTTATTATTCGGCGCGGTGATGGCGCTGGTGATCGCCGGTGAGATTTTAATGCCGGTGATTATGCGCATTGTTGCGCCTGGATTTTCCGACGATCCTGGCCAGTTCGCAATGGTGGTCGAATTTGCGCGGATTACTTTCCCATACATATTGTTAATGTCGATGGTCGCGTTGCAAGGCGGCGTGATGAATTCAATGGGTAAATTTTACGCCTTCGCCGCAAGCCCCTGTATCATGAATGTGGTGATGATTATCGCGATGTTTACGATCACGCCGCTATCCGGTTCGCCAGGACATGCTTTTGCCTTTGGCGTGTTGGCGGCAGGCATCGCGCAATGGGTTTGGATGGCCTATGCCATGCACACACATCATGTCGCGTTGCGCCCGAAATGGCCGAAAATGTCGGATGATTTGAAAAACATGTTGCGCGCCATCGTGCCCGCCGCGCTTGGATCCGGCGCGCTGCAAATCAACATTCTGATCGGCGTGATGATCGGGTCGTTCCTTCCCGTCGGATCGATTTCTTATTTATATTATGCCGACCGCATCAATCAATTTCCGCTTGGTGTTGTTGGCATTGCCATCGGTACGGTGTTGTTGCCGGTATTATCCAAACATATCAGCGCCGGCGATGTGGCCGAGGCGACGCGGCAACAAAATCGCGGCCTGGAAATGGGATTATTGTTCAGCGTTCCGGCAATGATTGGATTGTTGGTGATTCCATTGCCAGTGATCGATGTATTATTCGCGCGTGGCGCATTCGATTATGAAGCGGCCCGCCAGACCGCCTATGCGTTGGCTGCGTTCGCGCTTGGATTGCCGGCCTATGTGATGATGAAGGCACTAAGCCCAGGATTTTTCGCGCGCGGCGATACCAAAACGCCGGTGAAAATCGCATTCGTATGCGTTGCGATCAATACATTATTAAATTTATTGTTGATGGGATTGATGGGTCATGTTGGTATCGCGCTTGGCACATCCATCGCGTCTTGGATCAACGCTTATTTACTGGCGGCAGCACTCCAATCCAAAGGATTTTGGCAGGCCGATGCGCAATTGAAATCGCGCAGTGTGAAAATATTAATCTCGTCCCTAATCATGGGCGCGGCGGTTTGGATATTGCAATGGCAATTGGAAAACTGGCTGGTTGGCCACTTCCTCGAAAAATTATTGGCGCTTTTGGCCCTGGTCGGTGTTGGCGTTATTGTTTATGGCGCATTGGTTTTAATTTCCGGCGCGGTGTCGATTGCCGAATTACGGGCGCTTAGAAAATCAAAACCGGCTGAATCTAGCGCCGTCTAACGGCGCTATATATTCCGATTCCTAAAACTGTTAACGATACAGCAGAAATACCGCCCATTCTTAACCAACTTGCTGCAACCGCTTTGTCGTGAAAAGCACCCTGTATACGAGATTTCTGTCGTGCTGCTTTGTCATCAGCTGCTGTAAAAGTGGTGGTGGCGCCGTCAATAGTCGCGAGAAGCGTTTCGTTTGAGACCGGTAGAATAACTGGCGCAGGCGGGCGATCATGTTGGCTTGCAAGCCAATCAGTACGATCTTTTTCGGTTTTTATCGGCGTGATAATAATCGACTGACCATCATCCGCTTTGTCAACACGTACCGTCTCATTACCTTGAGTTACCAATTTACCGGTATAAGGATTACTGACATCTCCAATAGCAGGACCAAAATAAACTGTTGGCGGCGCAGGTTTTGCGGTCTGCACTTCCATCCAGCACCAACCCGCAGCAAAAATAGTAAGTCCAACTCCAATAGCTATGACAACAGCAGGTTTTAAATGTCCTTCCCCGCTAGAAGGTTGGGTAGCAACAATGGCCATATCTCTCTCCCTGTTTGGATTAAAGACTGGCCCGGTTATAGCGATTTTCTGTTTCAGTAATATTGCAGGAACAATTTTTTAATTGAGTTGCTGCACTTAGAACTATAATAATTCTTTCCGGCGTGCAGCCGATCAGCAATTATTTGGGTGCGATGTGATCTCAGAATTGTTCGCTTTACGAAGCAAAACCTCCTCTAGCGGCCCATGCGTCCGCCCCAAATTATCAATCCGATCCCCGCTAACGGCACTATCGCCGTTCCGAGCACCAATGCAGCTTCTTCCTTATTCATGGAAGGCCTAATAACCAAGGGGCTATTTTTTTCTCCAGTCTTTTCCCGGCGCAGTACGCAATCTCCGATCACACCTGATGTGACGCACCCGCCCATCAAGACCGCTATCACGCCAAAAATGGAAATCACGCTTCCGCAATTTCTTTTGACCCCGTTTGTGAAAGCATCGATTTCGGCATAATTGGGAGTATGAGGTTTTGCACCTTTTTGGGCATCCAACTCGCCAATCACCTGTAACATGGCCGCTTTGTCGTCGATCATAGGATCCTCCTGACTAAAAGTATAAATGGTAGCCTATCTCTAGCAATATAAAAATAGTTATTGTTTTACATGGATTTAATGGATAAAACAGGGGTTATGAAACGAATTTTATCGGGCGTACAGCCGACCGGCAATTTGCATTTGGGTAATTATTTAGGCGCGATCCGCAATTGGGTGCGGATGCAAGACGACGCGCAATGTTATTTTTGTATCGTCGATTTGCACGCGATCACCGTACCGCAAGATCCGGCCGCCTTGCGCCGCGCAACACTCGAAGTCGCGGCGGCCTATATCGCTTGCGGCATTAACGCCGAAAAATCCGCGATCTTTCCGCAAAGCCATGTGCCAGGTCATCCGGCGCTGTCGTGGGTATTATCATGCCATACGCCGCTGGGTTGGTTAAACCGCATGACCCAGTTCAAGGAAAAATCCGGCAAGCATAAGGACCAAGCCGTATTGGGCCTTTACGCCTATCCCGTATTAATGGCGGCCGATATTTTATTGTATAAACCAACCCATGTGCCGGTTGGCGAAGATCAAAAACAACATCTGGAATTGGCGCGCGATATTGCTGGCGCCTTTAACCGGCAATATAACACCGAAACCTTTCCGTTGCCGGAGCCTTATATCCAAGGGTTGGCCGCACGCGTGATGTCGTTGCGCGATGGGGCCAAGAAAATGTCCAAATCCGATGAATCGGATTATTCACGTATCAATATGACCGACGATGCCGACACGATCGCCCAAAAAGTTAAAAAGGCCAAAACCGACCCGAATCCATTGCCGGATTCCAAAGATGGGTTGGTGGGAAGGCCAGAGGCGGAAAATCTGCTCGGTATTTACGCCGCCCTTTCCGATCAAACCTTGGACCAGGCGGTTGCCCAATTTGCCGGCCAGCAATTTTCCGGTTTTAAGAATTCCCTGACCGATTTGGCCGTGGTCAAGATATCGCCCATTACCGCTGAAATGCGGAAATTGATGAATGATCAGGCATACCTGGGCAGTATTTTGAAAAAAGGCGCGGATAAAGCCAACGCATTGGCCGATCAAACCCTATCCGAAGTATATGATATTATTGGATTTTATCCACGGTAGTACAGTATGACGCGGATACCTACTAGGTATTTCCAGCCCGGCTTGACCTTATACTATATATAGGCTATTCCCTTCTCTCCAAAATAATAATATTTCCATCTGGCGTTTCCATCACGGATACGTTATAATCTATAATAGATGGTTAATAAACAGGGCTTCCTATCTTCATAAAGACTTTGAGACGATCTATATAAGGCCTGTTGAAATAAACCACCGCATAGGAAATAGAGATGTTTATACAAACCGAATCGACACCGAACCCAGCGTCCTTGAAATTTTTACCAGACGCGGTGGTATTGGAAAATGGCACCGCCGATTACCCGAATGCCGAGGCAGCGACATCCTCGCCATTGGCACAACGCCTGTTTCAAATTAATGGCGTTAAAGGCGTATTTTTGGGCCATGATTTTATCACCGTGACCAAAGACGCTTCCTATGAATGGCAAACCTTGAAACCGCAAGTTTTGGCGGCGATCATGGAACATTTGTCCGCAGGTCAGCCGATTGTTAATGCCGGTGCCGCCCCGCAATTGAATGCCGATCAGGTGGATGAAATTTCGGCGCAAATTATGGAATTATTGGAAACCCGTGTCCGTCCGGCCGTGGCCATGGATGGCGGCGATATCGCTTTCGACCGGTTCGAAGACGGAATTGTGTTTTTACATTTACGCGGATCGTGCGCCGGATGCCCAAGCTCGAACGCGACTTTAAAAATGGGCATCGAAAATATGCTGAAACATTACGTACCGGAAGTCACCGAAGTCCGGGCCGTAAGCTAAGGAAACCACATGCCGTTGGCTTTTTGCAATTTTCTGCGCATTCCGGTGCTCACGTACTTAAACGTACGCTCCGCTCCGGTTCTCGAAAATCACAAAAATCCTTAGGCCTGAGCTTTCCGTACAAAAAAGAAAATCGGTTTTGGGGGTAGTTATGATGAAACGTATTAAAAATATTTTGAATCAAAAGGCCGAGTTGCTGTTGCTGTGCTTTTTGCTTGGTTTTTGCCTGACCATGATTCAGCCGGCAAAATATCAACCTGTTGCCAGCATCACCGAACAATTATCGCGCGATTTCGCGTTCCCAACCGCAACCGCGCCATCGCAAGGCATTATCGCGGTTGCGCATCATGCGGATCTGGATCAAATTTTTTCGGCGCAAGATTACGATCTGCGCCAATTGCACGCGGGCGATTCCACCGTTCCGGCAATTTTCCTAACCCGCTTGCCGGCCGATTTGCATGAAATCCAAACCGCCAAAGATAAAAAAGATTTATTCATCCGCTCGGTTTTGCCATTGGTATTATTGGCCAACGATCATATCGTTGAATCGCGCAAGAAATTGATTGCCGCTTGGAACAAACAACGCAGCGGCACGCCGTTGACCGCCGCGGAAATAGAATTCATCGCCGAATTGTCCAAAGAATATAATGTTCCGGATCAAGACATGGCGAAATTGGCGATGCGCGTCGATGTGATTCCGCCATCGTTGGCGATTGCGCAGGCTGCTGAAGAAAGCGGCTGGGGTACCTCGCGTTTCACCCGTCATGGTAATGCATTATTCGGCCAGCAAGTTTACGGCAAACAAAGCGGCGGCATTTTGCCATTGAAACGCGAAGCAGGTAGACAACATTTGGTGCGCAGTTTCGATAATTTATTCGGCACGGTCATGTCGTATACGCAAAATTTGAATACCCACCCATCGTATGAAAATTTCCGCCGTATGCGCGCCGGTTTCCGCTATAACCGCCAATATATGGATTCGAACCGTTTGATCGAAACTATGGGCCGTTATTCCGAACGCGGCGAAAAATATGTGCGCACCATCCAAAGCATCATCGATGCCAATAATTTACAATCGCTGGACCGCGCCAGATTAGAAGCATCCAATACCGATTACTGGCGTCAACGGATGATTTAATTTGTCTGGCGATCCCTCACATGCGTTCGGGATTACAATTTAAGGAATAATGTACTGCCGCCCGATCCAGCGCCAGCGTTTGGTTTGCGGATCTTGGGCGGTGCAATTTAACCGCGCCCGGCCACGTGGCCAGGGTTTGGATAAATGTAATGTTACTGTTTCGCCGGATATTTCTTTTTTTAAGACGTCTTGATCGGATGCATAACAAGTCATCGTACCAGGACCAATTTCTTTTGGCAGATGCACGGTAAATTCCGGCGGGTTTTTATCCAAAATACTATCTTGCGGGCCTTTGATCATGACGGGCAGGGGCATGGCGCGCGCGGCTTGTTCGAACCTTTGCGCATCGCCGTAATTCTCATTTAACGCAAATCTCGGTAGTTGATAAAAATCTTCCCGTTGGCTTACAACCCCGGAATGTTGGCCGAAGGCGGCGGTAAAACCGAATTTTTTTGCACCATCAATCACCGCGTTGCTGAACTCGCCATAAGGATAGGCGAATAATTTCGGCTCCATCCCCAATTCCTCGGCAAATCTTTTTTGCGATCCAATAATTTCTTGAGCATTCTGCATATCGGTTTGCGCGTACATATGCGGGTGCGATTTGGTGTGATTGCCGATGGTCACAAGGCCGCTTTTTTGCAATTCACGCAATTGATCCCAATTCATATATGATTTGCTGCCCCGGTCGATATCGTCGGTGGTTACGAATAAGGTAAATGGAATCCCGGCTTTTTTGAATCGCGGCCAGCCTGTCTCGTAAACCGATGCGGCGGCATCGTCGATGGTGATTCCAACCGTGTAATCCGGCAATTCTTTGCCGTCTTGCAAATGGTTGATGATTTTATCGACCGGCCAGATCGTATAGGGTCCTTGTTTTAAAATACGGATATGTTCTTCGAATTGGCCTAAGGTGATATTGGTCGATGGGTAATTATCTTCGCCAAACCGGTGATACATGAAAATCACCGCGTGGCTGGCGGCCCAGGCGGGCTGTATGCCATATAATAACGTTATAAATATAAGGATTAATAAACGTTGCAACCGCCACCTTTAAAAATTGTTTTGCCGGATTAGTTGTACTATATCTCTAATCCCGAACCTTATTCAACCCGCAATCTATGGAGTATCCAATGCCAGCCGCCATCGACAATCAATCGCTCGATATTTTGTTCCGCGAAGCCAGAACTTTCAATGGCTGGCAGAAAAAACCGGTCGATGCAAAATTATTGCAGGATATTTACAATTTATGCGTATGGGGTCCAACATCGGCCAATTGTGAACCAATGCGGGTTGTGTTCGTGCAAACGCCGGAAGCGAAAGAAAAATTAAAATCTTGCCTGCAAGCGGGCAATGTCGAAAAAACCATGGCCGCGCCGGTCACGGCGATTATCGCGCATGATGTTCAATTTTATGAAAAACTGCCGAAATTATTTCCGCACACCGATGCGAAAGCTTGGTTTGTTGGCAATCAAACCTTGATTGATGAAACTGCTTTTCGCAATGGCACATTGCAGGGCGCTTATTTAATGCTGGCGGCGCGCGCCTTTGGCCTGGATTGCGGGCCGATGTCGGGATTCGACAAGGCAAAATGCGATGCGGCGTTTTTCGCCGGCACATCGTATAAATCGAATTTCTTGTGCAATTTGGGCTATGGCGACAAAGCGTCTTTATTTCCGCGCAGCCCGCGCCTGGAATTTTCCGAAGCCTGCAAGATTGTGTAATCCGTAGCTTTGATATGGCACTAATTCTAGGCATTCATGTCGATTCGAACGGATGCGCCGCCGCATTGGCGGATGGCGTGAATATTCTGGCGTCGGATTCTGCATCGGCGCAACGTGGCGCCAATGAAAAATTGATGCCGATGATTGCCAAGGTTCTAAGCGACGGCAAAAAAACATTGAACGATATCGATTGGATCGCGGCCAATGTGGGGCCGGGGTCGTTTACCGGCATAAGGGTTTGCTTGTCGGCGGCGCATGGATTGGCAATCGGATCAGGCAAGCCAATATTCGGCGTGCCGCATTTATCGGCGCTTGCCGCCGCGATTCCAAAAAATTTGACGGCGGGCAAGGGGATTTTCGCGGTTGAATTATCGGGCAAGGGCGATTTTCACGTCGCGGCCTATGGCGACGATTTGAAACCGATTTTGCCACCGGTGCGCGCCGGAGATTTTTTCACCTATATGCCGCCGCAAGACAGGACTTGGATCATGATCGGCGATGCCGCCAATGACGCCAAACAAGCATTAGGCCACGGCGAAGTGATGCAAAAAAATGATGCTAATTTGGCCGAGGCCGTTTGCCGTTTCGCCGCCATTAATTTAAACGATGCCGCGCAATACCCCGCGAGTCCGCTGTATTTCCGCGATGCGGATGTGACTTTACGCGCGCCGGATTAGGCATGGATAAAAATTCCATCCAAATTTTATCGTTCCACCAGTTACCGGCCAATCTGGCAGAAAATATTTTTGCCATTATCCAAAACGCTTTGCCCGACAGCTGGAATTTAACGACCTTAAAAAATTTACTGGCACAAGATCACAGTTTCGGGTTTACCGCGATGGACGGCAATATTGCGGTTGGATTTATCGCCGGACATTTGATCCCGGGCGAGACGGAAATATTATCCTTTGGCGTTTTAAAAAAATATCAGGGCCAGGGTATTGGCGAGGATTTATTGCAAAAATTTTTGAACGAATCGCGCGCCAAAGGCACAACCCGGGTATTGCTCGATGTTGCCGAAGACAGCTTGGCGGCTATCACATTGTATCAAAAATACCAATTCGAGATTTTTGGACGCCGGGAACGATATTATGCGCGCGATGGCCAAAACCGCGTGGATGCCTTATTAATGGCGCTATCCTTGGTTAAATAGCGCTTGCGCCTGTGGAAACTGTCGCATAAATTACCCGAAACCGTAACACAACTGTCCCTTTTGGCTTTTATAAATATACCAAACAACGGGGACGCATTATGGAAGCCATACATTACACCGTGACCAATCCTGCGCTTATTATGCCTTTTGCAACGCCCGTGCCATCGCAATTTTTTGGCACGATGGAAGCGCGTCTTGCGTCGGATGAATCCGAAATCCGCGCCGCGCAGCAACTGCGCTATAAAATTTTTTACGAAGAAATGGGCGCAAAACCGACGCCGGAATTTCAAAAACAAAAACGCGATTTCGATAAATACGACGATGTGTGCGATCATTTATTGATCCTGGATCATAAAATCGGCAAGGGCGCGGATGCCATTGTCGCCACTTACCGCTTGATCCGTCAATCCGCCGCCGATGCGGCGGGCGCGTTTTATTCCACATCTGAATATGATATCGCCAAAATTATATCTTTCCCTGGAAATTTGCTCGAACTCGGCCGGTCTTGTGTGCATGAACAATACCGCACCCGCCCGACCATGCAGTTATTGTGGCGCGGCATCGCCGGTTATGTGTTTCATCACAAATTGGATTTGATGTTCGGTTGCGCCAGTTTTAATGGCAACGATGTCGCTGCGCACGCGGAATCGTTATCGTATTTATATCATTATCATCTGGCGCCGGAACGTTTACGCGTTAAAACACTGTCCGATTTATATGTAGATATGAATTTGATGCCAAAAGAATCGATCGATCAAAGACGCGCGTTGATGGCACTGCCGCCATTGATCAAAGGCTATATGCGGCTTGGCGGATTTTTCGGCGATGGCGCGTATATCGACCGGCAATTCAATTCGATCGATGTATTTGTGATGGTGCAAACCGATCAAATCACCGACAAATATTTTAAATATTACGAACGCACCACCATTACCGACAATAATGGGGAGGCGTGATGACGCAAATCCTGGCCTTCTTGCGTTTACTGGTAATCGTTCCCTTTGTACTTTTGTTGATGCCGGTGCAGGCGTTGTTGGTCTTGCTGTTTCCAAGCCAGTATAGTTTGATCCCGCTGTATTTTCATTCCGTCTTATGCAAACTGATCGGCCTTGAGATCGAAGTTTATGGACCGATCAGCGATAAACGCCCGACTTTGTTTATCGCCAATCACAGCTCGTACCTGGATATTGTCGTATTAAGTTCTGTTTTGCCGGTTTCGTTTGTCGCCAAGGCCGAAATTGCAGGATGGCCATTATTCGGCTGGCTGGCGAAGTTGCAAAAAACCGTGTTCATCAATCGCCGCCGCAAAGATGCCGCGGCGCATATCGATCAAGTATCGACCGCGCTGAATGCCGGACAGAATTTGGTAATTTTTCCCGAAGGCACCAGCAGCGATCATAATCGCATCCTGCCATTCAAACCGACTTTGCTGCGCGTTGCGGATAATAAGGTTGATGGAAAATATATCGATATCCAACCAGTATGCATTAGTTTGCTTGGCGTTAACGGGCTTCCGGCCGGACGGTTGGAGAGGCCTTATTATGCCTGGTTTGGCGATATCGATTTGGCGCCGCATTTATGGACCCTGCTTGGAATCGGCCGGTTGCAAATACGGGTCGAGTTTTTCGAACCCATCCGGATCGATCAATTCGAAAGCCATAAATCCATGGCCCAATATTGCCAAAATCTGATTTCTTCGGCCCATTCCAAGGCTTTAACCGGTCGTCAGCCACTGTCGGCACCGCCACAAATCGCCCTGCAAACCGCCTAATTTTGACCCCTGGCGATCTTGACAGCCTGCCTGTTCCTGCTAGTTTGTTGCTATTCCCGGCCCAAATCGGCGCCGGGTTTATTATTGTTGGGCGACACGCGAAATAATGACGGAAAAAAAGACCAAAAAGCTTTTTATCAAAACCTATGGCTGCCAGATGAATGTGTATGATTCCGGCCGCATGGCGGATTTATTGCGCCCGCTGGGGTTTGAACAAGGCGATTCGCCCGATGGCGCCGATATGATTATCTTGAATACCTGCCATATCCGCGAAAAAGCCACCGAGAAATTATTTTCGGATTTAGGCCGCCTGAAACCATTTAAAAAGAAAAAAGAACAAGCCGACGAGAAAATGATTCTCGCGGTTGCCGGTTGTGTGGCGCAGGCCGAAGGCGAATTGATCGCATCCCGCGCGCCCTATGTCGATATGGTATTCGGCCCGCAAACTTATCACCGCCTGCCGCAAATGGTGGCGGAGGCAAATCGTGCGGCTGGGCTGGTGCTGGATACCGATTTTCCAACCGAAAGCAAATTCGATCATTTACCGGACGATCAAGGGGTCACGGGTTCATCGGCATTTTTGGCCGTGCAAGAAGGCTGCGATAAATTTTGCACATTTTGCGTTGTGCCTTATACGCGCGGCGCGGAATTCTCCCGCCCTGGCGCGGCAATCATCGATGAAGCCAAGCGTTTGATTGATGCGGGCGTCAAGGAAATCACGCTTTTGGGCCAGAATGTCAACGCGTTTCATGGCGATGACCTGCATGGCGGAACCTGGAATTTGGCTGGGTTGATTGCGGCGCTGGCGGATTTGAACGGTCTTGAACGCATTCGTTACACAACATCACACCCATCCGATATGAACGACGATTTGATTAACGCGCATGGACAGATTGAAAAATTGATGCCGTATTTGCATCTGCCGTTGCAATCGGGGTCCGATGGAATTTTGGATGCGATGAACCGCAAACATACCGCGCAAAGTTATTTCGAAATTATCGAACGTCTGCGCCGCGTGCGTCCCGATATCGCCTTGTCATCCGATTTCATTGTTGGATTTCCAGGCGAGAGCGAAAAAGATTTCGAAGCGACTTTGAACGCCGTGCGCCAAGTTACCTATGCCAGCGCCTATTCGTTTAAATACAGCCCGCGTCCAGGCACACCGGCCGGCGCGTATGAATCGCAAGTGCCAGAGACGGTAAAAGAAGAACGCCTGGCAAGATTGCAGGCCTTGTTAACGATTCAACAAACCGCGTTTAATAACAGCAAATTGGGCGAAATATTGCCGGTATTGTTCGACCGCGAAGGCAAGCGCGATGGCCAGTTGATGGGCAAAACCCCATTTTTACAATCGTTGTATGTGGATCACGCAAATCCGCGTTTGCAGGGGCAAATTGTCCCCGTGCGCGTCACCGGCGCATTTCAAAATGGCCTAAAGGGTGAAATTCTGCTACAAGATAATGATTCTATGACAGCGCCTGTAACCAATTTATTCCCGCAAGAGGCCGCCCTTTGACCCCTCCTGAAAATACCAACGGCGATACAGCCGTTTCTACTTATTTGCAATTTGACGATAACCGTTTGCTATCCATGTTGTTCGGAGAATACGACAAATATGTCAGCCGCATCGAACAACATCTGGGCGTCAGCGTTCTGGCGCGCGGCAATCAAATTTTGATCTCTGGCTTGGCTGGTCCAGTGGAGATTGCCAAAACCGCCCTGAAAACTTTATACAAACGTCTTGAAAAAGGCATGATCATCAGCGTATCCGAAGTCGATGCCGCCATGCGCATGGCCAGCGAATCGTCGACCCGCAAACAATTCACCGACGAAGCGCGCGAAAATGGCGCGGCAATCCGGACGCGGCGCAAACAAATCACCGCGCGCACGCCGAAACAAGCCGAGTATATGAAATTGTTGCAGGAAAAAGATCTAAGTTTCGGTCTTGGCCCTGCCGGAACGGGGAAAACCTATTTGGCGGTCGCAATGGGCGTATCGTTGTTGATGGATAAAAAGGTTGAACGGATTATTTTATCGCGCCCGGCGGTCGAGGCTGGCGAACGTTTGGGATTCTTACCCGGCGATTTGCGCGAAAAAATCGATCCCTATTTGCGCCCATTATACGATGCGCTGTACGATATGATGCCAGCCGATCAGGTATTGCGCTGCATCGCCAGCAATGAAATCGAAATCGCGCCGTTGGCATTCATGCGCGGTCGCACATTATCCAACGCATTCGTGATTTTGGACGAAGCGCAAAATACCACATCGGTACAAATGAAAATGTTCCTAACCCGTTTGGGCGAAGGATCGAAAATGGCTGTCACTGGCGATTTATCCCAGGTCGATTTGCCGCGCGGCGTTCGTTCGGGATTGCGCGATGCGGTCGAAGCATTAAAGGGCATTGATGGCGCCGGTTTCTGTCAATTCGCGGATGTGGACGTAGTGCGCCATCCATTGGTCACCCGCATCGTTCGCGCTTATGCGAGTTACGAAAAAAATATCTACGACAAGTCTGATTCGGCTTAAAGTATATATGAAACCCAAAGCAAAAAAGAAAAAACCAAAGCCCCGATCATCCATAAAAACGCATGTAATCTGTGATACGGCGGCGTGGAAAAAAATCACATCGGTTGAATCCAAATGCCGAAAATGGGCAAATGCCACAGCGAGCACGATGCTGGGCAAATCCCCGGCCGAATTGACCGTGGTATTGGGCAACGATAAATTATTGAAACAGTTGAATTACGATTGGCGCGGGAAAAATAAACCGACCAATGTTTTGTCTTTTCCAAATTATGACCGCGCCATTGTAAAATCCTTGCAGAAAAAACGGGGATTGAAAACGCCATTGATGCTGGGCGATGTGGTGATTGGTTTTGAAACTGTGCGCGCCGAAGCCAAGGCGCAAGATAAAACCATCGAAGCGCATTTGGCGCATATGGTGATTCATGGCACGTTGCATTTGCTGGGCCATGATCATGGCGGGGAGTCCGAGGCTAAGTCCATGGAAACATTGGAAAAAAATATTTTACGGCAATTCGGTTTTTCTAACCCTTATGAATATGCTAAGGTGAAAAAGTAAATTTATGATCGATTCCACACCCCCACAATCGTTGGTTTCCCTGTTCAAAGATTGGCTTTTAAGCAAAATCGGCCGCAGCAAGGCCGAACAGGATTTGCGCGAAACGATCGAAGAAATCATCGAAGACCGCGCCGAAGAGCAATCCCCCATCGCGGGCGATGAAAAAAAATTGCTGGCCAATATTTTGCGTCTGTCGGGCGTAACGGTAAACGATGTGATGGTGCCCAGGTCCGATATTATCGCCATCGAAGCGAGTTTGGAATTTGACGATATCGTCAAGGCGGTGATCGAATCCGGCCATTCGCGCTTGCCGGTGTACCGCGAAACTTTGGATGATGTAATCGGGATTGTGCATATCAAGGATGTATTTTCCTGCTATTCTCAGGAAAAATCCGCCGATCTGCACCGCTTATTTTTACCGCCTTTATTTATTTCACCATCCATGCATGCGCTGGATTTATTGCTGAAAATGCGCGTGACGCACAAACATTTGGCGTTGGTGGTCGATGAATATGGCGGCACTAACGGTCTTGTCACCATCGAAGATTTGATCGAAGAAATCGTCGGCGAAATCGAAGATGAACATGATGTTGCCGAAGCGCCGAAATTAATGCCGCGCCCGGATGGCACCGTATTCGCCGATGCGCGCGCAACGATCGAAGAATTCGAAGATTGGGCCGGTCCGATTTTGGATGATGAAGAGCGCGAGGAAATCGACACGGTCGGCGGGCTTGTATTCGCCTTGCTGGGCCGGGTGCCGGGACGTGGCGAAATCGTATCGCATCCATCCGGTTTGGAATTCGAAATCATCGATGCCGATCCGCGCCGCATTAAACGCGTGCGCGTCAAAAAAACCGTTACCGCGCCGCCGGAATTGAAAAAAACCGCCGATGCGTAGGGATTATCGCGCGATCATTGATTCTTTTGCCGATCGTATCGCGCGCACATCCCGTTTTAAAAAATATTTTTGTCTTTGGATTTTTGGCGCAATCGCCGCCTTGGCGATGCCGCCTTTATATTTTTTCCCAGGCATTATAATCGGCTTTGCGTTTTTATATTTAATATTGGCGCGCGCAGAAACGGCGAAACAAGCGGCCTGGGCCGGATTTTATTTTCATCTCGGCTATTTTATGATCGGATTATACTGGATCAATGCCGCGTTGCTGATTGATTTATCGTTCGCTTGGATGGTGCCATTTTGCGCGGTGGGTTTGCCGGCGGTATTATCCGTCTATGGCGCTTTGCTGGGTGCGGCGGCCAAAAAATCCGCCCGAAAATACGCCTTCGGAACGATTCCGCATGCCTTTATGTTCGTCGTTCTATTTGTTTTATGCGAATGGGTGCGCGGTCATGCCTTGACCGGATTTCCGTGGAACTTGACCGGGTATAGTTTCGGCGTCAGCGATTATTTATTGCAAACCGCATCAATTGTCGGCGTGTACGGGCTTGGCGCGATTGTGGCGCTGTTTTCCGTTGCACTCGCCGCCTGGGTGTTGGGCCGGAATCGGTTACTGTTGGGATCGGTGATATTATTGGTTTTGATGGCCGGTTTCGGAATATTGCGGTTGCCGAATGTGGCCGGCGAAACCGTGCCGGGCGTATATTTACGCCTGGTCCAAGCCAATATTACCCAGCAATTAAAATGGGACCGCGGCGCGCTTCAGCAGAATTTCAATAAATATCTTCATCTTTCTGCTTTGCCTTCTCAAAAACCGGTGACCCATATTATTTGGCCGGAAACGGCGGTGCCGTTTTCCTTGGATAAAAACCCGGATGCCTTGGCGGAAATCGCGGCCCTAGCGCCAAAAGACGGCGCGGTAATTCTGGGGGCGCCCCGCGCCGATTACACTGATATGCCGTCCGGTGAAATGATAGTAAAAAATATTTACAACAGTATTCTTGGCGTCGATCGAAATCGTACTATATTGTTTGCGTACGATAAATCGCACTTGGTGCCATTCGGCGAATATGTTCCTTTGCCAGAATGGTTAGGAATTAAAAAATTGGTGCCGGGTATTTTCGATTATACGCCCGGTCCCGGCCCGCAAACCGTTATGTTGCCTGAATTGCCGCCTTTTAGCCCGCTTATTTGTTACGAGGCAATTTTTCCAGGCAAGGCGACGGACAATACAAACCGGGCGGAATGGATGTTGAATCTGACGAATGATGGTTGGTATGGCAATACGGCAGGCCCATATCAGCATTTGGCACATGCCCAGATGCGGGCAGTGGAACAAGGCATACCCATGGTTCGGGTGGCGGGTACCGGTATAAGTGTCCTGATCGATCCATATGGGCGGATTTTGGGTCAATTACCATTGGGGCAGGCCGGAATATTGGATGTTTCGTTACCCATCGCGTTGAAAGAGCCCACTTGGTATAAGCGGTTAATAAAATAATTTTTTTGCACACAAAAAAAACCAAATTTAGTTTTACATTGATAACGTAATGTATTAAAAAGCACACGATGGCATGTATGATATGTTTTCAACACATGCGTTTTTTATAATTGAATATTGCTTATAAATATGTTTTATGACCAAAAAAAGAACCAGAGAAGATATGACCGTATTGGCTAAAAATACAAAGAAAGAAGGGCGCGCCACTTCTCTCGATGAATATGTGGGTGTCCGTATACGCACGCGCCGCACACTCATGGGTATGAGCCAAGAAAAATTGGCTGACGCGCTTGGCATTACCTTTCAGCAAGTACAAAAATACGAACGCGGCGTTAATCGCGTCGGCGCAAGCCGTTTATACGATCTCAGCACCACGCTCGAAGTTCCAGTCAGCTTTTTCTTCGAAGGCTTGGTGGCCAATCAAAAATTAGGCGCCGGCAAAAAATCTAAAACCCGTTTGGGTGTCGCCGCGCCAAAAGCAAAATATGCGGCAGAAAAAGAATCACACGACCGTGAAATTTTGGAACTGGTCCGTGCTTATAAGGCCATTCAAAATCCCGATATGCGCAAATCGGTCCTGGATATGATCCGCTCGCTGGCTAAAAAAAGCGGCGATCAATAAGCCCCAATCGCAATATTTTCGATCATTTGACTATCGGTTAGTCTTCTTATATAAAGGTATCCTTATCTATAAGGATGTCCCCCATGATCTTTTCCCGCGCTCTTGCTAAAAAATTATTGCCTGCCAACGAAACCGCATTGAACGATTTCGTATTCACGTCCGAATCCGTGTCCGAAGGACATCCCGATAAAATTTGCGATCGCATTTCCGATGCGATTTTAGACGCCTTTATGCAGGCCGATCCGCAATCGCGCACCGGCATTGAAACATTGGCCACCACCAACCGCGTGATTTTGGCGGGCGAAGTACGCGGGCCCGCATCGATCAACAACGCCGATGTGATGACGCATATCGCGCGCGAGACGGTGCGCAAAATCGGTTACGATCAAGAGGGCTTTCATTGGCAACGTATGGATGTGCATTGCTACATCCATTCGCAATCGGTCGATATTGCGCAAGGCGTCGATTCCAACGCCAGCAAGGACGAAGGTGCAGGCGATCAAGGCATCATGTTCGGCTATGCTTGCAACGAAACCGAAGATTTAATGCCAGCGCCAATTTATTACGCGCACAAAATTTTACGCACTCTATCCGAAGCGCGGCACAGCGGCCAATTGGCCGATCTGCGCCCCGATGCAAAAAGTCAGGTGAGCTTGCAATATAAAAATGGCCAGCCAACCGGCGCGACTTGCGTTGTGGTTTCGACCCAACACAAAGACGGCTTGCCAACCCACGCGGTGCGAGAAATGGTGCGCCCGTTCGTACAAAAAATTCTGCCCGATGGCTGGATGTGCGATGACAAAGATTTTTATGTCAACCCAACTGGCCGGTTCGTAATCGGCGGTCCAGATGGCGATGCCGGATTGACGGGCCGTAAAATTATCGTCGATACGTATGGTGGCGCGGCCCCGCATGGCGGCGGCGCATTTTCGGGCAAAGACCCGACCAAGGTGGATCGTTCGGCCGCCTATGCGGCGCGATATATGGCGAAAAACGTCGTGGCCGCAGGCCTTGCGGATAAATGCTTGATACAATTATCCTATGCAATCGGTGTTTCGCATCCATTGTCGGTGTATATCAATACGTTCGGCACTGGCCAAGTGGATGAAATGAAACTAGAAAAAGTGTTGCGCGAACTCGTGAACCTAACGCCGCGCGGTATTCGCACGCACTTGCAATTGAACCGTCCGATTTACGAACGCACGGCGTCTTACGGCCATTTCGGCCGCGAGCCGGAACGCGACGGCGGATTTTCCTGGGAAAAAACCGATTTGGTCGATCAACTGAAACGCGCGTTTTAATGAACGGCTAGCGTTTAGGAAAATACATTGCAGAGTCCCAAACCTAAAATCTTGACGCCTAAATTATACGGGCGGCGCAAGGGCCGCGTGCTCGGCTTGGATCTACGCCAAGCCGTGGATCAGGGTTTATCGCGGTTTGGCATTGCGCGCGATGTTATGGCCAAGGCAGCGGAAAAATCGCTGCACCCCAAAGATTTTTTTACCAAACCCGCCAGTGAATATTGGCTGGAAATCGGTTTTGGCGGCGGCGACTTTTTGGCGGGACAAGCGGGCGCGCATCCGGATATTGGCCTTATTGGCTGCGAGGCGTTTGAAAACGGCGTTGCCAAGGTTGCGCAAAAATTGATCGGGCGGAAAATTGAAAATGCCCGCATTTATCCAGACGATGTCCGGCATTTACTGCCCAAATTGCAGGATGCGTGTTTAAACCGCGTATTTCTGCTGTTTCCAGACCCCTGGCCAAAAAAACGCCATGCCAAAAGACGATTTGTAAGCCAGGAAAATTTGGCTGCGATGTCGCGGGTGATGAAACCAGGCGCGGAGTTTTGGATTGCGACCGACGATCCCACATACCAAGAATGGGTACCGGTGCAAATGGCCGCCCAATCCTGGTTTCAGGCCAAAAACCCACCTGCCGAAGGGTTCTGGCATTTGACCCCGCCTGTGCCCTGGTTTGAAACGGGTTATCAGAAAAAAGCCAAACGGGCCGGCCGTACCCCAAAATTTATCGTTTTTTCAAAGATTTAAATTTGGGCAAAAGCCTTGCAATTGGCCCGGTTTCCCTATATATTCCCCTTATTAAACCAATCAGTTTACTGAAAGGTGGGATCCGAAAGGTTCCCGCCTTTTTGTT
>CAZYJI010000006.1:0-14841 GCA_964647725.1 uncultured Alphaproteobacteria bacterium
AGGGGATTGCTCCCCAACCGCATTTCGAGTGCGGCGCGATCGACCGCTCTGCCACGCATCCGTTGCACGGATGAGTGGCCGCTTATTATATAAGCCCGCTCGCGCTGCGCGCTCACGGTTGGCACTCATCCAGTTATTGGGGCAGACAATACAAATATATATAGGTTCTGTCCACCTATGTTTTCGCTTGAAAAATATGGATTTATTCGCTTTTTGCGCCCGGCCGCGCGCCGTAAATAAACGCATCGGCGTGGGATTTATCGAAACTGTAAAAACTGGCGATGGTAAAACGCTCTCCCGATTCGACCTTTAACACCGCATGTTCGTGATGCATGCCGGCGGTGAAGGCCAGTAACATTCCGGCCTTGGGTTTCACGCGGATATCGAGGTTGGTGAAATAAACCTCGCCGCCTTGGTAATCGTCGTTCAAATAAATAATGCTGGCAAAATCGCGCCACGCCATGCCGTGATCCGATCCATCGGGATTGCAATTGTCGGCGTGCGGTTCCATAAATTTCCCCGGCGGCCAATAGGCGATATGCACCGAATCGCTGTAAATCGGTTGTTTCAATTTGTAAAACTGGCTAAGCAAGAACGTGACGCGCAAGGAATTCATTTTCAACAATTTCGCCGCGCCCGGATTGGTTTTTAAAAAATCATGGGCGAATAATATCCGGCCTTTCCAGTAATCGTTATCCGATGCGTTTTTAACCATCGCATCGCGGTTTTTATCGAACGCGCTGGATAGATACTGGCATTCTTGCGGGGTTAAGAAATTTTCAACCGCGATAAAATCGCGTTGGCCAGTAACATCCGATAAGTTTTTGGTTTCAGGGCCGGGCGTTAACACGCCATCCCGAATACGGTTGCGTCCCGCGATATTGCGTTCGGTTTGCGGGTTTTTGATTAAATCGGTGACGTTCATTCGGCATCATCCCCGCGCTGTTTAACGCGCGGTTCATTCAATGCCAGCTCTGCCTTTTGCCCGCGTCGGTCTTCGGGGTCGGCTAAGCGCATTTTATTGATATGGCCTTCGATCCTTTCGCCCTGGCTGTCTGGCATGCGGCCGACAAAATAATGTTTTTGCCAGGCTTGTTTGATCGTTGCTTGGTCGCCCGCGCGGAATTTTTCCATGAAACGGTCACGTTCCTGGCGGAACGCGTCTTGTTCGTACGATAAAACCGGATCGTCTTTTAAATCGTATATTCTTGGCGTTACGTTTTCTAAATACGCGTGCGGGATCGGAATGATAGTGCAAATCGGCTCGTCTTTTTGAAAGCGGTGAATGCCTGGCACCATTAATTGCCAGTTCATGGTGAATGGATATGGCAACCAGTGCGTTTCCACAACGCCGGTCAAAGGATAAATATGTTTTTTCGGTTTGTTCCATGTCCCGGTCGCCAATAAATTCCAGCCAGGCGAAGTACGGAACAAAAATCCGGTATGCAGCGTGACGATGCCGCGCGAAAAATTGGATTTTGCCACATGATGTAATAATGGTTTTGCTGCTTCGTTCGGCGTTGAAATAACGATATCTTCGATCTTGGCGCCGCCATTCCATTCTATGTGAATATCGAACGGGCTTAGGATGTCCCAGCCATGCACGTTGGCAATCGTCAGCGGCAGGCAACGATAGGCATGGCGGTCTGGAAAATCATCCATCCATTTGCGCGACGGGCTGGCCGATACCAGCGGCATCTCAACGGCACCGACACGAAAACATTCAAGAATAAGAGGGGCTGTCATAAAGGTGATGTTAGCGTGATGATCAGGAAATACAATATGGTTTTAAAAATAAACCTTATTGCGGCTTACCGGGATCCACCAAGTACCAATCCAATAGCCGTTTGGTGTTGGCCGGATTTAGGTGCAATGCGCCATGGCCGCCGTCCGGGTCTTCAATCGTCATTGCGATTTTCCCGCCATGGGTTTCGACCCATTTGCCAGCGCGGCGCATAGCAGGGCATCCATCGCGTTCGGGATTAGGATCTCGTTCGCCGCAAGAAGTTACCCATTTGGTTCCAGCAAACGGCTTGTGCCCAAATTCGCCCCTAACAATCAGTTTGATTGGGGCGTAATCCATCGCCACCCCGCCAGCATTAGCCACGATTGTATCGAAATATTTTCGGCCGCGATATTGATCGATCGCCGCAATTCCATAAATATTGGCTGATCCGCGGCTGAATCCGTGTAACATGGCGCTGCCCGGCTTGATTTGTAATTTTTTCAGCGCGATATCCAGCTCGCGGTAAATATCAAACGGGTTATAATAATCCGCGGTCTTATCACCGGTACCCATCCACCATTGCAGGGTAATCACACCGACATCACGCCCCCTTAAATGCGGTGCCCAGATTTGCAAATCGCGCGTCGCGTATCCTTGAGTGCCGGGCAGCGATATAATCCATTTTTGCGGTGGCGTTGACGAAGGCGTCCATACCACTAAAAAACTTTTTCCATCGCTAGTGGGTATGAAGCTAGGGCGCATGTCCTTGACTTCATCAAAGCCTTTTTGATTTTGGGCTTTATGCAACAATTGCGAACTTTGCGGCGGCCAGGAAGGATCGGCGGCATAAACGGCGGGCGTCAGCCATAGTAAAATCAGCGATAGAATAAGGGCTCTCATGAATGAACTCCCGAGTATGTATATAGAACCACTATACCGCTTTCAAAATAAAACACCCGCCTTTTCAGGGGCGGGTATTTCATTAGTAAGTAAAATCGCAATATCTTAGTTGCCTACTGCGGTTTTCAAATCTTTAGCAGCGCGGAAAGCAATTTTTTTCTTCGCTGGAATTTTGATTTGTTCGCCGGTCGCTGGGTTGCGGCCCATACGTGCAGCGCGTTTACGCACTTGCAGAATGCCGATGCCAGCCCAACGGATACGCTCGCCTTTTTTCATCGATTTAACGATGAATGTGTTCAGGTCCTCGAGCATCTCATTAGCTTTCTTTTTTGGCAGATCGTGTTTTTCCGCCAATGCGGCGAAGAAAGATTTAAAGGTTACTGTGGGTTGAGTTACTTTTGCCACCTTAACGCTCCTTATAAGTTAGGGTTAAACGTAGGTAAAAAAATAAGCCAAATGCACAGTAACGCAAGCGAAATCCGCAATATTTTTGCCCTATACCCCCAAATAATCCCCATTTTTATTGGTTTTTCGGCTTTATAGGACTTTATCCCCTGTATTTACGCTATTTACGGCAGCTCTGGCCAATCTTTTGGCGTCGGCGCCTCGACCGCAATTGGCGGTTTGTTTTTATATAAGGGTAGGGTGATTTTGCGCGCGTGCAAAAACATACGCGCCGCGTTGCGATCCGATTCCGCGCCATATAAACGGTCACCCACAATCGGGCATCCGATATGCGTGCAATGCGCGCGCAATTGATGGGTGCGTCCGGTTCGCGGTTTCAATTCCAATAATGTGCGTCCATCTGCGCGCGCGATGACTTTATAATCTGTCACGGCATCTTGCCCGCGATCATCGACGATCATGCGGAAACCCAATTGCCCCGGTTTGAATAAATGGCGGTATAATTTTGCATCGATGATTCCGCTGTCCGATGGCGGCGCGCCATTCACGACGGCCCAATAAATTTTCTCGGCCCGATTTTCAGAAAATATCTTTTGCAATTCGCGCAAAGCATGCGGGTTACGGCCCAAAATCAAAACGCCCGAAGTATCTTTGTCCAGCCGGTGCGCCAATTCCGGCTTGCGCGGCAGGCCGAATTTCAGCGCGTCCAGAAACTGGCCCAAATGTGCCCCGCCGCCTGGGCCCTTGTGGACCGGCAATCCTGGTGGTTTGTCGATGCCTAATATCAACGCATCGCGGTAAATCAGGTGCGATTCGATGTCTAATTCCGAAAACATGCCGGGTTTTAGCGTGTTCGCCCGCCCGGCGCAACCACCACGACTTTGTTGCCAAATCGGGGAAATTGTGATACACAGCCCGACAATTAAAAAATAATGGCAAGGTAATGAAAAACGATTCTACAAAACCCGAAACCAAAACCGCCCCGCGTGTGGGAATGGTATCGCTAGGCTGTTCCAAGGCGTTGGTCGATTCCGAACGAATCCTGACGCAATTGCGGATGGAAGGATATGAAATCAGCCCGTCTTATGATGGCGCGGATGTGGTTGTGATCAATACTTGCGGATTTCTGGATTCGGCGCGCGAAGAATCGCTCGATGCCATTGGCGAAGCGATGGCGGAAAACGGCAAGGTGATTGTGACGGGTTGTTTGGGCGCGGAGCCCGATGTGATTATGGCACGTCATCCCAATGTTCTTGAAATTACCGGCCCGCATCAATATGAATCGGTGGTTGCGGCCGTGCATCGCGCGGTGCCGCCTGCGCACGATCCCTATGTGGATTTGATTCCGGCGCAAGGCGTGCGTTTGACCCCGCGCCATTACGCCTATTTAAAAATTTCTGAAGGCTGCAATAACCGCTGCACATTTTGTATCATTCCTAAATTGCGCGGCGATTTGGTTTCGCGCCCGCTAGCCGAGGTAATGATTGAGGCAGAAACTTTGGTCAAATCCGGGGTCAAGGAATTGCTGGTCGTGTCGCAAGATACATCCGCCTATGGCATCGATGTGAAATATGCACAGTCGCAATGGCGGGATAAAACTTATCGCACCAAATTTTTGGATTTATGCAGTGCGCTGGGCGAACTTGGTGTTTGGACGCGGCTGCATTATGTATATCCGTACCCGCACGTGGACGAAGTTTTGCCATTGATGGCGGATGGTAAAATTCTCCCTTATCTGGATATTCCGTTTCAACATGCGGCGCCAAATGTATTAAAGGCGATGAAACGCCCGGCAGCGGCGGAAAAAGTAATTGCGCGTATTCAAAACTGGCGCAAAATTTGCCCGGATATGACGGTGCGGTCCACATTCATCGTTGGATTCCCTGGTGAAACCGAAGAAGATTTTCAGCAATTATTAGATTGGACACAAGAGGCGCAAATCGACCGGGCCGGATGTTTTAAATACGAAAACGTCGAACACGCCCCATCGCGCACGCACGACAATCAAATTCCAGAAGAATTGAAACAAGAACGCTGGAACCGGTTCATGGAATTGCAGCAACAAATCAGCGCCGACCGTTTGCAATCCAAAATCGGACGCACCATCGATGTGATGATCGACCAATCCGGACCAGACGGCATAATCGGCCGCACCAAATCCGATGCGCCGGATGTGGATGGCAAAGTATATCTGACGTCCAAAAAACGTCATCTACCCGGTCATATTGTAAAAGCCAAAGTAACGGCGGCGGATGAATATGATTTGGAAGCCCAAGTAATATAAGAATAATTTTTATATCGGCGCCAGGCTTGACTCATCATAAAAGTATCTATAAAAGATAATAAATTATTATATAGGGATACAATTACTGAGGAGAAAATTCTATGGCAGCCACACTTGAAACCTATACCCGGGACATTATTGTCAAAAAATTGCGTGAAAACCGCTTATTATTAACAAAGCACGGTAGACTTAGCACCACCGCAGCGCAATTTGTGCCGGAAATAGAATTGCCGGATGGAACGGCCCTGTATTCTTTCGGCGATTGTTGCCCATCTGATAATTTTGGCCGCGCAACAAATCCATCTACTCTCGGCAGAGGCATTACCGGCAAAGTACGCAATGAATTGAACGATACGGAGCTTGCAAAACAAGCCGTTCGTACTTGTGTGCAACAATTGGTTGGTTGTATCGATTACGCATGCGAACAGGATTGGGGAAGATTCCAAGCCATCACCCATGTACAAGTTGATATTAATGCAGCGCCCAATTTAGAAGGTGCGCGCGTGCTTGAGATAAGCGAAGAAGCATCCCGCATTATTCACGCGATATTCGGTGATTCAATGGCGCATACCAGGCGCGAGCAAGCTTGTGTAACACTGCCTGGAGATATGATGACGATGCTTTCTGCCCGTGTACGGATGCGGACTTAAATCAGTATTGTGAATCGCCAATAAATAAAAAAAGCGGGACTAAAAAATCCCGCTTTTTATTTCCAGAAGTAAAAAATCTATTTCTTATCCATACTGCAAGAGCCGCCTTCACAAGACGACTTGCCCATCATGGTATAAAGACAGCAGCATCCGGTCGCGGCGCTTAGAATCAAAACAATGCCGAGTACCACTACCACGATGCCGAACAGGCCCATGATGTTACCGGTGCCGTATAACAACAAGAAAACGATGCCCAAAATGGCGCGCAGCAAACGTTCGCGTTCGCCGACGTTTTTGGTGCAGAATAATTTATTCATGAATAGCTCCCTAATAAACCAATAATAATAGCCGATAAGGCATCATGGCCAGGGATCCGGCATTTGTCCATGACAGATGGAGGGACTTGAAAATATATTTTTGCCCTTTATCTTTGTTTGCAACAATTGGGAGATATTAAATGACTGTATTACAAGGAAAATTGGCTTTGGTGACTGGCGGGTCGCGCGGCATTGGCGCGGCAACTGCCTTAAAACTAGCCGAAATGGGCGCGGATATCGCCATTACCTATGGCAAATCGAACGCGGAAGCAAATGCAGTCATACAAAAAATAACCGCGCTTGGCCGCAAAGCCAAAGCTTATAAGGTAGATCATGCCCAACCGAAATCGGTTGGCACTACCGTTGCAACCATCGCCAAGGATTTCGGCAAGATCGATATTCTGGTGAATAACGCCGGAATATACGAAGTAAAACCGCTGGCCGAAACGACCGACGATGATTTTGAAAGAATATTCAATATCAATGTTTACTCGGTTTTTACCGCCGCGCGCGAATCGATCAAACATATGCCGGATGGCGGACGGATCATTAATATCGGCAGCGTTCTTAGCGAACGCGCCATTTTCCCCGGCATGACCATGTATTCAATGAGCAAATTTGCCGTCGCTGGATTAAGCCGCGCCTGGGCGTGGGATTTAGGTGCGCGGAAAATCACCGTGAATTGTGTCGAGCCCGGCCCGATCAATACCGATATGAATCCGGAAAATGCGGAATATTCTGACGAGCAAAGAAAATTAAATCCGCTGGGGCGTTTTGGACAACCTAAAGAAGTCGCGGCGGTGATTGCGTTTCTGGCCTTGCCGGAATCGTCCAACGTCAATGGCGCCACGATCGGCGTCGATGGCGGAATGAACGCTTAATTTTTGGATTTTAACAGATCGCGGATTTCTTCGAGCAGAATTTCCTGACGCGGCGGCGGCGCGGTTGGGGCAACCGCTTCGTTGCGTTTCAAACGGTTGATTTGCTTGACCACCATAAAAATGGCGAATGCGACGATCAGGAATTTGATCACCGCATTGATGAACAAGCCGTAATTCAATGTCACCGCGCCGGCTTTTTTAGCGGCTTCGAGTGTAGCGACATGATCGCCCTTGAGCGTGATAAAGAACTCCGAAAAATCGATGCCGCCAATTAAAAGGCCCATGATCGGGTTGATAATATCGCCGACCAGGGAATTGACGATGGTGGTAAAGGCCGCGCCGATGACAACGCCCACAGCCAGATCGATAACGTTGCCGCGCAAGGCAAATTCTTTGAATTCTTTTAACATGGATCTTGGCCCCTGGTTTGGATCTTGAATGCGCGACCATTCTTGTTTTAACACATTGCGGGAAAGTTTTAAAACATCCGCTGCTGTAAAATCGGAATTGTCGCTTGGTTTCGGAAAAAAAGACATTAGAACCTTAATTATGTTAAAATTGATAACAACCGTTATTATCCGCGTCAAGATGGTAAAACTATGGCTGTAAAGATAAAAAATAAATTGGAATCTGTGCCATCCTCGCGCCTATCGCGGGATTTTTTCACGCGGCCCACGGTTATAGTCGCCAAGGATTTGCTTGGCAAAATTATGGTGTTCAACGGCATCGCGGCGTCGATCACCGAAACCGAGGCTTATGTTGGCAAGGACGATCCCGCATGTCATGCTGCGCGCGGGCGCACCAAACGCAGCGAAATTATGTTTGGCCCGCCGGGGTATTCCTATGTGTATTTCATTTACGGTATGTATCATTGCTTAAATTTCGTTACCGAGCCTGAAAATACGGCGGCAGCGGTATTGATTCGCGGCTGTAAATTATTGGATGACAGCGCATTGCATTTAAACGGTCCTGGAAAATTATGCAGGCATTTTGCAATCACTCGCGATCACAACGCGATCGATATTTGCGGCGATAAAAATTTTTATGTGCTCGATAATAATGTCCGTCCAAAATTCGAAACCACACCACGAATTGGGATTTCGAAAGGTCAGGACAAACCATGGCGCTTTGTGGTAAAATCAAATGGTTAGAAAATGTTTGTCACAGAATTTTCATAATTAAACTATTGACTTTCCTATATATTTGTAATATTATTTCAAATATATAACAAAAGGAGTAGTTAAATTGGCTGTAGTAGTTTCAGGGGGAATGATAGAAAATCAAGCATCGCGGCATCCAGTGGTGCTACAAACTTTGTTTGCCGATCAAGACCAAGCCAATATGCGGGCAAAAGAGCAAGCCCAAACCACCAAACGCCAATCCACTTTAAAAGCAACCGCCATAAAAGCGCGAATGCAAGCCAAAGATGCTTTGCAGGATATGAAGCGCGCCAAATTTGCCATGGAAGATCTGGTGGCAGTTGCCAAAGTAAATCCATCTTATGCCAATGTCGCCGCTGCGAAAGACGCGGCCGGAATATATCAAAAAGCGGCGGTGGATTATATCGGCGCGTTATATGCCGCCGAATATGCCGACAAAGCCGCCGAGGGGGCAGGGATTGCAATTGCCAGCAAATCGGCCGGCGAGAAAATATCACCCGGTGTCGAGGCGGTTCGCCAAGAAATTAAAGAAGTTGAAAGAAACTATGCAGAAGTTGCCAAATCGCAATCCATCCCGGTGGATAATCTGCGTTTAGAGCAAGTTTTCGCCGCCCAAGCGGAATTCCGAATCACTGCCGAGCGGGTTGGTATTTTGTATGATCTTGCAAAAATGCCAAGCTCGACAGCAGAAGACGGACAAAATTTAGTAATGGCGGTCACCGCGATGAAAGCGGCGCGTAAAAATGCCTATGTTGTTGAGCGGGATGCTCGCATAGCCGAATTGATGGATAAAGGCCATTCTGAAATCGAAGCCAGAAATCAATACGCCAAAGAATTACGCGCCGAAAGACGCCGCGAAGATAAAACCGGTGAGCGGAGACAACATATCGAACATTGCGTCAAGTGCAATCGCTTGGGTCACGGGTTGATCAGGGGGGATGTCCAAGAAGGCCGGGCCATGATGCCGGAAGCCATGCAAAAGCATTTTTATGCCAAACAGGATAAAAAAGCGGCCCGCGCCGAACGCGATGTGGCAAGGCGGGATAAAAACGCGCCAGCGCTACAACAATCGGTGGACCGGTACGTCAACGCCAGCGTGCGCATGACCATGGGCATATTCCGGGAATTGGTTGCTGAATCCATGACCGAAGGTTACACCAAGGCCCAAGCCAAACAAGTAGCGCTTGAAAAATTTCGCGCCGAGCATAATCGCCGCAAAAATGGCACGGACCGGGAAGCGCGCGAATGGCAAAAAGCCAGAAGCGACTTTCAAATGGATATCGGTCTTCTGCGTGCTATTTCCGGTAAGGCGGAATCCGTTCACAGCGTTGGCCCAGGCGATATACGCCGTCATGATCAGCATGATCGTAATTTAGGCCCCGATCATAGGCATAGAACCAATGTCGGCGTGCGGGAATTGGCCGCCGTGCTGGGTGCGCATGTACGATAAATTCTAAAATTGGATAATAAAAAAGGCGGGCATTGCCCGCCTTTTTCTGTAACTTAACAAAGCTTAACTTTCGCCTTGCGCCTTGGAATATCCGATTTTACCGTCAAACTCGTTCAGTTTTTCGATATGGGTCCAAGTATGTTGCGCCGACAATTTATTCAGCAAATCCAGAATATCATGATCGCTGACATTGGCATTATCGTTGCGCGCTACGAACCGGCAGGAGAAACAATCGACCAAATCCGGCTGCGCGCCGGTTGATGGCCAAACTTGCGTGCCGCGGTTGGCGATGCCTTTTAATTTCAAGGCGCCGTTGCCGGACAATGTTTCTAAAGATTTCGCCAGAGCATCGGCTTGTTGATGCCATTCGACAAACAAATCGATACCGGCGGTGCGGCGTTTGGCGGCTTTGACGAAGTCGATGTCGGCGCGCACGTTTGGAACTTTAATTTCCTTGAAATTGCGCGCTTTGATCGATGTCGCACTTTTGCCAAGATTTTGAATGACTGCATCGGTGAAATCGGTTGTTTTGCAACCTTTGGCATCGCCGACAACGTCGCGTGGAATGCATTTGCCTTGCTCATAGGTCGCATAGATCGCGTTTTCCATTTTATCGGCTTCGTTCAAGAAACCAAGATAACGCAACATCATCACGGCCGACATCATATGCGCGGTTGGGTTGATGTTATTTTTGCCGGCATATTTCGGCGCGGATCCATGCACCGCTTCGAAAATCGCAATATCTTTGCCGATATTGGCCGATGGCGCGAAACCAAGTCCGCCGATCAAACCGGATGTTAAATCCGACAATACGTCGCCGTTCATGTTGGTGAACAGGATCACATCGAACTGTTCCGGTTTTTTGGCCAATTGATGCGCGCAATTATCGACGATCATATGTTCGGCTTGAATGTCCGGATATTCCGGTGCTACGCGTTCAAACACGCGTTTCAATGTGCCCTCGGTCATTTTCATGATGTTGGATTTCGATGCGCAGGTGACTTTTTTCCGGCCTTCGGCACGGGCGACTTCGAATGCAAAACGCGCGATTTTCTCGCAGCCTTTTTCCGAAATCATTTTCAATGCGTGGAATACGCCAGGCGATTGTTGGTGTTCAACGCCGGCATATAAATCTTCGATGTTTTCGCGCACAACGGTAATATCAATGCCGCGGCCTTTAAATGGGGTCGGCACATTCGGCCATTCGCGCACGGGGCGGATGTTGGCGTATGTTTCAGCCAATTTGCGCAACGTCACGTTGGCGGATTTATTACCATAACCGACGGGCGTACCAAGTGGGCCTTTCAATACGCAACGCGTCGACTTCATCGATTCCAAAGTTTCGGTTGGAACGCCGGTTTCATAACCCTTGACGAACGCGGCCTCGCCGGCGATGTGATCTTCCCATGCGATTGGAACATTCATCGATTCGATAACTTTGCGGCTGGCGTTCGAAACTTCGGCGCCGATGCCGTCGCCTGGAATAAAGGTGACGCGTTTTTTGGTCATGGAGAAATCCTTACAATTGCAATAGGGAAAAAGATTGGTTAAATAATGACCTATCTTTATATCCTAGACCAGTTAAAACACCGTTAATATGCAAAAACGCTGCGCTGCCGTTGCACGAAATGCAATCGCGCTACAACCCGCCCTGCAGCATGATTACAGCCGGGGCGATCGGTGTGCTGGCCTGGATGCGCAACGGGATATGCCGGTCATCGTCGGATAAAAAGGCGTGCATTTTGGTGCTTTTCCATAAATCGACGTCTTTATCTTTGAATCCGGCGATAGGATTCATCGATAGGGATATATCGATCACCCTGCGAATTTTTCCCGCAACTTTTTCTTCACGTTCAATGGCGCTTTCCAGCCAGATATCATACCGGCGCCGCCCATCATAAACGGGCAAAGTTTTATCTTTCATCATCGACCAATCGGATTTGGCTTTCGCCTCGCGGATCATGTTGCGCATTTTTAACATTACCGACAGCGGATCATAAATATTCTTGCGCATATTTTCTGGGATGGATTTCTCGGCATCGACATTGTTTTCGTCCAGCACGCGCGCAATGCCGGTTTTGTGATCCAGTTTCCACCAATATTTTTTTTCTTTCTTTCGCTTCGAAACGCTGGATGTGAATTCCGAACTGATTGGCGAGTCATCGTCGATGACGCCGGTATTTTCCGCGCTGGCGGTAAGGCGCATTATTTTTTTTAACAATCCCTTGGAATGCAATTCGAATTTTGATTTGTAGTGCGTGTCGTTTTCTTCAAGTGTCAGGGCCATATTGGCGGCTTCAATCCCGCCCCAAAAACCTTTGTATTGCAAAACCAGCGGCGCTTCCTCCGCGGCAAGGCTTGGCGATGCGATCATTAGCAATAAAATAATAACGAATATGTGCCGGATCATGAAATCAATCTACCGTTTCAAAAAGTCTATTTTATGACACGTCATCGCGCTGGGCGGAATAACGTAAAACATAATATCCATATATAGCAGATAATATCGATCCGGAAAGCACCCCAAGCTTGATTTGATCCAAATACAGCGCCGAATCGAACGCCAGCGCGCCGATAAATAAGGACATGGTAAATCCGATGCCGCCCAATATCGAAATCCCATAAATATGCCCCCAGTTGCATCCCGGCGGTAAAAGATTCTGGCGTCCCCGGGTAAATGCGTAACAAGCGCCGAAAATGCCGATCTGCTTGCCCAAAAATAGGCCCAGAATAATTCCAAGCGGTAGTGGTGCTAGAATATACGATAATTCAATGCCGCTAAGGTTTAACCCAGAATTAGCAAAACCGAATAATGGTAAAATGAAATAGGCGACAATCGGCTGTAGCTTATGTTCCAATTTTTCGAACAGCCCATTGGCACCAAGGGGGATGAACGCGGCCAAAATCACACCCGCCAAAGTCGCATGAATGCCGGACCATAAGGTGGCAATCCACAATACGCCGCCGACGATCAAATATGGCCAGTAACAGGAAACATTGCGCCTGTTCAGCCGGTATAAAAGACTGCAACATATGATCATCGCAACGAACGCGGCGATATTCAATCCGTCACTGTAAAACAGGGCGATAATGGCAATCGCGCCGATATCGTCCATAATCGCCAAGGCGGTTAGGAATATTTTCAAACTGACCGGCACGCGCGACCCCAGCAACGCTAATACCGCCAGGGAAAAGGCGATATCGGTCGCCGATGCAATCGCCCAGCCGGAACGGTATTCGGGGTAATGCCAGGTAACCGCGAAATAAACCAGCGCCGGCGCGATCATGCCGCCCAAGGCCGCAACGATGGGCAATGTGGCCTTGGCCCTGGAACTTAGTTCGCCAACACATAATTCCCGTTTGATTTCGAGGCCGACCAGCAGAAAGAATCCGGTCATCAGCAAATCATTGATCCATAATTGCACGCTTAACCCCTTGCCGGATGGGAAAGGGGGCGTATAGGCCAGAAACGCCGCATAATCCGCATGGAACGGAGAATTGGCGACGATCAACGCCAAGGCGGCCGATAGCATCAGCAAAAAACCGGAATCCTGGAACAGGCGTAAAAATCTATGGATAATCGTCATGACGGTGGCTGAATTACAAATGAAATTGCTGTAAGATGCAGGCACTATAGTCCATTTCTTATCTCTAAGGAAACCCCATGGCGCAAGCGGCCCTCAAAAATAATTCCACCGGTTTAATCGATCACAATGTGCGGGTATATCCATCCGCCGAACCTTGCGCCAAGGAAAATCAGTTGGCTTATAAGCTCGCGGCCTCTGCGGCAGATAATGTGCCGCTGGATGCGGATGTAATCGATATGATCATCAATCGCGTGATCGACAACGCCGCCGTTGCGATTGCCGCAATCAATCGCGAACCGGTTGCGAATGCAAGATCGCAGGCATTGTGCCATCCGCGCGATGGTGGCGCTACGGTTTGGGGTATGCCAAACAATGTACGTTTCTCGCCGGAATGGGCGGCCTGGGCCAATGGCGTTGCGGTGCGCGAACTGGATTGGCATGATACATTCTTGGCTGCCGATTATTCGCACCCAGCCGACAATATTCCGCCCGTGCTGGCGGTGGCGCAGCAATTGGGCAAATCCGGCGCGGATATGCTGCGCGGTCTTGCGGCTGCGTATGAAATTCATATCAATTTGGTCAAGGGTATTTGCCTGCACGAATTTAAAAAAGATCATATTGCACATTTGGGGCCTGCCGCCGCTGGTGGAATCGGCGCGATGTTGAATTTGCCGGTCGATCAGATTTATCAATCGATCCAACAAGCCGTGCATGTTTGCTTTACCACGCGTCAATCGCGCAAAGGAGAAATTTCTTCGTGGAAGGCGCACGCGCCAGCCCATGCGGGTAAATTGGCAATCGAGGCAGTCGATCGCGCCATGCGCGGCGAAAAATCGCCAAGCCCGATTTACGAAGGCGAAGACAGCGTAATCGCCTGGATGCTCGCCGGTAAAAAAGGCCAATATATTGTACCAATGCCGGCAATGGGCGCGCCAAAACGCGCGATCATGGATTCTTATACCAAGGAACATAGCGCGGAATATCAATCGCAAGCCTTGATTGATCTTTCGTTCAGAATGAGAGAAAAAGTCCGCGAGCGCGCCGGGGTTGGTGGGGCGGCCGGAGCGCGAGCGGAAAATATATGGGACGATGTGAAGGAAGTTATTTTACACACCTCGCACCACACACATTATGTTATCGGCACTGGCGCGAACGATCCGCAAAAAATGGATCCAAAGGCATCGCGCGAAACGTTGGATCATTCGATCATGTATATCCTCGCGGTCGCGTTGCAAGACGGCAAATGGCATCACGTCGATTCCTATGCGCCGGAACGCGCCAATCGCGCCGATACGGTGCGTCTGTGGCATAAAATTAAAACGGTCGAAGATAAAAATTGGACCGAACGGTACCATTCGCACGATCCGAAACAAAAGGCGTTCGGCGGGCGGATTGAAATCATCATGAATGACGGCACCAAAATCGCCGATGAAATGGCGGTTGCCAACGCACACAGCCTCGGCGCAACGCCATGGCAGCGT
>CAZYJI010000006.1:14882-32097 GCA_964647725.1 uncultured Alphaproteobacteria bacterium
ATACGTGAATAAATTCAGAATGCTGACCGATGGTATTATTACGCCGGCGGAATCGGCCCGGTTTTTGGGCGCGGCGCAGAATTTGGCCAAATTGCGCGCCGATCAGATGGGAGATTTGAACGTGCAACTCGATCCAAAATCGCTGACCCGCAATGCGCGGGATAAGCGGGGAATTTTTTAAAGGAAATTTGCTATGACCCAAACCACCAAAACCATTTTACTTTCTATTATCGCCAGCTTGGCAGTTTGTTTTTTGCTGATCAACTGGATGGGACTAAAGCCGCAGCAAGCATCAAACGCCAAAGAATCCGTTTATGATCGCGTGATGCGCACCGGCACGATACGGTGCGGGTATTATGTGTTTGCGCCTGTATCCATGCGCGAGGGTGGTGCTGGAAAATTGCATGGTTTTGGTATTGAGGCGATGGAAAAAATCGCCGGCAATATGGGATTGAAAGTGGAGTGGGCCGAAGAAGTCAATTTCGGCACCATGTTCCAAGGATTGGAATCGGGCCGGTATGATGCAATTTGCACACCGACCTGGCCGGATGCAACGCGCGGCCGCGCCGCCATATTTGGAGTGCCGATGTTGTATGCGGCCGTAACCGCGTATGGCCGCGCCGATGATCACCGCTTTGACGGAAATTTGAAAAAGCTGAACGACCCAAGTGTAAAATTAGCAGTGATTGACGGCAGCACGTCGGACATTATCGCGCATGAAAATTTTCCAAAGGCACAATTAGTATCTTTACCGCAAGCAACTCCCGATAATGATTTATTGATGAATGTCGTTACCGGAAAGGCCGATGCCACATTTTGGGATAAAAACGCCGCTAACCAATATCTCGAGGCCAATCCCGGCAGCATCCGCGAAATTCCAGGCGGACCATTGCGTATCTTTCCGTTCGAAATGGTATTCCCGCGCGGCGAACATAATTTACGGGCGTGGTTTGATACCGCAGTGCTGGATATTCTAAATAGCGGATATTTTAATACTTTGTTGGATAAATATGAAAAATATCCGGACTCTTTCTTTCGCGTAGCCAATCCTTATCAACCTTTATCCGTGCGACCATGACCCAAACCACCAAAACCATTCTTCTATCCGTACTTGTCAGTTTGGCTGTAACTTTTACCGCTGCAAATTGGCTTGGTTGGGGCGGAGATGCGCAAACAAAAGTTGTGGGCAAAGAAAGCGTGTATGATCGCGTGATGCGGACCAAGACCATTCGCTGTGGGTATACGTTGCGGCCCGGGTTTGTGATGAAAGACGTCAACTCCGGGCAATTGTCGGGCGTGGTGGTTGATTATGTCCGCGAGCTGGGCAACGGATTATCGTTTAATGTGGAATGGAACGATGAAATCGCGCCGGGCGAGGTTGGTGCGGCGCTTGATTCCGGCAAGATCGATTTGTATTGTGCTGCGCTTTGGCCGAACGCGCCGCGGGCGCGGGTGATGGATATGGTCATGCCGATTGCAACCAGCGTGATGGGCGTTTATATCCGCAACAATGAAACGCGGCAATTTACCGATTACGGACAATTGAACGATTCCGCCATCACCGTAGCCCTGATCGACGGCACGGCGCCTGCGCAAATTATTCAGCGCTTGTTTCCAGCGGTAAAGAAATACGCGTTGCCGCAATTGACGCCGCATACGGATCTGGCGCTGGCGGTGGAATCGGGCAAGGCCGATTTTGCCCTAATCGATTCTTATGCCGCCGAGGAATTTATGGCTCATAATGCAGGCAAAATTAGACAGTTGATGTTAGGCAAACCTTTTGCCGCTTTCCCGAATTCCATTGCCTTGAAACGCGGCGAATATGAATTTAAACGCATGCTGGAAATTTCGACATTGGAATTGATCGGCACCGGCGTTATCGAAAAAATCGTCAAAAAATATGAACAGCATCCAGGAACGATCATTCCTGTTGCATCGCCGGCGAGTATGTAACCATGAGCCAAACCGCGAAAACCATTTTAATTTCTATTGCCGCCAGTTTGGCGGTTTGTTTTTTGCTGATCAACTGGATGGGATTAAAATCCCAAAATATCGTAACGGCAAAAGAAAGCGTTTATGATCGTGTGATGCGCACCAAAACCATTCGTTGTGGCTATTTCATTCGCCCCGGGTTTTTAATGAAAGACGTCAATAGTGGCACCCTATCCGGCATCGCCTATGACTATGTCGAGGGGCTGGCAAAATCTTTGTCGTTGAAAGTAGCATGGGCCGAGGAAATCGGCGGCGGTGATATCGCGGCGGCCTTGGCTAGTGGGCGCATAGACGCTTATTGTAGTACCATTTGGCCGACTTCCGCACGGGCGCGGGCGATAGATTTTGTCCTGCCGATAGCAATGACCCCGCTGGTGATAACGGTGCGTGCGGATGAAACAAGATTCGCCGGTGATTATTCCAATTTGAACGATCCGCAATTCAAGGCGTCTTATGTCGATGGGACTACGATGGCGTTGATGACGACGCGGCGGTTTGATAAGGTGCAGCCGGTCAGCTTGCCGCAATTGTCGGCTCTGTCCGAGCCCTTGGTCGAAGTCGCGGGCGGCAAGGCGGATTTCGCCCTGTCCGATGGTTACGTTGCCCAAGATTATATGGCCAAGAATCCCGGACGATTGGCGATTTTAAATCCGGCGAAACCAATTAGTTTTTATCCAAACGCTTTATTTGTTAAACAAGAAGAATATAAATTTAAACGTATGTTAGATGTTGCCACCCAAGAATTGATTTTAACCGGGGTCATAGACCGAGTTGTGAAAAAATATGACCAATATCCTGGCTCCATTCTGCCTATTTCTAACCCAGTCGAGCAATATTAATGACCCAAACCCGTAAATCTTTTCGCAAATCTTTGAAATCCGGCAAATTGCTGCGCATGCCGGGCGCATTCAATCCGCTGGTGGCGATGGCGGTTCAGCGCGCCGGATTTGACGGCGTGTATTTATCTGGTGGCGCATTTTCGGCATCCCTAGGATTGCCGGATATTGGCATGACCACCTTGCCCGAGGTCGCCGGCGCTTGCGCGCAAATGACGCGCCTGGTGGATTTGCCGATTCTGGCCGATGCCGATACCGGATTTGGCGGTATTCCCAATGTCGCGCGCACGGTGACGATGTTCGAAGAGGCTGGCGCGGCCGGGATTCATTTGGAAGATCAGGTTCATCCGAAACGTTGCGGCCATTTGGACGGCAAAGAATTGGTAGATACAAAAACCATGGTTCAAAAAATCCGCGCCGCCATCAGCGTCAAACAAGATCCCTATTTTTTAATCATGGCCCGCACCGATGCCAAAGGCGTTGAAGGTTTGGACAAGGCGATTGCCCGCGCGAAATCATATGTCGATGCTGGCGCGGAAGCGATTTTTCCGGAAGCCTTGGAAAATGAAAAAGAATTTGAAAAATTCCGCAAAGCGGTGAAGGTTCCATTGCTGGCCAATATGACCGAATTCGGCAAATCGAAATTGCTGACTGCAAAACAACTGGAAAATCTTGGATATAATATGGTTATTTATCCTGTTACCACGCTGCGCCTTGCTATGGGTGCGGTGGTGGATGGCTTGAAACAGATCAAGCGCGACGGTACGCAACAGGGCGTGGTGAAAAACATGCAAACCCGCGCGGAATTGTATGATTTGCTGGATTATGAAAGCTATAGTAAGTTCGATCAGAAAATTTATAATTTTAAATTAAAGAAATAGGTGAGTGATGAGTGTTCCGGCGGCGGCAAATTCTGTAAGCAATATTAAAAAAGGCCTCGAAGGGGTTGTCACCGACGAAACGCGCATTTCCCGCGTCATTCCCGATAAACAATATCTGACCTATTATGGATATCCAGTCCAGGATCTCGCCGAACAATGCGATTTTATGGAAGTCGCCTATTTATTGCTGAATGGCGAACTACCCAATGCGGCGCAATATGCCGAATTTTGCGACATGGAAAAAAAATCGCGCGGTGTTAGCGGCAATATTTTATCAGTCATCAAAACTTTCCCGAAAAATTCCCATCCAATGCGCATGATGCAGACTTGCATGGCTTATTTGGGATTGGAAGATGCGGATGCCGAAAATAACAGCGCCGAAGCGAATCGCCGGAAATATATGCGGCTTTTGGCGCAATTGCCGGTCGTAACCGCCGCCGCGATGCGGCATACGCAAGGCCAGGAATTTATTCCATCCGATTCCAAACTGGGTTATTGCGAGAATTTCTTTAATATGTGTTTTGGTAAAATTCCACCCAAAGACGTATTGAAAGCGTTCGATGTGTCGATGACGCTGTACGCCGAACATGGATTTAACGCATCGACATTCACGGCGCGGGTGATTATTTCATCCCTGTCCGATTTGCACAGCGCCGCATCCGGCGCGGTTGGATCGTTAAAAGGCCCGTTGCATGGCGGCGCGAACGAAGCGGTGATGCATATGTTGATGGATGTCGGCGATGGCGATCCCAAAAAATGGATGCTCGATGCGCTGGCGACCAAGAAAAAAATCATGGGATTCGGCCACCGCGTTTATAAAAACGGCGATTCGCGCGTGCCTTGCATGAAAAAATACCGCGATCTGACCGCCAAATCTTTGGGCGGCGAGAAATGGGTGGAAATGTCCGATATTCTGGAATCCACCGTGATCGCTGAAAAAAATATCCATCCCAATTTGGATTTTCCGGCCGGGCCTGCTTATTACATGATGGGATTCCCGATTCCGTTTTTCACGCCATTGTTTATCATGAGCCGCATCACGGGCTGGGCGGCGCATGTGATCGAACAATTATCGTCCAATAAACTGATCCGCCCGTTAAGCCAATATATCGGTCCATCCGAACGTAAAATTTCCCCGCGCGATAAACGGTAGTATATGAGCATGTCCGCAAAAATTCTACTCGCCGCCCGTTATGCTGCCAACCATGGCGATTGGCGTTCGGCTGAAAATCTGTACCGGCAAATTCTGAATCATGATTCGGAAAATGAAGACGCGCTGAATGGCATCGCCGATGCGCTGTATTTTCAAGGCCGTCTGGCCGAGGCGGAAGGCGATTACCGCACGGCGGTATTTTCCAATCCAACCAATCTGGATTTGCGTATTTTATTGGCGCGGTTTTATTTGCGCCTGGAATACGATCAAATGGCATTGAATGTGCTGGAATATGTTTTAGGCCAGAACCCCGCCCATCAACAGGCATCGTTATTGATTTGCGAGACTTTGTGCCGTTTGGGCCGGATCGATGAAGCCAATGCGCGCGCCAGGATTTTGTTGATGCAGCATGGCTATGATCCTAAATTTTATTTTTATCTCGCGGGCACGTTGCGGCGCACGTTGGAATTCGGTCATTTGCAAAAATTGGAACAAGCGGGCGATACAGATTTCACCGCCGCCGACCGTCGTTTGCGCAGCCGGCAATTGGTACATTTTTTGGCCAGCGCCGAACAAGATTCCGGCAAAAAGCGCCTGCAAAATTTGGCCGCATCTTTGCGCCCCCGCCAGGATCGGCAAATGGTAACATCGGCCCCGGCCAAGGCGCCGTATCGTGTCGGGTTTGTTTCCCAGGAATTGCGCACCCATCCGGTTGGACGTTATTTTTTATCGTTGCTGCGCGCCTATGCGGCGCAACATATGCCGGATCTGCGGATTCATGTTTACAATATCGGCGATGATTTGCCGAATGACCCTGTTTATGCCGAGGTTCGTAAAATCGCCGGTAATCATTTCCGCACGCTGAAAAATCTTTCCATGGATCTGGTTTTGGAAACGGTGCGCGCCGATCATATTGATGTGCTGTTCGATTTGGGCGGGCACAGCCCGCGCGCCGCAACCTGGATGTTCGAAGCGCGTTTGGCGCCGGTGCAGGCCATGTGGCTGGGTTGGGGTCATACGATGGGATTGCCGGGGATTGATTATGTGTTGGTTGATCAATATTGCGCGCCGACCGATCGGCGGTTTCTGGCCGAAGAATGCGCGATCATCGATGCGCCTTACATGATTTTACCGGCACCGCCTACATTGCCGGAAAAATTCATTGCGCCGGTTTTGCAAAATGGCCATGTCACTTTTGGTCAACCGAACCGGTTTGATAAATGGACGCCGGATATGATCGTGCGCGATGCGAATATTATGGCGCAATTGCCGGGATCGAAAATGCTGGTGTTTCATCCCGATGCGTCGGCGGAATCGGCGCGTAAAAATATTCGCGGCCAATTCGCCGCGCATGGCATTGAAAATTCGCGTATCGAATTTATCGCCAACACGCCGACCAATTATATTGATTGCTTGCGCCGGGTCGATATTGTGCTGGATCCCATCGCGGTGAATGGCGGGGCGACATCGATGGATGCATTGGCGCATGGCGTTCCGTTATTTACCGTTCCGGGCGATCAATTATTCCAAAGATTCAGTTATGCCTTTTTGCAATATGCCCGCTTGCCGCAATTTTGCGCCAAGAACCAAAAAGAATTGGTGCAAAAAACCGTCAAATTCGCCAGCGATGCTCAAGCCCTTGCCGAATGGCGCGGCGGCGGCGTAACCAAGGCGATTGCGGCATCGGCATTGTGTGATTTTGCCGCCTATGGCGCGGCCTGGAATCGGCTGATTCCGCAATTAATCGATCGGCTGCATACGCAGAGATTGCAAAAAAGAATATAATTCGTCAGGATAATTTTAACCCATTGTTTTTCCAGTGTAAAATTGCATAAAATTAAATTTATATTTAACGGAAAATAAAAACAGGCAAAAAAAAAAAAAAAAATTAAGGAGAATAGGCTTTTAAAGGCAGGGGGGGCATTTTCCGGGGGGGGGGGGAGTATTAATTTAATGGCAGTAGTACCGGTGAACACCGTTGCGGTAAATTATACCCGCATTGGTGGTCTTGCCACCGCCAGCGCTAAGGCGCACGCGGATGCAAGAGAGAAATTTGATATCGAAGTCAAAGAAGATTTACGAAAAACGCAAGATAAGGTCGATGCCTTGTCGAAGAAGCTGGAGCGGGAAAATCCCGATGACCAGCGCGATGCAAACGGCAGAGTCAGCGTGATCGTATAAGGATTTAGGGGTGTCAAGAGAGTAGGGGAAAAGCAGCCTTCGGGCTGCTTTTTCTTTTTTTAAAAAAGATGCGGCCAGTTCATTGCCACAAAATAAATTCCCGCAATCGCCAGCAATAAATTTCCAATCGATCCGATCACCGGAATGGCGGTTAAAATAAGCGCGGCAACGCCGGATTTTACCCAATCCCATCCCATGACTTGCATCAACGCATAAATCGACAATGGCAACATCAGGATATTGAATATCCATCCCAGCGTTTTGCCGAACGCACTAAAAATATTTCCGATCATGCCGGCAATCCCCGTACGCAAATTATTCCCAATACTGTAGCCAGCAGCGATAATAACACCGATCCGCAAATATACATAATGGCTTGTGTAGTTTGTCCGCGCTGTAACAGCAGAATCGCATCCAACGAGAATGCCGAAAAAGTGGTAAATCCGCCCAATATCCCAACGATCAAAAATGCGCGCAATTCCATGCCCACATTCCAACGCAGCGCCATCGATTCCATCCAATATCCGATGATAAAGGATCCAATAATGTTTACGATCAGCGTTCCGTATGGAAAATCTGTGCCTAAAAATTTTCCGGCGCCAATATTGGTCAGATATCTTACGACCGATCCTACCGCGCCACCCAGCGCAACGGCCAATATCATGGTTGGATTCATGGATTCACGACCGGCTGATATGGTTTTGCGACATGCAAAAATTGATCCGTGCCAATATCGTATTTTTTCAGAACCCCGTCGATAAATCTGGTGTTCAATAAATGACGTATGCTGGAATCAATCAGCCATAAGAATCTTTGATCTTGTTCCAGTTTTGCAATCATCGATACGCCAAACACGCCAATAGGATAATCGGCAGGAATTTTGCGCAATTTTCCAGGATTGTTTTTCATGAATTCATGGGCGGTTACCGTATCGATAAAAACCACATCGGCCTTGCCGGTGGTGACATTCAAAACCGCTTGAACCAATCCTTGTTGCGCGGTGATTTCCAATAACTTAGCCTTTGGGAAACCACTGCGGGCTAATGCCGAAGTCAATTCGCCTTCGATAACGGAAATAGTTACATTTTCGGCGTTGATAGAATCCAGGTTATGATCAAAACGTTGATCATCGGCGCGGGTATAAGCATAAGATTCTATAAAGGCGAAAGGCGCTGTGAAATATCCATGGCTAACGCGTTGTGGTACGGCGGCCATTGGAACGCAAAACATATCAAATCGATCGCTTTCCAGAGCAGTTGCAAATTCACTCCATGCAATTTCTTCGGTCCATTCGATTTTAACATTTAATCCTTTGCCAATCTCTTCCATAAGGTCATACATAACACCGGAAACTTTGCCGGTGTTTGGATCCTTGCTGACAATCGGCGGCCAGGTACCGTAACCGCAGCGTATCGTTTTTGTTTTCATTACCCGTGAAAATACTGATATTTTTTGCTCGTTGGTGGATTCTACCGATTTGCCAGCCCAACTGGTTATCAGCATAACTATCAAAACAACCGCAATAATATGCAGATAAAAACTTAAAGTGGTTTTTGGCATTCTAGATCCTATGGTTGGTACGGTTTATCGGTTTTTAAAATCCAGCCGGGTTTATCGGCAAAATATTGATCCAGAATTTTATCCAAACTGCCGCTGGCAGACAAATAAACAATTCCGGCATCCATAAGGTTTTTCATATCAATATTATTCGGCGCAATTCCAAGTACGACTGGGAAAACGCGCAGCGGCGCCGGCAACTCCACCCGGCGCAAGGCATTGTCGTTATTTCTATTGAATCCATCGACAAAAGAAATGTGTGAAAAAGTGATGTCGGCTTTATTCTGAATGACGTTTAACATCAATTGTCCTTCACCGGCCAATTGCACTTTGGCTAAACGTTGGGCGTTCGGAAAATCGCGCACCGCTATTTCTTCGGATACATCACCATCATTTGTCGAAATTTTTATATTCGGCTGATTGATCGCTGCCAAATTATTGTCGAACCGGCGGTCGTCGGCCCGTACGAATGCCTGAACCGGCGTGAAATATAAAGGCGTTGAAAATAAAATGCCGCGTGCCCGTTGGGCCGTGCCCCATAATCCCGAACACATCACATCAATCCGTCCTGATTGCAATGCCGGGCCGATTTGCCCCCAGTCAACTTCTTCCACCCATTCCAATTTCACGCCAATTTGTTTGGCGATTTCTTCCATAATATCAACACTAGTGCCACTCATTTTGCCGGTGTTGGGATCTTTGACAATAAGTGGCGGCCAGATGCCATACCCGCAACGTATCACGCCGGTGCGGGTAACACGCTCATACGCATTTTCTTTGGCGGAGGCCGCTTGTTGCGGTTTCAATCCCATCCAATTGATCAGCAAGAAACATACCGCCAAACTGACCAAGATGGAGAGAAGAATGGTTTTAGTGGTCTGGGTCATGAAATATCTCGAATAGGGTTGATACACAATTTATGTACGGCACATAGACATGCATTATCTTTTTACAATAATCCGGTTTAAGGAGCCATGAATGTTATTGTGAGCAATGTTTTGCAATTTTGTTCCCATAACAGAGTCAATTTTTTACAATCTAAGGCCTGTGTTCAGATATCACACAAACACATAAACTGTTGCTAATAGGTCATGTTTTGTTTGCAGAATAATCGCTTTATCCGCAAACATATTTACTGGAATAGGCAGGGGCCGGAATTCCGCAGTTTATATTTAAGTGTATGAGATAAAAGGAGAATTTCATGTTTAAACGATTTATTGCAATCGCCGCCTTGGTGGCCTTGTCGGGCTGCGCGGGCGTTAATGTTGACCATTTCAACGATGCCAAAGTTAAGGGCTCTCCTTTTACACAAGCGCTGGTCAAGGAATATAAATCCTTCGTTCGTTCGGAATCGCGCCAATATGATTGGTACGATGCCGATCATTTCGCGCACAAAGGCTTGCGCGCTTTGAATGGCGAAGATGTAAGCCCGGAAAATCCCGCCAATTGGAGCATCCCGGATCACAAAACCGCCGAGATGGCTAATTATTATAATCGCCTCGATTATATTTTGAATAACGGCGCGAAAAAATCTTCACCACAACAATCGGCCAAAGCCATGGCGAAATTCGATTGCTGGGTTGAACAGCAAGAAGAAAATTGGCAGCCTAATGATATCGCCGCTTGCCGCAAAGAGTTTTTAAGCGCCTTTGCCGCATTGGAAAGCGCTGAAACCGCATTGGCGGACAAAGCCAAGAAATATGCCGGGTCAAAGCCTAAAAAATCGGCCACGCGCGTTGCGGATTCAACGCCGCGATCGGGCGATGGAACGATTTATTTCGGTTTCGGTTCTGCGAAATTGAACGCTGCCGATATCAAAGAAATCAAAGCATTGGCGAAACGCGCCGGAACCGATAATCCGGTAACGGTCAGCGGTCATACCGATACCGTGGGCGGCGCTGCAGGAAATAAAGCCCTTTCCCACCGCCGTGCCATGGCCGTACGTAAGATATTAATTCAAGCTGGTGTGCCTTCGAAAAATATCCAGATTGAAGCGCGTGGCGAAGACGATCTTGCCATCCGGACCGGCGACAATGTTCGCGAGGCGCGTAATCGCCGTGCTGGCGTGCGGATCGGCGGCACCCCGTCGCATGACCGGAATATTATGTACTAATTGCCTAATAAGCGGAAAAAGGGGCCTTTGGGCCCCTTTTTTTATGAATTTATAGGGTTTGCCCCCTCTTTCCATAAATGTGCTTTTGCCGTATGATGCCGCCCGATGTACAGCAAAACCACCAACAATATCCGCATTACGGTCAAACCAACGTATTTGGACGATCAATCGGCGCCGACCGACAATAATTTCGTTTGGGCCTATCATGTCAGAATCGAAAATTGCGGCGAAGACACCGTGCAACTGCGCAATCGTTATTGGAAAATCACCGATTCCTATGGCCGCACCCAAGAAGTGCGCGGCCCCGGTGTTGTGGGCGAAGAGCCAGTATTGAATCCAGGCGATGCATTCGAATATACCAGCGGCACGCCGCTGCACGCGCCGTCTGGAATTATGGTCGGCACCTATGAGATGGAAAGCCAGAATGGCGATCGGTTCGAAGTGGATATTCCCGCCTTTTCGCTCGACAGCCCTTACCAACCGATCAAAATGCAATAGATACAATAGATAGAAGCAAAGAAAGATTATTTATGAGCAACAAAGATTCCGTCACCGCGCTTTTGAAATCGATCCATCAATCGGGCGATAATATAAAACCAAGCCAGGAACAAGCGATGGAAGCGGTGCGCACCTTGATCCGTTATGCTGGTGATGATCCGGACCGTGAAGGGTTGATTGAAACCCCGGACCGTGTTGTGCGCGCGTTCGATGAATTTTTCCGCGGCTATGCCGAAGACCCGGCCGAAATTTTGGGCAAAACGTTCGAGCAACCATCGGGATATCATGACGTGGTGATTTTGCGGGACATTTCGTATGAATCGCATTGTGAGCATCATATTATGCCATTCACCGGCAAAGTGCATATCGCTTATTTGCCGAATAAAATGGTCGCCGGTATCAGCAAATTGGCGCGCGTGGTCGAAGTTTATGCGAAACGTTTGCAGATCCAAGAAAAAATGACCGCTGAAATCGCCAGCGCAATTTACCAGCACCTTAGCGCCAAGGGCGTGATTGTCGTTGCCGAAGGCGTGCATGAATGCATGACCAATCGCGGCGTACACAAACAAGGCGTGAATATGATCACTTTGCAGGCGCTGGGATTATATGAACATGACGCCATCAAACGTGAAGAAGTATTGCGGTTGATCAAGGGCAATAATTAATTCACCCGAAAATAGAAATAAAAAAGACCGCTGAAAAGCGGCCTTTTTGTTTAACTTGATGTCAATTACATCATCGCCGGGCCGCGATTCATCAAGATCGGGCCGAAATTGGCGCCAATTTGCTTGGTCAATTCGCGGTCAATGTCGTTGGCAAGCGCGCGGGTCAGATCGTACCAGGCGCGGTCTTTATCCGATGCACTGGCATTTTCCAAAACCGTGCGGCTTTGGGTGGATTTGGCCGATACATACGCTTCGACATATCCATCGGGCCGTACGATTTCAATCATCACCGATAATGACCCGTCAAAACGAGCCGCTTCTTCGGTTGAAAACCAACCGCGCCAGCCTTTGGTATAAGGCAATTCGGTTTCTTTGACGCTAGCGTCACGAACCACAACGCGAGCCAGGAATTGGCCGCCAGTTGCGGTTAAACGGTCTTTTACCCAATTCTCGACGGCTTTGGATGGGGTGATCGGAAATAGATGTTCGACATTTGGCGACGCCATTGGCGATTTATAATCTTGAATGATTTGGAAATCGGACACGGCCAAGGCGATCGGTTTCTGATCTTTGAAACTCATATCTTGCGGCGCGGGCGGCGCATCGCTGCTGGCGCAGGCGACCAGCAGGCTTAGGGTAAAGAATAATGCTAGAATTTTTTTCATTATGAACCTCGTTGGTTGAATATAAAGACTAAACCGGATTTTCGGTTTTACGGTTGATTTCTTCGAACGTGAAAATTTCTTTAGAATTGCAAAATTGGCAAGTGACGACGATTTTGCCATCAATTTGCATTTCTTGCAAATCTTCTGCAGTCAGGCGCAGCAAAACGCTTTCCACCCGGTCGCGGTTACAGCGGCATTTATGCACCAGGGGCGTGGGTTTAAAGACACGCACGCCGTCTTCGTGAAATAAGCGGAACAGCAATTGTTGCGCGGTTAAATAGGGATCGATCAATTCCTGATCCGTACAAGTACCCAAAAGATACATTAACCGGCGCCAGCCATCTTCTTGCTCTTCAGCATCTAGGGTAATGGACGACCCACCTTCGAGCGGAATTCTTTGCAGCATAATCGCGCCCGCGCGCCAATGATTGCGTCCCGCAAGGCTTGGCACTTCGCCGGTTGCGACTTTGATCGCGGCTTCCAATTGTTCCGATTGCTGAAAATAATGATGTACGCAATCAGCCAATTTATTGCCGGTCAATTCCACGATGCCTTGATATGGGTCGGCCTTGTCGCCTTGATCGACGGTGAATGCAAGATATCCGGTGCCCATCAAACGGGGCAGGGACAAATCGTCTTTATTCGCATCGATTACTTTTTGCATTTCTTCCGGATTGTAATGGCAATATCCACGCAAATGACCTTCGCTGGTCATATCGCTGACCAAAAAACGCACCGCGCCATTGGTTTTGGTTTGCAACGTGAATATGCCATCGAACTTCAGCATATTGGCTAGACAAGACGTGATCACGAGACTTTCGCCGACAATTTGCGCAATCGGTGGCGGGTATTCGTGTTTATGAATGATCGTATCCGCGACCGTCGACAGGCGGATTAATCGCCCGCGTATTTGCAAACTTTCGATTTGAAAGGGCAAAATAAAATCGTCGATACTGGGGATCGAGGATAAAGTGATTTCTTCTGGATGTTCAGCCACGTTTATATCCCTGTCCTTATGCGGTCGGCTTGAAATCGCGGCAAGTTTTATCGATGATCGTTAATGCTTCGTCGATATGATTTGCTGTAACAATCAATGGCGGCACCAGGCGAATGCAATTTTCGCCGGCAACCGTGGTCAGCAATCCGTGTTCGCGCAGTTGCGGCACAAAATCGGTGTTTACGATGCTGGATTGCAATTGGAATCCAGCCAGTAATCCGCGCCCGCGCGGTTCGACAATAATATTAGGATATTGTTTGGCCAGTTTTTCCAATCCTTCGCGCAATTGCTTGCCGCGCTGCTGTACATTGTCCAAAAATCCGGGCGACAATAAAACATCCAATACGACATTGGCGAGCGCGCATCCCATCGGGTTGCCGCCAAATGTTGTGCCATGGCTGCCGGGTGTCATGCCGGTTGCGGCCTTTTTAGTCGATAAACAAACGCCCATCGGGAATCCGCCGGCAAGCCCTTTGGCGAAGGTCAGCACGTCCGGCTTTACACCCGACCATTCGTGCGAGCAGAATTTTCCAGTCCGGCCAAGTCCACATTGCACCTGATCGTATACCAGCAATAATCCAAATTCATCGCAGGTTTTGCGCAAATCCCGCAACCATTCCGGCGAGGCCACGCGCAATCCGCCTTCGCCCTGTACCGGTTCAATCATGATCGCCGCCGTTTCCGGGGTGATGGCCGCGCGTAATTCATTCATATTGCCATAGGCGACTTTGTCGAATCCGTCGACCTTTGGGTAAAAACCTTTTAAATATTTTTCTTGTCCGGTTGCGGTAACGGTAGCCAATGTGCGGCCATGAAATGCCTGTTCGAACGTGATGACGCGGAATTTTTCCGGCTGGCCGATATCGTCGAAATATTTGCGGATCAATTTGAATGCGGATTCATTCGCCTCCGCCCCGGAATTACAAAAATAGGCCTGTTCCATCCCGGTTGCTTCGGCCAATCGTTCGGCCAGGCGTTCTTGATCCGGAATGCGGAAATGGTTGGAATAATGCCAAACTTTTCCCGCTTGTTCGCGCATCGCGGCAACCAATTGCGGGTGGCAATGGCCCAGGCAGCATACGGCGATCCCAGCCAGGAAATCCAAATATTTCTTGCCATCATACCCGTACAAATAAGGGCCTTCGCCATGGGTAAAAGCCAAATTAGCGCGTCGGGCCAATGGCATCAAAGCATCGGTGACCGGTTTTTGTAGGGAAAAATTGGCACTCATATCGTTTGTTTCTCGAAAAAATTCTTGGTATTTTCTGTTATGCGGCCTAAGCTAGCAACCGCTTATCATAGGCAATTTTAATGCAATCCGCCAGAAAAATTGAAAAGAAATCCAGGGATAAACGACCGCCAAAACCGCGCCGCATCACGCCGGAATATTTGGAAAAAGCGGCCCTGTATTATTTGGGCCGTTATGCCGCATCGACCAATTCCTTGCGCCAGGTTTTACACCGGCGTTTGCGCAAATCCGGCGTGCATAAGGAAAAAGAATTTTTAAAAATGGTCGAAGACACGATTGCCAAAATCGCGGGAAACGGATTTTTGGACGATCAAAATTTCGCCTGGCACCGCATTAAGAATATGAATCAAAGCGGTAAATCATTGCGCAGTATCCGCGCCAAATTGAAACAAAAAGGCATTGCCAACGACGATGCTGATGCGGCGCTGGATAAAATAATGGCGGAAGATCCGGATTTGGAATATCAAGCTGCCCTACGATTTGCCAAGCGCAAGAAACTTGGCCCGTTTGCCAAAACACCCTTGGATGCCAAAAAACAATTGCAAAAATTCGCCGCCGCCGGATTTTCTTTTGCGTTGGCCAAGCAAATTTTAGATATCAAAAATGGGGATTTCGATGACGACTATTCCGATTAAGCCAGAATTCGCCGCGATGGCGAATATCAACAATGAGCAATACCGTGCGATGATGCGGGCATCGGTCGAACATCCGGATCAATTTTGGGCGGTGCAGGCCAAGCGCCTGGATTGGTTTCAATTCCCGCGCAAAATTAAAAATGTGGATTTTGCCGATAATGCGCGGATTCGCTGGTACGAAGACGGAATTTTAAATGTATCCCACAATTGTATCGACCGGCACTTGGCGGAACACCGGAACCGCACCGCGATTATTTGGGAAGGCGATGATCCAGCGGAATCTAAAAAAATCACCTATGGTGAATTGCACGAACAAGTTTGCCGCATGGGCAATGTGCTGAAATCGCTGGGCGTGAAAAAGGGCGATCGCGTTACTATTTATATGCCGATGATTCCAGAAGCTGCTTTTGCGATGCTGGCTTGCACGCGCATCGGCGCGGTTCATTCGGTGGTATTTGGCGGGTTTTCGGCGGAATCGCTGGCTGGGCGGATTCAGGATTGTGGATCCAGTGTTGTGATTACCGCAGACGAAGGGTTGCGCGGTGGTAAAACCGTTCCTCTGAAATCGAATGTCGATATGGCGTTGAAATCCTGCCCGGGCGTTAAAAAAACTTTGGTGGTAAAGCGCACTGGCGGAAAAATTGCTTTCGATCCGGCGCGCGATGTGTGGTGGCACGATGCGGCCGTAATGGCCAGCGCCGATTGCGAACCCGAAAAAATGAATGCCGAAGATCCATTATTTATTTTGTATACTTCCGGTTCTACCGGCAAGCCCAAGGGCGTGTTACATACAACCGGCGGGTACTTATTATATGCCGCGTTAACGCATCACTATGTGTTTGATTATAGCCGCGAAGATATTTATTGGTGCACGGCCGATGTGGGTTGGATCACGGGCCATAGTTATATTGTGTACGGTCCACTGGCCAATTGCGCGACGACAGTAATGTTTGAAGGTATTCCAAATTACCCAACCACATCGCGTTTCTGGCAAGTGATCGATAAACATGCGGTGACGATATTCTATACCGCACCAACCGCGATCCGCGCCTTGATGCGCGAAGGCGAAGCGCCGGTAAAATCCACGCGCCGCGATTCCCTGCGCTTGCTGGGATCGGTTGGCGAGCCGATCAATCCCGAAGCCTGGATGTGGTATTACAATGTCGTTGGCGAAGGAAATTGTCCCATCGTCGACACATGGTGGCAAACCGAAACTGGCGGGATTTTGATTTCGCCCTTGCCCGGCGCGATTCCATTGAAACCCGGTTCGGCGACGACGCCGTTATTCGGCGTGATTCCGGAAATTGTCGATGCGAATGGTAATATTCTGGATGGCGCTGGTGAAGGCAATCTGGTGATTGCCGATTCCTGGCCCGGCCAGGCGCGCACCATTTATGGTGATCATGCGCGGTTTGTGGAAACTTATTTCAAAACTTATCCCGGAAAATATTTCACCGGCGATGGGTGCCGCCGCGACGAAGATGGTTATTATTGGATAACCGGCCGCGTCGATGATGTAATTAATGTGTCCGGGCATCGCCTAGGTACCGCGGAAATCGAATCTGCGTTTGTCGAACATCAATCGGTCGCCGAGGCCGCGGTTGTCGGCATGCCGCATGATATCAAGGGGCAGGGGATTTATGCCTATGTCACTTTGAAAAAAGGTATCGAGGCAAACGAAAATCTGCGCAAAGAATTGACGCAATGGGTGCGGCAAAAAATTTCACCGATCGCCACGCCGGATTTCCTGCAATTTGCGCCAGGCCTGCCGAAAACCAGATCCGGCAAAATCA
>CAZYJI010000006.1:32107-39301 GCA_964647725.1 uncultured Alphaproteobacteria bacterium
CCGCATCTTGCGCAAGATCGCGGAAAACGAATTGTCCAATTTGGGCGATACATCGACATTGGCCGATCCGGCAGTGGTGCAGGATTTGATCGATAATAGATTAAATAAAGGAAAATCAGCAGCTTAGATTCAGTTTATTGTGCCATTCTAAAGTTTGTATTATTCTTTGCTGATGTCGATATAAGATGGTTTTTATGACATCCGAAAAAAGAAAAAACCCTGAATTTGACGACAACCGCCCGCCGCGTTTTCGGGATAGGGATGGTTTGATATTCCTTGTGGGCCGTGCAGACGAGCATCCGGACCGGGATGATGATGGTGGTTCCTCTGTTATGGCCCCGCATCGTGGACCGAAAAGACCAAGTCCTTTAGCGGCACGCGCTCGTCCGCCACGCACGCGCGACGGCCATTAAAATAAATTTTAGGTGCTTTAAAAAAAGCGCGGGCTTGATTCTGCCACAATTAAAAGGCAATTTGTGTGAATGGAAAATATTATCAATCCCCGGCCTAAATTATTGAAATCGCGTATCCAGCTGAGTCGTTATTTTTCTGCTCTGTGTATTGCGATACTACTTTTCTGTGCGCCAAAATCGCCGTTTTTCGAAGATATTACGGAATGGCTAGGCTATGCATGTCTTATTATTGCTGTTGCGGGTAGAGTCGCTTGTACCATGTATGTGGGTGGGCGTAAGAACGATGTTTTGGTTACAGATGGTCCTTATTCGGTGGTGCGCAATCCATTATATGTTTTTAGTTTCTTTGGTGTCGTTGGACTTGGTCTTATCACTGGAATGATAAGTTTTTTATTGCTGCTAGTGATTGCTTTTGTGGCTTATTATCCGCATGTGGTCGCGCGCGAAGAAGCTTTCTTGCGGGACAGATTCGGCGCAACTTATGATGACTATTATGCCCGTACACCAGCCTGGATTCCAAATTTCCGTCTTTGGAGTTCGCCGCAACTGGTTGCGGCAAGTCCGCGTTTTATGATGTTGACGCTGCGGGATGCTATTTGGTTCTTATTGGCGTTCCCATTGGTGGAATTGATCGAATACGCACATGAAATAGGCTGGTTACCTATTTTACTATATTTATATTAATGGACCGCATCCGCGCGTTCGCACCAGGATCCGCGTTTTTTACCCGCATAGGGGCGAGCCAGATTTTCAGAAATCAAAGTTTTGGCGATATCGGCTTCAACCGGCGTGCGTAATTTTGCAATAACGCGGCCGCCATATTTATCGCGCTGAATATCGTATAATTCCAATTTCTGGCCGCTGACCAATTGATTCAGCCGCGCTTTGGCAGCCCCTGCCATATCGCGTTCTTGTGCGCAGCGCGATTTTAATTCGGCCGTATCGAGTCCGTCCAATCGCACGATGGTTTTAATTTCCTGATCCAGCCAGATACGCACGCGCACTTCGATGGAATCGCCGTCGATCACGCGAATCACCTCCGCTGACAAGGGGCCGGGCAAATAATGCGCGGTCCCTTGTTCGGTCGCGGCTGGTGCTGGCGCCGGGATAAGCCAAACGCCGGTGAGGAAAATTAAAAATAGAAATCGTAAGCCCATGATTTCAGTATATGCCAAAAATATTTCCGGATGATTAATGGCCCTCATATTACAACCAATGATTGTATATATAATTACAAACGCAACTTTGTTTGTTGGTGAATACCCACGCACGCGCATCGCCGCGTATGAAAGATCTAATCGTTTAATAGGGCCGTAAATAAAGGTCCAATCGCCTGTTCCGATGTGGTGCGCAATGCACCATCATTGCCGCTGTATAAGTAAGCTGCCCCGCGATAAGCCATGTTCAAATATTCGCTGGTGCGTTGGAATGGTATTTCAAATCCTTGAGGCAAAGATTCTTCGGTTCCAGAAGAAATCAAAAAAGTTTTCTTTCCTTTCAAGGCGCGGCCTTCTTTTTTATCGAACCGGACTAAGTCGGAAAAACGGTCGATAAATATTTTTAATGGGGCGCTCATCGCATACCAATAAACTGGCGTTGCAAAAATTATTTTTTGCGCCGCCAGCATTTTTTGAACGATATTTTGGAAATCGTCGTGGCGATTTCTGTATTCGTAATCGTAAAACGTAAGATTATGATTCAGCAAATCGACCAATTCGAATTCCTGTCCCGCCAGCGCCAGATCGATTGCGCGGCGCGTATCGCCGCGACTGCGGGAACTTCCGAATATAACCAGCTTTTTTACGGGCATTACACTTGGGTTCCGCCCACCGTCATTCCTTCGAGAAGGAGTGTGGGCTGGCCCACGCCAACTGGAACGGATTGACCATCTTTGCCGCAGGTACCGATACCTTGATCCAGCGCCGTATCGTTGCCAACCATTTTAATTTTAGTCAACGCGTCCGCGCCCTTGCCGATCAGGGTTGCGCCCTTAACTGGCGCGGTAATTTTTCCGTCTTCGATCAAAAACGCTTCGCTGGCCGAAAATACAAACTGGCCGGATGTGATATCCACTTGCCCGCCGCCGAAATTGGTCGCGTATAATCCGCGTTTAACGGATTTAATAATTTCTTCCTGGGTATGATTGCCGTTCAGCATGTATGTATTGGTCATGCGCGGCATTGGCGCGTGGGCATAAGATTGCCGCCGTCCATTGCCAGTTGGTTTCATGCCCATCAATCTTGCATTTTGCCGGTCTTGCAAGAATCCAACCAATTTTCCGTCTTCGACGATCACATTACGTTGCGATGGCGTGCCCTCGTCATCGACCGTGATCGATCCGCGTTTATCGGGAATCGTTCCATCATCGACCACGGTAACGCCTGGCGATGCGACGCGTTGGCCCATCATACCGGTAAATACAGATGTTTTTTTGCGGTTGAAATCGCCCTCGAATCCGTGGCCGATCGCTTCGTGCAATAATACGCCGGGCCATCCTGCGCCCAACACCACCGTCATTTCGCCGGCAGGGGCGGAAACCGAATCCAATTTCTGCAGTGCTTGGCGCAACGCATCGCGCGCGGCGTCCTGCCAGACAGAATCGGTCAAAAATTCGGTATAGGATTTACGTCCACCCATGCCATACGATCCTGTTTCCATACGGCCATTTTGTTCAACAATTACGCTGATATTGACGCGCACTAATGGGCGCACATCGGCGATACGGCGGCCATCCGGGCGGATAATTTGCACCACTTGCCATTCGGCGTATAAACTGGCCATCACTTGTTTTACGCGCGGATCTTGGATACGCGCATATTCGTCAATACGGCGTAACAAATTTATTTTTTCGGCGAATTCCATATCGGCCAGTGGATTATGGTCCGAATATAAATGCAAATTGGTTCCAACCGGCGCCTCGCCCAGTGTACCGGAATAGTTTTTATAAACTGATTTGATCGCCTCGGCCGACCGTTTCATGGCATCGAACGTAAAATTGGTCGAATGGGCATATCCGACCGCTTCGCCCGCAACCGCGCGCATCCCATAACCTTGGGAAACATCATAAGTCGAGGATTTTAACTTGCCGTCATCCCAAGAAAGGCTTTCCGACAGGCAATATTCCAAGAACATTTCGCCATCGTCGGATTTTACCAGACTGTCGCTGACCAGTTTGTGCACTGCGCCCAGATCCAACTGTGAATTTTTTCCGAAAAAGATCTTATCCGACTGTAAAAGATGGGACATAACAGGATTCCTTGGTTAAAAACAGGCGATTGTTTATCAATATAGTCGGGAATTATCCCAAAAACAGGCTTAAATTCAATTAATTGCACATATTCCCATAAAACATAAATTGGCCCCATGGAACAAAGTGACTTTTTACCGGTTTTCCATTATAGATCGAGGGCTAATCATTCATAAAAATCAAACGGATATCCTTATGCAACGTGTGATCACCGGTTTTTGTTCCTTAGTATTTTCCTTTATCAGTGTGAAATTTGCTCTTGCCGCCGACATGGTTGGTGTGCCGCATGATAAGCAAATGAATTTCCAGGCGGCGGCCTCGCCAGTTATGGAAAAAATTACCGATTTCCATAATTTTTTATTGGTGCTCACCACCGTTATCACGGCATTCGTGTTGGCGTTATTATTGTGGGTGATGGTGCGGTATAATGCGCGCCGCAATCCGGTGCCAAGCAAAACAACGCATAACACCATGCTGGAAGTCGTTTGGACCTTGATTCCAGTATTGATTTTATTGGTTATTATCGTGCCATCGATGCGACTTTTGTATTTCTCGGACAAAGCGGTCAATGCCGAAATGACCGTCAAGGCGATCGGCAAACAATGGTTCTGGAGTTATGAATATCCGGATCATGGCAATTTTACTTTCGACGCCTATATTTTAAAAGACGAAGAAGCCAAGGCGGCCGGTCATCCGCGCTTGCTTGGCACGGATAATATTGTGGTCGTCCCGACCGATACCAATATCCGTATTTTGGTCACGGCCACGGATGTGTTGCATGCTTGGGCGATGCCGGCGTTGGGCGTTAAAAAAGACGCTGTTCCAGGTAAAATCAATGAAACTTGGATGCGCGTCGACAAACCGGGAATGTATTACGGCCAATGTTCGGAATTATGCGGCACCAACCACGGTTTCATGCCGATCGCTTTAAAAGCAGTGCCAAAGGCCGAATTTGAAGCCTGGGTTAAAGAGGCAAAGGCGAAATTCCCAGCCGCCGAAGGCACACCTGCAATCGAGTCCCCCGCCACCGCACCGGCCGCGCAGTAAGTTAGAATAATATTTTTTGGAGGAATTAAAATGGCTCATACCGCACATCACTCGCACGGCGATCATCACGACCATGCGCCCGGTTTTTTCAAACGTTGGTTTTGTTCGACCAACCACAAGGATATCGGCACGCTTTATATTATTTTCTCGATCATCGCTGGCCTGGTCGGCGGCGCGTTGTCGGTTTTGATGCGCATGGAATTGGCCGAACCGGGATTGCAATTTTTATCGACCGACAATCTCGATATGTGGAACGTGTGGATCACCGCGCATGGTTTGATCATGGTGTTCTTTGTTGTCATGCCGGCATTAATTGGCGGATTTGGCAATTGGTTCGTGCCGATGATGATTGGCGCGCCGGATATGGCGTTTCCGCGCATGAATAATATCAGTTTTTGGCTGATCGTTCCGGCGTTTTTGTTGCTGGCCGGCTCGATGTTCGTCGGCCCCGGCGCAGGCACCGGATGGACGGTTTATCCGCCATTATCCAGCAAACTGGGCCATCCAGGCGCATCGGTCGATATGGCGATTTTCTCGCTGCACTTGGCGGGCGCTTCATCGATTTTGGGCGCGATTAATTTCATTACAACGATTTTAAATATGCGCGCGCCGGGCATGACCTTGCATAAAATGCCGTTATTCGCCTGGGCGATTTTGATTACCGCGTTCTTATTATTGTTGTCCTTGCCGGTGCTTGGCGGCGCGATCACCATGTTGCTGGTCGACCGTAATTTCGGCGCGGTGTTTTTCGATCCGGCCGGCGGCGGCGATCCGGTATTGTTCCAACATTTATTCTGGTTCTTCGGCCATCCGGAAGTTTATATTATGATTCTGCCAGCCTTCGGCATTGTCAGCCATATTATTTCGACCTTTTCGAAAAAGCCGATTTTCGGCTATCTCGGCATGGCTTATGCGATGGTATCGATCGGCGTGGTCGGATTTATCGTTTGGGCGCACCATATGTTCACGGTCGGCTTGGATGTCGATACGCGCGCTTATTTCACCATTGCGACACTGATTATCGCGGTTCCGACCGGTATTAAGATTTTTAGCTGGATCGCGACCATGTGGGGCGGTTCGATCGATTTTAAAACGCCGATGTTGTGGGCGGTTGGATTTATTTTCCTGTTCACTGTTGGGGGCGTGACCGGTGTGGTGTTGGCCAATGCCGGTATCGATACGGCGATGCATGACACATATTATGTCGTTGCGCATTTCCATTATGTATTGTCGCTGGGCGCGGTATTTATCATGTTCGCCGCGTTTTATTATTGGATCGGCAAAATGTGTGGCCGCCAATATAATGAATTTTTGGGCAAGCTGCATTTCTGGATCACCTTTATCGGCGTAAACCTGACGTTCTTCCCGATGCATTTTGCCGGGCTTGCCGGCATGCCACGCCGGATTCCGGATTATCCGGACGCCTTTGCATATTGGAACCACATCTCGTCGATGGGATCTTATATTTCGGCTGGCGCGACGGTGATGTTCATCGGTATCGTGTTCCATACGTTGTTTGCTGGCAAAAAAGTCGGCGCCAATTATTGGGGCGAAGGCGCAACGACGTTGGAATGGACTGTATCATCCCCGCCGCCATTCCATACCTATGATGAGCTGCCGGTGATCTCTAACCAAGCAGGGGCTCATTAAATGGGACATACGCATGTCACATTAGGGCCCAATTGCGGAGAGTTGCGGGAGCGAATAGTAATAGCTTGCTGTTTTGTTCCTATGCAGGCGGTCAATATAGATCCGCGAGCCAATCAAGTTTCCTTCTTTGTGCGTGATATGAGCGCAGATTATATAAAGACAAGGTTGGAAGAAACATTTAACCGACCTTTGGATGAACAGCCCCCGGATACGCGTGGCCGGGTCTTTAGAGTCAGAGAAGAAATATTGACTGTAGAGGGGAGATAGGTAAGTGACTATCGCCGCCACTTATTTTGCCGATCAAAGCGACGCTGCCGATTATTTCGCGCTGTTAAAGCCGCGCGTGATGTCGCTGGTGGTATTCATCGGTTTGGCCGGAATGATGGCGGCGCCGGTATCTTTGCATCCTGTCCTGGCATTTACGACGATTCTTTGCATCGCGATTGGCGCGGGCGCGGCGGGATGTATCAATATGTGGTATGAACGCGATGTGGACGCATTAATGTCGCGCACTCGGAATCGTCCGATTCCCACGGGCCGCATTACGCCGGAATCGGCGTTGGCGTTCGGCGTTACCTTGGCAATTGCTTCGGTGTTGCTGCAAGGTTTAGCGGTCAATATTTTATCGGCGGCGATTTTGGCCGTATCGATTTTATTTTATGTATTCGTTTATACGATCTGGTTGAAACGCCGCACGCCGCAAAATATCGTCATTGGCGGTGCGGCCGGCGCATTTCCACCGCTGATTGGCTGGGCGGCGGCAACGGGCACGATCGATGCCGCGCCACTCGGTATGTTCCTTTTGGTTTTTTTATGGACGCCGCCGCATTTTTGGGC
>CAZYJI010000006.1:39311-41014 GCA_964647725.1 uncultured Alphaproteobacteria bacterium
TTTTGGGCGCTGGCATTATATAAATCGGGCGATTATCAACGTGCCGGAATTCCGATGTTGCCGGTGGTTCGCGGCCAAAAATCGACCTTAAATCATATTCTGGCCTATAGTTTAACTTTGGTGCCAGCATCGTTATTGCCTTGGTATTTCGGCGCGGCCGGGCAATTTTATGCGGCGGTTGCTGGGTTGTTATCGTTATTGTTCGTGGTGCTGGCGGCGCAATTATGGCGCAGCGAAGATGATCTGGTTGAAAAACGCGCGCGGCAATTATTCGGTTATTCAATTTTATATTTGTTTTTGGTATTTGCGGTTTTAATGGCGGACGTGGCGCGATGAATCCAAATGTCAGAAAAAAGAATTTGGTTTTATTGCTCGTGCTCTTTTGTTTTGTGGCGCTGATGTATTTTATTACCATGGCGAAAATAGGCGGTTAAGGAATTATGCAACGGAATAGAAATCATAAAACGGTTTTATATTTAATCGCCATATTGGCGGTGATGACCGGGCTTACGTTTGCATCGCCGCCTTTATACCGTTTGTTTTGCGCCATTACCGGGTTTGATGGAACTACGCGCCAAGCAACTGTGGCCCCATCCGAAATCAGCGCGCGGGTAATCACGGTGCGGTTCAATACCGATGTGGATCCGAATTTATCCTGGTCGTTCGCGCCATCGGTGCGCACCATGGATGTTAAAATCGGCGAAGTCGCCAATATGACATTCCGCGTGAAAAATAACGGCGAAGGCGTCATCGGCACATCGACTTATAATGTAACGCCGGAAAAAACGGCGGCCTATTTCAACAAGCTGCAATGTTTTTGTTTCACAAGGCATTATTTGAAACCCGGCGAGGAAGCCGAATTTCCGGTGCAGTTTTTCATCGATCCGGCGATTGCGCAGGATAAAAATTTGAACGACGTAACGTCGATCACATTGTCTTACACTTTTTTCAAAGCGCCGGATCAGGCGTTAATTTCCGGCATGAACGATTCTAAGAATTACCAGTAATATTAAGGAAGGTTATTATGGCACAGCAAAAACACGATTTTCATTTGGTTGATCCCAGCATTTGGCCGATCTTATCGGCCTTTGCCGCCGGTTTCATGGCGATTTGCGCGGTGCTGTATATGCATCCCGATATGAAGATCTTTAATGTGAATCTGGGCCTCGCCGGTGTTATCGCCGGGTTCGCGGTCGTTTGCTTTTTCGCTTGGCGCTGGTGGCGCGATGTTGTGCGCGAGGCACATTCCGAAGGCCATCATACGCCGGTTGTGCAATTGCATCACCGCTATGGCATGATTTTATTTATCGCCAGCGAAGTCATGTTCTTTGCGGCGTTTTTCTGGGCGTTTTTCGATGCCAGCCTTTATCCGAAAGAAGCAACCGGCGGCGTTTGGCCGCCAAAAGGCATCTCTCCATTCGATCCGTTCCATTTGCCGTTATTCAATACCTTGATCTTATTGTTGTCCGGCACGACGGTTACCTGGGCGCATCATTCGTTACTCGAAGGCAACCGCAAGGGCCTGATCCAAGGTTTGATTTGTACCGTGTTGCTGGGCGCATTATTCACCTGCGTTCAGGCCTATGAATATCATCATGCCGCGTTCGCATTCAAAGACGGTATTTATCCAAGCACCTTTTTCATGGCAACCGGATTCCATGGTTTCCACGTTTTAATCGGCACCACATTCTTGCTGGTGTGCC
>CAZYJI010000006.1:41024-44386 GCA_964647725.1 uncultured Alphaproteobacteria bacterium
CGCTCGATCAAAGGCCATTTCACGCCGGAACAACATTTCGGCCTCGAAGCCGCTGCCTGGTATTGGCATTTCGTTGACGTGGTATGGTTGTTCTTGTTCGCCGCCGTTTATTGGTGGGGCGCTTAAAGGGCATAGGGTGACCTATTATCCAAATGTTTCCGCTATTGCTTGTGCCTTGCGCCGTTGTTGTCCGCGGTGCGGGCAGGGCAATATTTTCGGCTCGTTCTTAAAGGTAAAGCCGCGCTGCGCGGAATGTGATTTAAATCTTGCCGAACAAGATAGCGGCGATGGCCCGGCCACATTCGGCATATTCATCTTGGGGTTTTTATTCGCGCCACTGGTTTTATGGTACGAATTCGCCTTTAATCCATCACCTTGGCAGCATTTTTTGATTTGGCCGGTATTGTTGCTGGTGGCCGGGTATTGGATATTACCGGCGATCAAGGCGATGATGATTGCGCTTGAATATAAAAATCATATTCTGGCCGGACAAAATAATGAGTAAATCCCCGCAAATCGCTTTTTATATTTTCTCGCTGGCGGCATTTTTGCTGTTTGTCGCGCTGGGGTTTTGGCAATTGCAACGCTTGCAGGAAAAAGAAACGATGTTGGCGCCGATGCGTGATTTTAATGCGCAAACTACAACTGCTTCATTGCCAGTGAGTGAAAACTTATCCGCTTATCAATTATACACTTATACATCCCGCCATGGCTTGCTCGATCAAACCAGGCCGATTTTCCGTCCCGGCGCGATCAATCCGTATCCATCCGCCAACGCGGCGGAGCGATTGGGGTATGATTTATATTTGCCATTAACCGAAGGCAAACAAGCGATTTTGGTGAATTTCGGCTGGGTTGATCAGGGTATGCGCGATTTGATCAGCCGGAACGCGGCAGAGAAAAAAGTATTTCCGATCAAAGTTACCATCAGTGGCTGGCTGATTGCGCCGCAAACCAAAAAAACCTTTACCCCAACCAATAACCCATTGAAAAATCAGTGGTTTTGGCATGATTTTAAGGCGATGAAGGACTATGCCGGATACCAATTTTTACCCTTTATCCTATATAATGATCTGAATTGGTATGGCAGCGCGCGGCCGTCTTTGTGGCGGCAAATTCCAAACAATCACCGGCAATATGCCTGGACTTGGTTCGGCCTTGCGTTGGTGCAACTCGCCGCGACCGCGGTGTATGGCTATAAAGCAAGGCGATAAAAATTATGAGCAATATTTATAAAACCCTCGAACAAAATTTTTCAAAAATAAGCACCCTCGAGGAAATCAACGCCATGCTCGGCTGGGATATGCAAACCATGATGCCGAAAAACAGCGGCGCCGGACGGGCGCAGCAAATGTCGGAAATTCAAGGCATCATCCAGGATACTTTGCAAAACCCGGAATTGCCCGATCAATTGAACGAAGCGGAACGCGATAATAAATTGAACGATTGGCAGCGCGCCAATATCCGCGAAATGCGCCGGATCTGGATTCATATCAATGCGGTTCCAAAAGATTTACAGCAGGCCTTGATTCACGCCCGCCTGCAATCGGAATTGATTTGGCGCGAAGCGCGGCCGAACAACGATTTCAAATCGCTGCAACCGGCCTTGCAACATGTGTTGGATTTAATCCGTGAACAGGCCCGGATTAAATCCAGCGCCTTGCGTTGTTCGTTATACGAAGCCTTGATGGATGAATATGAACCAGGGCTGCGCACGCCGGATTTGGACCGGATTTTCGGCGATTTATTGAAATTCCTGCCGGATTTTATGCATAAGGTCATGGAAAAACAGGCGCGGGTGAAAATTCCATCGCCGCCAACCGGCCCGTTCGCCGCCGATAAACAAAAAACATTGTGCCTGCAATTGATGCAACAAGCCGGATTCGATTTCGATCAAGGCCGCTTGGATGTCAGCGCGCATCCTTTTTGCGGCGGCGTCACCGACGATATCCGCATCACCACGCGGTACCGCGAAGACGATTTTATCCAAAGCCTGATGAGTTTGATGCACGAAACCGGACATGCGTTGTATGAATTCGGCTTGCCAAAAGACTGGCGTTATCAGCCGGTGGGCAAGGCGCGCGGCATGGCCATGCACGAAAGCCAATCGTTGCTGGTCGAAATGCAGGCAAGCCGCAGCCGGGAATTTATCAATTATTTGGCGCCGTTATTACAAAAAACTTTTCCGGAATTCAAATCCGCGCTGAATGCCGATCATATATATGCCTGGCAAACCAAGGTTGAACCCAGCCTGATCCGTGTCGAAGCCGACGAGGTTACTTATCCATTGCATATTATCCTGCGTTACCGTTTGGAAAAAGCGATGGTCGAAGGCCATTTGGATATCGCCGATTTGCCGGATGCATTTAACCAGGGCATGAAAGAATTATTGGGCGTAACGCCGCCCGACGATAAAAACGGCTGTATGCAAGACGTGCATTGGCCGTCGGGCGCGTTCGGGTATTTTCCAACCTATACGTTGGGCGCGATGATCGCGGCGCAATTATTCGGATCAGCCGAACGCGCGCACCCGAATATCCGCGCCGATCTGGGGCAGGGGAAATTTTCCACCCTGCTGCAGTGGTTGCGGGAAAATGTGCATGGCAAAGCCAGTTTGCTGTCCACCCAGGAATTAATCGTGGCGGCGACGGGCGAGAAGTTGAATGCCGAAATTTTCAAGGCGCATTTACGGCGCCGGTATATGGAAACCGCCGCATGAGCATTCAAATAACCACATTGGATAACGGGCTGCGCGTTGCCAGCGAATTTATGCCCAACATCGAAACCGTCGCGGCCGGCGTTTGGTTCGATGTCGGCACACGCAACGAATTGCCGGCGCAAAACGGCATCGCGCACTTGCTGGAACATATGCTGTTCAAAGGCACCAAACGCCGCAGCGCCTTGCAAATATCCGAAGAAATCGAAAATGTCGGCGGGCATACCAATGCCTATACATCACGCGATTTAACCGCTTATTATGCGCGGGTAATGCATCAGAATGCGGAACTCGCGGTCGATTTACTGGCCGATCTTATTCAAAATTCTTTATTTGATCCGGTCGAATTAGAGCGCGAAAAGCAAGTGATTATCCAGGAAATCAATTTATCGCGCGATACGCCGGACGATATTATTTTCGATTATATGCAAACCGCTTCTTATGGAGATCAACCATTAGGTATGGCGATTTTGGGTAAGCCCGAAATTATTTCCCGCATTTCCGGCAGCGATTTGAAACATTACGCCGGGGCGCATTATTGCGCGCCGAAAACGGTGATTTCCGCAGCCGGTAAAATCGAACATGCGCAATTGTTGGATTGGGTGCAAAAATATTTTGGCCAGTTATCGCCATCGACCGATGCGCC
>CAZYJI010000006.1:44396-77805 GCA_964647725.1 uncultured Alphaproteobacteria bacterium
CCACCGTCGAAATATAATCCGCAAACCGTGGTCGTCCCCAAAGATTCCGAACAGGCGCATTTATCGCTGGCCCTGCCTGCTTGCGGCGGGCGGCATCCGGATTATTATGCCTATTCGATTTATGCGACGCTGCTGGGCGGCAGTTCATCTTCGCGCCTGTTTCAAGAAGTGCGCGAAAAACGCGGCCTGGCCTATACGGTTTCTTCTTTCCTGTCCAATGTCGACGATTCCGGATTGCTTGGAATTTATGTCGGCACATCGCCGGGCGAGGTTGCCAAATTATCCGAAGTATTGCGCGAACAATTGCTGGATACCGCGCATAACATCAATTTCCGGGAACTGGACCGCGCCAAACAGCAATTAAAGGCGGGTATGTTAATGGCGCTGGAACAACCTTATTCGCGCACCGAAAATACCGCGCAGCATTTATTGACTTTCGGCCGGGTATTGCCGGTTTCAGAAGTGATTGAAAAAGTAGATGCGGTGCAGGCCGATGATATTCACCGGATCGTGCAAAAAATGCTGACCGCAAAACCGGCATTGGCCGGAATCGGACCGAAAAAATCCATGAAAGTTTGGGAAAAATTCTCGCTGGCTTAAGCGTGGCCGGCGGTGTCGGACAAATGATGCAACGATACGCCGATCTTGCTCATTGCGCGGTGCCATTTGGTGTCAACATTGTCGTCGAACAATAACGCCGCATCCGGCTCTACGGTCAGCCACGAATTGCTTTGAATTTCCTGTTCCAATTGGCCCGCGCCCCAACCGGCATATCCCAGCGCCAGCAAGGATTGTCCTGGGCCGCGTCCTTCGGCGATGGTGCGCAAAATATCGACCGTCGCGGTCAATGCGATGCCGTCGGAAACTTTCAACGTGCTTTCTTGATTGATATCGTCGGTGTGCAATACGAACCCGCGTCCCGCCTCGATCGGACCGCCGTAAAATACCGGCTTGCGCGGATCGATAATATGGGTCGGTAAGGTTAATTGTTGCAATAATTCTGGGTAAGAAATCGAGCTGCTTTGCCGGTTTATCACAACGCCCATGGCGCCGTCGGCATTGTGCACGCATAACATAATGACCGCCTTTTCAAAGCGCGGGTCGGGCATGTTAGGCATGGAAATCAAGATCTGTCCGGCAAGATAGCGGGGGTCTTTATAGGGCTTGAATTCTTTCAAATCTTCAGCTTTCGTTGTATGGTCTTGCTATAATAAGTCACAATTCTATTATACACGATACTCTATTGTAGACCGAGTATTATTAAGGATTCGTTTGCTTTTTGGTATTTTTTAAGGGTTTTCTCGCAATTGCACAGGGGTTTTAATCATGCGACTTTCGATATTTAGCATTTTTTGCGCAATTTTGCTGCTTGCCTCGGCAAATTTGACCTATGCGCAAAATGCGCCCGCAACCGGTCTTCAATCTTCTGCCGCATCTGTATTTGCGGGGGCGGGAAATGCAACCCCGTGGGCGGAAAACGAACATGGCATGCTGCGCCTGATTTCGTCCAGCCAAACGGTTGGCAATGGTCCGCAAATAGAATTGGGATTGCATTTTAAAATGCACCCAGGCTGGCACATTTATTGGCGCAGTCCCGGCGATGCCGGATACCCGCCGAAAATCGATTGGACCGGATCGGAAAATATCAAATCCGCGAAAATTTTATGGCCAACACCAATGCGCGTCAGTATGGGCGATATTCAAACGGTCGGTTATGGCGAAGAAATCATTTTGCCGATTATCGCCGATCTGGCTCAGCTAGGCCAGGCGGCGCAAATCCGCGCCAGTGTCGATTACCTGACCTGCAATCAAATTTGCGTGCCGTATAAATACACGTTCTTGCTGAATTTACAGCAAGGCATGACGTTGATCAGCGATGAAACCAGATTGATTAAATTGTTCGCCGGAAAATTGCCGGATCAGGATGGTGGTAAAAATTTAATGGCAATTACCGATGTTTTTATGGTCGGCAATGAATCCAATCCGGCGCTTGAAATTCATGCGATTCTGGCGGATGGTTTTACAAAACCCGATATATTTATCGAAAGTGGGCAGAATATTTCTTTCGGCGCTCCCAAGGTAAAAATCCTGGATGATAAACGCAAAGCGGTATTGACCGTCGCGGCGCATGCGGATGATCCGGCGCTTTTGAAAAATATAGCGCAAACTCCATTCGTTTTTACGCTAGTGGATGGCGAAAAAGGGTTCGAGACCACCATAACGCCAATGCGGGGCAGCGGCGGATTTTCCTGGAAAAATATATTGCTGATGATTGCCTTCGGCGTTTTGGGCGGATTGATTTTGAACGTTATGCCGTGCGTATTGCCGGTATTGTCGATCAAATTGATGCAGATTATTCAAAAGCACGACTTTGAAAAAAATTGGGTGCGGCGCGGATTCTTGGCAACCGCCGCCGGTATCGTGGTTTCATTTCTGGTTTTGGCCGGAATGCTGGCCGCGCTGAAACTGGGCGGACAGCAAATCGGCTGGGGAATTCAATTCCAACAACCGGTATTCTTGGTATTCCTGGCCATTGTCGTGTTTATTTTCGCGGCCAATATGTGGGGTTTGTTTGAAATCCGCCTGCCTGGGTTTATCGCCAATATCGGGCGTTTTGGTACCGATGCGCAGGGTCATAGCCTGTCCAAAGAATTTTTGATGGGCGCGTTTGCGACATTGCTGGCAACGCCATGCTCCGCGCCATTTTTGGGCACCGCGCTTGGGTTTGCGTTATCGCAAGGCGTCGTTGAAATATTCGTCATTTTCGCGGCCATCGGTCTGGGTATGGCCTTGCCATATTTTATCGTCGCAGGCTATCCGCAAGCGGTTTATTCCTTGCCGCGTCCGGGGCATTGGATGATCACGGTGCGCCGTGTTCTAGCGGTATTCTTGTTAATTACCGGATTATGGCTGGTGTCCATCGTGGTCGCGCAAACGACCAATGTGATGGACGTAAAACCATCACAACAAGTTTTGCCATGGCAATCATTTGATCCGAATAAAATTGGATCCCTGGTCGCGCAAAATAAAATCGTCGTGGTAGATATCACCGCCGATTGGTGTTTGACTTGTAAGGTTAATGAACGTTTGGTATTGCGGTCGAAAACCATTCAATCGTTATTGACTCAACCGGATGTCGTTTTAATGCGTGGTGATTGGACCAAGCCGGATGAAGGTATCGCCCGGTATCTTGCCAGTTTCGGCCGGTATGGGATTCCATTCAATGCGGTGTACAGCGCTAAACTACCAACGGGAAAACCGCTGCCGGAATTGTTGACAGAATCTGCGGTCGAACGTGCGATGGGTCAGGCGCGTTAATTACAAGGAATTGCTGATCGCGTCATTCGCCAATTGGTCTACCCGTTCATTTTCGGGGTGGCCGGCATGGCCCTTGACCCAGTGCCATTCGATTTTATGCTTGGCTTGTGCGGCGTCCAGGCGTTGCCACAAATCGGAATTCTGCACCGGTTTTTTTTGTGCGTTGCGCCAGCCGTTTTTTTTCCAATTATGGATCCATTCGGTGATGCCTTGGCGGACATATTGGCTGTCGGTATAAAGTTCGCCTTCGACTTCGCGTTTTAACGCCTCGATGCCCATGATCGCCGCCGTCAATTCCATGCGATTATTGGTGGTGTTGGCTTCGAATCCTGATAATTCTTTTTCCGTGCCGTTAAAAATCAATAACGCCGCCCACCCGCCGGGGCCGGGATTGCCCTTGCACGCTCCATCGGTATAAATACGGACTTTGTTATCCTTCATATAAGCCGGATTCTTTGTAAAAATAATAATGGGTATGTGCATTCGTGCCAGTGCGCAGAATCATCGCGGTTTTGCCGCGCAAGGCAGCATGCCGAGTTCCATCCAGGCGCGGAATCGCATTGTCGTTCGATGGCGCAATATCGCACAGGCGCAATTCATAAAATCCGGTGGTGGTTTCCAGGCGGAATACTTCCGTCGTGCCTTGGTTGCCCATGTAAAAACAATTCAGCGCCGGGCCAACCATGTAATCGACCAGAAAATGTTGCAAGTCATGTTCGCGGATTAATTTGATCATGATCGTCCATCAATATTTTAGGCAGTTTGAATTCTATATTTTCTTCGGCGGTGGTTATGTCTTGTGTTGTAACCACAAACCTTGTGCGACAAGCATCAATTAACTCTTCAACCAATATTTCTGGTGCCGATGCGCCAGCGGTAATCCCCAGATTTTTTACGCCATGCAGCCAGTTCCAATCCAGTTCCGCAACGCTTTGCAATAACATCGCCTTGGCGCAGCCTGCCTTTTCCGCAACTTCTACCAATCGCACGGAATTGGATGAATTCGGCGCGCCGATAACGATAATCGCATCGCATTTTTCTGCCATTGCCTTGACCGCTTCTTGGCGGTTGGTGGTGGCGTAACAAATATCGTCTTTTTTCGGCACGCGAATGTGAGGGAAACGTTGTGTCAGGATTTTTACAATCTCTGTCGTATCATCGACCGATAATGTCGTTTGTGTGACATAAGCCAATTTATCGGTTTGCGGCAATGAAATCGTTTTTGCATCTTGTGCATTTTCGATTAAAGCGATGCTGCCATCCGGCAACTGGCCCATCGTGCCGATGACTTCCGGGTGGCCGGCATGGCCAATTAAAACGATGTGATATCCTTCTTCGTGCAAGTGATTTACAGAACTATGCACCTTGGTCACCAGCGGACAGGTCGCATCGACATAAATCATTTGCCGGGCTTTGGCTTCGGCAGGGACGGATTTCGCAACGCCGTGCGCCGAAAAAATAATCGGGCGGTCATGCGGCGCGTCAGATACTTCGCTCACGAAAACTGCACCTTTTTGCTCCAAAGATTCCACAACGTGTCTGTTGTGGACAATTTCGTGTCTGACAAAGACAGGAGCGCCATATTTTTGTAGTGTCTTTTCAACGATCTTAATCGCTCTATCCACACCCGCGCAAAAGCCTCTCGGCGCTGCGAGATAAATATTAAGTGGCGCTTGCGTGGATGTGGTCATTTGGTTAATCTGTGCCCCTTCAAGATTGGCTACAACATAGAATGATTGTGCGTTTCTATCAAGGTACGAATTTGCCTCAAAACCGCTTTAAAACCGCCTGTTTTTTACTCCCCCTGCTATTTATGCTGATGGGCTGTCAAAGCTTGGGCTTTAGCGAACCGGAAAAGAAAGTCGCTTGTCCGGATTATCTGATTTTGAAAAATGCCGCCGGAATTACCAGCGGCGAGGAACAAAAACCGGCCTGGCAAATCTCTATTGATCGGCTGGCGGCGGAATGCATGGCCAGCGGCGATCAAATGGCGATGCGGATCGGCGTGAAATTCCTGGCTTCGCGGCAAAGTTCCGATATCGCGATTCCTTCGGACGCAAAATATTTTATTGCCATCATCGATAAAGATGAAAATATCATAGGCAAACAATTCGATGTTCTATCGTTCGAATTTAAGGACGAAAATCCTACAAGCGCGGAAACGATTGAACAGCATGAAATCAAATTTCCTGTATCCCGCGAGAATTATAAAATTTATGTCGGCCTAGACAGACCAGCAATCCAAAACAAAGCAGAAAACCCATGACCACGCATTCCCCATCCGCCACAATGCGCAAAACCGCGCTTTATACCGCACACAGCCAAGCGGGCGCCAAGATCGTCAATTTCGCCGGTTATGAAATGCCAATCCAATATCCCAAGGGCATCATGGGCGAACATAATCAGGTGCGAAATTCCGCAGGCCTGTTTGATGTATCGCATATGGGCCATATTATGATCCATGGCGATGATCTGGTCGCGCAGTTCGAAGGATTGGTTGTCGCCGATGTGCAGGAAATGCAAGAAAACCAAATGAAATATTCGCTGTTCACCAATCCCGAAGGCGGGGTGATCGATGATTTGATGATCACGCGCGTTAAAGGCGGTTTGTATTTGGTCGTAAACGCGTCGCGCAAATCGGTGGATTTGGCGCATATCCAAGCATATTTGGATAAAAGCCGGGTGGAGTATTTATCATCTAAATCTTTGCTGGCGCTGCAAGGGCCAAAGGCCGCCGCGACACTTGCGGCTTTGGTACCGGGTATCGATAAATTGAAATTCATGCACGCAACCCAAGCAGAAATCAAAGGCATCAAAGCGTTTATCACTCGCTCCGGCTATACCGGCGAAGATGGATTTGAAATCGCCATTGACAACAAAGACGCTGAAGCCGTGGCGCAATTATTGCTGAAAAATTCAGATGTATCCTGGATCGGGCTTGGCGCGCGCGATACGCTGCGGCTGGAGGCTGGTTTATGTTTATACGGCCAGGATTTAGATGAAACCACAACACCGGTCGAGGCCGATTTGAAATGGACTATTGGCAAACGGCGCCGCGTCGAAGGCAATTTCCTGGGCGAGGGGATTATCAAGGAGCAATTACAAAAAGGTCCGGCGCGTAAACGGGTCGGCATCCGTCCCGAAGGCCGCCATATCGCCCGTGGCCATACCGATATTATGGATTCAAATGGAAAAAATATCGGCATTGTTACGAGCGGCACATTTAGCCCAACTTTAAATGCGCCGATTGCCATGGGGTATGTGGATGCTAAGTACGCGGAAATAGGCGAAAAATTGAACTTATCCATCCGTGACCAGCTGATTCCAGCGCAAATTGTCACTTTACCGTTTGTTCCATATCGCTATTATCGGGGTTAATTAAGGGAGTTATTATGAGCACAGTTAAATTTACCAAAGAACATGAATGGGTAAAGATCGAAGGCGATACCGCAACGATAGGAATTTCCGAGTATGCGCAAAGCCAGTTGGGTGATGTGGTATTCGTCGAATTGCCCGCCAAAGGTAAGCAATTGCAACAATTTAAAGAAGCCGCCGTTGTGGAATCCGTCAAGGCCGCCAGCGATGTATACTCGCCGATGAGTGGTGAAGTAATCGGCTTCAACGATAAATTGCCGGGCAATCCTGGACTCATCAACCAATCGCCGTTGGGCGATGGTTGGTTTTTCAAAATCAAAATCGCCAATCAGAATGAAATCGGCAATTTGATGAGCGAAGACGAATATAAAAAATATATTCAAGGACTGTAATTTACAAAGTGCAGGAGACGATATGCGTTATTTACCCTTAACCGCGAATGACCGGGCGCAAATGCTGAAAAAAATCGGCGCTTCATCGGTCGATGATTTATTCAAAGGCGTTCCGAAAAAAGCGGTATTGCCAGGCCCCGTCGATTTGCCGATGTACAAAAGCGAAATCGAAGTGGAGTCGATCATTCGCGGTATGGCCGGAAAAAATATCGGCGCATCGTCCGTGCCTTCGTTCCTTGGTTGCGGCGCGTACCGGCATCATGTGCCGGCATCGGTCGATCATATTGTTCAGCGCGGCGAATTTTTAACATCCTATACCCCATATCAACCGGAAGTCGCGCAAGGAACATTGCAATATTTGTTCGAATTCCAATCCCAGGTCGCATTGATCACCGGTATGGAAGTCGCCAACGCATCGATGTATGATGGATCAACCGCATGCGTCGAAGCCGTGCAAATGGCCAATCGTTCGACCAAACGCAATCGCGTGGTTTTATCCGGCGCGTTGCATCCGCATTACCGGGAAATTATTGAAACCCACGGTAAATATGCCGGTTTCCAGGTTGAATCGCTGGCCCCGGATAAGGGTTTGTGCGAAGAACTTACCACGCATATCAATGATCAAACTTCCTGCGTTGTGGTTCAGTACCCATGTTTTTACGGCGAGGTTAGCGATTTAACCGCACTCGCCAATGCTTGCCATGCCAAAGGCGTTTATTTAATTGTAACGGTCACTGAAATCGTATCGCTTGGATTGCTGAAACCGCCTGGTGAAATGGGCGCGGATATTGTTGCGGCCGAAGGCCAGTCGATCGGCAATAATTTGACATTCGGTGGACCATATGTCGGTTTGTTCGCCGCACGGACGCGCGATATCCGGCAAATGCCGGGCCGTTTATGCGGTCAAACCGTGGATGCCGAAGGTAAGCGCGGTTTTGTGCTTACATTATCGACCCGCGAACAACATATTCGCCGCGAAAAAGCGACCTCGAATATTTGCACCAATGCTGGATTGTGCGCGCTGGCGTTTACGATTCATATGTCGTTGCTTGGCGAAGAAGGCTATCGCAGATTGGCGGAATTGAATCATGCCAAGGCCGTACAGCTTGCCGATAAATTATCCGCAATCAAGGGCGTTGAAATTGTCACAGGCAATTTCTTCAACGAATTTACCGTAAAATTGCCAAAATCGGCGGCGGAAGTGGTCGATAAATTGGCGACGCAAAGAATTTTGGCGGGCGTGCCGGTATCGCGCTTTTATCCGAAAAACGACAATTTGAAAAATCTGCTGATTGTCGCAGCAACCGAAGTCACCACCGAATCCGACATGGATGCGTTGGTTACTGGTTTGAAACAAGTAATATAATAGGTGCGATAATGAGTCAGCAAGGTAGACCAACCAAACCAGAGTCTGTCAACGGCGGTAACAGCCAAACAATTTCCGGCAACAAAGCGTTGCAAATCGAAGAACCGTTGATTTTTGAATTATCGACACCCGGCAAAGTCGGCGTTGATTTGCCCGCCAATCCAAAGGTGAAAACCCGCCTTGCGGGATTGGAACGTAAAAATGGCGTTGGATTGCCGTCTTTATCGGAACCGGAAGTGGTGCGTCATTATACGCGCCTGTCCCAGAAAAACTATGGTATCGACACTGGTCTATTCCCGCTCGGTTCCTGCACCATGAAACATAATCCGCGCCTGAATGAAAAAATGGCGCGTTTGCCGGGTCTTGCCGATTTGCACCCACTGCAACCGGAATCGACCGTGCAAGGCGCGCTCGAATTGATCGATCAATTGGCGCATTGGCTGAAAACCTTAACCGGTATGCCAGCCGTGGCAATGTCGCCCGCTGCCGGCGCACACGGTGAATTATGTGGCATGCTCGCCATTCGCGCCGCGCTTGAGGCCAAAGGCCAAGGCCATCGCCGACGCGTTCTGGTGCCGGAAGGGGCGCATGGAACCAACCCCGCAACCGCGGCCTTGTGCGGTTTGACGGTCGATCCATTCCCGCAAAAACCGGATGGCCGCGCCGATGTGGAAGCCTTCAAGGCAAAATTGGGTCCGGATGTTGCCGCGATTATGTTGACCAATCCGAATACTTGCGGATTATTCGAATATGATATTTTGGAATTCTCGCGCCTGATTCACGAAGCGGGCGGATATTTTTATTGCGATGGCGCGAATTACAACGCGCTGATCGGCCGGGTTCGTCCGGGCGATTTGGGCATCGATTGCATGCACATCAATTTGCATAAAACCTGTTCGACCCCGCATGGCGGTGGCGGCCCAGGTTCTGGGCCGGTCGTGTTATCCGAAGCACTCGCGCCTTATGCGCCATTGCCATTGATCCTGCATGATAAAAACGGATTCCGCGTCATTGAAAATACCGATGACAAATCTGGCGCGCAAAGCTTTGGCCGGTTAAAGGCATTTTATGGCCAGATGGGTATGTTCATCCGCGCAGTGACTTATTGTTTATCACACGGCGCGGACGGTTTACGCCAAGTATCCGAAGATGCGGTATTGAACGCGAATTATTTGATGGCGTGTTTAAAAGATGTCGTGTCGGTTCCATACGAAGGCCCGTGCATGCACGAAGCCTTGTTCGACGATAGGTTCCTCGAAGGCACGGGAGTAACCACACTCGATTTCGCGAAAGCCATGATCGATGAAGGCTATCATCCAATGACCATGTATTTCCCATTGGTGGTGCATGGCGCGTTATTGATGGAGCCGACCGAAACCGAATCCAAACAATCGCTGGATCAATTTATTTCTGTAATTCGCGGTTTGGCGCAAAAAGCCAAAGTGGATGCCGATTACTTCAAATCCGCGCCGCGCTTAACCCCGCGCCGCCGTTTGAATGAAACCGAAGCCGCGCGCAATCCAATCTTGCGCTGGAAGCCGGAAAAAAAACTGATGGCGGCGGAATAAATTAACGGCCAGAATAAAATTCCCAGGCAATAGGGCGCGGGTTTTCTCCGCGACTCTCTGGCTTTAGTTCCATAGATCTAGGATTACTGACTGGAGTGCGTGGAGCTGTTCTATCTGCATGGCGCTCTATAGCGGCGCGAACATCGGCCGTTAATTCGGTAACTCCAAAGGTTGCTCTTCCATTATTGCTCATACTTCTCACCCTTCGTATTTTTTGATTCCTGTTTGCTTTCAGAATTGGTTATACGCGAAAAATGAATTTTAGCAATAAAAATCATATCCTTTTCAGATTTTTATTTATTATTTTATCGATTCCGTACTTCAGATAATCGATAGACCCGGCGATTATCGCCCGGCGAGCGTTCCCAATTTTCAGGCGACTGATAAAAATCCCAGGTTTCTTCTCCGGTGCCCCAATTGATCGTCTTGACCGTCGGGGTTTCTCGATATGTATATTCATCCGGATAATAAACGTTATAGTGCCGTGTCAGCGTGGAAAATTTCCCATCTCGGACACCCACGAATTCATTTTTTATGTCGCCGGTTAAATAAGGTGAAGTAAAATTCAATGATTCTAAATCCAATAATGCGCGCGGGTTATCGGAATCGAATAATTCCGCCGGCACCAATTGATTGGTGCATTGTAAACCGAATACCGCAAATCGTCCGCCGCGCGCCACCATAGAAATTCGTTGCACCACATAATATCCCTGTGCCCAGTATGTAGGATCTGCGTAAACATTGATTTTTGTGTAATCTTTTTGTGTCGATGCTACTCGAAATCCCTCTGGCCAAGGGGTGAGCTGATAACCGTCCTGAGCCGCTTTTTCAATAAACCCATTGATTGGAGCATCCGGTTCCACATCGTCGTATTGATTCGCAATATAATCGGCGTCCTTGGACGCTGTATTGAAATATGGATTAGTCTTTCGATCACCAGCAACATAAGATAACGGCCAGTTTTCAGAATTTTTTGAGGATGTTGATGCAATATTTTGCGGGATGCCAGAAGAATTAGAACTTGCAGTCGTTCGCCAAAACAAGGCGGAGGCCGCGGCCAGCAGGCCTAATAAAAGCGTTACGCGACGAGGGTTAGATTTGCCAAAACGCATTGGGAAAGCTTAGGCTAGGCGGATTATACGCGTCAATAACGGTTTATGGCCGAATGCCGATATTTTGTGGACGATCATAGCCATAACCACAAAATATTGTTCCTATACAATTACTTGTGGTATGGTCGGATAATACCCATATAAACCATATACCTATTATATAGATGGCCAAAACCACAACCCGCAAAAAAACCAATAACGCCTATGTCGTGCCGTGTTCCACTCGGTTTCGTGGCGAGTTGGATGCGTTGTTGCAATCGCGCAATGACAGTGATGGGGCGAACGACAATGTCGGGCTTGGCGATTTGGCGCGCGCGGTGATGTTATTAATCCCGCACGACATTATCGAATCACAACCCGATCCGGGTGATCCGGATAAAAACGACCGCGATATTGTAACCATTCGTGGTGGAAAGGCGAGCGGGCGAACCATGCCGCGCAAACCGCGTTTACAAGTGCGCATTTCGCAAAAAACCAATGCGGCCACTATTCGCAAGGCGCTGGGCCTGGCTTTATCCTTGGAAAAAGGTTGGGCGAGTTTATTGCTGGATGGTCGTGGTACCAGCAGCGCGGCGCATAAACTGGCCAACGCGCAACTAGAATTGCAACGGCTGCAAGGCATGATCGAAAAACTGGCGTTTCAACCCCTGGAACGCGGTGTGCGCACGCGGCTCGATGCGTTATATGTGCTTGGATTTTCCCCCAGCGCTGCGCCAACAGCGACGGAAATTAAATCGCGATACCGGTCGCTCGCTATGATTTTTCATCCCGATAGCGGCCATTCTTCGCCCAACGCCGCGCTTCGCATATCGCAACTCAGCGATGCGGTGAAATTATTGACCAAATAAAAAACCCGGCCAAAGCCGGGTTTTTTATTTATTCTTTAGCAGATTAGAATTTTCGGTCAAAATGTTCGATACCTTCATATCGCTTGCAACGCTTGACCAAAGTTGCGGTCAAGGGAACAACTGCGGTTTCGTATAGAACTTTAAACAGCCATCCGGAAAAGACCATATTGATCACTACTTCATTCGGTAAAATTCCCCAAAAAGCGGCCGGGAAAAATACCAAGCTGTCGACGCCTTGTCCTACCAAGGTCGAAGCGATCGCGCGGGCGCTGAAACCTTTGCCTTTGCTCCATATTTTCATGCGCGAAATGACGTAAGAATTGCTGAATTCGCCGCAAAGATAGGCGATAAAGCTGGCGATCATGATTCGCGGTGTTTGTTGGTAAATCGCGCTAAATTCGTTCTGTAAATGCCAGCTTTCCGCCGGTGGTAAGGCGATGCCGATTTGAGTGAAAACGACAAATAATAAACTGCAGAAAAATCCGGTTAGAATAATGCGTCTGGTGCGGTTAAACCCATATAATTCGGTAAGTATATCGCCAAAAATCATGCAAAGCGGAAAGGTAAGAATTCCGGCGGCAAAGGTAAATCCATGAAATTCAAAAACTTTTGCATTCAAGATATTGGTAATGATCAGGCTGAAAACGAACAGCGCACTGAAGATATCTAGTAATTTCGGATTCCAGTCATCGTTGAAAGATATTTTTAAATTGGAATCCATGTCGAAAGAGCTTTAATTCAATTTTTGCGGCATTTCGCGGATGGCTTGGTCGACCAGTGCCGCGTTTTTCTGCGCGTCCAGAATTTCAACCAAAATGCGCTGTGTTGCGTCGATCGCCATATTGGCGGTTTTGCTGCGCAATTCCTTGATGATTTCGGCTTCCAGACGGTTGATTTTTTCCATCGCTTGCTGTTCGCGCGCATGGATCATATCTTTCAATTCATCCATAGACGATTGCTGCATGGCCACCGCGTCGGTTTTGGCTTGCTGGATGATGCGCTCGCACTCGATCGTGCCTTGCTTCTGCTTGTCGCGGTATTGCGCGATCATCGCCTCTGCTTCGGCTTTTAAATCTTGGGCTTGTTTTAATTGTTTGGCAACGTCTCCGGCATATTTATCGGTTTGCTGGACGAATAATTTCTTTACGGTTTTAAATACCAAAACCGCGAACACAACGATGGACAAAGCCACCCAGAATGTCGGATCCATATAAAACGGGCCAACCGGCGCATGATGGCCGGCATCGTGCGATTCGACGCCTTGCGTGGCGATATGGCCAGGCTCGGTCCCGGCGTGAATGTCGGATGCGGCAAGAACAGTGTATGTGGTGCTCATGTTAACCCCTTGCTTCCTTTTTTGCTGGCGCATCGTAATCGCCGTTAGTTTGGGTTTTGCCCAATAATTTTTGTACCATCAAATTCGCCAATTCTTCGGACAGCGGATTGATTTGTTGTAATGTTTTGGCCTTGGCGGCGTTCATTTTCGCTTCGGCGTCCGAAACGCGCGCATCCAATTTTTTATCCAGCGCGGCGATTTGTTTATCGCGCTCGAACGCGATTTCATCGTGCGCTTGTTTAATCAAATATCGCGCGCGATTTTTCGCTTCGGCAATGTTTTTGTCGTGATTAAGCAGGATATTTTCCGCCTCGGATTTCAACTTAGCGGCGTTATCCAGATCCGCCTTGATAGACGCAGCCCGTGCCTCCAAAATCTGCCCGATACGCGGCAAGGCCAGTTTGGCCATCAACCAATATAACAGGGCAAAGTTTACCGCCAGCCAAAATAGCTGGGACGGGTAGGTGGCAAGATCGAGCTGCGGCATCATGGCGCTATTACCTTTTTAAGATATTAGACAACGAACAATAACAAAATCGCGATAACGAACGACAACAAACCTAACAATTCGGCGAAAGCGGCGCCGATGAAGGTCATAACGCGGATTTGATCCACGGCCGATGGGTTGCGCGCGGCAGCAGTCAAAAAGTTGCTGAAAATTGCACCGATACCGATACCAGCGCCGATCATGCCCAACATGGCGAGACCTGCACCGATCATTTTTGCGGCTTGCATATCCATATTTCTATCTCCTTAGTTTACCGTTAAACATTTACTCAACCAAAAAACTTATCTACTGCCGCGCGTCCTAGTGTAAGTGAACCGCATCATGCAGATAAACGCATGTCAGAACCGAAAAGATGTACGCTTGTAAGAAAGCGACGAAAATTTCGAAACCGACAAATCCAATGCTGAACGGCAACAATAACGCGCCGAACAAACCCATCATCGTGATAAACGCCGCGATCACTTTTAATACGATGTGACCGGCCAGCATGTTAGCGAACAACCGCACCGATAACGAAATCGGGCGCGCCAGATACGAAAAAATTTCAATCGGAATAATCAGCGGGGCCAATAATAACGGCACGCCCGGCGGCACGAACAGCGACAGGAAATGCGCGCCATGGCGGTAAAAACCGATCAATGTGACGAACAAAAACACGGTCATTGCGAGGGCAAAGGTAACGATAATGTGGCTGGTGTAGGTAAACGCATATGGCGTCATGCCCAGCAAGTTGCCGAACAGAATGAATGAAAACAGGGTGAATACGAATGGGAAATACGCTTTACCATCATCGCCAGCGGCGTCACGCACCATGCCGTAAATGAAATTGTAAAATATTTCAGCCAGCGATTGCGTGCGGCCGGGAATCATTTGCGCGCGGGCCGATCCCATCATCATCAATGCGGTCGCCAAAACAACTGCGACGGTCATATAAAAAGCAGAATTGGTATAAGCCAGCGAAAATCCGCCGATTTCAAATGGTACCCATTCCTGAATCTGGAATTGGTGTAAGGGATCCATTTTGCCTGCCATCAATCGCTCCTAATTACTTCTTCTGTTTAAATCCAACCGCGTTCGTTTTCTTGGTTGCGGTTTTGTATGCATTCAAAAATCCGCCGCCCATACCCAGAAAAAAACACAGCAATATGAACAAAGGAGACAATCCGGTAACCTTGTCCAATGCGTAACCGATCAATAATCCAACCGCCGGTCCCGCGATAATATCCACCATCACCCGCCAGGCCAGGCCCGAATCGCGATTCGTTTGCGCGATAATGCTGGGCTTGCCGTCGAGCTTGTGCTCGGCTTCGTCGATTCGCTGGCCAAATTGTTCTAATTGACGAAGTTTCTTTTCGTCTTCGGCGCTTAAGTGATTACGCGCTTCTGTCATTTGCCCCGCGAGTCTTTGTTTTATTATTTCAAAGTCACGCGGAAAATACGGATTTCATCGGATTTTGTCAAGGCTAGAAATGGGGCAAATTGCTGAAATAAAACAATAAAACAGGGGTTGTGGCCATAATTTTTTCTATGCCGCGCCCTTTTTGACCTGAAGATTAATCCAATACAGGCCGATCAGCCCAATCGGGCTTAAAATTAGCATAATCATTTGCAGCGAAATACCCATATAGGCCATGCCAGCCATGGTCAGCAAAATGGTCATAACGCTGGCATCCCACGATACTTCGGCCCAGTAAATATAATTGAAATAGCTTTCTACATCCTTGCCCTGGTTATAAAAATTGGCATCCGCCTGGGTCATCAATTGACCGCCGATCGATAATCCTTCGGTTGCGGCCATGGCGGCCGGTACTGCCGGTATGACCGAACGCAGCAATACTTGCACCAAACTGATTGCGGTACCGATTTTCAACATTAAATATCCTTTTCCCTTATCGATGTAATGCCCGACGAATAATTGTAGGATCGCGAATAAAATCAGACCGGCGGTCATGATCGTGCCGAACATCATCAGGCTGCCGACCATGGTGAACACCACAAACCGCCACAGGAAAGTGCTGGCATAATCCTTGATTGCGTAAAAACAGTGGAATTTCATGATCCAGCGGCAGGCGGCGCGTTGTTTGGCACTATGGTGTTTGTGTAATTTAGGTGTAGGAAAATTCAATTTCAAAAGCGGTATGGTGGCCACCACCATGACCAGCGCCGAAATGCTGAACAAGGTTTCAAATCCGGCTTTTTCGACAATCACTGCGCTTAAAAATGGGATCAGGGCGCTGAACATCGTCGACATCATATTAATGACCGCGACATGCTTGCCGCGATTGCCCTTGTCCCCCACAAGACCGAATATGGTGTGATAGGCGGTATAATAAAACGTCATCGCGACGCTGAAAATCAGCAGAAAATAGGGGATTAAACCGGGGTTATCCTCGATATGCGGTAAAAAACACATCGCGCCTGCATAACAAATAAGCCCGAAACATACTGCGCGGGTAAGGCCGAAAAATTGAAATGAACGCAAGTAAAGATAACGAATCGGCAAACGCATCGCGAACAGGCCTGACCAGATCGCCAGCGTTAACGGCACGCTATACCCCAATTTCAGCATAAAAATCGGACCAAAAATCCAACCAATCCGCTCGCCGATATTGTACAGGAATTTATGTAGGAATAAGTGATTGATATCGCGATTGGTAAAGAATTTGCGCATTTCGGTGACCGTGAACGGTGACAGTGATCAGTGTTTATTCAACATACACCGTTCACTGCTCACCGTCACTGTTTACCGTTACGCTGTTGCACGCATTTTCTCGGCTGTGTGCAGATCGACCGAAACCAATTGCGATACGCCAGCCTCACCCATCGTGACGCCAAACAAACGGTGCATGCGGGCCATGGTCATGCGGTGGTGGGTGATAACCACGTACCGCGTATCGTTGCGCTTCGCCATTTCTTCCAGCATGGTGCAATACCGGTCGACGTTGCTTTCATCCAGCGGCGCGTCAACCTCGTCCAGCACACAAATTGGCGCTGGGTTGCATTCGAACACGGCGAATAACAAGGCAATCGCGGTCAGCGCGCGTTCGCCGCCCGATAACAACGACAGAGCCTGTAATTTTTTGCCCGGTGGCGATGCATAGATTTCAAGACCGGCTTCTAATGGATCTTCATGCTCAGTCCATTCCAAATATGCTTTGCCGCCGCCAAACAGGCGGGTGAACAGGCGGGAGAAGTTTTCATTTACCTTCACAAACGCTTCGGTCAAACGTTCGCGGCCTTCTTTGTTCAATTCATTGATGCCGGTGCGCAGTTTGGCGGTGGCGGCGATCAATTCATCGTGCTCCGATTGCTGTTTGGTCAGTTTTTCTTCGACTTCGGTTGCTTCGATATCGGCGCGTAAATTGACCGGGCCCATATTGTCGCGTTCGCGGCGCAAACGTTCCAATTTGTTTTGGGTCGATACAAAATCCGGCATATCGGCCGGGTCTTTTAATGCGGCGATTTCCAGCAATTGTTCCGGGCTTGATTCCAAACGTTCTTGGATATCGTAACGCAATTTTTGCTGTTCGGTATCGCCAAGTTCAATCGCGGTTTGATGTTTGACGCGTTCTTCGCGCAAGACGGAGATATTATTTTGCAACGCGCGCGCGGCTTTGTCGACTTCGCTTAATTTGGCCTCTGCTTGCGATAAAATATCGGCGGCCTCGTTCCGTGATTCCTCAGCGCCGGTGATTTGAATCAATAATTGCTCGCGCTGCGCGGCGAATTCGGCCGGTTTTTCGGCCAATTCCTGTTGTTCGGCGATAGCGGTTTCTTGCCGCTCGCTTAACATGGTTTGGCGCGATTCAACCTCGGTAAGGCGTTTTTGCCAATCGCGCAATTGGTTATCCAATTGCTGCAAACGGGTTTCACGCTGTTTCGATTCGTTGTTGGATTGTTCGTATGCGGCGCGCGCTTGAAAAGTTTGGTTGCGCAATTCTTCGACATTCAAACGTTTCTGCGATTGATCGGCGCGCATCGCATCGAAATCCGGCTTTTCGCCCATTTCCGAAATCAAATTGTCGAAATTGCCTTTTGTTTCGGTTTGCTCGGTTGTCAAGCGGTCGCAATTTTGCTGGGCGGATTCGTATTGCGCCTGGGTTACGGCTATACGCTGTGTTTCATCGGATTGTTTGCCGCGCGCGGTTTGCAATTCGTTATATGCGGTATCAAGAGCAGTGCGTGATGTTTGTTGGCGTTCTTTGGCTTCGACCAGATTTTGCTGTGCGGTGAACGACAATTGCGCGATGCGGGTTTCCTCGGTCGATAAGTTTTCTAATTCTTTAGAAACTTCTTCCAAACGATTTTTATGGCGCAAATGTGCGGCGGTTTTTTGCGCCGCTTGCGCCTTTGCGGTATATCCGTCGAAACGCCACAGATCGCCGTTTTTGCTAACCAAACATTGGCCAACCGACAAATAATTTTGCAGTAATTGTCCCGATTCAAAATTTTCAACCACGCCAACCAACGACAAGGCGCGGGTCAATTCCTTTGGCGCATCAACCATTTGGTTCAATGGGTTTGCGCCGTGCGGCAATTCCGGCGCGCTCGCGAATGGCGGCAATCCGCGCCAGAAACGGTCGGCGGAATCTTGCAGACCAGCGAACAAATCATCGCCCAACGCGGCGCTTAATGCGGCTTCGAATCCGGTTTGCACGCGCACTTGATCCATGATCGGATCGACGATATCGCTTTCGCTGGACAGGATGGCACGAAGACCATCGGCCTCGGCGCGCAATTTGGCTTTGCCCGCGTTAAATTCTTGCGATTGTTTTTGCGCGTCATCATTGGCGGTTTGCGCGGTTTGTAGATTTTGTTCGGCATCGGCCAATTTGGTTTTGGCGTTGCTAACTTCGGCTTCGTTGAATACGACCGCTTGCAGGCATAATTGCAAGGAATTGTCGGCATCCAGTTTGGTTTTCCACTCATCGCGCTGTGTTTGCGATTTGCTTAAATCTTCGCCCAAACGGGTCAGGCGCGATTGCAATTGATTTTTGCGTTCTTCCAGCGCCGACCAGCGTGTTTCTTCGCGGCCAATCCGGTCGCTTAGATCTTGCAAGGATGTTTCGGCGGATTTTTGTTCGGTTTCGCGGGATTGGAAATCGGCCAATAAATTCGCAACGATTTGTTGCTGGTCGTTTTGAATGGCGGAAATTTCCGCCTGTTCGGCCGATGTCGTTTCGATATTTTTGCGCGCATCTTCGGCCAGTTGTTTTTCGCGTTCCAGATCGTTTTGAATTTGCGCAATACGTTGTTCGAGCGCCATTTGCGCGGCCGCCAGGCGAGATTCTTCGCCAGACAATTCATGTTCGGCCAATTTCAAACGTTGCAATGCGGCGGCGCGTTCGGCTTCTTTTTGACGCAGGGCAGGGATATTGCCGGCCAATTCCGCTTGTTGCGCGTTGACGGCGGTCAATTCCGATTCCAAGCCAGTCAATTCACCGTCAATCTGTCCCTTGCGTTCTTGCGCGGACGATAAACGATTAACGACATCTTGCCATTGATGATGGAAAAATAATGCTTCGGTTTGACGGAAACGATCCGCCAGGCTTTTGTACGCAGCGGCTTGCTTGGCTTGCTTTTTCAACGCAACCAATTGTTCGTTCATCTGACGCAAAATATCTTCGCTGCGTTTAATATTGTTTTCCGCTGCGTTCAGGCGCAATTCCGCTTCGTGGCGGCGGGCGTGCAGGCCCACGATTCCAGCCGCTTCTTCTAAGAACGCGCGGCGTTCGGTTGGTTTCGCGTTTACCAAATGGCCGATCCGACCCTGGCTGACGATGGCGGTTGAATGCGCGCCGGTGCTGGCGTCGGCGAAAATGGTTTGTACATCGCGCTGACGAACATCGCGCGCATTTACCTTGTATGTTGATCCTTCGCCGCGGTCGATGCGGCGGCTTACTTCCAATACATCGTTATCATTGAAATTTGCAGGCGCTTTGCGCAATTGATTATCCAGGTGCAAAACCACTTCGGCAAAATTGCGCGCCGGGCGGGCTTGGGTGCCGTTGAAAATAACGTCGTCCATTTCGCCGCCGCGCAATTGTTTGGCGGATGTTTCGCCCATAACCCATTTCAACGCATCGACGATGTTCGATTTGCCGCAACCGTTCGGGCCGACAATGCCGGTAAGGCCGGGTTCCAAGACCAATTCGGTCGGTTCGACGAAAGATTTAAATCCCGATAAACGCAGCTTGGTTAATTGCACAATTGGCCTCTTGTTTATTTTTGATCCGAATATCTCAGATCTTTGTTTTTCTAATGTTCCCCGCGCGTATTCATTACGCTTGCAAGACTAATATTAGTATCGCCGAGTGGGGCGGGAAAAGGGAGCTATAGTTATAAGGTTTTATCCCTTTTCCACAGTATTTTCTGTATTTCCGGCCGTTATTTTTTTACTTTGCCTTTATTTAGCGCGGCATCCAAAACCGTTTTAAATTCTTCGAACGGACGAGCGCCGACCAATTTTTCGTCGCCAATTAAAAATGTTGGCGTCGATTGGACATCCAAATCTTTTTCCGCCTGCATGCGGGTTTCTAAAATGCCCTTATTGAATGCGCTTTTTTCGCCGGAACATTCTTTGTATTTTTCATCGGTCAAACCCGCCATGCGCGCGATTTTTCTCAATTCGGCTTCCGGGTCTTTGGTTTTGACCCATTGTTCCTGGCTGGAAAAAACGGCATCCAAGAATGGATAAAATTGCGCTTCAGGCAAGCAATAGGCCATAATGCTGCCTTTTAACGCAATACCATCGAATGGGAATGGGCGGAAAATCATTTTCACTAAACCTTTGTCGATATAGTTCTTTTTGATTTCCGGTAAAATTTCTTTGTGAAAATGCGCGCAATGCGGGCAGGTCAGGGATGCATACTCAACAATCGCGACACTGGCTTTTGTATTGCCTAAAATACGATCTGGAATTGGTGCTGCTGGAATTTTTGCCGTTTGTTCCTTGGTAAGCTTGGTATTCGCCGGCGCTGTATCGGGAGCGGAGGAGTGATCGTGACCGGCATGAGTATCCGCGTGATTATCCGCCAATGCTTGTTGTACTTCGATCGTGGTCATGCGTTTAAAAGGATCGTTTTGATGGATTATAGTGCCATACAAATATCCGGCCGCATAAATAACTGCGGCAAAACCCAACATCATGATTATTAATTTACGCACGCGAATTCTCCTTTTAAATACGGGTGGAATGTAGCCTAGTCGGCGGCTGCACGGCAATGGAATTTTTTAATAATAACAAGGATTTAGATCGAAATTATGGCGCGGGGAATAATGGTATAAGTATATGATAATAAAAGGATTTATCGTTAATCCAAAGTTTGCGCCAATTTTAACAAGCTTTCTCGCAAATCAGACGGTTCCATTTCATTCAAATTGGCGGGGATTTCCATGGCGTTGTTTGGTTTGCGCAGCGGTTTGGCGGCGGCTTGCGTTGGCGGCGTAAAACCTTGCACCAACCGCAATCCCTGAATCAAACGATGGCCGAAATATCCGTTGATCCGTTCGATAATTTGCGGCTGCTGGTGTTGAATTTCCAATGCCGCCGCGCCCATCACGCGCAATTGCAATATGCAGGGGTCTTGTCCGCGGCTTTGAATGATTTTATCCGGGGCGCAAAATTGGCTTAACGGCGCGCCGACAATATCGCCCCACTGGGTCAATAACTGCGCCAGCCGCGCATCGAACCCAGGGATTTGTTTCAATATTTTCGGCACAAGCCCGGATGCCGGTTTTAAGAACGAGCCCGGACGGCGCACCACCGGATATGGTTCGCTGTTATCGGATGAAAAAAATTCGGTCTCGTCTTGGTCCATGATTATGCTACATGGATTCTATGGCAAAACGCCCCGCGACGATAGATCAAAAATTGCTGGCCTGGTATGACCGCAACCGGCGGGTATTGCCGTGGCGCGCGGTCAAAGGAACCCAGAACCCTTATTATGTATGGGTTTCCGAAATCATGCTGCAACAAACCACGGTTCCGGCCGTGATGAAATATTTTCCGCGCTTTATCGCGCGGTTTCCAACCATCGCGGATTTGGCAAAAGCGGACCTCGACGAAGTTTTAACGTTATGGCAAGGGCTTGGATATTACGCCCGCGCGCGCAATTTACATAAATGCGCCGGTGTTTTGGTGCGCGATTATGGTGGCAAATTCCCAACCAGTAAAAAAGAATTAATGGAATTGCCCGGCATTGGAGATTACACCGGCGGCGCGATTGCCGCGATTGCATTTGATCAAAGCGAATATGCGATTGATGCGAATGTGGAGCGCGTGATTGCGCGCCTGTTTGCGGTGCGCGATCCACTGCCGCAATCAAAGCCGGAAATTATCGGGCATGCCGCAAAATTGACGCCGCAAAAACGCGCCGGCGATTATTTACAAGCAATGATGGATTTGGGTGCGGGGCTTTGTTCGATCGATGCACCGCAATGCGCGATTTGTCCTTTGTCCGCCGACTGCATCGCGCGCGAAAAAAATATTGCAGTTGGATTGCCGCTGAAAATAAAAAATAAAAATAAACCGACGCGATATGGCCAGGCTTTTGTCGTTATCAATGACAAAAAACAAATTTTTCTGCGCAAGCGTTCGGGCAAATCGATGTTGGGCGATATGATCGAAGTACCATCATCCGACTGGGATCATAAAAACGCCGAGAAAAAATCGGCATTGGTTGCGCCGAAGGGGGAATGGAGCCGGTTGAAATCCAAAGTCCGGCATAGTTTTACCCATTTCGATCTCGAGCTGGAGCTTTATGTGGCAAATAGGAATCGCCCACCCTTTAGTAACGGATTTTGGCATAATATCAATAATTTAGATCAGGTCGCACTGCCGACTTTATTCAAAAAAACTATCCGTTTGGCTGGCCAAAAAATATAAAAATCAAAAAAATATTTTTGTAGCTTGACAAATATCGATGCTGTATTAGTGTAACAGCATAGTAGTACACAAATACAGCTCAGGTTACAGTCTCTAATCTTTCTTCAACCCACCCAATGGAGCCTATCATGGTAGAAAATCTAGCGTCTTCCACTCCACACAACAAAGACCCGGAAACATATCCGGTTTGTCATCTGCCGCTTGGCGGAACGCACATCACTGCTTGGTTGCCGAATTTGCACCAGCACATGCACAAAATTAACGGCGCTGTCTGGTCTATGTTGGGGTTTCAGCACAATCACAAAGCACACCAGCCACACAATGATCACAAGTCCGAGTAATAAACAGAGAGCAACTAATAAACGAGTAGAGAATATGATTCCAAGCGGCACCAATATTATTTTTAATTCTTACGGCGCCTTTGCCGCGCGCGCCGTATCGCATTCCATGCATCATCACCCCAAAAGGGGTCAATAACATTTTAGAGAAATAAAATCGTTAGTTGGCCCGATTCTAAACAGATCGGGCTTTTTTAATTTTCGGGGGAAATTCCCCAAATGCATGGAGATAAAAATGACAACACAAATTATGAATGATACCAAAATTGAAACCTATCCAACCGGCAATGGCGGCCAATTTTATAAAATCGATTGGGCAAAATTAACGCCTAAAGGACGGGAGTTTGCCGTTAAATCCAGCGAAAGCATCGATTGCACCGATTGCGGTATTGTCGGTGCGACCGCTTTACTGACCGATTCGACCTTAACCGGTCAGGAATTGGGCGGATTGGTTTTATCTGCCGATCTTTTGATCGAAGTGATATCGGCCAAAAAGGGCAAGGATTACCGATTCAGTTTGGATGATATCAAAACCTATATCAATGAATTCGGCAAAGATAAGGTGGAACCATGGGTGCAATCGGCAAATGCCAGCATTCGGGATTTTGCCGTGCTTGGCGCTGGGCGGCGAAATATGGGTGATGGGCAAAAATATTGCGGCCAGATTTCCATTTTATTTGCGGCGATTGCGCGTGCGATGGACGAAGGCAATAGCGGCGTGATGCAATATTTATTGAATGAGCTTGGTGCAAATCCTAACCAGCGTTTATATGCCTATGCCAACAACGCATCGGGACTGCAAGGGTATTTCGAACCATGTCTTGTGCCCGAATCCCCAGGTTTTCCAGTCGATGTGCCATTGTTGTATTGTTTGTATCTGGCAGCCAACGGTGCTTGTCAAAAACGCGTTTTATCTTCTTTGCGCGTTTTAATGTACAGCAATGCCGATCCTAATCAGCCGAATATGTTTGGCGTTACGCCTTATGCCGAATCATTGCGGCGCGGATATAAATTCGCATTGGATGAATTTTCCTGTATTGCTCCGGAACTGGATGGAATAGTTAAACCAAATCGCCAGGCATTCCGGAATGCCCGCGTTCTTGCCGAACAAACGATGCAACAACCGGAGCCAACGCCAGGCTTGCAGTCCATTCTGGAATATGTTTTAAGATCCGCGCCGCAATCATCAATACAATTTTTATACGATCAGGGGTGTCTGACGGCGGCACAAAAACAAATGGCGGTAGATGTCACCAAAGATAGATTGATGAATATGCGTGGAAAATCTTTGGCGATGATTATGGACGATGCGCGAATCGCCGCAGTTTGCGCCCGCGGTCAATTTGTAGATGCGGAACAATGCCGTCCGGCATTGACGACAATAAGCAATATGACCACACCACTTCGTGCCCTGGTCGGGGCAGAATTAATGCGTGTAATGTAACCACCCCCCCCCAACTCGTTTCGGCGGGTTGGGGGAATTTTCTGTGGTTAGAGCACGGGTAAAAATACTAAACAATTGTTTAATAATGATAATATTTCCACATGGGACGCTTGACCTCAATGTATGATTGTACTACTATGACACTATAATATTACTATATTACAATAGTACGCATCAGTATATTGATGTTTCTTGGTAGAGAAGAGGCAATCTATGTCGAAAAAAACCAGAGTAGTTTCTTTGTACGAGGCAATTCTATTGTTGCGTAATGAAAAGGAATGCAATGACTTTATCCGGGATCTTTGCACGCCGGGTGAAATTAAAGACATAGAAGAACGTTGGCAAATTGCGCAAATTTTGAATCAGGGCGAAATGTCTTATCGCGAGATTCAGAAAAAAACCGGGGCCAGTGTGACCACCGTTGGCCGGGTAGCCAGATTTTTAAAAGACGAACCCTATAAAGGGTATCGAACGATTTTAGACCGACTAAGCGAATAAACATGATCCGCAGCAAATTAAATAATTCTATTTCAATGATCAGCGCTGTTGCTGCCAGCGCTGCTTTGCATTCTATGCACCACCCCGTGTAGGGGCATTTTCAAATTACATTATTGAAATAAAAGCGCGCGGCGAGAACTGCCGTCATACAACCTTATTAAAAAAAATTATTAGGGGTATAATCCTATGCAGGAGACGAAATATATTATTGCCTACCCACCGGTTGATTTTAACGTGCCGTTTACAAACTTGAAAGCCAAAGATATCGGCATTTATTTTCACTGGACTAATGAAATCGGCGCAAAAACTTGCAAGGCCGATTGCGCCCACTGCTATTTCAAAAGCCGCCCGCAATTCAAAGTGCCGGTAGAAAAAGCCTTGGCGATTACTGCTGATTTGCGGGATCAAGGTTATGATATCGGCATGGCGCCCGCGGATAGTTTCAGTGACGATGCGTTGGTAGCCGGCGATGCGGGTTCGGCGTTTCGATTGAAAAATATCGGCAAATCAGCCTGGTCCAGCGGCGTGCCACTATATTTGAAAGGCTGGCGTGAACGTTTGGATCGTGCTTATGCAATTGGATTCGAATCGATTGTCATAACCGCTCACGAAGCGGCGGGCACGCCGGTGCCGATCAAAGGCGTTACCAAGGCAAATGTGGTGCGCGGTGCAATCGATAATATTTTGCAGTGGAACAGCGATAATGCGGGAAACGGCAAACGGTTCGCCATTTCCACCACTTTCACCATACGTCCCGACAACTGCAATTTGGAAACCATGCGTAAAATGGTCGAGTGGGGCGTGGGAAAAGGATTGGATTTGGTTCGGTTTAATTGTTTCGCCAATTTTCAAAGAATTCCGGAACATGAACAATTTGAAATGCGCCGGGACGATGTAGTGCGGTTTTTCGGCAATTTAGCGCAATTGCAGCGTGAATTTATCAATAGCCCGACCAGGCTTGGTATTTCCGAAGATTGGGGCGATGCGGGGATCGAACAAATCTATCCGTATTTGCCGCCCGTATGGCAAAGCCGAAAAAATGGATGGTGCCGCGCCGGGTATCGGTTATTTGCGATGATCGAAGTAGGCAATCAAATCGTTCTAACCGGATGCGTCGATAAATGGGATCCCATTATGGGACGATTGACGGAAAATAATGGCCAATTCCGTATTGAATGGGATGTTCCGCAAATCGAAAGATTGCGTAATGCTGTGTTAAATAACGAAGTCTATGCTTGTTGGGGCGGGGTCGGTTGCAATGGCGAAAATCGCGGATTTAAAGGCGAAGGAAAAATATTCCCACCGCTTTCCGCGCCCACTCGAGTCGCGCTGACTATGGGTGGCCGCGTTATGAACTAGTGACGGAAATGCCGAGTGCCGGTGAAAACCATGGCAATACCGGCCTTGTCTGCCGCTTCGATGACTTCATTGTCGCGCATCGAACCGCCGGGTTGGATAATGGCGGTGGTACCGGCATCGGCAATGGTTTCAAGCCCGTCGGCGAATGGGAAGAATGCATCTGATGCGGCAACCGATCCGCGTAATTCCAATTTCAATTCCGCTGCCTTGGATTTGGCGATGCGGGCGGAATCGATTCGGCTCATTTGCCCGGCGCCAATGCCGACAGTCGATAGGTTTTTGGCATAAACGATCGCATTCGATTTCACATGTTTGCCGACGCGCTCGGCGAATAACAGATCTTGAATTTCTTCAGCGCTGGGTTGGCGTTTGGTAACGACGCGGATTTGTGACTGGCTGGCAGCGGTGCCATCGCGGCTTTGCACCAAATATCCGCCGCTAATGCTGCGGATGGTGTGATGCTCGGCATTACGCGCCGGAAAGTTCGGCAATAATAACAAACGCAGATTCGGTTTTTTGGCGAATAATTTGATCGCGTCTTCATCCGCATCCAGCGCAATCACGACTTCGGTGAAAATTTCGGTAATCGCGGTTGCGGTTGCCGCATCCAATTTGCGGTTCATGGCGATAATACCGCCAAAGGCGCTAACGGGATCGCAGGCGAGCGCCTTTTTATAGGCGGCCGCTAAATCGTCCGCGCTGGCAACACCGCACGGGTTGGCATGTTTGATGATCGCGATGCTGGGCGCGTCAAATTCGCAAATCAGTTCCAATGCCGCATCGCTGTCCAAAATATTATTGTACGATAATTCCTTGCCCTGCATTTGTTTGGCATAGGCAAGTCCGGTTTTTTGCGATGGATTTAAATACAACGCCGCGCGTTGTTGCGGATTTTCACCATACCGCAATGTTTGCTGGCGCGTGCCGGAAATATTCAAACTTTGTGGGAATTCTTCGTTGGCTTGGGCGTTCATCCAATGCACAATCGCCGCATCATAGCGCGAGGTCAGCGCAAATGCTTTCATCGCCATTCTTTTGCGGAATTCCAGTGCAATTTCACCGGCATTGATGCCCATCGATTCGATCAATTCTTTATAGTCATTCGGATCGGTGATGATGGTAACATAGGAATGATTTTTCGCAGCCGCGCGAATCATCGCCGGGCCGCCAACATCGATATTTTCAACGCAAGTATCGTAATCCGCACCCTTGGCGACGGTTTCGGAAAATGGATATAAATTTACCACGATCAAATCGAACGGTTTGATATTATGTTCGGCAATCGCCTTGGCATGATCCGGTTTATCCGGCTTGCCCAAAATTCCGCCATGCACCAGCGGGTGCAAAGTTTTAACGCGGCCATCCATGATTTCCGGAAATCCGGTCAGTTTCGAAATATCCTGATGCGGCATTTTCATATCGGCAAGCGCCTTGGCGGTGCCGCCGGTGGAATAAATTTCAATGCCGTACGACACTAATAATGGCACAAGTTTATCGAGTCCGGTTTTGTCGGATACGGAAATTAAAGCGCGTTTGATGATTCGTAAATCTTGGGCCATGGATATAAACTGATAAGGACTATTTCTTGCTTTCTTTTTGAATCGCCCATTTAACCGCAGCCGAATCGCCCAGCATTTCCCCGGAAATCACGATTTGCTTGGTCTTTTGGACTTGTCCTTTTTGCCCTAAATACACGCTATTCTCAAGACCCAGTTTGCCGCCGCTCATCCGCAAACGCCATCCGGCCCCGCTGGGCAAGCGTAAAATCACGCTATTCTGCGCTTCGATGGATTGGATTCTGGGATGCAAATGGAACCGAATGGTAAATTCAATCGGCACCAGCATATTGGCAGCGGCCTGGCGGGTTAATATATCCTCGCCCCTGATATCGTCACCGGCCGCGTTCATATAAATTTGGCGGGTATGGGAAATGCCGGCGGCGCTATACGCATCGCTTTTGGAAGACAGCCAGATTTGCCCTTCGCCAGATTTGCGTTCCGTTTGAATCGAATAAATATCGGCGGGCATATAATCTTTTAATGAAAGGGTCGAGTGTGCGGCGGGTGAACGGCACGCATCGATCCAATTATCGGCCATGGCGATACCGCTGCCGCAATTGACAATAATCCGCTCTCGCCCCGATGAAAATTCGATCGCCAGCGGGCTTTGATGGCAAGTACTGGCATCGCCCGCCGCAAATCCCGCATCCAGCATCATCAACGATCTGCCGGTTTGCAAACGGTGCCAGCCCGATTCCTCGAGCACATCGCCGGCCTTGCCCTTGATGTTCGCCGCGACCAATAACAGATCCAAAAAATCCGCGTTATCTTCGAAGGCACCGTGAAATAAGGCGAGGCCCCCATCGCCATGCCGCAAATGGCGCAACGCGCGGGCCATCGCGGTGATGGCCTCGCCCAATCCTTCGGGCAATGGCATTTGCGCATAAGTGAACAGGGATCTGATTTCAATTAAATCTTGTGAAATTTGCGCCTGTAATGCTGGTGATCTTTGGTAATAACATCCATCCGCCAGGACTTGCCGGTGAATTGCATCTTGCAATTCCACCACAATTTGTGTGAAATCCAAATAATCATCGCCCAGCGCGCGGGCGGCGAACAACATGCCCTTGATCGCGGCAATGCGAGCAGGGCCGTCGGTTTGATCTTCGTAAATGCGCACCAAATGGCGCAATTGACGCATTAGAGATTGAAAAAATTGATGGCGGAAATGATCGTCGGCGGAGCTGCCGAAAAACGCGTATTGCGATAACCACGCGGTCAAACGTTCGCCAATCAATTGTGGGGCCCAGGATTTTTCTTCCCATGTTCCGTGCGATGCAAACCAGTCTTCCAGCAATTGCCGCGCGGTTTGCCGCGCCGCGTTGCCGCCAACCGCGTGCAGATGGCGCAACCAACGGAACGAATGCAATTCATCAAAGGCCGGCTGCATCAACGGCGCGCGCCATAATGTAATGGTGTGGCCCTTGGTTTGCGCGGGATGATCCTTGCCAGCCAGCGGAAAAGTGCCGCGCATAATCAGATTGCCGATATTGATATCGCCTGCGAACGCATCGCGCGGGGTTTGTTGCAAATGATTCGGCACCTGGCCGTTCAGCATTGCCGAATAAACCGGGCTGGCATAGGCGGCCTTGCGCGCGAATTGCGCCAGACGTTCCGACCATCCTTTATGTTCAGTTTTTTGTTTTTTCGCGGTTGCGGTTTTCGCCATGGCCGTACCTAGGCCGCGCGAAGTTTTTTCACATTATCCGCATAAGCGGCCGCGCCGCCCGCGAAACTCGCGGTTCCGGCGACCAATACATTGGCTCCCGCCGTGATAACATCGCGCGCATTATCGAACGTAATGCCGCCATCGACTTCTAAATCAATATCGCGGCCGGTTTGATCGATCATTTGCCGCAACATTTTGATTTTGCCCAATTGCGATGGGATAAATTTCTGTCCGCCGAATCCTGGATTGACGGTCATCACCAAAATCAGATCGACATCAGAAATCACATGCTGCATCGATTCGATCGGTGTCGATGGATTTAAAACAACACCTGCTTTTTTGCCCGCGTTTTTGATCAATTGAATAGTGCGGTGCAAATGTGGGCCGGATTCGGGATGCACCGAAATAATATCCGCGCCAGCTGTGATAAATTCTGGGATCAATGGATCTACGGGCGCGATCATCAAATGCACATCGAACGGCAATTTGGTCACCGACCGGATCGATTTGATAATTGGCGGCCCGAATGTAAGATTTGGCACAAAATGCCCGTCCATGACATCGATATGAATATAATCGGCGCCGGCCGATTCCATGGCGCGAATTTCATCGCCCAATTTAGAGAAATCGGCAGACAGGATCGATGGGGCTATTTTGATTTTGCGCATATAATTTTGTTAGCAGTTTATGCGCCAAGCTGCAAGCGGCAGACATAAAATCCGTCCATTCCGCCCATATCGCCGAGGTCGCAAGGCAACGTCCGTACATCGCCCTGTGGATTAATTAAATCGGCAAATTCCGGCAAATCGGCGGCGGTTACCGGCAAGCGGTGCAATTGCGGGTTTTGTTTCAAGGCTTTGGCGATAATTTGTGGGCCTTCTTCGTCTTGAAGCGAGCAAACCGCGTAAACCAATACCCCGCCCGGCAATAACATTTGCGCGGCATTGAGGAGGATTTTTAACTGTAATTCGGCCAGGCGCGTAATGTCATCCTTGGTTTTCAAATACGGAATATCGGGGTGGCGGCGAATCGTGCCGGTCGCGCTGCAGGGCGAATCCAGCAATATATGGGATATTTTTTCCGGCGGCTGCCAATCGGCCGCATCGGCGCAAACGATTCCGGCCGATAAATTCAACCGGCGCAGATTTTGTTCCAACCGTTTAATGCGCGCCTTGCTTTGATCGACCGCGATCACGTTCGCGCCCATTACGGCCAATTGCGCGGTTTTCCCGCCGGGCGCGGCGCATAAATCGATCACGGTTTTGCCCGTTATATTTCCCAATAATCGCGCCGGAATCGTCGCAGCCACATCTTGTACCCACCATTCACCGTCGCCAAAACCGTCTTTGGCATCGATACGCCCGCCCGCTTTGCTGCGCAAACTGCCATTTGGCAATATCGCCGCGCCCAATCGTTCGGCCCATTTTTCGGGATCAGATTTAACGCTGATATCCAATCCAGGTTCGATCGCGTGCGCGGCGGCAATCGCGGTTGCGACATCATCGCCATAGGTACGCGCCCACATTTCATACAGCCATTCGGGCGTGTTCAATGCAACACCATCCAATTCCGCCATTTTCACTTCGCCTTCATTCTGCGCGCGGCGCAAAACGGCGTTGATCAAATTTTTTAACCCGTCCAGTTTTTTGTGTTTGGCTAATTCGACGCTGGTGTGAATCGCCGCATGGGCAGGGGTTTTTAAAAATAATAATTGCACGATACCAAGGCGTAAAATATCGGCGGCGGTATAGGCTTTTTTGGGTAATTTTTTATCCATGAATCCTTGCCAAATCGCGTCGATCTCCCCCAACCGGCGCAAGGTGGTTGCCAGCAGTAAACGCACGAATCCGCGATCCTCGGCAGAAAGCCGCGCGAAATTGCGATTGGAACTTAAACATTGATCCATGGCGTTGTGGTCATGCAAAATGTCTTGCAACATTTGCAACGCGACAATGCGGGATTGTAATGGTGAAGCCATCCGGCCAATTTACCCTTGATTTTTAAACCGGCAAGGTCAAACTGGGGCCATGGACAGCAATAAAAACAAAGAGTTGGACAAAACTAAAGATTCCACCACGCCTAAAACCTCGCCGGAACGCGAAGTGGGCGGTTATAAAGGTCAGAATCCAACTGAACATGGTGATTGGCAGCATAAAGGCCGCACTACGGATTTTTAGGCTTTAAAAATCCGATCTATTTTCCCGCCCCATTCGCCTTGGAATTTTTCGATCAGTAAGTCCGATTGCGTTTTACCGGAATCCAAAATTTCTTTTAATGGATCTAAGAAATAAGTTTCATCCGCGCCGTTTTTATCGCGGAAATTGCGGCGCTGTAATCCATGTTCGGCGATGGTTAGAATTTGTTTGGCGATATCGGCAACCGTCCTGTTGCGGAATTTAGTGTTCAATCCCGCCTTTGGCGTATCGAGATGCAATGATCTTCTTTCATCCGCCGCCCAATCTTTGATCAGATCGGTGGTTGCCTGCTGCGCATCCGCATCGTACAGCAATCCGGTCCACAAGGCGGGCAGGGCGCATAGATATTGCCAGCTGCCGCCATCCGCGCCGCGCATTTCGATCCATGGTTTCAACCGCACGATCGGGAAAACGCAAGTAGTATGATTTTGCCAATCTTCGATGGTGGCAAATTCGCCGGGCAGGGCAGGCAATTTTCCAACCATGAAATCGCGGAACGATTGGCCAGTTGCATCGATATATTTTCCATTGCGCAATACAAAATACATCGGCACATCCAGTAAATAATCGACATATTTTTCGAATCCCCCATCGCCATCGAACATAAACGGCAAATCGCCAGTGCGAGCCGCATCGGTATCCAACCAAACATAATTGCGGTACGATTGAAATCCGCTTACTCGGCCATTCATGAATGGCGAGTTGGAAAATATCGCGCCGATAATAGGTTGCAACGCCAATCCGATCCGCGATTTTTGCACCATGTCGGATTCCGATGCGTAATCCAAATTCACTTGCACCGTTGCGGTGCGTTGCATCATATCGATGCCCATATTGCCGACACGCGGCATGTATTCGCGCATAATATCGTACCGGCTTTTCGGAACCCAGGTAAAATCGCCTCTATTCCATTTTGGGTCGAAACCCAGCGTCAAAAACCCGACCCCCAATTGTTCGCCAATATCTGCCGTTTCCCGCATATGGATATTGACGCTTTTGCAGCAATGATGCACCGATGGCAATGGCGCGCCGGATAATTCAATCGCGCCGCCTGGTTCCAACGTGATTGATTGCTGATCGCGTTTTAGGGCGATAATATTTTGGCCTTCCATAACCGGTTGCCAATTATATTTTTTTGCCAATTCTTGCAGAAACATTGTCGTGCTTGTGCGGCCGGAATAGGGCAGGGGTTTTAATTTTTTTTTGTCATACGCGAACCGTTCAAATTCGATCCCGATTTTCCATTGATCTTGCGGTTTGCACTGGCGGGCAAAAAATTCGATTAATTGGGATTTTTGTAATATAGACATGAAAATGGATATAGATTTGTGGGATGTTATTTCCAGTCGCCATTCATGGCGCCATATATTGCAAGGCATGTGATGGCGGCGGTTTCGGCGCGCAACACACGCGGCCCCAGATTCACGGATTTTACAAAAGAAAGAGAATTTAAATAATCGCGTTCTGCCGCGCTGAATCCGCCCTCTGGACCACATAAAAAGGCCAATTTTTGTCCACGCAATTCCGCAAGTATGTCTGGCAATGGTGATGATGTGCGCATTTCATCGCAAAAAATTAAAATCCGATCTTTGGGCCAGCTGGATAAAATATTTTTCAAATTTTTCGCTTCTTTAACC
>CAZYJI010000006.1:77815-80047 GCA_964647725.1 uncultured Alphaproteobacteria bacterium
CTTTAACCACGGGCACAGTCAGTCGCCGCGATTGCTCGCTGGCCTCGATAATATTGGCGGTTCCGCGTTCCATATTAAAACGTTCGGTGTTGGTATAATCGGTGAAAACGGGCTGAATGACGGATACGCCCAATTCGGTTGATTTTTGTAAAATGAAATCGGTTTGATCTTTTTTCACCGGCGCGAATAACAACCATACATCCAAATCCGGTTTTTGCGCCTCGGTCATCGCGCCGGTTTTGACAGACGATTTTCCATCGAATTCGGCCAGATATTCGCCATCGCGGCCATTAAAAACATGGATCTTTGCGCCCGCATCCGCGCGCAATACATTGCGCAGATAATGCGCCTGGTCTTTATTCAAGGGGATAGTTACCGACGGCGACAAATCGCCCGGTAGATAAAGCCGTGTTTTTGCTTTATATTCTGCGCTCATGCGGCAGAGAGTATCGCATTTAAACCAAAGGTCAAGCCTATGAGAATTGCAACGCTGGCAAGATTGGCGCGCTGGGATAAACCGGTTGGAATCTGGCTGTTATTTTTCCCTTGTTTGTGGGGGCTGGGGCTTGCCGGGGATGGCGATATTGTAACTTATATTTATCACGCCAGCCTGTTTTTTATCGGCAGTATTCTGCTGCGCAGCGCCGGGTGCATTTACAACGATCTTTGCGATCGCGATTTTGACGGCAAGGTCGCGCGCACCGCATCCCGCCCGATTACGAGTGGTGAGGTTTCGCCGCGCCAGGCGGTTATTTTGATCGCGCTATTATTGATCTGCGCCGTGCCGATTTTATTGGCGCTGAATGATTTTGCGCGAATCGTGGCATTATGCTCGATTATTCCGGTCGCGTTATATCCATGGATGAAACGTATTACCTATTGGCCGCAATTATTTTTGGGCATTACGTTCAATTGGGGAATTTTGGTTGGGTATGCGGCTATTGCCGGGCGGATTGATCCGGCGGCGGGGCTTTTATATATAGGGGCGATATTGTGGACTTTGGCCTATGACACTATATATGCCCTGCAGGATATCGAGGACGATATGCGTATCGGCGTCAAATCGACGGCGGTTTTAATGCGGGGTTTTGTGCATCCCATGGCGCTTTTGTGTTATGCCTGGATGGCTGCAATCCTTGGATATTTGGGCGTTTTACAAGGATTTGGCCTGGTGTACTTCTGCCATATAATTGTGCTAAGTTGCCTTTTATTATGGCAGGTATTGACGTTACTGTCGGGGGACGCGCAAAACGCGCATGCAAGATTTAAAAGCAATATTTGGGCCGGGCTGATCGTGGCCTCGGCGTTATTTTTGGAAACGATTTTATAATGACGGATCATTTGAATTTTTTGGGCGATATTATCGGCAAAGCGATTGCCAAGGGCGCCAGCGCGGCGGACGCATTATTGGTAGATTCGGTCAGCCAGGATGTATCGGTGCGGTATGGCAAGCTCGAAAAATTGGAACGCTCCGCCTCGGCCGATATGGGCTTGCGGGTGTTTGCCGGGAAAAAACAAGCGGTCGTATCTGCGTCCTATTCCAATTTGACGGAAATCGATGCAATGGTCGAACGCGCGGTGGCGATGGCCAAGGCGTCGCCCGAAGACCCATTTTGCGGCCTTGCGGATAAATCCGCGTCTTTGTCCGGAGAGCATAAATCGCATAATGCGGACAGCGCCGATATTGGCGAAGAAAAATTGCAGGCATGGGCCAAAGCTGCCGAAGACGCCGCGCAAGCCGTAAAAGGCGTCACCAAAAGCGAAGGCGGCGATGCGCATGCTAGCCGTTCCAAAGTGTATTTGGTGAACAGCAACGGATTGATGGGCGAATACGACCAATCGAGTTTTTCGGTGGCCGCATCGGTGATTGCCGGCGAAGGCACCGGGATGGAACGCGATTACGATTACAGCGCCACGGTGTTTCACAACGATATGGTATCGCCGGAAATCATCGGCCGCAAAGCGGGCGAGCGCGCGGTAAAGCGCCTTAATCCGCGCAAAGTAAAAACCCAGCAAGTGCCGGTGGTATTCGATCCGCGTGTGGCGCGCGGGCTGGTGGGGTATTTTGCCGGTGCGATCAATGGGGCGACCATCGCGCGCGGCACATCGTTTTTAAAATCGAAAATGGGCCAGCAGATTTTCAAAGGCTCGATCAATATTATCGACGATCCGTTACGCCAGCGGGCTTTGCGTTCCCGCCCATTTGATGCCGAGGGGATAGCAACGCGCAAT
>CAZYJI010000006.1:80057-129591 GCA_964647725.1 uncultured Alphaproteobacteria bacterium
ATTTGGCTATGAGCATTGATTCGAATGTCGGCAGAGTGCTCAGATGCGTTTGCTTTAGCGACTTCAATTTTCGCGCTGAGCGATTGAATGTTTGCATTCATTTTATCGAAGGTGGCTATTTAAAAAGCTGGATTTTAGATTGCCGTTCGGCGCGGCAACTCGGATTACATTCAACCGGCCATGCGGTGCGCGGCGTTTCCAGCGTGCCATCGCCATCGGTCAGCAATTTTTATCTGGCGGCCGGAACGATGACCCAGCAAGAATTGATCGCCGATATTAAGCAAGGATTTTATGTCACCGAAACCATGGGTATGGGCGTGAATCTGGTCACCGGCGATTACAGCCAGGGCGCATCCGGATTTTGGATTGAAAATGGGCAAATCGCCTATCCTGTGTCGGAGGTCACCATCGCCGGCCATTTGACGGATATGTTTATGGAATTGACCCCCGCGAATGATTTGGAATTTAAATATGGCGTCGACAGCCCCACGATTCGCGTTGGGCAAATGACGCTGGCAGGACAATAATGGAACAAATAAAGCCGAATTTTGCGACCACCCGCGCGCTGATGGGCCGTTTGATGCGCGATCATATTAAAGATTACAAAGGCAAGCTTGCGATTGCGGTTTGCATGATGGTGATCATCGCCGCGACCACGGCGGCATTCGCCAAATTGATCGAACCGATTCTAGATAAAATTTTTATCGAGAAAAACGAAGCGGCGTTATGGCCGATCGGTATATCGGTGATTGTGCTGTTCGCGGTGCGCGGCCTTGCGACTTATTCCGAAGCGATGCTGATGAATGGCATTGGCCAGGGCATTATCCGTGATCTGCAAAACCGCATGTTCCGTCATGTAATACGGGCTGATCTAGCGTTTTTCCACGGCTCGCAAACCGGCGCACTGGTATCGCGCTTTACCTATGATGTCGGCATGTTGCGTTATGCGGTGGCCAACACCATAACCGGCATGGGCAAGGATATTTTAACGCTAGTATTCCTGATGGGTATGTTGTTTCACCAGGATGCAAAATTGGCGTTTATCGCGGTTTTCGTATTCCCGGTAACTATTATTCCAATCACCAAGCTTGGCAGAAAAGTGCGCAAATTATCCTATAGTTCCCAAGGTAGCGCCGGAACTTATGCATCGTTACTGGAGCAAGTATTTCACGGCATGCGCCATGTAAAGGCGAATAATACCGAATCCGAAGAAATTTCCCGCGCCGAACATTTGACCGAAAATCTTTTCAACCTTTCGCAACGATCACAACGGTATCGGTCCGCTAACTCACCCATTATGGAATTTTTCGGCGCAATCGCGGTTTGCGCCGTGATCGTTTATGGCGGGTATCAGGTTATTGGCGGGTATAAAACCACTGGCGCGTTTTTCTCGTTCCTGACCGCGTTGCTGTTGGCCTATGAACCGCTGAAGGGCCTTGCGAAATTGAACGCCGGCTTGCAAGAAGGTATGGCATCCGCGCAGCGCGTGTATGATTTATTAAGCGTTCCTTCTAAAATTATTGATGCGCCTGGTGCAAAAGATTTGCATCTGACGAATGCAAAAATTGAATTTAATGATGTCGAATTTTCTTATGACAATGGCAAAACCGCATTGTGGAATATGCAATTGGATATTCCGGCCGGGCGCACCACCGCCCTTGTCGGTCCATCTGGCGGCGGTAAAAGCACCATTTTAAATCTAATCCCGCGTTTTTATGATGTCAGCAAAGGATCGATTGTGATCGACGGGCAGAATGTGCGCGATGTTACCCTGCACAGTTTGCGCGACACAATGGCGCTGGTCAGCCAGGAAACATTGCTGTTCGACGATACGATCCGGAACAATATCGCTTACGGCCAGAAAAGCGCAGCAGAGCTAGATATTATTCAAGCCGCCAAGGCAGCGGGCGCGCATGAATTTATTATGTCTTTGCCGGATGGATACGATACATCGGTCGGCCCGAATGGATCGAAATTATCCGGCGGTCAGCGGCAGCGTATCGCGATTGCCCGCGCTATGTTGAAAAATGCGCCGATCTTATTGTTGGACGAGGCGACATCGGCGCTGGACAGCAATACCGAACGCCAGGTGCAAAGCGCGCTCCAAGATCTTATGCGCGGCAGAACCACGATTGTTATTGCGCACCGTTTATCGACCATCGTCAATGCCGATCTGATTTATGTGATCGACCAAGGTTGGGTGGTCGAATCCGGCACGCATCAACAATTGCTGGCCAAAGGCGGCGTATATGCCAAGCTGTATCAAATGCAATATCAATCCCAAGAATCCGCGCCAACATTGACGGCGGTGAATTCCTAAATGCTGAAAAAAATCCGCCGCCAATTGACTCAGTCGTCGTTCGCGCAATATATAAGTGCATGGTTGGCGTATTTATATATGGAGTTGGTTTATCACACATCCTCCTGGCAATATCACAATGCCGAGCTGCCCGCATCGTTTTGGGACCAAGGTAAACCAATTATCGTCTGTTTCTGGCATGGGCGTTTACTGTGCATGGCGCGTGCCTGGCGCAAAGGTGTAAAAGGCGCAATGATCAGTTCGCATCACCGCGATGGGAAATTCACGGCGGCCATTATTCGTCATTATGGTGTCGGTACCGTATTCGGATCGACCTCACGCGGCGGCGCAGCGGCGTTGCGACAAACGATTGATAAAATTGCCGATGGTTATTCCATCGGTCTTACGCCGGATGGTCCGCGCGGCCCAAGATTCCGTGCCGCTACAGGTGCTGTATATCTGGCGAAAACTACTGGTTTGCCTATTGTGCCGGTGTCGGTTGCAACCACAAGGCGCAAAATGCTGTATAGCTGGGACCGGTTTTTAGTTTGCTGGCCATTTTCTCGTGGCGTGTATGTATGGGGCGATCCGATTTATGTGCCAAAAGATTGCGATGATACGGAATTGGAATCATACCGCCAAAAACTCGAATGGAATTTGATTGATGTTTCCAATCGTTCGGATCTTCTATGTGGGCATATGCCAATCCCCTTGGATGATGCGGCGGTTGATGATATGATGGATCAACGGAAAGCGTCATGAACAAATTGACATTATACCGCTGGACTTTATACGCGATCGCGCCGTTTTTGCGCCTGTATTTGAAAATACGCGTGCGTTTGGGCAAGGAAGATCCGGCTCGTATTGGCGAACGTTTTGGCCGCGCCGGAATACCGCGTCCCGGCGGGCGATTGATCTGGATTCATGCGGCCAGTGTCGGCGAAACCCAGTCGGTTCTGATACTGATCGAAAGATTATTCTGGCTGTATCCGAATATTACCGTTTTATTGACAACCGGCACCAAGACATCGGCCGAGTTTTTAAAACCAAGATTGCATCACCGCTTATTGCATCAATATATTCCCCTTGATCATCCGGGATGGGTAGAAAATTTCCTGGATCATTGGATGCCGAATTTTGCGATTTGGGTGGAATCGGAATTATGGCCGAATTTGATTTCACAAACGCGCGCGAAAAATATCGATATTGTTTTACTGAACGCGCGCATGTCCGATCAATCGTTTGAATCGTGGCAAAAAAATCCAAAATTTATCGCGCAATTACTGAAAAATTTCTCGCATGTAATGGCGCAAAACGAAGTTTATGCGCGGTATTTTGCCGCCCTTGGCGCATCGCCGGTGGAAATATCCGGTAATTTAAAATTTGCCGCGGCGCCGTTGCCGTACCGCGAAGTCGACCGCAGTTGGTTGCAACAATCCATCAATGGCCGGCCAGTCTGGTGCGCGGCTAGCACGCATGAAGGTGAAGAAAAATCTGTCGGCGAAGCGCACCGGGCATTGCGCCAGAAATATCCCGGACTTTTGACTGTGATTGCGCCGCGTCACCCGCAACGCAGCACCAAAATTCAAAATGAATTGAAAATAATCGGATTGAACGTCGCGGTGCGTTCGCGCGGCCAGGCGATTACGCCTTCGACCGATATTTATCTGGCCGATACGATTGGCGAATTGGGATTGTTTTTCTCGGTTTGTAAAATCGTATTCATGGGCGGAAGTTTCAAAGTAAAAGGCGGCCATAATTTATTGGAACCGGCGCGGTATGGATGCGCCATCGTATATGGCCCACAAATGCAAAATTTCCTCGATCTGCATCAATCCATGCAATCGGCGCAAGCCGCGTGGGTAGTCAACAACGATCTGGAATTGCAATCTTTTGCGCAAAGATTGATCGGCGATACCTACATTGCCCAAAGCTTGGGCCAGCGTGCGATGATGGTGGCGAAAGGCCAAGACCAGATTCTAGATTTTGTTGTCAGCCGGTTGCAACCTTATATCGGTCCCGTGACCCAAATACAGGATCCCCGATATGCAAACGCCTGAATTTTGGCATATTGATTGTCCGGCCGCGCGTTGTTTCACGCCTTTAAGCTGGCTGTATGCCGGGCTTGGAAAAATGCGTCGCGACTTTGCCAAAACCTATAAGGCGACCGCACCGGTAATTTGTATCGGCAATGTGGTCGCTGGCGGCGCGGGTAAAACGCCAATTTGTTTAAGCTTGGGCGAGTATTTCAAAAAACGCGATAAAACCCCGGTATTCATCAGTTACGGCTATGGTGGAATTTATGGGGGCCCATTGGTGGTGGATCCGCATCTGCATCAGGCGATTCATGTCGGTGATGAGGCCTTGTTGTTGACCCGCACGGGCGTTACGGTCATCGGCGAAGACCGCGTTGCGGCGGCGAAATTGGCGACCTCCGAAGGCGCGGATATAATTATAATGGACGATGGGTTTCAAAACCCGTATCTGCACAAGGATTTATCGTTTCTGGTCGTGGATGGCGAATATGGTTTGGGCAATGGCCGCATTATTCCAGCCGGCCCTTTGCGCGAAAAGTTCGATGATGCTTTGGCCCGCGCCGATGCCATCGTTTTATATGGGCAAGACAAACATAATTTATTCTCGCGCGTGCCCGGCAATAAACCGGTTTTGCAAGCGCGTTTGGCCCCGGATATGCGCCAAATCGAAAAATTAAAAGGGCGGAAGATTATGGCTTTCGCTGGAATCGGCCGGCCTCAAAAATTTTACACTATGATGCGGGATCATGGATTAAATGTAATCGCAACGCATAATTTCCCGGATCACCATTATTTCAATTCTTCGGAAATCGTATTGTTGATCAAAGAAGCCGAACGGCAAGGCGCGCATTTGGTCACCACATCCAAGGATTTGGTCCGGATCGAACAAAATCTGCAAGAAAATATTGAATCTATCCATGTCCATGTCGAATGGTCTGATCCAGCTGCGTTAGATGGATTGTTGGCGCGGTTTTTATAATTATTTTCTGGTTTTGTTTTTGACGGTTGCGGCCGCGGTTCCGTCTTGCAGGCGGATCTGATAATCTTCGCCCACTTTAATCGCCTCTATTTTAGTTACTGCCTGGCCGTTTTGATCTAGCATTAACGCAAAACCGCGTTCCAATACCCGTTCGTAAGACAGGGTTTGCAATAACCTGGTTTGTTTGGACAGGTTTTCCTTGGCGCGTTGCAAATGCCGGGCAATGGCTTGGCGCATTCTGGCTTCGGATTGCTTAATTCTTTCCGCGTTGCGGCGCAAATCCAGGCGCAACAATTCCGGCGAGATATGGATTTTGTGCAACCGCAAATGCTGCGTATGCAAGAACGCCGCCATGGATTTCGACAACCGCATGGTGCGTTCATCCAATTTTTGCTGCATCATCGCCAAACGCTCGCGCGGGTGCGGCAGACCGCGCGACAGGCTTTGCAGGTGTTTTTTATGCAATTGCAGGAATTTCCCGATAGCGTTTTGCAGCCGCGCGGTTTTATCCGCCATCGAAGCAATCAATTGCAACCGCACCGGCACGGCCAATTCCGCCGCCGCGGTGGGGGTTGGGGCGCGCACGTCAGCCACAAAATCGATCAAGGTATAATCGGTTTCATGGCCGACAGCGGATATGACCGGAATCGAACAATTGGCCACGGCGCGCACCACCGATTCATCGTTGAATTCCCAAAGATCTTCGATACTGCCGCCGCCGCGCGCGACGATTAAAATATCGGGCTTTGCAATTCCGGACGGCAATTTATCGAATCCTGCAATGGCGGCGGCGATTTGCGCGGCCGCGCCGTCGCCTTGCACCGGAACCGGCCAAACCAACACATCGCGCGGAAAACGGTCGGCTAAACGGTGCAGAATATCACGGATAACTGCCCCGCTCGGTGATGTAACAACACCTATAACGCGCGGCAGGAACGGCAATTTCTTTTTCCGCGCTTCGTCGAATAATCCCTCGGCGGCGAGTTTTTTCTTGCGCTCTTCCAATAATTTTAACAGCGCGCCCTGGCCGGCCAATTCAATCGAATCGACGATAATTTGATACCGCGATCCCCCGGGATATGTCGAAATCTTGCCGGTTGCGATCACTTCCATCCCGTCTTCGGGTTTTAATTTTAATCGCGGGATGCTGAATTTCCAGCAAACACCGTCTAATACCGCATCGGCATCTTTTAATTTAAAATACACATGGCCGGAGGCAGGGCGGCTTAGCCCTGAAATTTCCCCGCGCACCCGCACGCGTTCAAAACTGCCTTCGACCACGCGTTTGACCGCATGGGCGATTTCCGAAACCGTAAATTCGGGAATATTGCTGGGGGAATTTTGAAATGCCGGATCGGCCATTTACGCCACTTGCTTTTTGCCGGCCACCGCGCGCCAGCCGATATCCTTGCGGTAAAAACCGTCCGGCCAATCGATTTTGGCAATCGCGTCATAGGCGCGTTTTTGCGCCTCAGCGATATTGGCGCCTTCGCCGACAACCGATAAAACCCTTCCGCCATCGGCGACGATTTGGTTTTCACTCCATTTGGTCGCGGCATGAAACAAATGAATGTTCGCAAGGCCTTTCAATGCGTCCAAATTGTGGATCGGCGTATATTTTTTATATTGTTCCGGATACCCCTTGCTGGCGTATACAACGCCCAACGTACAAATGTCGCGCCATTTCAATGCCGGCAGAGATGATAATTTTCCTGTGACGACAGCATGTAAAATTTTTAACCAATCGCCATCCAATCGCGGCAAAATCGCCTGGCATTCCGGATCGCCGAACCGCACATTATATTCAATCAAATGCGGGCCGGATGAGGTGATCATCAGGCCTGCAAACAAAACGCCGCGAAACGGCGTGCCGCGCGATGCCATGGCACGCGCGGTGGGGCGGATAATTTTTTCCATCACTTGTTGTTGCATATCGGGCGTGAAAATAGGCGCTGGGGAATAAGCGCCCATGCCGCCGGTATTCGGACCAAGATCGCCATCGAACGCGCGTTTATGGTCCTGCGCCGCGATTAACGGCACCACGGTTTCGCCGTCGATCAGGGCAAAAAAACTCGCTTCCTCGCCGTCCAAAAATTCCTCGATCACCAGCGATGGATGTTGTTCCGGGCCGGGGGCCAATAATTTTTCCGCCGCCGCAACCGCCTCGGTTTGGTTTTCGGCGATAATGACGCCCTTGCCGGCGGCTAATCCATCGGCCTTGACCACGATTTTGCCAGGCATTTTGGCGATGGTCTTTTTCGCTGCCGCAACGTCGTAAACCCGTTCATATCCGGCGGTTGGGATATTATGCTCGCGGCATAAATCCTTGACGAAACCTTTCGATCCTTCTAATTCCGCCGCTGCCTGGGTTGGGCCGAATACGGGTATGTTCATTTTGATCAAATGATCGGCAAGCCCGGCGACCAACGGTTGTTCCGGGCCGACGACGACAAAATCGATGTTGTTGGTTTTGATAAAATCGGTGATGGCTGTAAAATCGGTCACGGATATTGGCATGCATTCGGCGATTTGCGAAATGCCGTAATTGCCTGGCGCGCAAAATATTTTGCCGCAATCCGGGGATTTTTTAATCGCCCAGCATAAAGTATGTTCGCGTGCCCCGCCGCCAATGACCAAAATATTCATGAATTGTCCTTTGCAAAACCGGCCCTAAACTACAATAATTCTTGGCTGATTTCTATATGGAATTATGCGCGTTTGGATTCGAAAAAATCGCGTAAAATCGCGCCAGTTTCGCTTTCCATAATGCCGCCGTAAATTTCCGGCGCATGGTGACAGGTGGGGGATGCAAAAAACTTAACGCCATGATCGACCGCGCCGCCCTTGGGATCGTAAGCGCCGTAATATAAACGGCGGACACGGAACTGGCTGATCGCGGCGGCGCACATGGTGCATGGTTCCAACGTCACATATAAATCGCAATCGACCAAACGTGGTGCGCCGGTTTTTTGGGCCGCATCGCGCAGTGCCAGGAATTCGGCATGGGCAGACGGATCATTCATTTCTTCCGTTCTATTGCCGGCTTGCGCAATAATTTTCCCGCTTGCATCCACCACTACCGCGCCAATGGGCACTTCCCCACGCGCGGCGGCTTGTTTGGCTTCTAAAAGGGCGATTTGCATGTAATTTTGATTCTGCATGGGCTATAAACTATATATAATCAGACGCAGGTTCAAGGACAGAAACAAGACATGAAAAAACCCCTTATCGGCATTATTCCCGACTGGCAAGCGCCGAAACCGGGCGGATTTTCCGAACATCGCCCATATTACGCCATGCGCGAAAATTACAGCGACGCGGTGGCCAATGCCGGCGGCAATCCGATTTTAATCCCTTATCGCGAAGATGCGATCGCGGCCTATAGTTTATTATGCGACGGGCTGTTGCTGGTGGGCGCGGGGGATGATTTGGATCCGAAATTATACGGCGAAGAAATGCATGAAAAAGCAAAAGTGAAAAATTCGCCGCGCGCCAATTTTGAAATGGCCATGACCCGTGCGATGTTAGAGGCCGGTAAAGCGGTCTTAGGCATTTGTAACGGTATGCAAACATTGAATGTGGCGCTGGGCGGCAGTTTGATTCAACATATTCCAGATGCCGTGCCGAACGCGCACGAACATTCGCAAAAACCGCCATTCGATCAGGCCGCGCACGATATCACCGTTGCGCCAGGCACGATTTTACACCGTATCTTGGGGGTCGATCATTTATCGGTCAATTCTTCGCATCATCAGGCAATTAAAAATGTGCCCACCGGCATGGTGGTTAGCGCGCGCGCCGAAGACGGCGTGATCGAAGGCATCGAATCGCCGTCTTACCGTTTTTGCCTGGGCGTGCAATGGCACCCGGAATATACCGCCAGTCCGCATGACGCCAAAATTTTCAACGCTTTGATCGGGGCATGCCAATAATGACAAAAGCCAAAAAATTCACGCCTAAAAAACGCGTCACTAATAAATTCGATTCGCGCCGGTCGTTTCAAAAAAAGAAATCGCCATCGGGACCGAGCCATAAATCATCCGCGCCGCAAATCAAAAATAAACCGGAACGCATCGCCAAGGTTTTAGCCCATGCAGGATTATGTTCTCGGCGCGAGGCCGAACAATGGATTTTAGAAGGCCGCGTTTCGGTTGATGGTGAAGTTTTAAAAACGCCTGCCTGCGTTGTATCGCCGATCAATAAAATTACGGTCAATAACCGCCCGTTTATGTGGAAATCGAAACAAGCCAAATTATGGCTGTATCATAAACCGACCGGTTATGTGGTTAGCAATAACGATCCGCAAGGCCGCCCGACGATTTTCGATATTTTGCCCAAATCCTTGCCGCGTGTCGTATCGGTTGGGCGCCTTGATTTAAACAGCGAAGGATTATTGTTGTTGACTAACGATGGCGGATTGGCGCGGTATTTGGAATTGCCCAAAAACGGTTTTACCCGCCATTACCGGGTGCGGGTTTACGGCACGGTGACCGAAGAAATCATCGAACGTTTGGGGCGCGGCATTCATATCGATGGCGTGCGTTACGCGCCTGCGGTTGTGGAGATCGACAAGGTTACGGGCCGCAACGCGTGGTTGTTTATCAAACTGACCGAAGGCAAAAACCGCGAAATCCGCAAAATGATGGAACATTTCGGCCTTGCGGTGAACCGGTTATCGCGCATCGGCTATGGCCCGTTTGAATTGCGCGATCTTGGCGCCGCCAAGGCCAAGGAAATCAGCGAAGACCAATTGCATAAATTATTGCCCGGGTATTTCGGGGGATAATCCATGCGCATTACCACAGGCGCATTCAGGGGCCGAAAATTATCCGCACCAATCGGCGACGATATCCGCCCCACATCCGATCGCGCCCGGCAGGCATTATATAATATTTTATCGCACGGCAAACCGGCATCGATTTTCGATTTGCCGATCCCGCAAGGATTAAAAATCTTAGATGTATTTTGCGGCAGCGGCGCGCTGGGGCTGGAGGCGTTGTCGCGCGGCGCGGAATATGCGTGTTTTATCGACCGCGACATAAAAACAGCCCGCGCCAATGCCGATGATATGAAGGCAACCGGATCGTGCGATTTTATCGCGGCGGATATATCCAGCCTGCCGCCCGCGCGTGGCCAATTCGATCTGATATTTTTGGATCCGCCTTATGGGAAAGGATTGATTGCGCTAGGGGTGGAATCTTTACGCACCGGCGGCTGGATAGCACCACGCGCCTTAATCGTAATCGAATCGGGCAGGGAAGAAGAGTATGATTTGCCAGGATTTGATTTGATGGATGAGCGGATTTATGGCGCCGCCAAAATCCGGTTTTATTTATTTCCGGCCAAATAATTTTTCAATATCGTTAAGGCTAAGTTCAATAAACGTTGGCCGGCCATGATTGCATTGCTCGCTGCTCGGCGTTTGCTCCATCTGCCGCAATAACGCGTTCATTTCGGCGGAATTCAAAATCCGGCCGCTGCGTACGCTGCCATGACAGGCCATGGTCGAACAAATTTGCCAAAGGTTTTTTTCAATTTCCAACGATCCGTCCATATCGGCCAGATCGCCGGATAATTTCTGGATCATTTCGGCCACCGATGCCTTGCCCAAAATGCTGGGAATTTCGCGCACCAAAACCGCATCCACCCCGAAACTTTCAATCGCCAATCCCAGTTTTTCCAGTTCCGCGCCGCGTTCCAGCAATACGCGGCTTTGCCCGGCGGGTAATTTTACGACTTCCGGAATCAATAAAATCTGGCGTTTAATGCCGGATGCGGCCATTTCCGATTTCATTTTTTCATATACGATCCGTTCATGCGCCGCGTGCTGATCGATTAAAACCAAGCCGCCTTCGGTTTGCGCGACGATATAATTTTCGTGAATATGCGCAACCGCCGCGCCCAGCGGATATTGAATTTGGGTTTCCATTGCTTGGGCGGCGGAAGAATCCAAATTCCGCGCCATTGGGGTAAAATCCGCAAAGCTGGTGGATCTTTGCGCAACATAGGCATTGGCTTGGCTGTCGCGTTTTTGAAACGCCATGATCATTGCGGATTGATTGCTGCTGCTCGATGCCATGGATTTTTCGCCCGCAATCGCCGCGCGAATTGCGCCGATCAACAAACCGCGCACTTTGTTGGCATCCCGAAATCGCACCTCGGTTTTGGCGGGATGGACGTTGACATCCAAATCTTGCGTCGGAATATCCAGATACAACGCCGCGTAAGGATACCGGTCGCTTGCCAATACGTCTTGGTAAGCGGCGCGCAGTGCGCCTAATAATTGCTTGTCTCGCACAGGGCGGTTATTGACGGTAAAAAATTGCATTTGCGCGTTGCCGCGGCTGTAAGTTGGAATTCCGGCAAGGCCGTATAAACGGTATCCTTCGCGTTCGGCATCGATTGGCAAATGGTTTGCGGCAAAATCGCCGCCCATCACATCGACCACGCGGGCGCGAATGGTCGAAAAGAAATCGCCCTGACTTGCGGCCAGTTTTAAAATATTGCCATCCTCGTCATGCAAATCGAATCCCACAATGGGATAGGCCAGCGCCAGGCGGCGAATCGTATCGGCGATTTGCGCGCTTTCGGTTGCGGGGGTTTTCATGAATTTCAACCGCGCTGGGGTGGCGTAGAATAAATCTTCAACGTCTATGGTGGTGCCAATTCCATGCGCGGCTGGAACCGCAGGCGATTTCTTGCCGCCTTCGACGCGAATCGAAAAACCGCTATCCTGGCCTTGCTGGCGGCTGGTGATCGACAGCCGAGCAATGGATCCGATCGATGGCAATGCCTCGCCGCGAAAACCCAAGGACGCGATTTGATCCAAATTATCGTCGGTTAATTTCGATGTGGCGTGGCGTTCAACCGCAAGGGCCAATTCATTCGCGTCCATCCCTTTGCCATTGTCGCGTACAGTGATCTTGTTCAACCCGCCGCCGCGAATGAATATTTCGATCCGGCTTGCACCAGCATCGATAGCGTTTTCCACCAATTCCTTGACGACCGATGCGGGGCGTTCGACCACTTCACCGGCGGCGATTTGATTGACAAGATGACTGGGCAGGATGCGAATCGTCACGGGATCAGGCCGCGTTATTCAATTCTTGCAGATATTTTTTGGTCAGGATTTTGCCTTCCTCGACCGCGGGCTGATCAAACGCATTGATGCCCAGCAATTCGGCGCCGATCATGGTTTCCAGCATGAAATGCATGAATAATGCGCCCAGCGTGCGTTCATCCAGTTTTTGGATTTCGATGGTGCGCACCGGAAAACCCTTGTTTTTCAAGCTTTGCACGGTGGCACGGCCCTCGGCAGCGATCAAATCGCCCATGGTGCGGCCGTATAAATAAGCCAACCTGTCGTCCGATGCGTTTTTCAATGGTGAAATCCGCGCGCCGCTTTCGGCATGATTTGGCAGTATCAGCGTATAAAATTTATCGCGCGGCCCATCGAGGAACAATTGCAACTGGCTGTGTTGATCGACCGTGCCCAGCGCATCGATCGGCGTTGTGCCAAGGCCGTTTTTACCAACGCTTTCGGCCCATAATTGCTTGTACCATTCGGCGAATGTTTTTAACGCGTCGGCATAAGGCATTAAAACGGTTTGATGGATTTCGTGATGTTTGTTTAGGGCGATGTTGATTGCAGCGCCGATGGCGGGTGCGGAATCGGCCGATGCGGCGCGGTTTAAAACTTCCGCCGCGCCTTTGCGGATTTTATGAATATCGAGTCCGGCGATGGCGGCGGGCAACATGCCGACAATCGACAATACCGAAAACCGTCCGCCGATTTTGGGATTATGGTCGATGATAGAAACGCCAAGCTGGCTTGCGATGCGGCGCATCACATTGTCGCCGGGTTCTGTAATAACCAGCAACTTATCGGCTAAATGCGCGTGGCCCAGCCATTCAACGATTACATGCAATTGGCACAATGTTTCGGCGGTATTGCCGGATTTGGAAATGGCGATCGCGCCGGTTTTGGCGGGATCCAGTTTTTTCAAAGCCCGGTCGAACCCATCCGGATCGACATTGGCCAGAAAATGCAAATTGGTTTTTCCATCCGCGATGGCGCAGCATGTTTTTCCGCCCAGCGACGATCCGCCGGTACCCAGCACGATCACATCGTCGAATTTGCCGGAAAATTTCTTTGCCGCCGCGATGGTGCCGTCATCATCGAGGGCAGCGGATAAAAACGGATAATTTCCGCCGGAAACCTGCGCCGATATTTTTTGCGCGGCTTCATTGGCCTTGGCGCATAATGCATCGTATCCGGATTTATTGAAATCGGATGGAAAAGAAATATTTTGCCGGTAAGAATCAACCATATTATTCCCGTTTGCCCGGTTCATATTCGCCAACGACGGCGAACAACATATAATCCGGATTTAAAATCTCTTTGGCAACGCGGCGAAGATCGTCCAACGTCACCGCGCGCACCAAATCGTTGCGCTTTTCAAAAAAATCTATGCCCAAATCGTCTTGCTGTAAAGCCAATAAAATCCCGGAAATCTGTGGGGTGGAGCCGAACCGCAGCGGGAACGACCCGATCAGATATTTTTTAGCAGTTTCAAGATCTTCCTCGGTCAAACTATCCGGCAATTCGGCCCACACCTTGCGAATAAGTTGCAGGGATTGTTCGAAATCCTCGCGCTTGGTGGCAACGCCGCCCAAAATAATGCCGGTATCCTGCATGGTGCTGATGGCGCTGTATACGGAATAGGCCAGGCCCTTATCCTCGCGTACGGTTTTGGTCAGTCGCGATGAAAAACTCCCGCCGCCCAAAATGTGATTCAAAACATATAAGGGATAAAAATCGGCGTCGTTGCGTTTCAGCCCTTTTTGCCCGAATACCGCGACGGTTTGCGGTTGTTGCATGGTTTTGAAAACGATATTGCTGTGTTCCGGCGCGGTAAATGGAATGGGTTTTGCAACCGGTTCAAAATCGGGCAGGAAGCCAAAAATTCTATCCAGCGCCGCGCCCAATTCGGCCGCGCTAATATCGCCGGCGACGCCGATTTTCAACGTGCGGCGATTGGATATCTTGCGCATATATTCGGTCAAATCGGTTCGCCCAACCGCGCCTATCGATTTGGCGTCATAAATCCGGCCATAGGGGTGTCCCGCAAAATATGTCTTCCACCATAATTCGCTGGCCTGGGTTTCCGGGTCCGATTCTTTTTGTTTTAAGATCGCCATAAACTGGCTGCGGATGCGGGCGGTGGAAATCGTATCGAAATGCGGTTTGGCCAAGGCGATATGTAATAAATCGAACGCTGCGTCCCGATTTTGCGTCAAGGTGCGCAGTGAGCCGGTGAAATAATCGGCATCCGCGCCGAACGACAGGCTCATCGCCAGTTCCGATACGCGGTCGTGAAATTCATTAGAACTATAGGGGCCTGCGCCTTCATCCAGCAATGCGGCGGTGAAATCGCCCAAACCTTCCTTGCCATTGGGGTCGATTTTGCTGCCACCGTCGAACGATAGACTTAACGATATAATCGGCAACGTATGATCTTCGATCAGCCAGGCGGTAATGCCGCCGGGGCTGGTGACGGATTGGATTTCAACCGCCTGCGCGATTCCAGCGCTGCCGATCCATAACAAGAATAAAAATATAAAGCGAAGTTTCATGGCGCCCCTGCCGGTAACAGCCAGCCCGATGTGGAACCTTCGTCGGTGATTAGCAATCTGGCGGCGATCATGACATCATCCTTGGTGACGGCATCAATATTTTTTTCCCAATCTTCGACGTCTTTTAATGTGCCGCCAAGGGACAAGGTTTCGCCAACCACATAAGCCATGCGGTAATTGCTGTCGCGGGCATAGGTTGCCTCCGCCAGCAACGATTTTTTGGCGCGGGCCAGATCGGCGTCGGCCACGCCTTTTTTAATGAAATCACTGATGTTGGTATCGATGGCGCGGACCATATCTTCGCGCGATGTTTTGTCGGCTGGAGTCGCCCCTATGATAAAATTAGTCGGACCGCGTTTGTCCGGATCGTAATAAATGCTGACGCCAACGGCGAGTTTTTTGGCGACTACCAAGTCTTTATATAAAATGCCGCTCGTGCCGCTTAGAATTTCGTCTAATACTTGGAGGCCAAATACCACTTTGTGTGCGTCCGGGCTGGTATAAAATCCCGGAACGGAAATGTATCTTATATATTGCGGCTGACGGATTTTATTGCTGCGGTAAACCAGGCTGCGGATCGCGTGGCCATCGGGTTCCTGTGGTTCAAAGGCGCGGTCGATCGTTTTAGATGGAATAGATCCATAAAATTTCTCGACCAGCGGTTTTACATCCGCAATCTCGGCATCGCCCGCAACCACCACAACCGCATTGTTTGGCGCGTAATAACGGGCATGAAAATCCATCACGTCTTGATGGGTTAGCGATTCAATCTCATGCGCCCATCCGATCAATGGCCGGCCATAAGGGTGATTGCGGTAATGCGCCGCCATCATTTCTTCGGCCAGGATCGAGCCAGGATCATTATCGACGCGCGATCGGCGTTCTTCCAAAATCACCGATTTTTCTGCCGTAAAATCTTTCTCGCTGAGCAATAAATTCTGCATCCGGTCGGCTTCTAATTCCATCACCAACGGTAAATGTTCCTTGGCGATGGTTTGGTAATAAGCGGTGTAATCCGGCGTGGTCATGGCGTTTTCGCTACCGCCAATATCGGCAATACGGCGCGAAAAATCGCCCGATGGCACATTCGGCGTGCCCTTGAACATTAAATGTTCCAGAAAATGCGCGAGGCCCGATTTACCGTTGATTTCATCAATCGCGCCGACTTTGTAAAATACCATATGGGTTAAAATCGGCATGCGGTGATTGGGAATCACCACCAATTGCAGCCCATTTTCCAAGGTTGCTTGTTGCAATATCAGATTTTGCGCGTTTGCCCAGGGCGATAAAAAAATCGCCGCCATAAAAAGAAAAAGGGCGATTATGTTGCGCATCAGCGTTGGAATAAACCTTTGCGTTTCGGTTGGATCATCGGAATTTGACCTTCGTTGGCCGGTTTTCCTTCGGCTTTATTCTTCTCCAGCCGTTCTTTTTCCTTGATCGGATCGATCAACGTCGCCGGCGGTTCGTAATCGCGGATTTTATCCAATAATGTTTTGTTGGCTTCGGCCAATTGAGCGCTTTCGCGGTCGACGGTGGCCTTGATCGTGGGGTCGGCCTTCGCGCCGCCGGTTAAATCCAGCAATCTGGATTCGCCGCCGGAAATTTTTGCGGCGGATTTTTGTGCGGCAATGCCAGCACCCAGTAACGCCGCTTCGGCCTGGCCGCGCGGGGTTGCATCATTGGTGTTTTCACTACCCGGCGCGGGCGGACGTAAACTGAAATCCGGCGGCAAGGTCAATGGGGCGCGCGATACCACGCGGAATTCATCGGGGCTAGGGCGGGTAAGGCCCAAATTGTCCTTGAAATTGGAACAGCCGGTTAAAATAATTGGCGGCAACAATAAAAAGGCCAGGATCGATTTACGCAAAGCATCACCTTTGGAATAATGAGAAATTAAGACGCGATCTTATCAGGACGTTTAGCGCTAGAAAACAGCAAAAATATGACGCCGATAAATACGGCGGAATCCGCGATATTAAAGGCAGGCCAATGATATTGGCCGACATAAAAATCGAAAAAATCCCTGACCGCGCCGAACTGGATCCGGTCATAAATATTGCCAATCGCCCCGCCCAGGATCAAACCACAACCGCCGGCGGTCCAGCGATCATGCGCTTGCCACAGCCAATATAAAATCACGCCCGTAATCGCTGTTGCGATGGCCAATAAATGCCAAATTTCGGCACCGGACATCAGGCCGAACGAAACGCCCTTGTTCCACACGGCGGTGAAATTCAAGAATGGCAAGATTTCGATGCTGCGCGGCGGATCGAACAATAAATTTTGAAAAAATTGTTTGGTAACCAAATCGCAGATCAAAATAATCGCCGCGATCAGTAACCCAATTTTATGATAATCGTTCAACCTAACCATTATGCCGCCAACGCATCCAAATCGACCGCATCCGCGCAACGTTTGCACAAATGATGGCCTTCGGCCGCTTTGCCGACTTCGGGCAGAATGCGCCAGCATCTTCCGCATTTATCGCCTTCGGCTGGTTTGCTGACAACGCCAACATCGGCAACATCGTCCGATTTAAACGCTTCTTTTGGCATTTTGCCGGTGTTGATGGTGATTTGCGATGTAATGCAAATTTCATCCATCGACAATCCATCCAACAGCGAAGCTTGTTCTTTGCTGACATAGACTTGCGGATGCGCTTGTAACGACGATCCAATCCGCCCATCGCGCCGTTCGATTTCCAGCGCCCCCGTGATAACGCCGCGAATATCGCGGATTTTGTCCCATTTTACGCCCAACTCCGCATTCAACCATTCCGCCGGAACTTCGGGGAAGGTGCCCAAATGCACGCTTTCTTTCGATCCGTACGCGGCAAAGGCTTCTTCGGCGGTAAAGCACAATACCGGCGCCAACCAGTGCGTTAAACACATGAACACATGGTGTAACACGGTGCGGCAAGCACGGCGGCGGACCGAATCGGCGGCATCGCAATATAGCGAATCTTTGCGGATGTCGAAATAAAACGCCGACAAATCGACCGCGCAGAAATTATGCAGTTCGTTGAAGGCCTGATGGAAATTGTAATTATTATATCCATCGCGCACTTTTTTATCGAGTTCGGCGATGCGGTGCAAAACCCAACGCTCCAACTCCGGCATATTTTCCGGTGTGATGGTTTCGGTGGTGTTATACCCTTCTAAACTGCCCAGCAAATAGCGCATGGTGTTACGGATGCGGCGGTACAATTCGACTTGGTGTTTGATGATCTCTTTGCCGATGCGCAAATCTTCGGTGTAATCCGACGACACGACCCACAGGCGCAAAATATCCGCGCCGAATTCCTTGATCACTTCTTGGGGCGCGGTGACGTTGCCCATGGATTTGGACATTTTGCGGCCTTCGCCATCCAGCACGAATCCATGCGTTAAAACTTGCTTGAACGGCGCGGAACCGCGCGTGCCGCACGATTCCAACAAACTAGATTGGAACCAGCCACGATGTTGATCCGAACCTTCTAAATACAAATTACATGGCCAGGCGAGATTATCGCGCGCTTCCAAAACAAATGTATGCGTCGATCCCGATTCGAACCAGACATCGACGATATCGAAACTTGGTTCATATTCGGCGGCTGGATATTCCGGCTCCAGAAAACGGCAAGGATCGCCCTTGTACCAAATATCGCTGCCCTCTGATTCGAATGCATCGGCGATACGATCGACGATGGTTTGATCGCGCAACGGCTCGCCGGTTTGTTTATTGGTGAACACGGCAATCGGCACGCCCCAGGCGCGTTGGCGCGAAATGCACCAATCCGGACGTTGTTCGACCATCGAATAAATCCGGTTGCGGCCGGATGGCGGGAACCACTGTGTTTCATCGATCGCTTGTAACGACCGCTGACGCAATTGATTTTCTTCCATGCCGATGAACCATTGCGGCGTGTTGCGGAAAATCAACGGCGCTTTGGAACGCCAGGAATGCGGGTAAGAATGCACCAGCGTGCCGCGTGCCATCAAGGCGCCGACGGTTTGCATTTCAGCGCAAATATTATCATGCACTTTGAATACATGTTGCCCGGCAAACATCGGCACATGCGGATAATATGTCCCATCGCCTTGTACGGTATTCGGCACTTCGATTTTATGTTTCATGCCAAGGTTGAAATCGTCCTCGCCATGGCCCGGCGCGATATGGACAAGGCCGGTACCGGCATCGGTTGTAACGAAATCGCCAGCGTACATTGGCACGTTGAAATCATATCCCTTGCCGCGCCACGGATGCGCGCACACAGTGCCCAGCAATTTGTCGCCGGTAAATTCCGCCAAGGTTTTATAGGATTTGATCTTGGTTTCCTTGCAAAAACTGTCGAGCAGTTTTTGCGCGATCACCATTTTGGTTCCTGGCTTTACCAGGGATTCTGGCTCTGCCTCGCCCGATTCAATCAATACATAATCGATTTCATCGCCGTACGCGATGGCGCGGTTGCCCGGCATGGTCCATGGGGTTGTGGTCCAGATCACAACGCCCGCACCTTCGATTTCTTTCAATTTGGTTTTCACCACCGGAAAGCGGATATAAACCCAATGCGATTTATGGTCGTGATATTCCACCTCGGCTTCGGCCAATGCGGTTTTTTCAACCACCGACCACAACACCGATTTCATGCCTTTGTATAACGACCCATTCACCAGGAATTTGCCGATCTCGCGGAAAATTTGCGCCTCGGCCGGGAATGTCATGGTGGAATATGGATTGTCCCAATCGCCTTCTATGCCCAGGCGTTTAAATTCCTCGCGCTGCACGCCGATCCAGTGGCTGGCGAAATCGCGGCATTCCTTGCGGAATTCCAAAATTGGCACTTGGTCTTTGTCTTTTTTCTGTTCGCGGTATTTTTCTTCGATCTTCCATTCGATTGGCAAGCCGTGGCAATCCCAGCCAGGGATATAATCGACTTCTTTGCCCAAACCGCGTTGGCTGCGGTTGACGACGTCTTTTAAAATTTTATTCAGCGCATGGCCGATATGCAAATTGCCGTTGGCGTATGGCGGGCCGTCATGCAGGACGAATTTTTCGCGGCCGCGTGTTTTGGCCTTAATCTGGTCCGACAGTTTTTGCGCTTCCCATTGCTTTAAAATCTCCACTTCTTTTTGTGGCAAATTGGCCCGCATCGGAAAGTCTGTTTTGGGGAGAAAAACCGTGTTTTTATAAAGGTCTTTTTGCTCGGACATGTATGGTTACCCTTGCCTTTTGGATTTTTTGCATAAGCTATTAAAATACCATGAAATTTTGATATGTCCACCCTTTAGATAGGCGAAATTCCTCAAGGCTTTAGCCATATTCCAAACAAATTTCTCCGCTATGGTCGAAAACTATTGAATTCCATAATCACCCAAGTAAGGTGGCAGGGCATTCAAATAAACGTTCAGAATCAGAAAGGAATCCCATCATGAGACTATTTATTCTCGCCCTTGCTTTGGTCATGTTCACGGTATTACCAGCCATGGCCGCCAACCAAAAAAGCATCACCGAATCCAATTCCACCCCAGCGCCCCAGGCCGTAAAAGCCGAAGGTAAAGCAACCCCGGCCGCAAAACCGGTTGCCGCTAGCAGCGAAAATGCAAAAGCGAAACGCGAAGCTATGCAAGCCAAGCGCAAAGAATTGATCGAAAAAAGAATGGCCAACAAACAAGCCAGCGAAAAACGCCAACAAGCCTCGAAAGAGCACACCTATCAATGGACCGTTGGCCCAGTTCCAAAAACATACGAACTGCGCTAATTGCCAAAATGATTTCAGGAACGGGGGCCCAATGGCCCCCGTTTTTTTGTGGGGTTATGCCGCAAGAATTTGTTTTGCCGCCGCGCTGTCGTGCGCGATTTGCACTTTTAATTCGTCGATGCCGGCGAATTTTTTCTCTGGCCGGATGAAACGAATCAAATCTACGCCAACACGCTGTTCATATAAATTGCCGCTGAAATCGAAAATATGCGCCTCGCACCGCGCTGTTTTACCGCCGACGGTGGGGCGCATGCCAATATTGGCAACGCCTATTAAATCGGTTTTATCTTTGGTCTGTACCCGCGCCGCATATACGCCGTACATCGGGTGCTGATAATCGCGCAGACAAATATTGACCGTCGGAAATCCTAATTGCCGCGCCAATTGATCGCCGCGTTGTACATGGCCGATAATGCGAAATGGACGGCCCAGCAATTGCGCCGCCAGTTGCGGATTGCCCGATTTTAACGCTTCGCGCACGCGGGACGATGAAATCGCTTCGCCGTGATCGGCCAGCAATTCGGCACTGTGGACGTGGAAATTTCCTTGCGCCGCGTAACTTTGCAATGTGGAAACGCTGCCGCCGCGCGCATGGCCGAACACGAAATCCGATCCCACAAAAATCGCCGATGGGGCAGGGCCGGCCAGCAGGATATTGCGCATAAAATTATCCGCGGGTAATCGCGACAAGGCATAATTGAAATGCATGCAGAAAAAATAATCGACGCCGAAATCGCGCAATAATTCATATTTGCTTTGAAATGGCGTCAGACGGAATGGGGGCAAATCGGGCGCAAAAAATTTGCGCGGATGCGGCTCGAAACTTAAAATAGCCAGCGGTTTATTGTTTTTTTTCGCATAATCCCCCGCCGCGGTCAGCAGCGATTGATGCCCCAAATGCACCCCATCGAAATTGCCAATAGCAATCGCACAACCCTTGGCGGCTTGCGGCGTCGATTCGGGATGGCGGATGATAATCATAAAGGTAATTAAGGCCGTAGAGTTTTTCTACGGCCTGTTATTTTACTTTTTGCTTGGTACCATTACCACCGCTTCGCCTTCGATCACGGTTTTATCGGAAACGGTGCAATTGGTGGACAGGGTGACGCGTTTTTTCTCGGGATCAATGGCGGTCACGGTTACGGTCGCGCGCACCGTATCGCCGGATTTTACCGGGGCTTTGAATTTCAAATTCTGGCTCATATAAATGCAGCCTGGGCCAGGCAATTTGGTGCCAAGCGCGGTTGAAATATAGCCGGCCGACAACATGCCGTGCGCGATGCGTCCGCCAAACATGGTAGTGAATGCATATTCATGATTCAAATGCACCGGGTTGGTATCGCCGGAAACGCCGGCGAATAAAACAATGTCTGCCTCGGTCACGGTGCGGGCATAAGTTGCGGTCATGCCGACCTTGAGGTCTTCTAAGAAATAGCCAGTATCCATGGATCACCTTTGGGAATAGAGGAATAAAAGATTCTATCTCGGTTTTATCCAATCGGACGGCGTAATGCAAAGATTATCGATTAAGGGCTAAAAGTTTAGCCGCGCGCGCCCATTGTGCGCGCCAATTGTTCTTCCAAACGGCGTTTTTCAACCGGGCTTAAACCGCCTGGTTCTCTTGGTGTTACATATTCTGCGATGGTTCACTGGGACCAGTAGCGCCGGCAAAATTCGATGGGGCGCAAGGGCCGGATATCATCATTGGGCCTGGTTTTGTATTTGCTGTCATTTGGTACCTCCTAGGGCGTTGATATTACTCGATTTGCACTGCGAAGTCTAGCCCTTGCAAGTTTTAACCTTTCTGGCATTATGCGCCCAATATCAAGTCCTTGATTTTTATAAGGAAGGCGGGTTTTATGTCGACGGCTTTGAAACTAAATAACGATTCCAAAAATTCCATGAGCAATAAATCTGAATTTCACGCGCGGTTGCAGCAACAATTACAAGGCTTGAAACAAGACGGCCTGTACAAGGCCGAACGCGTCATTTCCAGCGCGCAAGATGCGATTATCACGGTGAATGGCAAACAAGTTTTGAATTTCTGCGCCAATAATTATTTGGGCCTCGCCAATCATCCAGCGTTGCGCGATGCAGCCAAAGCGGCGATCGACAAATATGGTTACGGCATGTCGTCGGTGCGTTTCATTTGCGGCACGCAAGACGTTCACAAGAAGCTAGAAAAATCTTTAGCCGAATTTTTAGGATTCGAAGATTGCATTTTATATTCGTCTTGTTTCGACGCCAATGGCGGTTTGTTTGAAACGTTACTTGGCGAAGAAGACGCGATTATTTCCGATGAATTGAATCACGCCAGCATTATCGACGGCATTCGTTTGTGCAAGGCGCAGCGGTACCGTTACAAAAATAACGATATGGCGGATTTGGAATCCAAATTGAAAGACGCCGATGCAAAGGGCGCGCGCGTGAAAATGATCGCAACCGACGGCGTGTTTTCGATGGACGGCATTATCGCGGATTTAAAATCAATCTGTGATCTCGCGGATAAATACAATGCGCTGGTGATGGTCGATGATTCGCACGCAACCGGTTTTGTCGGCGCCAAGGGCACAGGATCGCCGGAACATTGCGGCGTTGTTGGCCGGATCGATATCATGACTGGCACGCTGGGCAAGGCGCTGGGCGGCGCATCGGGTGGATATATCGTCGCCAAACGCGAAGTGATCGATTGGCTGCGCAACCGTTCGCGGCCATATTTATTTTCCAACACGCTTGCGCCGGTGATTACATCTGCGTCGGTCAAGGCATTGGAATTGATCAAGGGCGGCGATGCATTGCGGCAAAAACTGGCGCGCAATTCGGCGCGGTTCCGCGATGGGATGAGCAAGGCCGGATTCAAACTGGCCGGCGCGGATCATGCCATTATCCCCGTGATGCTGGGCGATGCCAAAATCGCCGGGCAAATGGCCGCGGAATTATTGAATGAAGGTATTTATGTAATCGCGTTTTCATTTCCAGTCGTGCCGCAAGGCAAGGCGCGGATCAGAACGCAAATGTCGGCCGCACACGATGACGCGCATGTCGATCAGGTGATCGCCGCATTCACTAAAGTTGGTAAGAAACTGGGTATTATTTAATCAAGAGGACGAAGCCATGAAATCACTGGTCAAAGCAAAATCAGAGGTAGGAATTTGGATGCAAGACACGCCGGCGCCTTCAGCGGGCCCGAACGATGTGTTGATCAAAATCAAGAAAACATCCATTTGCGGAACTGATGTGCATATTTACAAATGGGATGATTGGGCAAAACGCACCATTCCTGTGCCGATGGTTGTCGGCCATGAATATGTGGGCACCATTGCCGCGGTTGGATCCGAAGTAAAGGGCCTGAAAATCGGCCAGCGCGTTTCGGGCGAAGGCCACATTGTTTGCGGTTATTGCCGCAATTGCAAAGCCGGCAAACGTCATTTATGCCCGAACACCGTCGGTGTTGGCGTAAACCGTCCCGGCGCGTTCGGCGAATTTTTGGTCATTCCATCCAGCAACGTATTCCCATTGCCGGACAATATTCCAGACGATATCGCATCGATCATGGATCCGCTGGGTAACGCGGTGCACACCGCCTTGTCGTTCGATCTGGTTGGCGAAGATGTGTTGATCACCGGCGCAGGCCCAATCGGCTGTATGGCCACCGCGATTTGCCGCCATGTCGGCGCGCGTCATGTGGTTGTGACGGACGTCAATCCATACCGCTTGGAATTGGCCAAGAAAATGGGCGCGACCATGGCGGTCAACGTCAAGGAACAGAATTTAGATTCCACCATGAAGCATTTGGGCATGACCGAAGGATTCGATGTCGGCCTTGAAATGTCGGGCAACGGCGCGGCATTGAATCAAATGCTGGATTATGCGCGCAACGGCGCGAATATCGCATTGCTGGGCATTTTCCCGGAAAAAGTGGCGATCAATTGGGACAAGGTGATTTTCAAAGGCCTGTTCCTGAAAGGCATTTACGGCCGCGAGATGTATGAAACCTGGTACAAAATGACCACCATGTTGCAATCGGGATTGGATGTAACGCCGGTTCTGACGCATCATTATGGCATCAACGATTACCAAAAAGGTTTTGATGCAATGCTGTCGGGCCAATCCGGCAAAGTGATTTTGGATTGGGCGGCGTAAGCCACTAAATGTCCAAAGCGCTGCGCAATTACATTTTCGGCCAGCACCGCGCCAATCCGGTGGTAAAGGCGATTGCGCGGCGCGCCGAGAAAATTTCGCTCGCCTATAAAAATTTCAATTACGATGCGCACAGCAATGGCGAGGAATTTTTGCTGCGCGATGTATTGGCGCCAAAAAATCCGCGCGTGATCATCGATGTCGGCGCGAATGATGGCGGTTGGGCGCTCTTGGCGGCGCATTATTGCCCCGGCGCCACCGTGCACGCGTTTGAAATCGTGCCAAAGACCGCAAATTTATGCGCGCAAAGCACCGCCGATGAACGCCGTATTATCCTCAATCGCGTTGGGTTGTCGGATGCATCCGGTAGCGTGAATGTAAAATCTTTTTCCGATCACACCCATTCCAGCACGCTCGATTACCCGCACGATTTGCCGTTCGAAAATATCAGCGCGAAGGTGATCGCTGGCGACGATTATTTGGCGGAACATAATCTGCCCCAAATCGATTTGCTGAAAATCGATGTCGAAGGCGCGGAAAACAAAGTCATCGCCGGATTCAACACCGCGCTGCGCGCCGGGCGCATTAAAATGATTCAATTCGAATATGGGCGTGCCAATATTCTGTCGAAATTTTTGTTAAAAGATTGGTACGATTTATTGACGCCGCTGGGATACCGGATTGGCAAATTATACCCCGGGCATATCGATTTCAAGCCTTACGACTTGAAAGACGAGGATTTTATCGGCCCGAATTATGTCGCCATACTGGCATCCTAAGCGGATTGACGGCCCGCGCCGCGCCGATTATATTATGGGCATCAAAAAACAAAGGTGGGATATGGCAGAACAAAATTCAAAAACCAAAACTTTGCTCGGAATCATTAAGGCCGCATTGGCCAGCGGCAATTTACAAATCGAGGCATCCGCGTTGCCCGAATTATTCGAAGGCGACATGATCGCTAATGTGCATGCCAAGGTGCCGGGCCAATTCCGCAAGGCGCGGATTTATGGCGATAATCGCGATTTGATGTCGATCGCCGAAGTTGTTGCGCATAACGAGTTCGATGCAAATTTCAAAGGCTGGGTTGCCCGCGCCGCGCGCACCAGAACAGCTGCGTCTAAGGCCCAAGGCAAAACCGCCGGGGATGCGGCTGGCCGCGCCGCTGGTGAATTGACCCGCCGCGCCAGAACGGGTGAAATTACCACTGCCGCCAATTTACCGTCGCGCCGCGAACGTGGGGCATTATTGGTGCGTACGGTAAAAGCCGCTACCGCCCGCCCACCGCGGTAAATAATACAAAGGATCATAAAAAAACGGCGAGTTCATTCCCGCCGTTTTCGCATTTGCGCATGATGCGGTTTTACCGTTCGATCCGGTCGTTGGCCGGGCTTGGTTCGGATTTTTTCTTGGCGCGTTCGGTTTCTTCGAATTTTTCGATTTTCGATTTATACGCGCCGCAATTTTTATCGCGCATCAACCGTTGCAATGTTTCGATACGTTCTTTGTGCGCTTCGATTTCGATTTTTTCGGCATCCGAAGTATCCAGCGCGAACAAAGCAGGCCAGAATAACAATGCGCCCACCGCGCCAATAGCGATATTACCGCTGCTGGCGGAATTTTTCTCGGAATATAGTTTTAACACTTCGCGTTCGGATTTCGACGCTTCCATCCGCAAATCGGCGCAGGATAATTTTTCATCGCCGTATTTGTACGACGATACCGGCATGGCATCACGCCCGGCGCATGCGGATAATGCGGCCATCGCCGCGCACAAAAATAATACAAAAAACTTTTTCATGATGATCCCCTGGATTTAAAATGAATGATGAAATGGAATGTAAAAATAAATTATTCGTTGTTTAAATAATTGCGGGTCGCGTATGGGTTTTGATATTGGCTGGGTCCGCCGCCATAACCGTAATTGGACGATGGCGCAGATGGCGCGCCGTATGGATCCACCGTGCCCACGCGCCCGGTATATGGATTCACGTTGCCTTGCGTTGAAAAATTGTTGAACCGATTGCCATCCGGATCGGACCGGTAATGCGGTTGTACATACGTGCCATCCTTGCGGTGATACCCGCGAACATACGTATCGGCCAACGCCGCCGACCCCGCGCCAAGCGAGCCAAACACCACCACCGCCAGCAACGCGAGCCGGAACAGAGGCGAAAAACGATTTATATTCAATTGGTTGGGCATAAATAACTCCAAAATTGGGCTAAAACTTGTACTATAATACACATATGTATACTATAGTCAATATAATTTGTACTATAGAATACAGAAAAGAATGTGACTCATAGGCACATTGCTGTCTATGAGCACTGCATTTTTTAAGGCGTTAGGAGCAAACATCCGTAAACGCCGCCGTGAATTGGATATGACCCAAGATGAACTCGCCGCGAAAGCCGGAATCGAGCGGTCTTATTTATCTAATATTGAAGCGGGGAAGAAGAATTTTAGCCTGGGTGTGCTGGTGGATATTGCGGGGGCACTGAAAATTACAGTCATTAAATTACTAGAGTAATTATAATATGTTTGAGAGTTTGACTAAAGAATTAGAGATTTTAAAAAATGATCTTAATCAGCATTGTGATTTAAATCTTAGTACAAACAACCAATTGCCATTTTTATATCACTATACAAATTGGGATAGTATTGTTGGGATATTAGTTAGTGGAGAAGTTTGGTTAACTGATTCTAATTATACAAATGATCCAATTGAAGTAATCTTCAGTTTGGAACGAATTGCAGTACAATTAAAATTCTGGGCTACTAAACATAATTTTTTCAAGTATTTCCAAGATATTATTTCTTCAATACCTAAAAAATACGAGTTGTTTATATTTTCTATGAGTGAATTAGAAAATGATTTGTCGCAATGGCGGGCTTATGGTGATGACGGAGCCGGATTTAGTATAGGATTTCATAAAGACGTATTCCGCACCACTTCTATTGCTAATTATGATGGTTCAGAGCCTATTTTAGGTAAAGTAATATATGATGAGTTATCGCTAGATCGATTATGTAATCTCATTCTAAAAAATGTATATGATTTTCTTTTGATGATAGAAGGGCGGGGTGGTGACAATGCTGCGCTTCTAAATAATGTTATTGGACATAGATTTTTGGCAGAAATATTGTCCGAGGTTTTCTTGCGAGTTGCTGCCCTATTTAAAAATTGGGCGTACAGAAATGAAAAGGAATGGAGATTAATATATTGTTGGCCAATTGATGCTCCCCCAAAAAACCAAACCATTAAATGGAGAGATCAAAATAAAAACAAAGGTAAAAGATTTTTATCTGGTTCTAAGTATGTTCCATTGCATTATCAAAAACCCTCAATGAAGAGAGTAATTATCGGACCTTGTCTGCATATCGAATTTGCAAAGCAAGAACTAAACAACATAATAAATGGTATGTCATTTCGCGATGCTATTGACATATCATTTTCTGGAATACCCTATAGAAATAATAAAAGTTAAGTCTGTTTAACTAGATAAAAGATATAGATTTGTATCCTGGTCTCTCTCCCTTCGTTAAAGCTACGGATTAATATTACAAACAAACGGCGGCAAATTGATTTTTGCCGCCGTTTGTTTTAGTTATTTTTTAGTATCACCATAGCCGGGTTTTGGTACCCGTTCTACGGTAGTGGTTGCTGGTCTGGCCCGCGCTTCGTTGACCGGAATAAAATGTCCGGTGCTTGAATCGCGGCCACGCAAACTAGTTTTGCCAGTATTTTTACTCATTAGTTTAACTCCTTGATTAAGGTTGGCCTTTCCGAATGGAACATGGCCGACATTCTACAGATGCGAAAAAGCGACTGTGATTTCAAGTGGCCGATCAAATATTTTTTTGAAATATAATATTAAAGCGAATTTAATTGGTGCCCCCGGCCAGGGTCGAACTGGCACATTCTTGCGAATACCAGATTTTGAGTCTGGCGCGTCTGCCAGTTCCGCCACAGGGGCCCTGTGTAACACTTGGCAAATAACGGCCTTATTCGGGCCGGATGGGCATAATAGCGTCAAACTTCGCTCCGTCAACGGGAATTTTAAGGCTTGGTTTTATTGGGGTTTTCGTTATCTGGCATCAGAAATCCCCACCCCAAATTTGCTTATAGGAGCAAATTTGACCCTCCCTCAAGGGGAGGGTAATTAAGTTGGGGGAGGGAGGGGAAAAATCCTCCGCATCCAAATCGTCCCCGCAAAAACCCGAATCGCCTTTCTTTCGCCGGAAAAAACCGGTACATCCATCCGCATGCTCCGCCCCTTATACAATTGGATGATCGCCAAATCGCAATCTCCCCACGCCGAACGCGCGTTGTTCGCCATTTCCTTCATCGAATCTTCCGTATTTCCCATTCCGCCCGATGTAATGTTGGTGCCGATGTGCATCGCCAACCGCCTGCGCGCGCTGCGCTATGCATTTATTTGCACCGTGGCGTCGGTGCTGGGTGGCCTTGCCGGTTACGCCATCGGCGCGTTTTTATTCGAAACTGTCGGGCAGTGGGTGGTGGCTACTTATGGGCTAGAGGTGCCCTTCGCCAAATTCGAAGAGTTGTTTAATGAATGGGGATGGTGGCTGGTGATGATTGCGGGGTTCACCCCGTTCCCGTACAAGGTGATTACCATTTCCGCCGGCTTGTTTCATTTGGATTTGTTCGTGTTTACAGCGGCTTCGATTATATCGCGCGGCGGGCGCTTTTATCTCGAAGCGATCCTGCTATATTATTATGGCGAACCTATCCGGCTGTTCATCGAAAAATATTTAGGCATTTTGACCATTATATTTTTCGCGCTGTTGCTGGGCGGGTTTGTGGCGATTAAATATTTCCTGTAAATTCCGCAAATTCGGTCCTTATCATGTGCATGCGCAAATTATTCGAACCTTTTCCGGCGATGGCGGTTATTTTCGCGGCCTCGGCGGCGATTTTATCGGCCGCGTTCGCGTTTCAATATATTGGCGGATTGCAACCTTGCATTCTGTGTTATTACCAACGCGTGCCGTATGCGATTATTTTGGCGGGCGGATTTATTTATGCTTGCGCCTATTTATGGTCGCGCTGCGTATTGCAAGGCGATGCGTGGGATGAAAACGCGGATTTGAAATCGCGCCGCGTGTTGACCATGTTGTTCATCCCGGCCGCGCTCATATTTTTAATCAGCGCGGGATTGGCCGCGTATCACGTTGGCGTCGAACAACATTGGTGGCAAGGCCCGGCCATGTGCGCATTTTTGGGCCAGGGCACGCCGGACAATATCGAAGATTTATTCAGCCAGATTATGGCAACGCCAATCGTGCATTGCGACGAAGTGCAATGGAGTTTGTTTGGCATTTCCATGGCGGGATATAATGTGTTGATGTCGCTGGGCCTTGCGGCGTTCAGCTTGCTGGCATTTTGCAAGGGGCGGAAAAATGGCTAAGGCAAAAGTGAAATCCAGCGCGAAGAAGAAACCGGCCGCGACTGCCTCGGGGCGCCGCAAAAAATCGCCGCGCGTGGAGCGGATGATCCGCGTCGATCATGCCGGCGAATATGGCGCGAAAAGAATTTATCAGGGGCAAATGAAGGTGCTGGGCAAAAATCCGCGCTTGAAAAAATTATTGCAAGAAATGATGGATCATGAACAAGAACATTTGCAATATTTTGAAAATGCCATCCCGGCGCGGCGCGTGCGCCCGACCGCGTTATTGCCATTATGGCATGTGGGCGGATTTGCGATGGGCGCGATCACCGCGGTGATGGGCGAAAAAGCCGCGATGGCATGCACCGTCGCGGTCGAAGAAGTGATCGAACAGCATTATCAAAAACAACTTTTGGAATTGGGCGCGGACGAACCCGCGTTACGCCGCGCGATTGAAAAATTCTGCGCCGACGAGGTGCATCACCGCGATATCGGCCTCGATCACGGCGCGAAACAGGCGCCGGGATATGAATTGCTGTACAAAATCGTCAGCAATATTACGCGCCGCGCCATCTGGCTGTCGGAACGGGTTTAAGCTTCTCTTTCTTTTTGAGGAGGCTTATGACCTGGTGGTGGCGTTGACGTTTTACGCTGCGGCGATCCGGCATTGGCTGCTCGTATTCGCGCTATTGTTTCTGCCGTCGCGTTTGTGGGGGCATCGAGCACCAGCCCATCTCTGGTAAAGCTTGGCGTTATGGTCTGGCCGGGCAGTATATCGCCCGCTTGCATGCGGAGCGCGATCGGCAAGGCGAAAATTTCGGTTAAGAAACCCTCCACCTGTGCCGGTGTAATTTCTTCATCCGCTTTGCGTCCCGAAGAAAATTCCTGCGCCAAGTGTTTAATAACTGGATCGTCGACCACCAGGGTAACTTGTCTTTTCGCAAGATTTTCGGCAAATCGCGCCATTTGCGCCTTGATCAGGGCAAACGCGGCGCCACCTTGCAGGGGTTTTAAAACGCTAACACGATGCATGGCGTCCACCAAAACATCGCCCAAGTCGCGTCGGACCAAACGGTATAGGCATTGATCGCGTTCTCTGGGGGTCGGCTGTGCGGATGCTTCTTCATTAATAGCAGTAACGGAGAAAACGAAAATCGCCTCGCCCGCATGGAATTTTTTGCCGTTTTTATCTTGGGTGGTTTCACCCCGGATAACGCCATTGATAAAATTCTGAACATTGGTATGCGCCAGATCCAAATTCACAATATACACAATTTTGGGGCCAGGCTTTGCCAGGAAGTTAGGAATTATCCCGCCATTTTCGCTGCCCCTATATTCCCCAGGCGCGCCGCATAATCCCGCCACATGATGATCGAGATTATAGCTGGCCCCATCGATGGTGAGGATATTGGCTTCGGGATTTTTGGTTTTTGCTTCTGTCCCGGCGGCTTGTTTATCGGGGCAATATATACCGGCCAGAGTGCGCACCAATTGTGTTTGCCCGCTGTCGGGCGCGCCTAATAACATAATGCTCGGCGCGATCGAAGGCCCTGGCAAAAGGTCGGCCGATTGCAAAGACAGCAATTCGCTGATCGCGGCTGCCACATGATATTGTCCAGGCGCGGCATCCGATAAGGCCGTTAAAATATCATTCGGGTGCATAGGTTTTTTCTCCACTGACATTAGATTTGGCCGAGACGGTGCTGCAGGTGTGGGAGCAGGTGTAGACGCAGGCGTAGATGTTGGTGCAGGCGATGTTTGTCCCACCATGGGCGTTGTTATTTTTTGGTCTAAAAATAAGGAAAGCGGCTCAGTGTTGAGTCTCATATTCCGCCAAATAGATGCTACTATATTGGATTTAGTAATCAGACGGCGCAGTAATTTTATCAGGGACATGTTTCCCTCTGTTTCAGTATCGCGCAGTGCAACTTCCACATTGTCTGCGAATCTATAGTTTTTTCCGGAGGTATATAAATGTTTCGCGGGACCGCTCATGTATAATACCGCATCATGTTGAATTTCCACGGGGTCGGCGGTTACACCGGTGGATGCAAGAAATTCGACGATAAGGGCGGCGCCTTGCGGATGATTCAATAAGGCCGCGAGCGCCACATTCGAAACAATATCGGTTTTCCCGTATTTTTGCGCAAAGGCCAAAATAATTCGCCGCCAATTTGGGGGTGTTTGTGGCTGTTGGTCCATACCCTCTCCTACCAGGCGATTGTATTTATAAAAGAAACTTGGTCAAGGAAATAATATAACCACCCATTTTCGCCGATTGATTCTTTAAAAGATATATTGTATAAGCCTGCCTAACCAACAGTATAAAGGGTAGGGGATGAAGCAGCGAAAACCAGGCCGGTTAAGTTATACAACGCGGCTAATTATTTTAAGGCGTTTGAATCCGGTGCCGCAAATCGTTGCGCGACAAACATTTGGACCGCCAGACGGTTATGTTGGTGTTGACCGCCTTCGTATAAAAATTGGCGGCAAAACCGTAACGCGCGATGTCACGCTGGGCAGCCGTTCGGTTTCGGTGCTGGCGCATGACCCAAGGCAAAATAAAATCGTTTTGGTCGAAGAAATGGCGGCGGGTTTAATCGCGCGCGGCATTCTGCACCGGTTTATCGGCCTTATCGCTGGCCGCATCGATAATGGCGAATCGTTGGAACAAGCCGGGGTGCGCGAGCTTGGCGAAGAAGCCGGGCTTCCTGTTATTTCTACAAAAATTATCCAAAGATTGGCGCCGGTTGCGCCGACCGTTTCCACCCACTATGCCGGCATGATTTATGCGCAAGTGGATTTAGAGGGTTGGAAAGGCGATGGCAAGCCACGCCAAGATGGCGATGGCCGGATTATCCCACGCGCGATAACGACTGCGCAATTTATGAAACATTGCGATGAATCGCCATTGGCGAGCCAAGGCATGATCGCGGCGGCCAATTGGTTGCGTTCGAACATGTTATGGCTGGGTTTAGCGGGCGGCCGCAAGAAATAAATTATTCTTCGAGTTCCGAATCCCAATATAAATAATCGCGCCAGGATTCATGCAAATAATTCGGCGGAAACGCGCGGCCGTTTTCCTGTAACTGAAATGAATTGGGTGAAAACGGTTCTTGCAATGGGAACATCGCGACTTCGTGGCATAATTTATTGCCCTTGGTCAGATTGCACAATCCGCACGCGGTGACAACGTTATACCAAGTGGTGCGTCCGCCGCGCGATTTCGGAATCACGTGATCGAATGTCAGATCGTGTGTCGCATACCGGTCGCCGCAATATTGGCAAGAAAACCGGTCGCGCAAAAATACGTTGAATCGTGTGAATGCCGGACGTTTTGTAGTGGCGATATATTCTTTTAATGCGATCACGCTGGGCAATTTCATCGTCAAGCCCGGCGAGTGAATTTCGCGGTCATATTCGCTGACAATATCGACGCGGCCCAAGAACACCGCTTTCACAGTATCTTGCCAAGACCAGACGGATAACGGGTAATAGGATAGGGGACGAAAATCGGCGTTCAACACCAAAGCATGACAGGATTCCAGGCTAGAGAAGGTCATTGCCTGATCTCCTTTGCGCCGATTGGGCGCATGGGCATGAGGGTGTAAAAATTGGTGCCGGGAGCCTCCCTTAATCTCATTTTATATTAACATTTATTAATAAATGTTCAATATTAAGCCCTTGTATTATTTTATTTTATCATATTTCAGGGATAAAATGTAACATCTAGGACTATTTAGCACTAATTTCCTTTTAAGAAATAATGTGGAAACGGGCTGGAATTTGTGCTATGGTCGCTGCGGATTTAGAAAAAGGAACCCAGCCATGAACAAACGCGATTTTATCAAAGCTTTAGGAACAGCCGCAGTGGCTGCGCCAGTGGCGGCAATTACAGCAGGGCAATTGCAACAAAAAGAATCCGTCCAGCAAGAGGAAAGCGTTTACGCGCGCGTGATGCGCACGCGTAAGATTCGCTGTGGGTACCTGAATTATTTGAATTGGCTGAACAAAGACGCCAACACTGGGAAATTCTCCGGTATTTTTTACGATTTAATGCAGGAATTCGGCCGCATCACCGAACTGAAAATCGAAATCACCGAAGAAGTAGGTTGGGGCAATATGTTCGAAGGCCTGAATAACGGACGTTATGAAACCGTTTGTATGGGCGTATGGGAAAGTATGCCACGCGTGCATGCCGGCGATTTTACCCAAGGTTTGTTTTATAATGGCGTTGTTGCAGTAACTGCTGCGGGAAATGCGCGATTTGATCGTGGCCTAGATGCGATTAACGATCCCGCTGTCAGTATTGCGACGATTGATGGCGAAATGGCGGAACAAATCGCCCGCACCGATTTTGCCAAAGCAAAATTAACATCCATGCCGCAAATGACGCCGATGTCGGAATTGCTGCTAAGCGTTGCCAGGGGTAAAGCAAGCGTTACATTCGTGGAACCGGTGGCGGTATCGGAATTTTTGGCTCATAATCCGAATTCGGTGAAAGTCCTGCATCAGGAACCGCTGCGCGTGTTTAAAACCGCTTTCCCCATTAAAAAGAATCAGCCGGAATTTTTGAATTTCTGCAACGCCGCGATTGCGCAAATGCATAATGATGGCTTCATCGAAAAATTATTGGCGAAATATGAAAAATATCCGGGAACTTTTTACCGGATCGCAAAGCCGTATTCGGCGGCATAATAACATTTATCGAGGGGAGATTAAAATGAGCAAAGATCAATCTTGGTGTACGATGGAAGATGTAGAGGCGTGGGATCGTAAACATCCACGACATTCGCAGGAAAAAAAGCGTGCGCCTAAATCCACATCGCGTTCAGATCACACAAAACGCTTTGTTAACGATGACGCTGTAAATGTGGTTATCAGCGCCAAAGAAGGAAGAGAATACTAATCCTTATTCCAATAACCCTTCCATAGAAGAGGGCCATAAATTTTTGTAAAAGGGTAAGAGCGCCGTTATGGCAGCAAAAGGAAAATTGCAAGACGGAATCCCCGCTATTGCTGTATTGCTTCAGCAGTGGTTCCAGAAAACGCGTGCGTCATTGCAAATCTTGCAAATCGGCGCCAATGGCGGCGATCCGGCTTTGTCCGCAGCGATATTGCAGGCTAGGCCGAATCTTGAATTAACGGTTCTCGAAAAACAGCCGGATTTGGCGGCGCGGTTACAGGCAAATTTGGCTACACAAGGATTAATGCATGGCCGCGTAAAAATTATTGAACCCGCTACATCTGTAACTGTGCCGAGTTATCTAGGAACACACCCACACCAGCGTTTTGACGCGGCCGTGGGTGTAAATGTTATTCATAGATTCACACCGGAAGACCGTAAGAAATTATTAAAAGGCGTTTATAATGTGATTAACGCCGGCAGTGCCTTTATTTCTAGCGAACCGGTGTTTGCGTCTGGTAATTTTTCCGAAACCGCATGGCCAAATATGGTTGCCGATGCCAGGCAACGATTGGGTTTGAAGGATGCAGATCCTGTTCCGGATCTTTTGAACGACCAGCAATGGCAACAAAAACTGCACGAAGCCGGATTTACCAAGCACAACATCAAATTCAGGGCTTTTGGCGTGAATATTGGCATCTTGGTCGAAGCGATTAAACAGCGTTAAATTTCAAGCTATCCGCAAATGGGGCGTTTTTCGCCGCTATCCTGCAGTTTCAGAATTTTTGATATTTCTTTGCCATTCAAACGGTATCGTAACTGTATTCCTGCCGATTGTTCCAGATATTGCACGGACAACATTTCAAATGAATCGGGCGTGATGGCGGATGGATGAACGCCGCACATATCCAGCCATACATATTTCTTTAAAATATCGCCTTCGATTTTTTTTCCGCTCCAAAACTGCGCGCTGGAATGCACGGTGATATGAAAATTGCCTGTGGCGTACAGCGGATGAATGTTTTGTGGATTCGCTTTGTCCGTGCCAATGGATTGGCAAAATGCATTGTTGATCGCCGGTTCAGGGATGTTAATGCGGGTTACCGGCGCGTCGTCCGGGCCACAATCTTCGCTGTAAATGGCAATCGGGGCGGGGATGGGATCGCTCATGGTAAAACCTATGGTTGGGGTGACCGATAAAATCGCGCAAATAAAATACAGGAAATAACGCAACATAATTTTTCCTATCGCAAAAGTTTTTGTAAAAAATCGCCGGCCTCGCCGATGCTTTGTTCGGAAATACTGTGGCCCATGCCCGCATCCATGCGGCTATCGACCGGCACGTCGCTTTGTTTTAAATATTTTTCGGCTTCTTCCATATTTTGCGGCGGCACGATATCGTCGGCATCGCCATGGCGCAACATCACTGGCGGCGTGGATTTGATTTCTTTGGCTAATGATTCTGGTTGCAACAATCGCCCGCTGAATCCGACAATTCCGGCAATTGGTTTTTCGCGGCGCAATCCGACATGCATTGCCAGCATCGCGCCTTGGGAAAATCCGACCAACGCCAATTTATCCGGGGCCAATTTATGTTCGGCCAGCAATGCATCGATCCAGGAATTTAAAATTTCCGCTGCTTGCCGTCCGCCTTCGACCAATTTTTCCACCGGCCAATAGGTCAATTTTCCCCACATGTTACTTTTTTCCATATCGAACAATGAAAACCATTGCCGCCCATACGGGTTGCCTTCGCACGAAAATGGCGCATGCAAAGCGATGAACGCCGTTTGCGGCATGGATGGCGCCCATTCCCCGGCCAGGGGAAATAAATCATGCGCATCCGCGCCATAACCATGCAAAATCACGACCAACGATTCCGCTTTGCCGTGCAGCGGCGGCCAGATAGGGCCGGTTTTTTGTGGAATATTAGGATTCATAGGCACTATATATACAAAACTGGGCGCTGCGCCTAGCGAACATTGGCAATATTATTGCTTTTATTGTGCAATATTATTTCTAATATGGAAATATTTTCCAGGATACCTATAATAAACCCCAATGAAACTAACAAACGAGATGAACATAACCAGCATGCTGGTCAAATCGGCGCCGCGATCCCCCAGCTGGAGAAAGGGGATGCATGTCCTGGAACTTATGGCGCAAGGACGATTTGCTCGCAAAGATTATGCTCAGAAAATAGGTATTCTGAGAGGCGTTCGCGTGGACGAAAACAACCAGCGTTCGCCCGAAGCCGCTATTCCATTGCAAGTCAGCCTTACTTATATGCTGGGCGATCCATCGCAAGTGGAATGGATGAATGCGCAACAACAAAGTTTTAGCGCAACCCCGGCCGCGAATTGGGATTTGCAAAGATTTCAGCAGGCCTTAGAGCAGAGAAAGATTCGTCCACATTCTTTTGACAGAAATCCGGCGCGGGTTACCGTATTTTTGTGCGGCGAAGTGGATTTTGACTATTATTGGCTGGGGGCGGCTCCGGATTCCGGAGTCGCCAGTGAAACGGCGTTATATGTGGAAGATGGAAAAAGTATTTTGCTGCGCCGTACCGTCAAAGATAAAGGCGCATCCCATGTTGAAACCGTGCCGTTCGGGTCGGAAGAATTGCAGGCCATGCGCCGAAAATCCATGGAACTGATACAAAGCATTTGGTGTGTCCCGCCGCCATCCAAAGCGCCCCAAATAAAGGATAGGGCGCAGCAATTATGGACGCGCCAGAACAACATGGTTGCTGCCATGCAACCGCGCCAAGTCACTACATGGGATCTACAACGCGAGTTCGTTAAGAGTTATAACGGTCCTTTATAGTTTTTTTATGATTTGCCGATGCGTAATAGATTGGCAAATGAATCATATCGCGTTACATTACGCCCATGGAGCCCACTTTATTGCAAACCTATACGCCGTTCTTGGTCGTTGCCGCGATTATCGCAACCGCCGCGGTTTTGATTTTTGGAATTGCGCAGATGGCCAAATCCGCGCCGCCCGGCGAGGCATCGATCGAAAAAGCGCGGCGCAGCAATAAATTAATGCAGTACCGCATCATCTTGCAAGCGGCGGCAGTGGCGTTATTTTTATTGATGCTGGCAATGCGCGGGTAAAATTCTTTTATTACCCGGCCAAGGCGCGGGAGTGCCCTGCTTCGATCGCATGTTGAACGACAGGATTGAGATTGCTTGCTCCGCTTTTTCTGGGTCTTGTGGGGGGTCTGCGGGTCGGTGCTTTCGGCGGCGTCACTGTTTGCGCCGATGCTTCCCCAGCATTCGTCGCATCTAGGTGTTCTTGTGCGGCTTCCAGGGAAAGTGGTTTGAAATCGGATTTCAATTCCGTCAATGCTGCATCCCATGCCGCGCGCATTATTTTCTTTTTTGGTTTTTTCACGAATTCTATTTGTGCATTCAGCATCGACAACATATAAGATGCTTCGGCAAGCGTCGGCTTGTCCCACCCAACTATGGTTTTTCCTTCAATGGCGGCGACCATTCCTTGCACCGATGTTTTAAAACATTGCCAACAAGCATCGCCATTCTTTTCCGTTTTCTTAAAAAGAAAAACAACGTGGCTAAATTTCGGGATTAACAGGGAATTGATTTGCTCGCAAATAACGGCGGTGGTTCTGCCATGCTGTTGCGCCAACCTTGCTTCCCGCTGCGCGTGTAATTCTGCACCATTGCCAAATACGCCCATAACACCCTCTCATAATTTTAATTACCCCGACCATAATCTTTTTAGATGACAATTTCATTGCAACAGCCGGTTTTTCTGCTAATTTGCCTCGTATCCTATTGGCAAGTCACGGTAAAATATGAAAATCTTTGTGCCCATTAAACGCGTGATCGATTACAACGTTCGCATTCGGGTGAAATCCGACGGCAGCGGCGTTGAAACGCAAAACGTCAAAATGTCGATGAATCCATTTGACGAAATCGCGGTCGAAGAAGCGGTGCGGCTCAAAGAAAAAAATATTGCCAGCGAAGTCGTTGTGATCAGCATCGGTCCGGCGCAAGCGCAAGAAACCATCCGCACCGCGCTGGCGATGGGCGCGGATCGCGGCATTCATGTATTGTATGACGGCGAAACGCAGCCGCTGAGCGTTGCGAAAATCCTGGCGCAAATTGTTTCCCATGGAACAAACGATCTGATTATCATGGGAAAACAAGCGATTGATGACGATTGCAATCAGACCGGCCAGATTTTGGCGGGATTGCTCGGTGTGGCGCAGGGCACATTCGCATCGAAACTGGACGTCGCATCGGATCATTGCCTGGTAACGCGCGAAATCGATGGCGGGCTTGAAACTTTGAAATTGAAATTGCCTTGCGTGGTCACGACCGATCTGCGTCTGAATACGCCGCGCTTTGCATCTTTGCCGAACATCATGAAAGCAAAATCGAAACCGATCGAACAAAAAAAACCGGAAGATTTCGGCATTGATTTATCGCCGCGCCTGAAAACTTTGAAAGTAATCGAGCCCGCCAAACGCCAAGCGGGCGTCAAGGTCGGCACGGCGCAAGAGCTGGTTGAAAAACTACAATCCGCTGGGGTGTTATCATGAGCATTCTGGTCATTGCCGAACATAATCATAATAATTTGCTAAAACCCACTTTGTGCGCAATTACCGCCGCAACGCAGCTTGGTGGCGAGGTGCATGTATTGGTCCTGGGCGCGAATTGCCGCGCAGTTGCGGACAGTGCCGCAAAAATTTCCGGCGTTGCCAAAGTGCTGATTCAGGATAACGCCGCGCACCAAAATTTTCTGGCCGAATCCGCAGCGCCGGTGATCGCGGCGCTGGCTAAAAGTTACAATCATGTAATCGCACCGGCCTCATCCTTCGGCAAAAATATTCTGGCGCGGGTTGCGGCAATACTCGATGTACAGCCAATCTCCGATGTAATCAAAATTCATTCGGCAGATACATTCGATCGGCCGATTTATGCGGGCAACGCGATTGCCACGGTGCAATCGGGCGATGCAATCAAACTATTGTCAATGCGCCCAACCGCATTCGCGGCAGCAGGCCAGGGTGGCAATGCCACAATTGCTGATGTCACCGAATCCGCACCGCAAAATAATTTATCCGAATTTGTCTCGCGCGAGGTTAGCAAATCCGAACGTCCCGATCTGGGCAGCGCGCGGGTGATCGTTTCCGGCGGCCGCGGTTTGGGGTCGGCAGAAAATTTCAAATTGATCGAAAAAATCGCCGATCAATTGGGCGCCGCGATTGGCGCCTCGCGCGCGGCGGTTGATGCCGGATTCGTGCCAAACGATTACCAAGTCGGCCAGACCGGAAAAATCGTCGCGCCGGAATTATATATTGCCGTTGGTATCAGCGGCGCGATCCAGCATCTGGCCGGGATGAAGGATTCCAAAATCATCGTCGCCATCAACAAGGATGGCGAAGCGCCGATTTTCCAAATCGCCGATTATGGTTTGGTGGGTGATTTATTCGCGATCCTGCCGGAATTACAGGCCGCCTTGGAAAAAGCCAAGCATTAGCATGCCACACTGTGTCATTCCTGGCGCAGCATAATTTCTTTATATATTGTTTCGCTTCCCTAATGTGCGCGGCGGCCGGAACTTGGCTAGAATGACGGCGCATTCTGGGAGAAGTTTTATGAGCATTTCTATTAAATCGATCGGCGTTATCGGCGCTGGACAAATGGGTGGCGGTATCGTGCATGTGTGTGCGCAGGCCGGTTATGACGTTATGTTGTTGGATGTCAGCGATGATCGCGTCAAGGCTGGCGTTGCAACCATTGAAAAAAATATGGCCCGCCAGGTCAGCAAAGGCAAATTAGCCGAAGCCGATATGAAATCGGCGCTTGGCCGCATTAAAACGTCTACCGATTATAAATCCTTCGCCAATTGCGATTTAGTGATCGAGGCCGCGACCGAAAACGAAGAAATAAAGAAGAAAATTTTGCAAACGCTTTTTCCGAATTTGAAAAAAGACGCGTTGATTGCAACCAATACCTCGAGCATTTCTATCACCCGCCTGGCCGCGGCGACGGATCGCCCGGGCAGATTCATCGGCATGCATTTCATGAATCCGGTACCGGTCATGCAATTGATCGAAGTAATTCGCGGCATCGCAACCGACGATGCGACGCACGATGCGATTTTGGAAGTCGCCAAAAAATTGGGCAAAACCACCGCGGAGTCCGAAGATTTCCCAGGATTCATCGTCAACCGGATTTTATTGCCGATGATCAACGAAGCGATTTACGCGCTGCACGAAGGCGTTGGTAATGTGCAATCCATCGATACCGGATTGAAATTGGGCGCGAATCATCCAATGGGCCCGTTGGAGCTCGCGGATTTTATCGGCCTTGATACGTGCCTGTCGATCATGCAGGTTTTATACGATGGCCTCGCGGATTCGAAATACCGCCCATGCCCGTTATTGGTAAAATATGTCGAAGCCGGATGGCTGGGCCGTAAAACCGGCAAAGGTTTTTACGATTATTCCGGGGAAAAACCGGTGCCGACGCGGTAAGATTGAAGCATTATCTTCATGGGAAAAGCGGCATATAGCCGCTTTTTTTATGATTATTTCGGTTGACCAACAATCGTATTTGTATAAGATACGCCTGGCTACAGGAAGCTATGGCAAAACAACGCACCAGACATCGTTGGGCACAGACCCAACAAAAACCGCCTGCAATTCAGCATCTGCCGGATGCCGTGGCGGCGCGGTCATTGGCCAATATTTGCAAAGAACATGGCCCCGGCACTGCGTATGATTTGGCGCGCGAATATATCATGGCCCGTCCTAATAATGTGGATCGCACCTTGCATGTGGGCAGACTGCTCGTTCGCTATACCATTATGATTGCCGAAGCGCATATCGCCAGCAATAATTTCAATTACGCTCTAAGCACATTAAATCCAGCTTTAAAATTATATCGCCGCAGCTCCAAATTGCATCAATGCATGGCATTTTTGGAACTTAAACGCGGCAATAAAGAATCGGCAGAAGTGCATGCAGGACAAGCATGCGCCTGTGATCCTAAAAACACCAGGGCTGCTGTGTTATATGCGGATATATTACGATATAATCATCAGCCAGAACGCGCATTTGATTTTTTATATGGCGTCGCCGCACAGGAATTTAATCACAATGTGATGATGGGTTTGCGGCGCTTGGTGGCGCACACCGAAATTGGCCGTAAACAATATGATGCGTTAGTCGACCAATATTATTCTACCGGTAAAATTGCAGCTGGTATGCGCAGTGGTTTTCGTATTGTTCATGATGCGCCAAGGGCCGATGAGCGGCATATACGCGAAATAAGAAGAGGATTAGATCCGCGTCGATTGCGTTTGGGAGCGGACGGGCGCGGTTAATTACATCCCTGCTTTTGCATCCGGTAACGGCGCGGGGGGGAGGTAATTTTGCAAGAATGAAACTACTTGCGGGCTGTCCCATTCCATGGCCCCATATAATCTTGCGATTTCAACCCCATTTTCATCGATAATAAAACTGGCCGGTAGTCCCGGTATGTCCCAGCTTTTGGTGACGGTATTGAAGGAATCGGTATACAGCGCCAAATTGGGAATATTCAATTTGTCGTAAAAAGGTTCGACCAGATTATCGTCCCGGTCTTGATTGATGGCGATCACGTCGAAATTTTGCCCCTGAAACTGGTCTTTTAGCCGGGATAAAGACGGCATTTCCTTGACGCATGGCACGCACCATGTCGCCCAAAGGTTCACCAGCAATAATTTACCCCTAAAATCGCGCAAGCTTAATTGCTTTCCATCCGCATCATGGAATACAATAACAGACGGCTTTTGCGGCGGTTGTTTCATCAAAAGACCGGGGATCGGCCCGCGGTTTTGCGCGTTTGCAATCATCGGCAATGCCGCAAAAACTGCGGTCAATATCGCCACCATTACGATTCGGGATAATTTCGGCATAAATAATATCATGGCACAAAAACCTTTAACAAAAGTTAGCGTCAAAGCAAATATCCAAAAACCCAATTCGTCCAAACCGAGTTCCATTTGGGGGGGGCGTTTTTCCGCATCCCCAGCCGCCGTCATGGAACAGATAAATGTTTCCATCGACTTTGACAAGCGTTTATACCGCCAGGACATCGCCGCATCGCTGGCGCATTGCAAAATGCTGGTCAGTTGCCAAATCATATCCGCCGAAGATGGCAAAAATATTGCAAACGGATTACATACAATTTTAGACGAAATTGAATCGGGTAAATTCAAATTCCGCCGCGAATTCGAAGATATTCATATGAATATCGAAGCGCGGCTGGCCGAATTGATCGGCGAGGCGGCCGGGCGCTTGCATACGGCGCGTTCGCGCAACGATCAGGCCGTAACCGATTTCCGCCTGTTTGTGCGCGATGCCATCGATCAAATGGACCGCGCGGCGCAAAATGCGCAAAAGGCGTTAATCGACAAGGCGGAGCAATATGCCGATGCGATCATGCCAGGATATACGCATTTCCAAGCGGCGCAGCCAGTGACATTCGGCCATCATTTGCTGGCTTATGTCGAAATGCTGGGCCGGGATCGCGGACGCCTGGCCGATTGCCGTGCGCGGCTGAATGAATGCCCCTTAGGCGCGGCGGCGCTGGCCGGGACATCGTTCCCGATCGACCGCGATCAAACCGCGCGGGAATTGAAATTTACGGGGCCTATGGAAAATTCCATGGATGCGGTCGGCAGCCGGGATTTTGCACTCGAATTTTTATCGTGCCTGTCGATCATGGCGGTGCATTTATCGCGCTTGGCGGAGGAATTAATTGTTTGGAGCAATGATCGGTTCAATTTTGTGATATTGCCCGAATCGATGACCAGCGGTTCATCGATCATGCCGCAAAAACGCAATCCCGATGCGGCGGAATTGGTACGCGGCAAGGCCGGAAAAATTTCCGGCAATTTGCAATCGTTGTTGATGTTATTAAAGGGATTGCCGCTCGCTTATAACAAAGATTTACAAGACGATAAACCAATCGTGTTCGCCGCGCTGGATGATATGGATTTGTGCCTGGCGGCGATGCAGGCGATGATCGAAGGCATGCGCGCCAATATTCAATCGATGCGCGCGGCGGCGGATGGCGGGTTTGCGACCGCAACCGATTTGGCCGATTATATCGTGCAGAAATTGAATCTGCCATTCCGCAAGGCGCATCATATCGTTGGATTGTTGGTAAAATTGGCGGAAAAAAAGAAATGCGGCTTGGCGCAATTAAGCATTGCGGATTTGCAATCGGTCGAACCAAAATTGACCAAAGAAGCCTTGCGCACGCTGGATATCGATTTATCGGTCGGCAGCCGCGACAGTTTCGGCGGCACCGCGCCGAAAAATGTCCGTGCGTCTGTTAAATCGGCGCGCAAGAAATATATATAGGAGACGGCATGAAAAACGCATTATTGATTTTATGTTGCTTGATGCTGCTGTTAACCGCTTGCGGCAAACGCGGCGCGCTCGATGCGCCGCCGGATAGCGACCCAAAATATCCGCGCACCTATCCACAACGGTAATTGAGATAAATAAAAAAGGAATTAAATGACCGGCGCTTTTCCCTTGCATGAGAGATTTCATTACAGCGGCGATCGTTTGTGCGTTGAAAACGTGCCGCTCGAAACTATCGCGCAAAAAATCGGCACGCCGGTTTACGTTTATTCCAAAGCGGCGTTGACGGATTATTGCGGGCAATTCCTGGCCGCGTTTAAAAATATGCGCGCGCAAGTGTGCTATGCGGTGAAATCGCTGCCCAATATCCATGTGATTCAGTTATTTGGCAAAATGGGCGCAGGCGCGGATGTGGTATCGCAAGGCGAGATGCAGCGCGCGTTGGCGGCGGGAATTCCGGCATCGAAAATCGCCTTTGCCGGCGTTGCAAAAACCGAATCTGAAATCGAATTCGCAATCAAACAACGCATCATGCAATTCAGCGTCGAATCGGAATCGGAGCTGGATATGATCGCCAGCGTCGCACAACGTTTGGGAACCGATGCGCGGGTGGCGTTCCGCGTCAATCCGGATGTGGACGCTAAAACCCACGCGAAGATTACAACCGGCAAAAAAGAAAATAAATTCGGCATCGATATCGATGCCGTTGGCGAATTGTTTCACAAAGCCAAATCGATGAGCCATATTAAGGCGGTCGGGATCGGCGCGCATATCGGATCGCAAATCCTGGATTTGCCGCCGTTCGAAGACGCGTACCGCGTCATGCGCGATAAGATATCGGAACTGCGGCAACAGGGATTTGCCATTTCCCATATCGATTTGGGCGGCGGATTGGGCGTTCCATATAAACAGGGGCAACAATCCGTACCGCTTGAGAAATATGCGGCGTTGGTGCGGGATTTATTCGGCGATTTCGATATTGATATGGTGTTCGAACCGGGGCGTTATTTTACCGCCAATGCAGGCGCGTTGCTGATCGCGGTGCATCATTTGAAAAAAGGTAGCGACAAGCATTTCGTTTTGACCGATGGCGGGATGAATGATTTGATTCGTCCCACATTGTACGAAGCGCATCATGATATTCTTCCCGTGCGCTTGCCAAAGGCCGCCAATAAACAGATTTGCGATATTGTCGGCCCTGTGTGCGAAAGCAGCGATTATTTGGCTCTGTCGCGGGAAATGCATTTGCCCAATGCTGGCGATTTGCTGGCAGTGACCAGTGCTGGCGCGTATGGCGCATCGATGTCGTCGGAATATAATACGCGCGCTTTGACACCCGAAGTTTTAGTTGATGGTGATCAATTCACCATCATTCGTCGCCGTCCAAGTTTCGATGAAACGATCCGATTGGAAAAATCCAGCGCATGACCGTAAAACCCGTCCCGCGTCCGCCGAACTTGCCGAATATGGGTTGGCGGGATGTTTTCCGGGCAATGCGGCAATTGACCTTCGGCGCGCATCACGAGCCCGTTGCAAGATCGAAAAAATTATACGCGGCACTGGTATTAATGTGGGAAGATATCGCGCCGCGCATCTGGCCTTATGGCGTGGCGTTGTTTGCCTTTATCGCTGGCGCGCTATTTGAATTGCCATCGCAATTGCCGGGATTGTTGCATAGTTTGTTGCTGGCGGGCCTGGCGGCATATTTCATCGAAGGCATGGTAAAATTGGTCCGCGATTTGCGTTGGCCGTCGGACAGGGAAATTTATCACCGTATTGAATTAGACAGCGAATTGCCGCACCGGCCATTGACATCGCTGCAGGATCAAATCATGCCGGGCGCGGATGCGTATCAACAAGAATGGTGGCAAGTATACCGGCAATATGTAGCCACACATTTAAAACGTCTGCAAGTCAACATGCCGCGATTCGGTTTTGCGCCGTTCGATCCTTATGCGTTCCGCAGCGTATTGTTATTGTTTGTCGTGATCGGCGTGATGCATGCCGGGCGCGACACCGAAAACCGGATTCTGCACGCGCTTCGCCCTGAAGTACCATCCGCCAGCAGTCTGCTCGAAAGTTTAACGGTATGGGTGCGCCCGCCGGAATATACTAAATTGCCGCAAATTCCATTGAAAGCGGATTTGAAAACCGTTACCGAAATTCCGGAACAAAGCCAGGTATATGTGCAATTTTCGGGTGTGAAATCCAACCCGGCTTTTTATATCGACAATGACAAGCAAGATTTAACCGAATTGAATGACAACACCTATCAGGCCAATGTCACCATCGATAAAGCCACCGAAATCCGCGCTTATTTGGGATGGCAAACCTTAGGCAAATGGCCTGTGCAAGTGATTGCCGATACGCCGCCCAGCATTGATTGGGACGGCGATATGTACGCCACTTCGCGCGCGGCGTTGCGTATTGGGTATAAAGGCAGTGATGATTACGGCATCACCCAGGCATTTGCCGAAATTTCCAAACCCGGCGAGAAAGAAATCATTACTTTGAAATTGCCGGTTTTCACGGTGGGCAAGAACGAAGTCAAAAATTCCAGTTACCACGATATCGCTCATTACCGCTGGGCGGGGCAAAAGGTAAATGTGCGATTGATTGCCTATGACGCGCGCGATCATAAAACCATTTCCGCGCTACATGAAACCACATTGCCGGAACGCGTATTCGAACATCCGCTCGCCAAGAAAATCGGTGGATTGCGCAAGGAATTTATGGAAGGCCGCTTGGCGCGGATCGATTTGTCCGGCGCGCTAGAAGATATTTTAGAATACCCGCAAAGTTTTGCTTATGACGCCAAAGTAACGCTGGCCACGCGCGTGGCGCAACGCCGCGCGGATTTGGCCGATGATAATAGCCAGGATCAGAATATCGCCGATTTATTGTGGGATGTCGCCCTGCGGCTCGAGGATAACGGCATATCGTTGGCCGAACGCGATTTAAGAACGCTGGAACAGGCATTGCAAGATGCGATGGCGCGCGGCGCCAGCCAGGCGGAAATCGACAATCTGCTCGATCAATTCGAAGAAGCGATGAGTAATTATCTGAATGCGATGTACGAACAAATGATGCAAGAAGATATGGAAGATCTTCCGGCATTGGATACCAGCGCGAGTTCAATCGAAGTCGAAGATATCGACCGGCTATTGACCCAGATCCGCCAATTGATGCGCAGCGGCAATACCGAGGAAGCACAAAAATTATTAAGCAAGCTGCAGGAAATGATGGCGAACGTGCGCCAGAACCAGGGCCAGCAATCGGAATCGGCGAAAAAAGCCATGGAGTTGATTAAAAAAGTCCAAGGCCTGATCCGCGATCAGCAATTATTGCTGGATTATTCGGCGGCGAATCTGATTGAACATACAAAAATTCCCCCCGCTGCGCTGGCAAAAATCAAAAAGGATCAGCCGCCGGTCGGCAAGGGATTGAAAGATTTCCTCGATCAGATCGGTAAAATGGGCGCGCCAAAAATCGAAGCGTTCGATAAGGCCACTGCGTCGATCAAATCGGTTATTGGCGCTGTGAATGATGCTAAGCAGCCGGATAAAACAAGGCGCGAAAATATCTTGTTGCACGAAGCCGAATCGCTCGAACAAATGCGCTTGGGTTTACAGGAATTGATGAAGAATATGCAAAATTCCGGCAGCGGCGGGCAAATGCGTGCGGGATCCGGCCGCCAGGATCCATTCGGCAGAACACGTCCGGGCCAAGGCCCGCTGGATGATCCAGATGTACGCGTGCCTGGCGTGCAGGAATTACAGCAAACGCGAGAGATCTTGGATGAATTGCAACGCCGTTCCGGCGATTTTGGAAGGCCGGAAATCGAACGCGATTATATCAAGCGTTTGCTGCGCCGGTTTTAGAAATTACAATTAATGATGGGATGTTTCTGGCGCTGGCGCGGTTTCAACCGGCGGCGCGGCCTGTTCTGCGGCAGGCATTTCATTATGCGCAGGTTCCGCAGGTGCAGTTTCGGTATGGGCAGGTTCGGCAATTGGTTCCACCGGCGCGGCTTGCGTTGGTTGGACCTGTTCGGAACTGGCTGGTTCCGCCACATCTTTATGCGCTGCTGGTGCATGATCGTCGGTCGCCGCATGGTCGTCCGCATGTTCTGGCACGGTGAATGTTACCAATACGCGGAAATCGGTGTTTTCGACCAACGGCAATTTCACCATAAATGGAATGGTTTCTTTCGGCAAAATTTTCTCGCCCATCGCCTTGAACGTTACCTGATGAAACGGTTTATTATGCTTGTCCATGGTTTTGGCCAATAAATCTGGAATGCTTAATGGCCCGTCGGTGTGATTGACGATACTACCTTTGATTTCGATTTGCGTCGGTTTTTGAATGACCTTATCACCGGTATTATCGTCAATGGTTTCCACCTTCACCAATTCCCAGGCAAGATCGCGAATATCCAGACCCGCGCCCAAAACCGGAATCGGCATGCCGAGCAAATCGTAAATCCGGGCCGATGCTGGCCAATGGCTGACGATCAAGCCGCGTTCAAAACTGCCCAATCCGACAATCGATAAAATTAACAGGCCGAATAGGATCCAGGCTTTTTTGGTGGAATAATGATGCTGTTTTTCTTGCGCTGCATGGCCTTCGGCGGCTTGGGCCGCAAGATGATTAATTGCATCCATCGGCGGCGCGTCATCGGCCGCAGGCGATTGATCGGCAACGATTTTTTCAATCGCGGCTTCGATTTGCTCCACGCTTGGTGCGGGGGTGTCGACCAATTTCGGCTCCAGCTTGAAAAACCATTTATGCTTGCATTTGGCGCAAGTCAGGTTTTTGCCATCGCCGATTTTTTCCGGAGATATTTTTACGGCTTGCGGTGAGCAAAAGCCCCAGACCGAAAGTAAGTAGGGCGATGGCCGTATTGGTCGCCATGCACTCAAAGTCGCTTGGAGTAAAAAAAATATTGAAGCGGCCTCCACCTAAAATTGATTGAAAATATACA
>CAZYJI010000007.1:0-23794 GCA_964647725.1 uncultured Alphaproteobacteria bacterium
CCAGCCGCCTGCGCGGATCGCCCTTGGCAATCTCGCTCTGGCACGGCGTGTTGGCCGAAGACGCTCTCGCGGTAGGCCAAGATGAACAGCCGTTCCCGTTTGTGAGATGCGCCGACTTCCTCCGCCGTGAACAGGCCTGCCTTAACGCAGTAACCCAGGCTTCGAAGGTCATCGTGGACTTGTTGGAATCCCAATCGTAAATGTCCTGAGACGTTTTCAAAGAAGCACAGGGGTGGGTCGATTTCTCGCACCACGCGAAAGACATCTGGCCACAGGTGTCTAGGGTCTTTATCGCCGAGCTGTTTGCCCGCAACGCTAAAGGGCTGGCACGGATAGCCCGCAGTGATGCAATCCACGAGGCTACGCCACGGCTTGCCATCGAAGGTTCGTAAATCCGTCCATATAGGCGCTTGATCCAGGGCGTCCTGTTCCATGCGCGTTGCCAGGATTGCTGCCGCATAGGCTTCGATCTCAACAAAACAGACTGTGCGAGCATTTGGCTGCGCCACGCGAAGTCCGAGGTCGAGTCCGCCGACACCGGCGCACAGGGACAGAATTGTGAAGGGACGTAAATCCACACGTTGTTCCTTGAACCTTTTGGGTGCGCAGTCATAAAAAGGCGGGTGCGCACTTCTGGGTGCGCACCTCTCAAGGCCTTTATTTCCCGCTGTTTTTGCAATCAGGCGCGCAAAATGCGCACCCAGAAAAAAAGTCTGTGACTAAAAAAGTCCTGCGCCTCAGCCCGCCGCATAGGGGCCAATCGCCGGAAGTACCTTTTTGCCTTTAGCATCGCGGCGCATATGCAAAAAGCCACGCGGGGGTGCGTGGCTTTGGTGTCAATGGTCGCGATGATAGTGATCAGGATGGCAAAAAATGTTCGCGTTGTCCGTAACAATTATGTTCGGACATTTTATATTTTTCCAAGACCCGTCATCAATCCGCCCATGTCTCGCAGGGGAGTTGCTGTCTTGGTGTTCATGCCAACCAGAATATCAACACCGTCCTCGTGACTTTGGATAACAATGCGTCCATCACCGCCAACAAGACCGGTGGTGCTAACCATGCCTTCGTATTCAAATCCATGCTTCATAAAAAGCTCCTTAACCTCAGAAGCGAAATTGAATGCTTCGGAATCATTCGCAATACAAACGATCCTAAATTTCTTTTTTTCAATCTTATCCAGAAGAGGCATTTGCTCTACAAGGTCTTTTGTTACCTTTCTTTGCTCAATCCCAATATTCAGATTTTGCGTATTGTTATTTCCAAAGAGGAAATTTTGGGACTGATTAATAGTGTTTCCCTGCTGTTCTTTGCTTTCCTCTTTATCAAACAAGATAACCATCAATGCCCCTACAGCAATAATGCTGATAGAAATTTTAATCATGGATTGGTGCTGCACAAGCCAATCAAGCCTTATTCCTAAAGCGGACGTATAAGATACAAGGTTAGATAATGCACTATCTAGCGGCACTTGAAGCATCAATAGAAAGGCTGTTAAAATGATGCCTCCAATTACTTTTGTCTTTTTCATTGCTTAGCTTTCTTCTGCCACTCGGAAGGCGCTCTTCATTTGACTAATCTCGCGCGATGGTAATTTCAGCTTTTTGGCCAGTTCCTCCCAATTGCGCACAGCATTAATGACATCACCAATAATCTCATTAGCCCGTCCATCATCTACGCGAAACACAGGTGCAACGCTCCGCACCAGATCAAGGCTCTGGCTGTTGTCTTCCTTGGATATATTGAGCGCAAGACCGCCACCCGTCGCAACAGGGTTGATGTCATAGGCTGGGGACAATACCCAGCCCCCATCACGCAGTAGGAAACCATGATTGCGCAAATGATCGTCAGTGTTCGATACGCAAATGTAAAAAACGATACGCCGCCATAACTGCTCCAGATCTTTATTGGCCTGTGCGCCGCTACGCATCAGAAATTCAGCAAGGTCAAGATAGCTGACGCCTGTATCCCCGCCATCACCATCCTGTTTGCCCAGCAACGTCATAGCGGAGGCAAAATGCACACGATCACCGTTTTCTGTTCGGTCGAAACGCTTGCTCAGGAATGTATCGTATTCACCTGAGAAATTGCGTATATCCGATTGTACAGTTTCAACGCCTGCTGTTTGTGCCAGCTGATAAATCAGATATTCCCATCTGCCAATATTGATTTCATCGCGGCGGCTGGGGAATTTGGCAATCCATGGATGGCCATGCTCGTCCAGTACGCTAGCTTTCGGGCGTGCGCCTCCAAGCGACCCCCCTGGCGCGATCAGCATTTTCAGCCAGTTCATATAATCCTTATCGGTTTCTGCATCCTGGCGCTCCAGTTGCAAGCTGGCGTACTCCAAATCGCGCAGCTTCGTCCACGGTGGCGCAGCCATATCAGCCTGATTATCTAGAAACGGCCCGTCTTCAGATAAGCGGAAACGCAACGCGCCCATCCGGTGGCCGTCATAAACGCCCAGCAGATAATCAGATTCCATCAGCGTGTTAATATCACGGTCTTCAGCTTTGGCTTGTTGTGCCTCGCGCCGTTGCATCAAGACTCGTCCCCAGCGATCTGGTGACGAGTCAAGAAACAGGCCAAAATTGTCATGCCCATCCCGCGCATATTGCGGGCCAGAAAAAAGGCCAAGATTAGGATCAAGCACAAGAGCATACGGAGATTTCAGCCAGGCAGGGTCATATTCAAATGAAAAGATTTCTTTTCCGCGTGATGGTGCAGCGTACAGCATACCCATAACAACAGGCTCTGCCATGCCCTGCCAATGGGCGCAGACCTGAATTGTTTTTTGTGTTTGACGTTTGGCGCTCATGATTTTTTCCGTTTCGCTACACGTTCTTTCGTATGCGTAAGATCAGCATCCTGAAGTTTTCTTCCAAGAGGATCATCCTGTCCAACCAGCAATAAGTCCTTTTCAAGCCCCAGGCTAAAGAGGACGCTGGCATACGCGCCCAGCGTTACGCCGCTGTCGCCGCTTTCGACTTTACGCAGAGTCACGCGGTTCATACCCGCCCGTTCGGCCAGCATGACCGTTGTGATCTTGCGGCGCAGACGTGCCAGCTTAATATTTTCTCCCACCGTTTTCAGGATGTCCTCTAACGTAGGGGGCAAAGGGGCTGTTTTTCTTGGCATTTTCACTCTCTAATGGTTGCTATTAAGAGCATTATTTATGCTTATTGTATATAATAGTAACCATTGAGTCAATGGAATTGTGCTGTATCTAATTTAGCCACCAATTTCGACTAAAACCCCACCTGGATCAAAGCCTTCGCATTCAAAGTCCGTACGGGACTTAGGGTAGCCGCGCTGGTTAGAGATAATTCTGATTGGGCCGAGCATCTGGTCATCGCACTCATGGGTATGGCCGTAAACCCACAGGTTGGGCTGATACTTTTCGATGAGATCAATCATATCCAAAGAATTGAAGGCTGGCTGTAAGGGGCTGGCGCGATACTGTGTGTTTGGATTAATGACTGGCGCGTGGTGCGAGATAACGACCCTCGGCTGCTCTTTGTTTTCTTCAAGCCAGCTGATGAGCTTGGTTTTGAAAAGGTTGTGAAGCAAAACGGAATCTTCGGGACGAAAGAATGTATCCTCGCTTGTTCTGATTAATTTAAAATCGTTCATTTGCTGACGAGCCGTCATCATGGCATTCGGATTGCCGCCATTGAAATCCGTCCACATCGTGCCACCGAAGAAATGAACGCCATCAATCGTGATCGGTTCGTCCTGCAGAAAGTGTAGATGAGGATAATCAGCGACCCATGTTTGAAACCGCGTAATATCATCCTGCATCGGATTGCGCGTATAAAACTCGTGATTGCCAGCAACGTATAAAATTGGCTTGCGCCATGAGCGTGCAATTTCCTCAAGCGGAGATAAATCAGCGAAGGTAATAATATCGCCTGCCAAAATCATCACATCCGCAATGCTTTCGTCTGGCATATCAAAAGGCTTGCCAAATTCCAAATGCAAATCACTGAAACTAATTATCTTCATCATCACCTACACTACAGCACGCCCGACATACCGTCCATAATCGGAGCCTGATGGATCAACATACAAAGTTTCGTGGCCAGGGCATACCAGCGCGATGGCTTGTTTGATGCTGCCTTGATAGCCGCCTTTGCCTGCCAGCCATTCACGTTTTGCCAGCGGGCGGGCGATAAAGGCCTTATATTCGACTTCCGTCATTTCTCTTACTTCGGATATCTGCGTTGGGATGGCTTCGCCGCAATCAGGGTGACTACCTGATTCAATCTCGTGCCAGTTATAAGGCTTTCGTGCATAGACAACATTTATAATCTCTCTAGCCATGATCAAATCTCCAGCGCTTGGGTTTCAATACCGAGGATGTCAGCCATCTCTCGTAGCTTCATGTGTGCCTGTTTCAGCTTGGTGATATCGTGCGCGATAATTTGCTCTGGCATTTTGCGCTCGGCTGGCAGCGGGTTATGAATGCGATTGGCAATCTCCATCATGGTGGCGACAATCTGTTCTTTAGCCGTGTAATAAGCGTCTACTCGTTCTTGTCTGGTTTTATTCATCCTGTTGTCCTCCTTAGGCATTGTTTTCTGGTGCGTGTTCGCCTTCTTTGAAAACGCTGTCGCAAATGCGTTGCAGCGACTCTTCAATCCCGCTGACGTCGCCGACATGGCCCCAATGAATCTCGTCTGGGTTGTTGTAAAAATGATCGTCGCAAGCCCCTTGCAAGCGGCGCAGCATGGCGTCGATATGGGCAACCTTGCGGATGTAGGCGTCAATGGCCTGTTCTTTCGTGTTGGTTTTCATGTTTTTCCCTTTCGTTACAATCACATGAACGCTTCATTCGCGGCACTTATCAAGCGAATAAGACTCAGAAATGATTGCTTTTTTCGGCCATGAATGATCATTTGATTATCAGCCATATCAGCGCAGTTTTGCCGCGATTGAGACCAGCGCACGGCGGTACATTTCCCACGCTTTGGTACGCCCTATGCCGAAACGCCCGCAGATGAGTTTCCAGCGCACACGTTCGGCACGCAACCACACAAGACGGCGTTCTTCCGGCTCAAGCCATTTCAGCCAAACAAACAAAACCTCTTCCATTTCGGTGATGTCTGCCGTGGATGGCTGCAAGCGCATCGGCTCTGGCTCCATCTGCAAAATTTCCAGCGGCTCGCGAATAATCGTCGGCCATGTGCTGAAGTAGCCTTGAACTTTCACGTTCGGCAGACGGCGCAATGTTCGCGCTGCAGATCGTAGCCGTTCTTCGACTTCGCTTTCGCCTGGGGTGAGTTGTTTTTGATCCTTCATGCAGGTTGTCCTTTCGTTGATGGTTGGAAATTACGGAGCTGACGCTTGCGCCCTGAAGGGGCAGCGTCAGCGTTACTCCGTAGGAGTAAGGGGATGCCCACCCACTTGCCCAGCTGAGCAGTGCGTTGATTTTTTAAGGCTTTTCTAAGTGGGTAGTGGGCAGGCTTAGTGGGCATCTGCCCACCTGAAACATCTGCAAAACACCAGGTAGATCGCCGCTTTTTGCTCGTTTTAGTGGGCAGCAGGTGGGCGGTGGGTGCGCAGTGGGCAAAGAAAAACGCCATCATGAATCCCTCTGGGTGCTGTTTGAGGGAATGGCCACAATCTCGCCGGTAATATCATGTTTGTGGTGTGTCGGTTGTATCGGCCTGCCGTCAGGCAAGGACATGCCATCAACCCAAAGATAGCCACGCTGCGTGCCTTTGGGCAGCTGAAAGCCATAGATGTCACCATTCTTGAAGAACTTGATCATGTTCGTATCAATCAAGCCCTGCAATTTTTGACGAATAAGGCGACTGCTGCCTAAGCTGCCGTGATTTTCAAATCTGTCTGAGAATTGTCGTGCTGTGTACACGCGGTTCTGTGCCGCTTCTTCACACAATAACCGCACAATAGGTTCGGTATGTGCTGATATGTGCGCGACATTCGGCGAATATGCTGTGACATCTACCCAACCTTCCGCTTTTTTCTGCAAAATTTTCGGGGTTATTTCTCTGCCATTGCGCAATTCAAACAACAGTGTGCGCTCTGGTCGGCGTTCATCGGGGCGATGCAGCAATATGCCGGATGTGTAATATGATCTGAGCGCCCCAGCGCCGCTGAAAGACTGAAAGGGGTCTTCTTCCGTTTGCTTTTTGAAAATCTTCTTCGTGTGATGCGCAATAATGATACCAGCATTCGGATTGATTTTCTGCCTCAAAGCCTCAACACGGCGCGACAGAAAAAACATCATCGCATCATTATCGTTTTCGCCGCCAAATCCGCCACCATCGAAGACGTTGCGAAGCGGATCAATCACAATAATGTCTGGCAACGTGCTACCGAAGCGCTCTTTCACCGATTGTGCGATACATTCCACGCCATTGTCGTCCAATGTCACGCTTATCTGCGGCGTTATCACGAAGTTATTGTGAAGTTTCGAAGCATATTCGCGGACAATGTGTACATTGTTCACGCGTTCTCGCAGATAATCGTACTGAATTTCCGCCTGCAGATAGAAGATTTTCAGGGGACATTTGGGGGACATTCCAAGAAACGTCACACCAGCGGCCATATGTGTTAGAAGAGAAATGAGGAAGTCGCTTTTTCCCACCTTGGGCGCACCGCCGAAGACCAGCGTACCACCAGGCGTAAGAACTCGCGGTGCAATCAGATCATCCGGTATCGGGCTTTTATCGGCCTGCAGCTCGGTAATACTGTACATCGGGATAGATGTGCGTCTGGCAGGTGGCTCCTTAACCGCCACCCGTTCCCAGCGCCGCAGTATGTCCTCAACATCTAGCCCTTCCTCCACCGCGTCTGCTGCATCCCATTTGGGCGTTTTTTCAGGCGGGATTTTTAGGATTTCAACCTGCACCGCACCAGCGCGGGCAGCGGCGCTGGCGGCGCGGCGGGCATAGTCCAGCCCTGGCTCATCATGATCTGGCCATATGATGACGTGTTTTCCCTGGAGCGGAGACCAGTCTGTTTTATTGATCGGCGCTTTTGCGCCATTCATGGCCGTGGTCGCGCAAATGCCTTTGGTGATTAAAGCCTGTGCGCATTTCTCACCCTCGACCAACACCACCAGCGTGGCATCTTTAAGCCCGACCTGATTGTAGAGAGGGCGAATGTCCGGCGCACGCATGACTCCGCGCACGGCATCCCACGGCCTGAATTCCTTGCGCCCATCGGAATCATACCGATACACACTGGCGATGATATTGCCGTGCGCATCAGTATAATCCCATTTGGCACTCGGTTTTCCGAGCTTTCTGCTTTGCCCCTGTGGTTCCGGCGATGAAGGCTTATAAGGCTGTGTATCAATTCCAGCACCAAGGTGGGTTTGAATATCCTGCAGCAATGCAGGGAATTGCGTTTGACGGTCGAAACCTTTGACAACCGCCCACAGATCAATGATGTCGCCCCCAGCGCCTGTCGCAAAATCATGCCACAGCCCAGCCTTTGTGCCATTCATCTCGACAACAAGGCTGTCGCCTTTATCGCCCTGAACATTGCCGACCATGAATTTCCCGCCGCGCAGAACGCCAGAGGGTAACAGAAAATGCAAAATAGATGGCAATGAACCAAGCAGGCGCGAACGCAGTTCCGAAGCCGTTGGCGGCTTCAGAGGCACGACTTTTGAGGGAGCGGCGATATCCTGCGTCATAGGCTTTAGGCCTTGTCGCGTTCTATAGCCTTGAGCTTTATAACTCCTTCGACCCAATGCAGAGCGCGGCCAACTTCCCGTACTTCCTTAATAAGAGTATCTCTCACTTCCTGAAGGCGTTCATCCGTGAGAGCTTTCAGCTGCCCGACAGGGGTGTGCTGCACCCATTTGAACATTGCCGTATCGTTTTTCTGTGCCTGATCCATACCAGTTCCTTTCATGTGTGATGTGGTCACACAGCACTGGTTTGCCGTTGGATCGAAAAACGACGATGGAATTTCAAAATTTTTTTAGACCATTTTGTCCTCAATATATTTCTTAAGCTTTTTCAATCGACTAGACATGGTCGTGCGGGGAATACCCAAAAGCTCGGCAGCCTCGCTTACGCTATATTCTGTCAATAAGCTGTAGGTTTGCCTCAAGTCGTCCGGCATATCGCGCAGGATTTTATCAATATCTATATTTTGCTCAGCCACAATCTGGCTCTGGGAGAAAAAGACATCACCCCAGATACTGCTTTCGCCCGTGATCATGTCTGCCAGTGTGTTGCCATCATCCTCATCGCCAATCTGGAATGACAAAGAGAAATTCTGTGCGCCAGTCCAGCGCTTTTCTCTCTCGGCGTCACGTACCAGCATCAAAGCCTTTCGATTGACAACGGTTTTAATGAAGCTTCGCTTGTCACCTTTTTGCGGATCAAAATCTGGCATTGAGAGCAGATAGTAAAGCAGCATGTCCTGCTCTAAATCTTCCAGATCATCCCGTGAAAACATAGGCATGCGGATTAAGGTTCTTGCTTTATAAGCAATAAAAAAAGCGGCGTAGGAATCCACGCCGCCGTAACGATTATTTGACATCTTTCTACTCCTGGTTGGTGGTCAGGAATAGAAAATGCAAAAGATGCAACTATTTGAAGAAGCTATATTAAATCAATTGTTTGTATGACGAAGGTATTCAGTGAAAGTCTTTATTTTCTCTGGATTTAACTTTGCGCAGCTGTTTGGTAATACCTACTTCTGTATGACCAAGATGCATGTAATTGTATGCAGCGATTTAATGATTGCTTTGCGCGAATCCGAAATGCTTTTCTTGCTCAGACCAAATTGGAGAAAATGCTTTCTCAATATCGGTGAGCGCGAAGCCTTCTGGCTGTTGTCCGTTGAGGATGGCATCAACGATACGCGGCGATAAAAGCATCAGCCGTATCATGCGTTGGAGATAGGATTTATTGATATTTTCTGCTTCCGCCAATTCTGACACGGACTGATATCGTCCTATCGCTATCATCTTGTGCCAACGATACGCACGGCCCAGCGCCTTGAGCAACTTTTCATCTTTGCGCACTTCTAAATCTAGGCTTCTCAAATCCTGCCCTTGAGGGCCGACTAAGACTTTTTTGCCGCCCCAGCGCCGCAGATTGATAGGGATGCGCACAATGATTTTTTGATCTTCTGTATGGTATTGTAGGTTCATGCTTCGGCCCCATGTTTAATTTTGTGTTCTATTTCCTGCTGCAATTGGGAAAGAATGTTTTTGATGCCGTTGGCGCGGTATTCAATATCGATGCAATTGCCATGCACCGCGACACGGTCGATCAATAGATGCGTGATACGTTTCTGCTCAGCAGGCACAAGAATGTCCCACAATGACCCCATGCGCTGCATCGTACTGTGCAAATCTGCTTCGTTATAATTGGGAATATCGGTTTTGACCTTCTTCCAGACATCGACGATGACTTGAGGCTTCACAAAGATGCTCTGTAATTGGCCTTTGACGACTTCTTCGATTTCACCAGCGGGGATACGGTTGGCAGGGCAAAGCTCGCATGATTGACGGCGATAGGAATTCGCTGAATAGTAATGGTAATTCTTTTTGCCCTTGTTCGTATGGGTGGGGGACATCGCACCGCCACAACCACCGCAAACCAAAATGCCTTTCAGCAGAGCTTTTGATTTTGCCTGAAAAGTCCGCTTGCGCTTTCCTTTACTGTTTTCAGCAAAGATGGCTTGGGCTGCATCAAACTGCGCTTGCGTGATAATCGGCTGATGCTGTCCTGGATAGTATTTGCCTTTATGATGGACTTCACCGAGGAAGAGACGGTTCTGCAGAAATGTGCGCAGAGGATTTTCAGTAAAGGGTTTCCCTCCCACCTGTTTTCCTGTACGGCTGATGTAATGCTTGGTGCGATGACCTGCTTTATTTAATTCCTGCGCTAATAAGGCGATAGACCCCAGCGCGGCAAAGCGATCAAAGATAATATTGACCAGCTCAACTTCCTTTGGATTGGTGACGAGCTTGCGATCAACAACGTCATACCCCAGCGGTGGCGGGCCACCCATCCACATACCCTTCATTTTTGATGAAGCGAATTTATCGCGGATGCGCTCACCGGTGACCTCACGCTCAAACTGAGCAAAACTCAGCAGGATGTTGAGCGTCAGCCGCCCCATGGAATCCTTGGTATTAAAATGCTGGGTGACGGATACAAAGCTCACACCATGTTTGTCCAGAATTTCCACCAGCTTGGCAAAATCTATCAAAGAGCGTGAGAGACGGTCGACCTTGTAAACAACCACAATATCAATACGGCCAGCCTTGATATCCTCAATTAAACGCTTGAGCGCGGGGCGCTCCATGTTCCCACCCGAAAACCCGCCATCATCATATAGATCAGGAATAATGCGCCAGCCTTCATGCTTCATCGCCTCAACATATTTTTCACCAGCCTCGCGCTGGGCATCCAGCGTGTTGTAATCCATATCAAGGCCTTCTTCGGTGGATTTGCGGGTGTAGATCGCACAGCGCAGGATTTTCTTGTCCTCCATCATGCCAGTACCTTTCTGGCACGATGATAGGGTCGTTTTTCGCTGTCCTCTTTCTTGCCTAAGCCGAAGAATGCATTACCGTTCCAGCGCGTGCCGGTAATCGCAAAAGCAACACCGGAAAGGCTTTTGTATTTCAGCCCCTGATATTCATAGCCATCAGCCAGCACATACACATGATGCTCAACGCCTTTGACCTCTCGCACCAACCGTGTTCCCACCGCCAGGCGACCGACATCACTGCGACGCTGCTGGACGGTTTTGCCCTCGGCCAGCGCTTCAAGGCGATCAATCGTTGATTTGGTCAATCCGCCATAGGTCAGCTCCTGCATCCGATAGATGATCTGATTGATCAGGTAGGTGCGATTGTTGCGTGACTGGGGAGGCGCATCAAAATGCCGGCTCCAGACTTGGAGCAGCTCTTTTGTCTCCATCGCTTCCAGCGCGGCATACTCTTTTAATATGTCTATTTTCATTGTTTTGCCCCTTTCTCCGCTCTCACTTGCGTGGGTTTGCGGCTGGGACATGAATGCTTCGAAGCAGAGGGAAGTCCAGTCAAACTTCTCTCATTTTCCGAGCTATTTAATTGATTATGCTGATAAATCTTGCGGCGGACAATCGCACCCGCCAGGATCGTGATGATCTCGGCATAACGCTCTGCGCCTGTCATGTCATTTGGATTGCGTACTGTGTAATCCATTGAGAAGAACCTCCTTCAAATTTGTTCTTCTCCTCTGGTTTGCCGTCGGCATTCAAAACGACGACGACGAAATAAAAAAAGTTCGAAACATTGTTCGCGTGCATCATTTTATCTTTGCAAACCGTGTTTTTCGGAAGTCCTGCTAAATCAAGGCTTTGCCATGACCACTAAATACGCAGTTAGTGGCCAGAGGCTGTGAGAGAATGTCAGATTTGAGAGAGAATTTCGGCTGAATTTGCGTTCTAAAGGTACGCGAGGCTTTCGCAAAACCGCGCGAACATTGGGCTTTTGCACAAAGAAAAACCCGCCAAGCGGGGCGGGTTGTTAAATAAATGGTGGAGAGAGCAGGATTTGAACCTACGTAGCCCGAAGGCGCCTGATTTACAGTCAGGTGCGATTGACCGCTCCGCCATCTCTCCACACTGCCATCGGGGTGTCAATCGTCCCCGACTGTTCATTAGAAGAACGCTTCGGCTTTCGCCTTCGCTATGGCAGGTGCGATTGACCGCTCCGCCATCTCTCCACACTTTGGCAAGACAGTGCTTATAGCCAATAGACATTAATTTAGCAATAACAACATACGGCCTTAGCGGCGTATCGATAAACCCATAAAAAAAGCCTGCGAAAGCAGGCTTTTAATAAGAAGAATATTCGAATTAGTTGCATCTAGCCTGGCATGCAGCCCATTCGCCGGCAATCAAAGCATCAACACCAGATATCGCAGCGTTGCGGCAAATACGGCGCTGCGCAGGCGTAGGGTTCGAAGGCATAGTTGCGCTGGAGCAAACCTGATTGCTAAAGGGGCTGCCGGTTGTCGCACTCCATCGGCCGTCCAAGGCACGAGTTTCGATAGTGCAGCTACAGGTAATACAAGAAGTGCAGGTTGTTCCGGATATTGTGGTGCCAATGCTGCCGCAGGACATAGTGGCCCTGCAATTATCATGTTGATACGGGCCGTGTTGGCGTGGGCTACGGGGGATGGCTAGGGGTTCCATATCTTCTCCAGCGGAGCCCGAGTTGTAATTAATACCGTTATAATTATACGAAGAATTGCCGGATTCTTGCGCCTGAGCATTGTTGCCCACGCTCATCCATAATAAAGCGGCCAACAAAATTACTAAAAATCCAAATCTAGATACTGAAATCATGGTACTCTCCCCTGAAGATAAAATAATTGAAGTCTTGGGTTTTTAGCATTGTTTCGATATCATGTAAAACATTATTTCGTCAAAGACCGTGAGAAAAGGTTAATGCGCGAGACTAAAAAATCCTGTTGTAATTTTATTGCTTTTTGATAAAATCTAGTCATGACGATAAGTAAAAGAAATTTGACTTGGATGGCATCGGGTTTGGGCATTACAGCCTGTGCTTGGGGTGGGGCGCATTTCTTTGGCAATCAATATTTCTTTCCACCGGCCCAAAATTTTTCAAGCACGTCTGCATCCGCGCCCACTTCCGGATTTATAAGAATGGAAGGGTATTTGCCGGCGGTGCGGATGGACGCGAATGATATGCGTGGCGGTCGCGATTTTATTTTGCCAGTCAAATATGTTGATCGCGGCGGGACTCCCATTACTCCGTTGGGTAAATCTATGCTTCCCGGCTTATTGGTCGGTGATGCCAACATGGTGGCGGTGAATGTCGTCAAAGAAGGAGGCGTTTCGCGCGTCAGCATTACCGGACTTCGCATGATAGACGATAGAGACGAAGCCCGGGAAATCATGCGGCGCGATCTCGATAGCCGCAAACAAGAATTAGCGTCGCGACGCCAAGAAACCGCCGCGCAAAGTTCCGGCCAGTTATTGTCGATCAACAATGTTTATGTTCTGCACAATCCAAGAATGTACGACGGTCAATTATATTTCGATGCCTGGATCGACCCGGTCCGCGAACAGAATTTATCGCATTACCAATTTTGGAACTCCGAAGTTTCCAATCGCGGCGCATTTTTAAACCGTTTAGACCGCGTGCCGGAAATGATGTCCAAGACCGAATTTGTCACCGCTATTGGCGATCAAAATATTCCCGTATTTGAAAGTCCCAATGCAATGGGGTGGCAGACCACCTTTGTCAATCGTCCACTTGAAATCCTTGTGCCTGGCACGGTTAGTTTTGCGTTCCTGATGAGCTGGCTTTCGGTTAACGCCAGCCGCGCCAAGTCGGGACGCGCCATTTAAATCCAGCAAAATACCGCCCTTTGCAAAATATATTGTTTTTGGCCCGATAACGGGTTAAACCATGGGCTGATCAATGTATTATGCGGGTGTAGCTTAGTGGTAAAGCTCCAGCCTTCCAAGCTGGCCATGAGGGTTCGATTCCCTTCACCCGCTCCAGCCTTCGCCCATCATAATTAACATAAGTCGAAGGCTGCCGCGCCGAAGTTCCAAAGGAACGTAGGCGGGCTGTATGATCGTCGGCTACGGCTCGGCAAGCCATATTTTCTTTTCAGATTTTTAAATACTATTTCGCGGCGCGTTCTTTCCAAAGCATGCGTAATGCATGATGGCAATTTCCTTTGGCTTGCAATGCGGCCCAAGTGCATAAAAGGGCGCAGGCGGTAATGCCGCGCTGCGGACCTTGCAACCATTCTGGGATGCCGCTTAAATCTAATGCGCCAGCTTGTTTCAGCATGTTGATCATATTGCCTGCGAAAAATACGACAAAGCTGGCGCTGGCGGCAAAGAAATAAGTCGACTCGTTCCCCAATTTTTGCACGACTCTAGTGCTTAACGATAGGTTTTCTGGCGCTGATGGTCGTTGGTGATCGGCCAATACTTTCGATGCGCTGTGCAGAACGGCGATGGTCATCATCACTGGCGCAACCGCAATTGCCAATCCACCTGAAATCAATCCGTTGATTACCGATCCGCTGGACCAATAAACTGGTGGTTTGGTGAAGATACCTTTAGCCATCGTGGCCGGAGTAATCGGTTCCGGGTTTTCATTTTTTGGCGCCGGATGATTCGACATCCAACCATATCGGTAATTGCCGACCGCTTGTAATGCTGGCCACCCGCATAACATGAAACTGGCTACCGCGCTGCGTTGAGGACCTTGCAACCAACGGGGAATTAATTCCGGGTCGATCACTTGCATTTGCCGCAAGCCATCGGAAAGGTTGCCAAACACGGCGACGATGCTGCAAGTAGCGGTAACATAAAAATAGGCGGATGGGCGCGAGAAAAAATTGACCGTGGTTTGAACGATCCGGTAGTCGGAATGAAATGGTTCGTTGTTATGATGCCGCCGCCAAACCATCATGGCGGCATTGGTGGTGGACCCTATAAATATAATGGGGGCCACTACCCATCCGGCGCCGCCGGCGATAATGGCATTGGCCACATTGCCCGAACCCCAGGCAAATGCCGGTTCGTTCATGGTTTCTGCGACAAAGCGCGCTGTATATCCTACCCTCGATAAACTTTTCATTATAATTTCTTTTAAAGAAACCAACAGTCTCTGTCAATGTTCACTTTTACCATGCAATTTCGCATGAAATTGAACCTGCCCTCGGCTAACATCCGCCTTATGAAACAATATAAAGTCATTATTTACCGCGAAGGCATTTTCGGTTCGATTTTATTGGGTGCGTCCAAGGTCGATCCGGAACGGTTTTCGGAATTTTTAAATTACCATGCCGAAGACGGCTGGCGCGTGATCAGTTTGGAACGCGAAGAACGCCGCACCATGTTGTTTTTCAAACGCGAAGCGTTTTTGGTGGTACTGGAAAAGGAAAGACCATGAAAAAAATTACAAACTCGCCATTGGGCAATGTCATTATCGGATTGTTGATCGCGCTGGGCGTGGTGGTATTGGTTTATATGTGGACCGACCTGATCGACGAAGCGATGTTCTTTAAATTATTATTCACAGATTTATTGTTGGTCGTATTGTTGGGATTGATTATGGCGGTAAAACGCGATGTCGATGACGATAATAAATCCAAAGGCGACAGATACTTTAACTGAGGTTTATAATGCCAATTATTCATATTTACGCCAAAAATAATAAGACTGTCGAAATGAAACGCCGCACGGTGCGGGCGATTACCGAAAATTTTGTAAAGCATTGCGGTACGCCGGCCGATGTCGTGCAAATATTCTGGCACGATGTGGATGACCACAATTATGGCCGGGGCGGGGTGTTGTTATCCGACCGGCCAAAACCAAGACCGCGTAAAAAAATCATAAAGAAACCGTAAGCATTTATAAATTTCCACTAAAGCTTTTGGGCAGTTAGTGGAGCATGCAAGAAGATGTATCTTTCGCTTGTTTGGTTGTGTAGGATTCATTTGTCCTAATCGGGGTTGCACATCTTTATATAAAGTAAGTATGGATCACGTACATCTTCCCACGGCTGAACAAGGCGGGTTTTTCGAAAATCTGTTCAAAATTTATGTGCCGCGCCAGCAATGCATGTTCCATGAAGCGGATTTGATCGGATTGCATGTCATTTCCGATTTCTTGATTTCAGCGGCGTATTTTTCCATTCCGGTGGCGTTGATATATTTGGTGCGCCAACGCAAAGATCTTGCCTTTAACTGGATGTTTTTATGTTTTGCCGCCTTCATTGTATTGTGCGGCACAACCCATTTATTCAGCATCGCCGCCATTTGGCATCCTATGTACCGCCTGGAAGGCATTGTAAAATTGATGACCGGCGTGATGTCGGTTGTAACCGCGGTGCTGTTATGGCGTTTGTTGCCGTTGGCGATGGCGTTGCCCAGTTTGGACGAAGTAATGCGCCGCAAGGAAGAATTGGAACAACAAGTGGCGGAGCGCACCATGGAATTGCAAAGCGCCAAAGAACGGGCCGAATCCGCCAGCAACGCCAAAACCGAATTTCTTGCGAATATGAGCCACGAAATCAGAACGCCAATGAATTCGATCGTGGGTTTGACCACGTTATTGCAACAGGGTGTTGTCAGCGAAGAGAAAAAAGCCACCGTTCTAAGAACCCTCGATCTTAGCGCGCAGCAATTGATGATGCTGATCGACGATCTGCTCGATATTTCGAAAATCGAAAGCAATAATATCCAGCTGGAAAAAATTCCTTTCAATTTGGACGAATTGATGCGGGACGTTGCCGGAATGTTTGCCGAACAGGCGGCCGCAAAAAATATTACCCTGGAACTGCAACAGAATTGCAAGGATCAAGCCGAGGCGCTTGGCGATCCGGTACGATTACGCCAAGTATTGCTCAATATCGTCAGCAATGCTGTTAAATTTACCGAAAAAGGAAGCGTGTTGGTGCGGGTCGATTGCAAAAAACGCCGCAATACGGTGGATATACATATCGATGTCACCGATACTGGCATTGGCATTTCGGCGGATAAATTGGAAATTCTGTTCACCAAATTTACCCAGGCCGATACTAGCACCACGCGCAAATTCGGTGGCACCGGGCTTGGCCTGTTCATATCGAAATCATTGATCAATCTGATGGGCGGCGAAATTTCCGCAACCAGCATTCCGGGCAAGGGATCGGTATTCAGCATCGCGGTAACATTGCCAGTGGCTAAAGATTCCGCCGAAGGCAGACATGCTTCTCATCATGCAAATACTTTGCCGAAGAAAAAATCGGGCCGCCGTATTTTGGTGGTCGAAGACAATCCCGCCAACCGGATTCTGGTAACTGAAACCCTGGCGGTTTATGGACATGATTATGTCGTGGCTGAAAATGGCAAAGTAGCCTTGGAAATTTTGGATACGGCGGATTTTGATGCCATATTGATGGATATTCAAATGCCGGTGATGGACGGGGTAACCGCCACACGGCGGATTCGCGAAAAAGAATCCGAAACTAAAAAACCGCGCACGCCGATTATTGGCGTTACCGCACACGCGTTTCGCGAAGACCGCGACCGTTGCCTGAAAGCCGGAATGGACGATTACATTACCAAACCGTTCCAGCCTGAGGATTTACAGAAGATTTTAACCCAATATCGCCGGAAAAACCCCGGACAAAGCAGTTGATCTTTGCCGCGCCTTTCCCTAAAATCCATCTTCCCTAAAGGAGCATAGCTCAACTGGTAGAGCGTCGGTCTCCAAAACCGAAGGCTGGGGGTTCGATCCCCTCTGCTCCTGCCAATATTGATTCCTATTATAGGAATCAATATTGGCAAGTAGGAAGTAGTTGGGGATCGAACACGCCGCAAAGCGGCGCGCCCGTCGGGCGTTAAAAAATTAAAATCCCCCTCTGCTCCTGCCATTAGATTTTCTTAATTCGCGCAGCGAATTTTTAGAAAATCTTATGCCCTCCGAAGCCTTGGCGAAAGAGGGCTGGCGCGAGATAAAAGATTGGGAATAAAGCGCGGTAAAACCGCGCGCCTCATGGGCACAAACAAAATAAAAAGGAAAAAATTATGGGAAGAGATAAAATTAACGGCAGTGGCTGCTCCTATAAACCAGCTGACGGATATAATCAGCAAAAACTTCGAAACAAAATTCCTGCCCAATCTTCAGGACGTGCCCCAAGACATGCGTCCCGCCCTGATGACATAGTTGTTGTTTTAAGAGATGGTGCGGCTTTACCTGAAACATCGTGGGATGTTACGCAGCTGCTATTTGCGGGTGCTATGCAACAATCTTTTGGTGCGCCTCTGGCTATGGAACAAGACTTGTGTAGTGGCGGGGATATTGATCCATTCGCTAACAGCCCGTCGTCATCTTTTGGTTTTACGGTGATACAGCAAGATTCTGACGGAAATTTGGTGGTGGAAAACGCATTGCCAACTTCTCCGCTTCCAAGCGGTACCGGCTTTGGTCCAGCGGCCAAGCTGATGGCATTGGCTGGTGGTCTTGGCGGTCGACCCCGATAAAAACCTTTAAAAAGGCTTTTAATCCCTTGTTTTATCAAGATAACTAGGTATTGACTAAATCCATAGAACCTGGGATATATATCGGAACGCGGCGGGGTAATTCCCGCCGCAAACTTTATGTCGTAAAAACAACTTTTTAGATGGCAGGCATTATGACTACTTCTCCGGCGAAATTTTTTCGCGAAGTCAAAATTGAAATCGGCAAAATCACATGGCCGACACGCAAAGAAACCATGATCACAACCGCGATGGTGTTTGTATTCGTGATTATTGCGGCGTTATTCTTTTTGGCCGCTGACGGCATTATCGCTTATGCCGTGCGCCATATCATGGGCTGGTAGAAATTGGGTGATGGCATGAACGAAACTTCGACCGCACAAACAACCGAAAATCCAACTCCGCAAGCAACCGCGCCGGCCGCAAAACCGCCGCGCTGGTATGTGTTGCATGTATATTCCGGCTTTGAAAACAAAGTCGCGCAGGCGATCCGCGATCTGACCAGCCACAAAAAAATCGGCACCAAAGTGCATGATGTGATGGTTCCGATGGAAGAAGTCGTGGAAATGCGCCGCGGCGCGAAGGTGCAAACCGAACGCAAATTTTTCCCAGGCTATATCCTGGTCAAGGCGGAAATGGACGATAACGTCTGGCACGCCATGTCGACGATTCCAAAGGTAACCGGATTCGTGGGCGGTTCGGGCAAAGGCAAACCAATTCCAATTTCCGATGCCGAAGCCGATCGTATTATTCGCCAGGTGAAAGAGGGCGTTGAACGTCCACGTCCAACCGTATCGTTTGAAGTCGGCGAAAATGTTCGCGTCATCGATGGTCCGTTTGCATCATTCGCCGGTACGGTCGAAGAAGTCGATGAAAACAAATCCCGCGTCAAAGTATCGGTTTCGATCTTTGGCCGCCCGACCCCAGTCGATTTGGATTACGCCCAGGTGGAAAAAAACGCCGGCTAATCCCATTGGGAGTAATTAAAAAGCCGCTGTTTTCAGCGGCTTTTTTTATGATTTATCCGATTGATATTTTGTATCCTTTTTGATATATTGCTACACCAAAAAGAATATGGATGGTATGAGCAAACAACAGGAATTTGAACCAAATCCCTTTAGCGCCGAAGCATTTGCAAAAGGCAATAATTCAACCTTTGGTGAAGAAAAGCGAAGAAGTACTTGGCAACTTCTAACAGTATCGGCGTTGGCTGTGTTAAGCCTTGCCAGCATTATTATCCCATTCGTTCCTGTGGTGCAGCGTTTGGTACAAATGAAACAATTGGTCAACCAATTCACCCAATATCACCAGCAGGGTCAAGATGATCAGGCGCTTTTGTCTTTGGCTAAAGCATATGCCTTAGCCCCGCACAAAAAATTCTACGATGCTTATGGACAAGTAGTTGCGGATTATTTGACCAAGCGTGTTAATGATCAAGTTTGGCTTGATCCTAAAGAATGGCAGAAGGACCAAAATTTATTTCAACAAATCTTGAATGTGCCTGGGATCGAACAAAATTTTACAGGCGGCGCGAGTCACGAAACATTCCGTAATTTCGTAATCGCAACCCAGCCAATTATGCTTTTGGAATATGCCGCTGTGATCGCGGACAGACAGCCATTGCAAGCCACTCAGATTTATATCGATATGGTGAAGCAAGGCCATGCAAGTCCCCGGCAGCCAAGTCATGATCGCGCCAGAAAGAAGATCTTGGATATAGCCGTTAAAAATAAAGATGTTCTGGAATTGTTGCGGCAGAATCAAGAAGGTTTCGCGTTATTAAAATTAATGACCGCTTATGTGGATATGGAACATTCTTTGTCTGGAACTCCTGCAGAACAAAAACAAGAAACCCCAACTTTTCCAGAAGCACAGCCGACACAGCAAAAAGCTTCTCTTGCTGATCCGGCGCCATTTACATTTTTTGCCGCGGTGCGCAGTAGAAATTTAGCGCGCGCCGCTTAGGCACCGATTGATATAAATCTTTCCCACCATGGATGACGTACGAACAACCATTGGCGGATCGGGGTTTTGACCACGATCAATAAAATACCGATCGACAGCAAACACCACACGGCCGGCCATTCATTGTGATTGTCGGTCAATAATGCCGCAAGACCCGGGCCGAGCAGCATGTGATACAACGTAATCCGCCACGACCCATACAATATCGGTAAAACAAACCCGACAAATATATAAGGTATATAAAGACTGCGGATAATGGGATCCAGATCGATCATCCACGCATCGTACCAATGGTTCAATGGTAATTTCCAACCGATATGCCAATTGCCGCGCACCGAACATAATTCATCGCCGCATAATGGCCGCCCGATTTCGCATAACGACAATCCTTGCAGCGGATATAAATGCAGCATCATGACGACGGCGGAGAAAAAACATAATATATAAGCGGCGGGCGCGATTTTGCGCGCCGCGACATGCGGAATAAAATACAGCGAAATGGCGTTAATGAAAAACGGCTGGAAGGCGATATGAATATACCCAAGTAACGTCGCCACCTGATTGCCCGGATCGCCGCATTGGTCGATTACTGAATAGGTATAGGCTTGCAATGCTTCCATCAATGAAAAATAACCCAGGCAAAGCCACAAAACCGTCGGCTCTTTTTTATAAGCCGCCCAAGCGGTCGTGCCCAAACCCACCGCCGCCAATACCGTAGACGCTTCGCCAGACCAACACATGTGATTTTTCCACAAAGTTTATTTCATCAAACTTTAATCAGATTTTCTTATATCTGTAATCATAGGGGTTTAAAAGCCTTTGTTATTCGTCCCATATTTTTATACGCAACAATAATGGTAGCTGAGAGAAAACATTATTCCCCTCAATTAACCACCGCCATGCAAAAAGTGCGGCGAATGGACGGATATGATTTGCAGGAAAGCGAGATTCTATCACGTTTAGACGAGTTGTTCGGGGAAATAAAAGCCGGTTTAAAATCCGGCAACTACCCGCCCTTTCTTCAAGAAACTTTTCATTATTTGACTAGGCATAGTTTTGCCGCTGCCCGGTTATTGGCCCTGGGCCTGTGGGATTTACAGGCACAGCAAGAACGAGACGAAATTTTAATTCACGGCACCAATGAAATCGAAACCCCGCCAATGCGCGCGCTTTTCGAAATTTCAACCATGGCGCGGGAAATGATCGAATCAGAATATCCAGCGACACGAGACAGCGGAAATTTATTCCAAACACAGACAAAACCCGAAATATATAATGGTTTCATGGACCGGTTAGAGCGCATTTACCAATCTGATTTGCGCCAAAGAGGGGGCGCTTTGATTCGCCAGAAAATAGCGCAAAGGCGACGCGTCTATACACGCGTATAAAAAATCATTTCATTTCAATATCTTATTCCTTGCCCTGTAAGTGCCAATTATCCTTGCAGGTCTAAGCAAAAAGCCCTATAAACACCATTCGATTGCGGGAGGGGAGTGCCATCCTCGTATGTACCGCTGAACATTAAATTTTAGGAGCTAACAATGGCAAAAAAGATTGATGGTTACATCAAGCTGCAGATTGCTGCAGGTAAAGCGAACCCATCTCCTCCGGTGGGTCCGGCGCTCGGTCAAAAGGGCGTGAACATTATGGAGTTCTGCAAAGCATTTAACGCTGCGACACAAAAAATGGAACCGGGTACCCCAGTTCCCGTGATCATCACCGTTTATTCGGATCGTTCGTTCACGTTCATCACCAAATTGCCGCCAGTATCTTTCTATGTATTGAAAGAAGCGGGTTTGCAATCGGGTTCGAAAACCCCAGGCCGCGGTTTCGTTGGAAAAATCAAAAAATCGCAAATCAAAAAAATCGCGGAAGCAAAAATGCCGGATCTTAACGCCAACGATGTCGAAGGCGCTATGAACATGATTTCCGGTTCGGCCCGTTCCATGGGCATCGAAGTGGTGGAGGGCTAAGATGGCTGACAAAAAACAAACAACCAAAAAACAAGATATTCCTTTGGAACTGCGCGGTTACGGCAAACGTTTGCGCAAAGTATACGAAGGCATCAATCGCGAACAACGCTATGCCTTGACCGAAGCTGTAAAGCTGGTCAAAGCCGCCGCGAAGGCTAAATTCGTTGAAACCATCGAAGTTTCTTTGAATTGCAATTTGGACACCGCGCAATCGGATCAAACTTTGCGTGGCATGATTTCATTGCCGCATGGCACCGGTAAATCGTTCCGCGTTGCCGTGTTCGCCAAAGGCGCAAAAGCCGAAGAAGCCAAAAAAGCCGGCGCCGAATTTGTTGGCGCGGATGATTTGGCCGAATTGATCACCAAAGGCGAAATGAATTTTGATCGCTGTATCGCAACCCCGGATATGATGGGTGTTGTCGGTAAATTGGGTAAAGTATTGGGTCCAAAAGGCCTGATGCCAAATCCGAAATTGGGCACCGTGACCATGGATGTCGCTGGCGCCGTTGCTGCCGCAAAATCCGGCCAAGTTGAATTCCGCGCTGAAAAAGCCGGGATCGTTCATGCTGGCGTTGCCAAAGCCAATTTCACCGAAGCGCAAATCGTGGACAATATCAAAGCGTTCATGGATGCGATCAACAAAGCAAAACCGAGCGGAGCCAGCAAAGGCGCGTTCGTTACGAAAATGACCGTCAGTTCCACGATGGGACCTGGCGTGAAAGTAGATCTAGCGTCGCTCGCGGCGTAAATCGAAATTCCTCCCCCGTAACTGGGGGAGGAGCACTGTCCCAGACTGCAGGCCCCTTCGAAGCTTTTAGCGTAGTAGGGTTAAAATTCGCCCGCAATAGACAGGAAAGAAGAATTTTGGAATCCCTTGGATTCCGCTCTCGCTTTTCTCCTGGACAGTTAAGGTGGTTTGTTATGGCCTATCGCCATGATGAGCCTTGTTTTAACAATGAACGGAGTAATTGCCGTGAATAGAGACCAAAAAGCACAATTGGTTCAAGACGTCCAAGCCGATGCAAAAGACGCTGCCTTGATGGTAGTTGTCCATATGTCTGGCTTGAGCGCATCGGAAACCGCTTCTTTGCGTCGCAAATCCGTGTCGAACAAAGTGAATCTGCGCGTGGTGAAAAATCGCCTCGCCAAACTCGCTTTCAAAGGCACCCCGTACGAACCTTTGATTGAATTGATGAAAGGTCCGACGGCGCTTGCTTATTCCGCCGATCCCATTGCTGCTGCCAAAGTTGTTGCCGAATTCGGCAATGATAATGACAAGCTGCAAATCGTGGGCGGCGCGATGGGCGAAAAACAACTGTCGAAAGACGCTGTTGTCGCGTTGTCGAAATTGCCAGGCATTAATGAATTGCGTGGCAAGTTGGTCGGATTGTTGCAAGCCCCAGCGACTAAAATCGCTTGCGTGGTTCAAGCACCAGCCGGTCAATTGGCGCGGGTATTTGCTGCGTATGGAAACAAATCCGGTTCTTAAACCGATTTTAACTTAGGAGAAAATAAATGACTGACTTGAATAAAATCGTAGACGAATTGTCCAAACTGACCGTTTTGGAAGCTGCTGAATTGTCGAAAATGCTCGAAGAAAAATGGGGCGTTTCGGCTGCTGCTCCGGTTGCTGTTGCTGCTGCTGGCGGCGCTGCTGCTGGTGCTGCTCCGGCTGCTGAGAAAACCGAATTCACCATTTTCTTGGCCGCTTCCGGCGACAAGAAAATTGAAGTGATCAAAGAAGTTCGCGCGATCACCGGCCTTGGCTTGAAAGAAGCTAAAGACCTCGTTGAAGGCGCTCCTAAGGCCGTCAAAGAAGGTGTCAGCAAAGCTGATGCAGATGCAATG
>CAZYJI010000007.1:23804-24767 GCA_964647725.1 uncultured Alphaproteobacteria bacterium
AAAGAAGGCGTTGGCAAAGAAGATGCGGAAAAAGCGAAAAAAGCTTTGGAAGCAGCAGGCGCCAAAGTCGAACTCAAGTAATTTCCAATTATTTGATATTTCACGAAAAGCAGGGCCAAAAGCCCTGCTTTTTTATTGGTTTAATTGAGCAATTTAATAATGATTGATTTTTATCATCTTTAAAGATACGAATAAAAAAACAGGAGAATAAGATGACAACTACTACATTGCCATATACCAAACAAGGAAATGCCGAATCTCATGCGCGCGCCGAATTTGGCCGCGTTGTTGGAGGCGAATATAAAACCACCGCGTCTGTGAACTGGGCGATTGGGGTGATGGATCGTCATCTGGCCGAAGCCGGTAAAACCCGTGCAGATTTAACGGAAGGTAATAAGCGTAAGGCCGATAGAAAAATTGCTGTTGCTGTTCAAACCTCCAGCATAGCTGGCGCGAAATCTGCTTTTACCGAATTGGCGAACGGCAAATGTAAATCACCGGTCACCGCGCGAATGACATTGGTAGAATTGAGGGATTCTTTAGTATCCGCGAAAAAAGGATTGGGTGTGTTACGCGTTCCGGGCCAGAAACCAAGACAAGTTGCAAGGCAATTGCGAGCTGCTTTGGTTCAAGTCCCAGAGATTGAAACCGATTTATTTTGCTATCGTTTTTTAATGGGTTACTCGCGATTATATTAAAAAATAAAATTTAAAGGTGCGTGATGAAACGAGTGCGAGCCAATGTAGATAATCGGATTTTGGGTGGTTTATCATCTCAGATCGATCTATGCCGAAACAAAGGCGATATTGCAGGATTAGTTAGCTTAGCACAATCTGCGTCGCGCGCCGGGGCTTCTACTGAAACGTTGCGCGATGTTATGTTGGTCGCCGCTCAGACTGCGCATAGGGTATTAGATGCACTTTTCGAACAAACAGATGAATCCATAGGCTTTCAAAGCCCTTT
>CAZYJI010000007.1:24784-94242 GCA_964647725.1 uncultured Alphaproteobacteria bacterium
AGTGCAAACAATTATCCAAGCGCGCCGGGTGTTGGAAATAGGCCATCGTTTATTCGGTGTTGGATTTGATCATGATATACCGTGTGATTTGGCTTTTCGATTGGCGGATATTTTTGCAGATCCAAAACTGCATCCCACCTCTTATGATATAGATGGGATTGACCATCCTTATTTTTCTGTAGGCGCTTATAAATGTACGATGATTGGCATTCAGCCTTTTCAGGCTAAAAATTTAGAACGTCTGGGCGTTTGTTTAATCCGTTTTGGCGAGCCAGGGCGCAGAAAATTTTGTGATGCCATTTTGCCATTTGCAAAACCAAGAACCAATGCACGGGTTCTCCATGATCAAGTCGCGGCGGGCGGGTTTTATAGTTACGATCAAAAAACCCGCGTGCAGTTTCATGTGGCGGCAACCGGACCTACTCGCAGACAAAGATTTTGGAATGCGGTGGGCTGCTATGTGCGCGCCGCGAACCTAGGTTATATAGGTCACATGGCCTCACGGGCATAGTATCCTTGTTGTTTTAAACAGGCACGGGTGCCTGTTTTTTATTGGAATGCAACGTTATCGTAACGCAAGATTCACAATAATATAGTTTAGATTGTGATAAGGGCATAACTGCTAGAAATAGAAAAGAGACGATCTATGACGCCAATAGAATTAGAACTACCAGCCGTAGAGCCGGAAACACTTCGTCAAGGCGGGTTAAAAGCATTGCTAGACGCAATTCCACCAATTGTATGGGACCATGGAGTGCCGCATTTGAAACTTATGCGGGAAAATACAGAATTTGTCGGCAAACTAGAAAAAGGAATGGATGGCGGAAAAGCCTCTGCAGTGCTAACGCAACCGCAGGATTTATCGCGCGATACCGCTCGCGCCCATTCTGTACAAATCCAAGAATGGGGAGATCAATGTCACCGTGCTTTCATTGCTGCATTCAACGCCCAGCCAAAAATACTGGCGGTATATGCCAGACAAGCGGTGATGCAAACGTTAGATGCATTTGATCTGGTTCCTGGATTGCCAAAACAAGAAGACGAGCAAGCGAATGCTGAATATGATCGCCGCCTTTTGCAGGCATATTGGATGGCGGAACGCGCTTGCGCTTTTGCCAATAGTTTGTCGGATCAAGTTCCTTTGATCAGAACATGTGCAAATAAGGATCGTATTCTCAGCTATCCGAATCGTAACCCGCGATTAAAATTGTTATTAAAAAGCCTGCCTGATACAGGAAATTTAAGAAAATTAACAGAATTAGGGGCGGGAATGTTGGCGCATTTTGCGGAAATATTAGATCCGCCAATAGAAACTAGAAAAGTTACACAATTTAAAAAACGACGCAGATAATTGGGGCGTTTATCCTAGATCTTGTTTTTCCATAATTGACCGCTATAGTTCGGCATGTTCGAACTCACCCCCGATATTTTAATACTTCTCGCCGCGACGGCGTTTATCGCATCGACCATCGATGCAATGGCGGGTGGGGGCGGGCTGCTTACGATTCCGGTATTGATGACCACCGGAATTCCGCCGCATATGGTGCTGGGCACCAATAAAATGCAGGCGATTTGTGGCACGTCGGTTGCTACTTGGCGGTATGCGCGTCAGGGTCTGATCGATTGGAAAATCATTCGCCCGGCGGTGATCGGCACATTTATCGGATCGGCGCTGGGCACGATTGCCGTGCAACAGTTGGATTCGGATTTTTTAAAACCATTAGTGCCGTTTTTATTGATGGCGATGGCGTTGTATTTTTTATTATCGCCACGTTTATCGGACCAAGACAGCCACGCGCGCATCGGCATGATGGCATTTGCCTGCACGTTCGCGCCCGTGATCGGATTTTATGACGGATTTTTCGGCCCCGGCGCGGGATCGTTTTTCACCGCCACATTGCTGGCGTTTTTAGGAATGAATTTACAGCGCGCCACCGCCAATACCAAATTATTAAATCTAACCAGCAATGCGGCTTCGTTATTGATGTTTTTGATCGGTGGGAATGTGGTGTGGCTGGCAGCGGCGGTGATGATTCCGGGGCAAATTATCGGCGGATATTGCGGCGCGCATTTGGCGATGCGCCACGGCGCCAAATTGATCAAACCGGTTTTGGTGATCGTATCGCTGGCGCTTAGCGCGAAATTATTATGGGCACAGTTCGGCGGGTAATTATTTACCGGGATTGCCCGTACTGCCGCCCACAAGAGTGAGAACCGTTTCAGTGCTCACCGCTGGACGAGCAGGTTTTTGTAAATCAGCCATCATCGCATCGACCTCGGCATCTTTGCCGCGATTGCGTAAACCGAAGGCGGCGTGGTTATTCGAATCCAATAAAATTTGTGCGCGTAATTCTGGGGGCATTGCTGCGATCAAAATAACCATATCTTCTAATCTGCTGGTGCGTGCAAAAGCGGTAACAACATTATGTCCGGCCAAAATAGTGGCTTGTTCTGCTTGTGGTTTTGTGACCAATTCTGTCCATAAGGCAGTGGTTAGGGTTTCGCCAGGTGATTTTGCAGGCAAGGTGGTTCTTACATAGGAATCTGTTGGTTTGGCCTCAGGAGAAGGACCATGACTTTTCCCTTCGTTCCAAATGGCTTGCGAAATTTGATCCGGTTTTAAACTACCTAATAAAACTGTCATATCTATCAACCCCATGTTTAAACTACTGATTTAATATTTATATCTTTTTTCGATACAATATGCAAGTGATTGTTTAATAATAAGAATGTTATACATCAACCCCTTGCTTTTCCGTTGTTTTTTGTTATTATTAATTTTTCTTTATAAGAGACAATTAGTGCAAAGCAGTAGGGTAATGGCGGAACAAGAAGCAGAAAACAGAAATATCGCAACCGGTGCGCAAATCGCGCTAGTCGATGCGTTCCTGAATATGGCCAATGGGGACGTGCGGTCCGATGTCATTATTTCCGATGCAACCGGATCTTCGGTGGTGGCGCGCGGCTGCTGGGGTATTGTCCAGGAATGGAATGGCAAGCCGGAACATATTTTACGCTTGCTCCAAGATACTGGCGTTAATATTCCGCCGCCGCCTGGAAACATGGGCGATCATGCTTTGCAAGGTACTATGCATATGCACGTCAACTGGCACCAATTGCACACGGCCACAGTTACCAAATCGGAAGAAGGCAATATCAAAGTTGTGTTTCACAACGACGCCGGCGTTCCCGTTTTGTCAGCGTTTAAATTAAGAGACGCGAGCGTTCAAGATACGCGATGGGGCGAAGTGCAGAATATAGTGCAGAGCCATTGCCCAAAACCAGAGCAGTCTTTTGAACATTTGGAATCGCCGTTATTGGCGCACTGGGATCAAAAACGGCTTTTATTTGCATTGTTCGATACAGAACCGCAAAGCCCAGTGTTATTTACCGGTCAAGCGGATCGCATTACCCAAATTACTTCACCGCGTATTATGGTGGAATGGCAATTGTTGCGGGAAATAAATGATGGCGCGCTCGAAGATGTTATTCGCATCAAGGGCAATGGATGCGCGGCAGAGCAAAATTCTCACCGGCAATTTACCGGGGGCATGCCGCAGCACCAAAAATTACACAGTACGCACGCCCATGTACGCTGGGCCGATTTGGGCCAAGCCATTGTTAAGGTTGGCGGCCCGAATGGCAACGAAGTCATCCTTAGTTTTGATAAAAAACCGGATGTAACTGGCCCTGAAGGTCCAGGATTGAGGATGTTTGCCACTAAAGGCATGGAGGCTGGAGAGGTGGCTACTTTGCGAAGAATGGCCGAAACCTATAACCTTACCCGCTAGGCCCTGACTATTACGCATCCGGTAATAATTTAATTTCATAACCGAGTGTATTTTTGATATCATATTGAAATATTATTACGGTATGACCGCAAAGATTCTACTAGCCAAGTCCTTATAAATTCGCTATAAATCTCCCTCTTTTGCCCGGAGCGGTAATACCGCCCCGTTGGCATTTCTGTTTTTTATACGAGGGAAATATGACGCAAAAAAATTCGCCATGGCAGGTCTTTCTTATCTCAACTGCAAATTATCCCTCTGATTTTTTTGAATACTCGGTCAATTAATTTCGCAAACCCAATCGGGAATTGCGCGTAACCCTTTTTACAAGGACAGGAGCAGATCGCAATGAAAGCATCAAACTTGGCTTTATCATTTGCCCAACGCAAACGAATTCGCAAATCCTTCGGCCGTATCGCCGAAGTTGCTGCGATGCCAAACTTAATCGAAGTACAAAAAACTTCGTATGACAATTTCTTGCAAATTTACACCCGCGCCGAAGTGCGCACCGACACTGGCCTTCAAGCCGTGTTCAAATCGGTATTTCCGATTTCCGATTTTGCCGGAAATTCGCAAATGGAATTCGTGAAATACGAACTCGAAGATCCGAAATACGATACCGACGAATGCCGTCAACGCGGTTTGACTTTCGCCGCTCCATTAAAAGTAACCTTGCGTTTGGTTGTTTGGGATGTCGATGCCGAAACCGGCGCGAAATCGATTCGCGACATCAAAGAACAAGACGTATATTTCGGCGACATGCCACTCATGACCGGCAACGGCACATTTATCATCAACGGCACGGAACGCGTTATCGTATCGCAAATGCACAGATCGCCTGGCGTGTTCTTCGATCACGACAAAGGCAAAACCCATATCTCCGGCAAGTTCCTGTATAACGCCCGCGTCATTCCTTATCGCGGTTCGTGGCTGGATTTCGAATTCGATGCCAAAGACATTATGTATGTGCGCATCGACCGCAAACGCAAATTGCCGGCATCCACATTATTGATGGCATTGGATTCCGATGAAACCGCCGTGCGCCGCGCCGCCGCAATCGCCGTTGGCGAAAAGCTGGAGCCAAGCGAAGCGCAAGGTATGTCGAAAGAAGAAATGCTGGCCGCGTTTTACGGCAAGCTGACATTCAAACGTGCGGATGGCGGGTGGAAAACTCCGTTCCAACCGGAATTCTTGTACGGCCATAAACTGGCATTCGATTTATTGAATGCGGATGGCGGCAAAGTAATGGCCGAAGCCGGCGCGAAAATGACGCCGCGTTTGGGCAAAAAATTGCAAGCTGACGGTTTGAAAGACCGCTTGGTTACCGAAGAAGAATTCATCGGTTATTTCGTTGCGGTCGATATGATCAACAACGAAACCGGCGAAGTATTATGCGAAGCTGGCGATGAAATCACCGCCGCCTTGCTGAAGCAATTTGAAAAATTGAATATCAAAGAAGTAAAAGTATTGGCGATCGACGGCGTCAACGTTGGCCCGTACATGCGCAATACCTTGACCGTCGATAAAAACTTCAACCGCGAAGACGCGCTCTTGGATATCTATCGCGTCATGCGTCCGGGCGAACCGCCAACATTGGAAGCCGCAGATGCGTTATTCCAAAGCTTGTTCTTTGATCTGGAGCGTTATGATTTATCGGCGGTTGGCCGCGTGAAAATGAATTCGCGCCTCGGCTTTGAAACTGACGATAATGTTCGCGTCTTGCGCAAAGAAGATATTTTGACCATCTTGCGCAATTTGCACGAATTGAAACATTCGGGCGGCATGGGCGACGATATCGACAATTTGGGCAACCGCCGCGTTCGCTCGGTTGGTGAATTGCTGGAAAACCAATATCGTATCGGTTTGCTGCGTATGGAACGCGCGATCCGCGAACGTATGAGCTCTGTTGAAATCGACACGGTGATGCCAAACGATCTGATCAACGCGAAACCGGCCGCGGCCGCGGTTCGCGAATTCTTCGGATCTTCGCAATTGTCGCAATTTATGGATCAAACCAATCCATTGTCGGAAATTACCCATAAACGCCGTTTATCGGCCCTTGGACCGGGCGGTTTGACTCGCGAACGCGCTGGATTCGAAGTCCGCGACGTTCACCCAACCCATTATGGCCGTATCTGCCCGATCGAAACGCCGGAAGGTCCGAACATTGGTTTGATCAACTCGTTGGCAACTTATGCGCGCATCAATCAATATGGCTTTATCGAAAGTCCGTATCGCAAAGTGGTGAATGGCCGCGTGACCAATGAAGTCGCGTATCTGTCTGCTAGCCAGGAAGAAAAATACACCGTCGCGCAGGCGAACGCCGAATTGAATGACAAAGGTGAATTCGTTGCCGATTTGATTTCTTGCCGCAAGGGTGGCGACTTTATGTTGTCCCGTCCGCAAGACATCGAAATGATGGACGTATCCCCGAAACAATTGGTGTCGGTTGCTGCTGCGTTGATTCCATTCTTGGAAAACGATGACGCTAACCGCGCATTGATGGGATCGAACATGCAACGTCAGGCCGTGCCTTTGTTGCGTTCCGAAGCTCCATTGGTCGGTACCGGTATGGAAGAAACCGTGGCGCGCGATTCGGGTGCGACCATCGTTGCACGCCGCACCGGCGTTGTCGATCAGGTCGAAGGCAACCGTATCGTTGTCCGCGTAACCGATCAAACCAAAGCCGACAGCCCAGGCGTCGACATCTACAATTTGCTGAAATTCCAACGTTCCAACCAATCGACCTGCATCAATCAGCGTCCTATCGTAAAAGTAGGCGATGTGATCAAGGCGGGCGATGTGATCGGCGACGGTCCATCCACCAATTTGGGTGAATTGGCGCTTGGCCGCAACGCGCTGGTCGCGTTCATGCCATGGAACGGTTACAATTTCGAAGATTCCATCTTGATTTCCGAACGCATCGTGCGCGACGACGTATTTACTTCGATTCATATCGAAGAATTCGAAGTTATGGCGCGCGATACGAAATTGGGCCAAGAAGAAATCACCCGCGATATTCCAAACGTGGGCGAAGAATCTTTACGCAATTTGGACGAAGCCGGGATCATTTATATCGGCGCCGATGTAAAAGCGGGCGATATTCTGGTTGGTAAAGTAACGCCAAAGGGCGAATCGCCAATGACGCCGGAAGAAAAATTGCTCCGCGCGATCTTCGGTGAAAAAGCATCGGATGTACGCGATACATCGTTGCGTGTACCGCCGGGCATTTCCGGAACTATCGTCGAAGTGCGCGTGTTTTCGCGCCGCGGCGTTGACAAAGACGAGCGTGCCTTGTCGATCGAACGTCAAGAGATCGCAAGATTGGCGAAAGATCGCGACGACGAACGCGCGATTTTGGAACGCAGCTTCATCGCCCGTTTGCGCGTGTTGATGGCAGACCAAGATGTTTCCAGCGCACCAAAAGATGCGCCAGTGAAAAAAGGCGAGAAATTGACCGAAGCTACTTTGTCGGGCATTCCAAATCACTTGTTGCGTCAAATGGTCATCGGCAACGACGGCCAAATGGATCATATCGAAGCATTGAAAAAACAATTCGATGAATCGGTACGCCAATTGCAAGCGCGTTTCGACGACAAAGTCGAAAAATTGCAACGCGGCGACGAATTGCCGCCAGGCGTTATGAAAATGGTAAAAGTTTTCGTGGCCGTAAAACGCAAATTGCAGCCGGGCGACAAAATGGCCGGCCGTCACGGGAACAAAGGTGTTATTTCCAACATCGTTCCAGTCGAAGATATGCCAGTTCTCGAAGACGGCACATCGGTCGACATCGTTCTAAACCCGCTGGGCGTTCCATCGCGGATGAACGTGGGTCAGATTTTGGAAACGCATTTGGGCTGGGCATCGGCCGGTATCGGCCGCCAGATCAACGATATGATCCAGGCGATCCAACAAAAAGCGTCGAATACCAACGATCTGAAAGGCCAGCTGAAGGAAATTTATGGCGAAGAAACCTATAAAAACATCGCCAAAATGAACGAAAGCGAAGTCATGGAATTGGCCGGCAATCTGCGCGAAGGCGTGCCGATGGCGACACCGGTATTCGATGGCGCCAGCGAAGACGACATCACCGATGCTTTGACCAAAGCTGGTCTCAGCACTTCGGGCCAAGTCACTTTATATGATGGCCGTACCGGCGAGAAATTCGCTCGTCAGGTGACTGTCGGATATATGTACTTGTTAAAATTGCACCACTTGGTCGATGATAAAATTCACGCCCGTTCGATCGGACCTTACTCGCTCGTTACCCAGCAACCGCTCGGTGGCAAGGCGCAGTTCGGCGGTCAGCGTTTCGGCGAGATGGAAGTCTGGGCATTGCAAGCTTACGGCGCTGCTTACACGCTGCAAGAAATGCTCACCGTCAAATCGGACGACGTTTCGGGCCGTACCAAGGTTTACGAAGCGATCGTGCGCGGCGACGACAATTTCGAATCCGGCATTCCGGAATCGTTCAACGTTTTGGTCAAAGAGATCAAATCGCTGGGCCTTAATGTCGATCTGCAACAGACGGATGAATAGTTATTTTCCCTCCCCATACAAGGGGAGGGAGAAAATTTTTGGAGATACAAAATGAATCAGTTGATGAATTTATTTAATCAAAGCACCGGGCCGCAAAGCTTCGATCAATTGCGTATATCGATCGCATCCCCGGATCAAATCCGCGCCTGGTCGCACGGTGAAATCAAAAAACCGGAAACCATCAACTACCGGACCTTTAAACCGGAACGCGACGGTTTATTCTGCGCGCGTATTTTCGGCCCGATCAAAGATTACGAATGTCTTTGCGGCAAGTATAAGCGCATGAAATATCGCGGCATCGTTTGCGAAAAATGCGGCGTCGAAGTGACGCTGACCAAAGTTCGCCGCGACCGCATGGGCCACATTGAATTGGCCGCGCCGGTGGCGCATATCTGGTTCATGAAATCGGTTCCATCGCGTATCGGCTTGTTGCTCGATATGACTTTGCGCGAACTGGAAAAAGTTTTGTATTTCGAATCATATTTGGTCACCGAACCTGGCATGACCAGCTTGAAACGCAATCAATTGCTGTCCGAAGAAGATTATATCAAGGCGCAAGACGAATTCGGCGACAATTTCACCGCGCAAATCGGCGCGGAAGCGATCAAATCGCTGTTGCTCGCATTGAATTTGGAAGAACTGCAAACCACTTTGCGCGAAGAATTGCGCGACACGAATTCCGAAGCCAAGCGCAAGAAATTGGTCAAACGCCTGAAAACCGTCGATGCCTTCATCGCTTCGCAAACCAAACCGGAATGGATGGTTATGGAAGTCGTGCCGGTGATTCCGCCGGAATTGCGTCCATTGGTGCCATTGGATGGCGGCCGTTTCGCCACATCCGATTTGAACGATTTGTACCGCCGCGTTATCAACCGGAACAACCGTTTGAAACGCCTGATCGAATTGCGCGCCCCGGACATTATCGTGCGCAACGAAAAACGTATGTTGCAGGAATCCGTGGATGCGTTGTTCGACAACGGCCGCCGTGGCCGCGTCATTCAAGGCGCCAACAAACGCCCCCTGAAATCCTTGTCCGACATGTTAAAGGGCAAACAAGGCCGTTTCCGTCAAAACTTGCTTGGAAAACGCGTCGATTATTCCGGCCGTTCGGTTATCGTCGTGGGCCCAGAATTGAAATTGCATCAATGCGGCTTGCCAAAGAAAATGGCGCTGGAATTGTTCAAACCGTTCATTTACGCGAAATTGGAATTGTACGGCATGGCTTCGACCATCAAGGCGGCAAAACGCATGGTGGAAAAAGAACGTCCCGAAGTTTGGGATATCTTGGAAGAAGTTATCCGCGAACACCCCGTATTGCTGAACCGCGCGCCGACATTGCACCGTTTGGGCGTACAGGCGTTTGAACCTGTATTGATCGAAGGCAAAGCGATTCAATTGCACCCATTGGTATGTACCGCATTTAACGCCGACTTTGACGGCGACCAAATGGCGGTTCACGTTCCATTGTCTTTGGAATCGCAATTGGAATCGCGCGTTCTGATGATGTCGACCAACAACGTGTTGTCGCCAGCCAACGGAAAACCGATTATCGTTCCAACCCAAGATATCGTTTTGGGTATCTATTATTTAACGCTGATGCGCGAAGGTTTGCCGGGCGAAGGCAAGTATTTCGTCAATATCGGCGAAATCGAACATGCGTTGGATCAAGGCGTGATCCATCTGCACACCAAAATTTTGACCCGTTTTGAAACCGTCGATAAAGACAACAACAAAATCATTCAGCGCGTGGAAACCACCGCTGGCCGTATTTTGCTGGGCTCTTTATTGCCGAAAAACGTGGACATTCCGTTTAGCTTGGTTAACCGCTTGTTGACCAAAAAAGACATCTCCAACGTTATCGATCTGGTTTACCGCTATTGCGGCCAAAAAGCCTCGGTCATTTTCTGCGATAAAATGATGGGCCTTGGATTCAAGCACGCCTGCAAAGCGGGCTTGTCGTTCGGTAAAGATGACCTTGTCATTCCAGAAGCAAAAGAGAAATTGATTGCAGACGCGGAAACCAAGGTTAAAGAATACGAACAACAATATCTGGATGGTTTGATCACCCAGCGCGAAAAATACAACAAAGTCGTCGATTTGTGGTCGGATTGCACCGATCGCGTCGCCGAAGAAATGATGAAGAAAATCTCCAACACGCCAAAAGGCCAGGAACCGAACGCGGTTTACATGATGGCCCATTCCGGCGCGCGCGGTTCCGCAGCCCAGATTAAACAGCTGGCCGGTATGCGCGGTTTGATGGCGAAGCCATCTGGCGAAATTATTGAAACGCCGATTATCTCCAACTTCAAGGAAGGCCTGTCCGTTCTTGAGTACTTCAACTCCACCCACGGTGCGCGTAAAGGTCTTGCCGATACCGCATTGAAAACGGCGAACTCGGGTTATCTAACCCGCCGCTTGGTCGACGTATCCCAGGATTTGATCATCACCGAACATGATTGCGGTACCGAACGTGGCTTGACCCTGCGCGCGGTTGTCGAAGGCGGCGATGTTATCGAACCTTTGGCGGACCGTATTTTGGGCCGCTGCGCCGCGGAAACGATTTCCCATCCGAAAACCAAGGAAGTGATCGTTAAATCCGGCGACATGATCGAAGAATCCCAAGTCGAACTGGTGGAAAAAGCCGCGATCGATTCCGTGCGGATTCGCTCGGTTCTGACTTGCGAAACCAAAAACGGCGTTTGCGGCAAATGTTATGGCCGCGATTTGGCCCGTGGTACCAAAGTCAACCTCGGCGAAGCGGTCGGTGTTATCGCCGCGCAGTCGATCGGTGAACCTGGTACACAGCTGACGATGCGTACATTCCACATCGGTGGTGCGGCGCAACGTGGCGCGGAACAATCGAACGTCGAAGCAACCGTGGATGCAAGCCTGAAGATCAACAATAAAAACGTGGTTGAAAACCGCGATGGCATTTCGATCGTCATGGCCCGCAATACCGAATTGGTGTTGATGGATGATGCAGGCCGCGAACGTGCCCGCCACAAAGTGCCATATGGCGCAAGATTGCTGGCCAAAGACGGCGCGAACGTGAAAAAAGGCCAGAAATTGGCCGAGTGGGATCCGTATACATTGCCGATCATCACCGAATTGCAAGGCGTCGTGCATTATGTCGACTTGCAAGAAGGTATTTCGATCCGCGAAGTCGTGGACGAAGCGACCGGTATTTCATCCAAAGTGGTCGTTGACTGGCGTCAAACGCCAAAAGGCGATTCCTTGCGTCCGATGATCGTGCTGCGCGACAAGAAAGGCAAAGTTCTGACCATGACCAATGGCGCAGAAGCCCGTTATTTCTTGCCGGTGGATGCGGTTCTGTCGGTCGATAATAATGGCGAGGTACAAGCCGGCGACGTGATCGCCCGCATTCCACGCGATACGATCAAAACACGCGATATTACGGGCGGTTTGCCGCGCGTCGCCGAATTGTTCGAAGCGCGCAAGCCAAAAGATTATTCGATCATCTCGGAAAATGAAGGCCGCGTTATTTTCGGCAAAGATGCCAAAACCAAACGCCGCATTTTGATTCAACCGAACGATGGTTCTGATCCAGTCGAATATGTCGTGCCAAAAGGCCGCCACGTCGCGGTTCAAGAGGGCGATTTCGTACAAAAAGGCGATCTATTGTTAGACGGCAACCCAGTTCCGCACGATATCTTGGCGGTTATGGGCGTCGAAGCATTGGCGGCTTATTTGGTGCAAGAAGTTCAAGCGGTTTACCGTTTGCAAGGCGTTAAAATTAACGACAAGCATATCGAAGTAATCGTGCGCAACATGTTGCAAAAAGTCGAAATCACCGATCCAGGCGATACGACATTCTTGACCGGCGAACAAGTCGACCGCGAAGAATACGAACAGGAAAATATCACCGCCATGAAAAATGGCGGCAGAACCGCCAAAATGCGCCCAGTATTGATGGGTATCACCAAGGCGTCGTTGCAAACCCGTTCGTTCATTTCCGCGGCATCGTTCCAAGAAACGACCCGCGTTCTGACCGATGCGGCGATCAACGGCAAGATCGATACCTTGCAAGGCTTGAAAGAAAACGTGATCGTCGGCCGATTGATTCCGGCCGGTACCGGCGCGCATGTCAACCGTCTGCGCCATGTGGCGAAAGACCGCGATAAAGCCACGGTGCCGTCGGATTCGACCACCGTTGCGGTTATCGAAGCCGGTGCGATCGCCAACGAAGACGAAGGCAAAGCGGATAAAAAACCACGCCGCCGCGCGGCCAATGCTGGATAAGCATTGATCCATTTGATGAAAAACCCCGCCAGTGGCGGGGTTTTTTGTTTGATATCAAAGTCTTATCCACACAAGAATATTGTTTACATAAAGGATATAATTTTGTATTGTGCTGGAGTTACTAATTTTGACCGAGGTTGTTAGTATATGACTGATATGTCGATAACTGATTTTTTTGCTGCTGCTACGAAAGCGATGCAAGGCGAAGCGCCTGGAGATATCGCTTCCTTATTGCCCCAGGCACAGAAACTGGCAGACGAAGATGGGGAATATGCTTTGGTGTGGGCAATTCTCTTTGATAAGTTTCATGAAAAATCAGGGTCCGATTCATACAATATTGCCATATGCGCCTGCGAGGTATTACGCAGTGTGGTGAATAAAATGTTCCGCAGGACGTTAGGGCAAATAATTTTAGATCAAGTAGAAACCTTTTCGAATCCAAAGGATATAGACGCAGTGTTAGGCAGAACAAGCTTCTCCCAGTTAGCAGAAGAGGAGCGTAGAAGAGTTCTGGGTCTAATTGATAAATTACCACCGGGTCCCACTAATACTAGGATCGGATATCCTCATTTGCCAGAATATTATCCGAAAGCGGAAACCGCTTGGTGGGTAGCTAATAGCGCTAGTGTTGACGAGACGTTGCAACGGGAAGCGTTGGATAAATGGACTGAAACCTTAAATGAACTGCCGGCCGATCAGGCGCTCTATATAGCGCAATCTTACGCTATTATTGCTCGTATGAATTCTGGTGGCGGTCCTTTATTACTACAAAGATCTGTATTACAGATTATTACACAGGCAGAGAGACTTTCGAAGGACACTCCTGATTCGAGAAAAAAGAGGATAGAAGCTGCATGGCAAGCATTGCGGGCTTCACCAGAAAATAGTCGGTTAAAATGGGCAACAAGAGAAACATGGTCGGATTGGATTGACGCGCTGCCAAGTCTAGAAGAAAAATTGGCTGTCATAAGGGCGCTGGGAGCTGCCTTGAGAGCGGAACCCCAAGGAAATTTAATAAAGCCAACTGAGGAGGAGCAGAAATTGCATAGAATATTGCTTCTTAAGACTCAAGAATCGCAAACGCCTACAAGGACGATACCGGAACTTATAGCCTTTAAGAGTGCATTTGCAAGAGCTGGAGCCTGATTAAAGTAAAAAAATCCCGCCATTGGCGGGGTTTTTTGTTGCACATAATGGCATGCCGTTTACAAAACCCGCGTTCACAATTATGTCATAAAACCGGGTTTTCCAATTTTGCCAATGGAATAGGACCCCTATACACGCGTTACAATGAGCCTATACTTATCCTACTACCAAGAGCCCATTCGGGGCTGTTCCAACAACCATTGGAGAAGGAGTAAATCATGCAAAAACTAACCTACGACCAATTTACCAAAACCCGGACCAATCCCGGCACCACGACCATCAATGTGCTGAGCGCTGAGCAATTCAAGCAAGCCAGCATTCCAGGGTCGACCAATATTCCATGGAAAGACAATCCAAATTTCGCAACCACCATGGAAAAAACCATTGGCGGCAAAGACAAGCCGGTGACCCTGTATTGCGCCAGTTCCACTTGCAGCGCATCCAGCGACGCGGCCAAAACTTTGGAATCCAAGGGATTCACCAAAGTATCGGTTTACGAAGGCGGCATGCAGGAGTGGACCGCGAAAACCACCGGTACCACGACTGGAACAACCACAACTGGCACCACGCCGAAAACCGGCAAAACCAAGGCGGCTTAGCCTTGCTCGGTACAGGGTTCCATCCCAAAACAAAACCCCGCCAATCCGGCGGGGTTTTTTATATTTGATTACATCGCGAAATCGTACATCAATGTAACGCTTAGCGTGTTGTTGGGCTTTTTATTGACGATCAGGTGGCAATACGCATCCGTACCACATGGCAATTCGTTGGGGATCACGGCTTTTTGTAGCGCCTCTAGCATCACGATATACGGGCTGCCTTGGTCTTTTTCGCGCAATGGTGCGCTCCGCAATAATTTTTTAGCCAATGCAAATTGATCCGGTTCCATATCAACGGGCACATTATCCCAGCGGAAATTAAACGCGTAATGCGCGCATCCGCCGACATCGTATGTAAATGTCATACCGTTTTTTAAAACCACCGCTTCTTCCAGATGCTGTTGCTCGCGTTTGGCGGGCAGGGTGGTTTTAATATCGGGGCTTTTGAAATCGATTTGGCTTTTAATCGCTTCTGATTGCAAGGTGCAATCGGAACCTTCGCCCTCAGGCGCGTCAGCCAGGGCGGAAAATGGCAGAATAAAAAGTACGATCAGCAGGAACAATAAACGCATGAAAGCCTCCGGAAATTATTATAAGATGATATCATGAAAACCCACAAAACGCTTTTAATTCAGCACGATAACATACCTATAAATGTATCCATTAAATTGACAAACTGGCCTATATATGGTACATAGCTAGCATGGAAAATATAGATATTATTTTTAACCTGGCTTCTCCCACGCCTTTGAAAGACGTGCGGGCGGAAAATTTACGTTTTGAATCTGTTATCGCCGACCCTACCGAATTTAGAGGATTATCGGTTGGATGCGTGCAGGCTTTGATTCCAAATCGCCCTGCCTACACTTTCGGCTTAAGTTGCAATTTGTGGGTAGAGGCAGGCACGCGTGAAGAATTAAAAATGTTGGCCGTGATGGCCTATCAACATGACGTAAGAGCTAAGGTGCCAGTGCCTCAACCATTCTTGGCCTTACCGGAAGAAACGCCAGAACAAGCAGGCCAAAGAGTAGTATGGGAGTTGATCCGGCTACGGAATGCTAATGAAATTGCTGCGACAGAACCATTGCTTCGAGATTCGGTAGGGCTGCCAAAGCCACCAAGCGCATACATAAATGCGCGTACAGCGATGCAAGCCGAACCCACCATTACCGAACTTAGCAACGTCGTGATTACTGGAATGATTCTCACGCTGGTTCGAAGTAAATAGATACAAATTTTAGGTATAAAAAAACCCACCGCAAGGTGGGTTTTTTGTTATACTTTAGGAGATCCCTTACACTTAACGCTCAGGATAGCACGCCGCAATGGCGCGTTAATTGGTGCCGCGGCGCAGGAACGCTGGGATATCCAATAAATCGTCGTTTTCCGCCTTTGGCGTCAAGCTTTCTTGAACCGGTTCGGAAGATTCTGCCGACGGGGTTGGAACTTCTGGTTTCAACAAGGTTGGTTCCTGGCGTCCTGGCGGGGTGGTGGCCGTGGCATTCGCCGCGCCGCCTAATACGCCGCCCATCATACGTTCAAACAAACCTGGGCCGCGGCGTTGTGCGCGTTCGGCCGATTTGCTCGTGGAAGAATCCGGGGTGCGTTCGGATGCAAAGCTTGCGGCCGTGCCGGTGCGGCTGTACGGCGTTTGCGTGCCGCTGCCCGGTTTGGTCTCGGTGGTGACCGTGGCTGGACGATGCATCGCTTTTTCCAAGGGACGATCTTGTTTCAAATCGACGCGCACGGTTTGCGGTTCGCTGTCCGATGCGGTTGACGCGGCTGGCACGATCCGTTCGGTGATTTCCACATCGTTTGCGCTGGTTTCGGCAACGGCCGGTTTCGGCGCAATGAACAAATCGCTGTCCGATGTATCACCGACAAAATTATTGGTGGCGAGTGCGCCGGATGTATCCAGTTTCGCGGTTACTGGGGGTTTGGTATCGACGCGGGATGGCGTTGCGGTATTGCGCGCCGTATACGATGTCGACGACAAATCGCCGATGTTGGTGCGGCTTGCGGCATAAGAAGACGGAGCCGAGCTGACCGGTTGCGCGGATGGCATCGGGGCAGGGGTTTTGCGCGCATTGGCGATGATATCGGCATGCGGCACGACTTTTTGTGGGCGAAGACCCAGGCCAAATGGATTCTGGCGGGCTTCGTTGTTGGCGCGGATCGCCATCGCATCCATACCGGCTGCAACGATCGAAATACGCATACGGCCGACCAGTTTTTCGTCAAAGAACGCGCCGAAAATAATGTTGGCGTCCGGATCGACTTCGCTGCGGATGCGGTTGGCGGCTTCGTCGACTTCGAATAAGGTCATATCCAAACCGCCAGTGATGTTGATCAGAACGGCGCGTGCGCCCTTCATGCTAACGTCATCGAGGAGTGGATTGTTGATCGCGGCTTCAGCGGCGTCCAGCGCACGGCGATCGCCTTCGGCTTCGCCGGTGCCCATCATGGCTTTGCCCATTTCCGCCATAACGGTTTGAATGTCGGCGAAATCGAGGTTGATTAAGCCTGGCATGGTGATCAAATCGGTCACGCCGCGCACGCCGGAATATAATACGTCATCGGCCATTTTAAACGCATCCGCAAATGTGGTGCGTTCATTGGCGATGCGGAATAAATTTTGGTTTGGAATGACGATCAATGTATCGACATATTGCTGCATTTCTTCGATGGCATTTTCCGCTAACTTCATGCGGTGCGCGCCTTCGAAGGTGAATGGTTTCGTTACAACGCCAACCGTCAAAATGCCCAATTCGCGCGATGCGCGTGCAATTACGGGCCCCGATCCGGAACCGGTGCCACCGCCCATACCGGCGGTGATAAAGCACATATTGCTGCCTTCGATATGCTGCATGATTTCTTCGATCGATTCTTCGGCGGCTGCCTTGCCCACTTCGGGTTTGGCACCGGCGCCCAAACCGCGATTGATATTCACGCCCAACTGAATTTTGCGTTCCGCCAAACTTTGTTGCAATGCTTGCGCATCGGTGTTGGCGCAAATGAATTCAACGCCCTGTAAATTCGAGCGGATCATGTTGTTTACCGCGTTACCACCCGCGCCCCCGGCGCCGACAACGGTGATGCGCGGTTTTAATTCACTTTCGGTTTTTGGGACGCGTAGATTGATGCTCATGAATAGTCTCCGGTTGGGTGGGGCGGTATGATGTTTTGGTTTAAATGTTTTGCTAAAAAAACGCTATCGTAATGAATCCACAAGGACATCGAGCTTTTCTTCCAGCAACACAGTATTTAGTGATTTCTACTATATCTAGTGGTTTCCACTATTCTTAGTATTAAACCCTACATAGAAACCAATATATAAGGTCTATAAAGTCTCTTCAATCCAAGATTTGACTTGGTGCCACAGGCTTTGCCCCTTTCCTGTGGATGATTTTTTACCCTCTATCGGCGCTTCCTGGCTCATGGCAAAGGTGAGGAGTCCGGCGCAGGTGGAAAAGGCCGGGCCGCCCGCCGCATCGGCAAGTCCAGTCAGGCGGATCGGTTTGCCCAAACGCACTTGTTTATCGAGGATTCCGGCCGCCAATTCCCGCACATTAGATAGCTGGCTGGCGCCGCCGGTCAATACCACGCGGCGGCCGGCAACCTTGTCGACGCCGGCTTCGGTCAATTTCGCGCGTACGGCTTCGAATGTTTCTTCCAGGCGCGGTTGAATGATCCGGTTCAGGTATGATTTCGGAATATGGTTCGGCGTGTCGTCCAAATCGCTTTCGCCGACCAACGGCACATCGATCATGTCTTCGTCGTCTTGCGCGGTCGCAAGCGCGCCGCCATATAATGTTTTCAATCGTTCGGCTTGTAATACCGGCGTCGAAAGGCCGCGCGCGATATCGTTGGTCACATGCATGCCGCCGATGGGCACAATATCGCTGAACAATAAATTGCCGTCGAAAAATACCGCAACTGATGTGGTTCCGCCGCCCATATCGATCAGGGTGCAGCCCAAATCCATTTCATCTTCGACCAATGTGGCAAGCCCGGACGCATAAGGCGATAATACAAATCCATCCATGTCCAAATGACAATGTTCGACGCAATTGGCCAAATTGCGCAACGCGCCGTTTTGCGCCGATACCAAATGCACGCTGGCACCCAGTTTTTGCCCGTACATGCCGCGCGGATCGCGGATACCGCGGCTCCCATCCAAACTGTACCCGACCGGAATCGCGTGCAATAAATGGCGATTCATGCTGTTATCATTCGCGCCGGTGGATTGATTCATTTGCTGGTCATACGCTACGCGGCATTGGCCCAATAATTTTTGCACGTCCAAATCGCGTACTTGCTGGCCATGCAGCAATAATTCCACGTCGAAATGTTGCGAAGCGGGCTGGCCGCAGGACACATTCACATAAACCGACCGGATCGTATCGCCGCCAGCCATTTGTTCGGCGGCATGCACGGCATTTAAAATGGAATTTTCAACCGCCTCGACATTCATCACAACGCCGGCCTTCATGCCGGTTGAAATCTGATGACCGATGCCCAGCACCCGCGCACGCCCAGCATCATCGACCTTGGCGATGAAACAGCAGACCTTGGACGATCCGATATCCAGCGCGGCGATTGTACTCTTGCGAAAACGCGGTTTCATGGCGGCAATAATCCCTTGGCATCCTATAGGCGCGGTTTTGCGCGCATCGGCCATATTTCTTAAACAAAAATAGCGCGCTATCGGCTTGTATACAAGTTCATTTATCGGCGGTTTTCCACCATTTGCGCGCTTGTGGACATCTTTGCTCCGCAACGATCCGCCGCAATTATGCCGCGGTGCAATTATAGGTTGTTTAAATCGGAACTTTGCGCAGATTTGGAAAAAGCATGGCACAATTGCAAAAATTTTTGGGATATAGCGGTAATTTGATTTTAATCGTTCCCAGCCTTATTTATCGCATCGTTGTCGATTCCCATCGATCGGATGGCAGCTTCTTTCAATCATTTATTATATATTATGGAGTTTACGGTATTTTCTTTTTCTTTACCTGTTTGCTTGGTGTCGTTCTTTTGTCGTCGGTTTATTTTCTGCTTCGTCGATTGATAACGAGAGAAAAATTTCAATGGACAAAAACATCCATCCAGGAAAGCGCATATAATATTTGGATTATAAACGGCATTGCTTGTTGGCTGACGGCAATTTTTTCATCGCCAGGAATAGTTTTTGTCATGATGGATTGAACATGCAAGCCGCCTATGGATTGATGAATGTGTCATCCCGAACCTTTGGGCGAGGGATCGCCAGATATTAAGTCTTATGTCTGTGGATCCTTCGCATTCGCTCAGGATGACAATAAACTCTAAGTACTCTTATCCATCGACCCGGCCGGGATCTGCGCGCCGGATTTTTTTTGTAAAAATATCCGGTCGGCCAGGCGCATGTCGATGGCGGTGTAATCCAAATCCAGAACTTTGTTCACGCCGTGCATTTCGATCAATTTTTGTACCGCCAATTCCGGATTTTTTTCCGGCAATTTGACGATCATGTCGTTTTTCAAATGCAAATCCCAGCGCCGCTGGCCGATGCGCACCGCCGATTGCACGCGGGATTGGAAATCTGGCGACATGGATACGATATCGACCAATTCGCGCGCGAATGATGGCGCATCGGGGCCGACCACCACCATCAATCCCGTAAAATTACCTAAATCCTGGCCCAAAATCACGCTGCCATCTTCGTCGATTAAATTCAACGCGCCTTTATTTTGCCAAATGGCCAATGGGCGGCGTTCGGTTAAATGAATGAAAATCGTGCCGGGCAGGCGGCGTTCGACCTTGGCGTCTTTTACCCAAGGCAGGGTCAACAACGCGCCTTGCGCCGATTCCAAATCGATGCCCAAAATCGGCATGCCTTGGGTGATTTGCAATGTGTCCAGGATTTGTTGTTTATCGGTGTAATTGCGCCCGTCGACCAGAATTTCTTCGATCACCAAACCTTGATCCTTGGTCACGCCCAGAACCTTGGCATGAATGGTGCGGCCCAGCGCGGCGATGCGGCCCGATTGATAATTATCGTACAGCGGATAAATAATCGCGCCCAAACATACCAGCACCAGAAAATAAATCAGTAAGGACAGCCGATAGCGCAACCAAAGACTGTGCAATCCGCGGCGTTGCCGCGCTGTGGCGGCGCCGATGATCGAAGGCCGCCCGGATTTTAATTTTATGCGCCCCATTTGGCGTTCTCCACCATCCAGCCGACCAATTGCGGGAAGGGGATATTGTTATGCGCCGCCAATTCCGGCACCAGTGACGTTGGCGTCATGCCGGGCTGCGTATTGACTTCGAGCAAATATAATTCATGCTTATTTTCGGTATCGTCATACCGGATATCGGCGCGGGTCGCGCCGCGGCAACCCAGTGCGTTGTGTGCTTCCAGCGCGATTTTGCAGGCTTGGTCGTACACTGGCCCTGGAATTTTCGCCGGGCATTCATGCACCGATCCGCCAGATGCGTATTTCGCCTCGTAATCGTAAAATTCGAGATCAGTTTTAATTTCCGTCACGCCCAGCGCGCGATCGCCCATTACCGCCACGGTGATTTCGCGGCCGGGAATAAATTTTTCGACAATCGCATAATCGCCAAATTTCCAGGTGCTTTGATTAATCGCGGGTTTATTGTCGCCCGCTTTCATAATCCGCACGCCGACCGAAGATCCTTCGCGGATCGGTTTCACCACATAGGGGCGGGGCATTACATCGCCTGCAAGAATTTCTGAAATCGGGAACACGCCGCCCGCCGGAACCGGTAATTTCGCTTCGCGGAAAACTTTTTTCGCCATTACTTTGTCCATCGCCACGGAAGATGCCTGCACGCCGGAATGGGTGTATGGGATTTGCAATAAATCCAGCAATCCTTGGATCGTGCCATCCTCGCCGCCCGGGCCGTGCAGCGCGTTGAACACCGCAAACGGTTTTGGATCCAATGCCTTTACAAATTCGGCGATGTTATTATTCAAATCGAATCCGTGGACATCATATCCCACGTCTTTCAATCCTTGGATCACCGAACGGCCGCTGACCAGCGATACTTCGCGTTCGGCCGAATTGCCGCCATAGACTACGATAATTTTTTTGGATTTGTTGCTTTGGTTCATGTGTGTTTCTTTTTTCGCTTTTTATTCCCCTCCCCCAACGAGGGGAGGGGGTGATTACTTTTCCCCTAGTCGTTCAATTTCCCAGCGCAGTTCTACGCCGCTGTCGCGGAATACCCGCATTCTTACTTCTTCGCCCAGATTTTCAATGTCTGCCGCCGTCGCGCCGCCGGTATTGATCATAAAATTGGTGTGTTTTTCCGAAATCTGCGCGCCACCGATTTTCAATCCCCGGCAACCGGCCTTGTCGACCAATTCCCACGCCTTCATTCCATCCGGATTGGCGAATGTGGATCCGCCGGTGCGCGACCGGATCGGTTGTGTCGATTCGCGTTTTTCGGCGATTTCGTTCATGCGCTGTTCGATCGATGGTTTATCCGATGGTGTACCGGATAATGTTGCGCCGACGAAAATCCAGTTCTTAGGAACTTCGCAATCGCGGTATGATAATCCCAATTGGCCGGAAACCAGATTATGCAGCTCGCCTTCTTCATCGACCACTTGAGCCGATACTAATATGTCCTTGATTTCCGATCCATACGCGCCCGCATTCATTCGCAACGCGCCGCCGATCGTGCCCGGAATACCGGACAAAAATTCCATGCCGGTTAATCCGGCATCAGCCGCAACACGCGCGACATGCACATCCAGCGCGGCAGCGCCAGCGACAATATAAGTGCCGTCCTGGGTAATCGATGCGAATTCACGGCCCAAACGAATCACCACGCCGCGAATCCCGCCATCGCGCACCAGAATATTCGATCCAACGCCCAGAATCGTCACGGGCACAAAAGGCGGTTTGTTTTTCAGGAATTCTTGCAAATCTTCCAAATCGGCGGGTTTGAATAAAACCTCCGCCGGGCCGCCCACTTGGAACCAAGTTACTTTATGCAGCGGCGCGTTTTCTGTATACCGCCCACGCACTTTTGGCAAGCGAGTGATTAATGGTTCAACGGAGGGATAGAAAGCGGGTTTCATCACTATGCACTCACGACATTTTCATGTGGGGTGGTGATGGGCAATAATTCCTTCGGCAAAGCATAGGCCCAAGTGGTTACGTCCCCAGCACCAAGACAGATTACATAATCGCCAGGCTTGGCGATTTGCGCGATGGTGGGGGCGAGGTCTTTTGATCCAGCGATTTTCAAAACATGATGATGTCCGCGCTCGATCATTCCGGCCGCCAGCGTATCGGCGGTGACGCCTGGAATTGGCTCTTCCCCTGCCGCATAAATTGGGGCGACGATAACCGTGTCGGCGTCGTTGAAACAGGTGCAGAATTCTTCGAACAAATTATTCACGCGGGAATAACGGTGTGGTTGCACGACCGCGATCACCTTGGACGATGTTACACTGCGCGCGGCCTTGAGCACCGCCGCAATTTCAACCGGGTGATGGCCGTAATCGTCGATCACCGTAATGCCGTTGGCGATACCGGTTTTGGTGAAACGGCGTTTTACGCCGGAAAAATTCGCAAGCGCGGTTTGCAAGGTTTTATCGGCAATGCCAAGCTCGCCGCCGATACCGATTGCGGCCAGGGAATTCTGCACGTTATGCTGGCCAATGATCGGCAAATGCAGGCCGGTGATTTTGCGCGCGCCGCCCAGCGTGCGGGCGGAGAAAATAACATCGAACGTGCTGCCCTTGGCATCCATTTTAATATTGGTCGCGCGCACGTCGGCTTGCGGGTTCATGCCATAGGTAACAATGCGCCGGTCCGATGCCTTTGGAATCAATGATTGCACCACCGGGTGATCGATGCACAACATGGCGAATCCGTAAAACGGCACGTTTTGGATGAATGATTCGTATGATTTCTGCGCATTGGTGAAGGTGCCGAAATGATCCAGATGTTCGGGATCGATATTGGTGACAACCGCAATCGTGGTTGGCAATTTTACAAATGTGCCGTCGGATTCATCGGCCTCGACCACCATCCATTCGCCTGCGCCAAGTCGTGTGTTCGTGCCAAGCGAATTGATAATGCCGCCATTGATGACGGTTGGGTCCTTGCCCGCCGCTTCCAATACATGCGCGACCAGGGAAGTGGTTGTGGTTTTGCCGTGCGTGCCGGAAACCGCGACCGACCATTTCAATCGCATGATTTCCGCGAGCATTTCGGCGCGTTTGACGACAGGCAGCATTTTCGCGCGCGCCGCCAGAATTTCCGGATTGTCTTTTTTAATCGCGCTCGATACCACCACAACCGCCGCGCCTTCGATATTTTCCGCTTTGTGACCGATGTGAACGGTGATTCCCAAATCGCGCAGGCGTTTGATGTTGTATCCATCCGCTACATCGCTGCCCTGAACCTTGTATCCCAAATTATGCAGCACTTCGGCAATACCGGACATGCCAATGCCGCCGATTCCAATAATGTGGAACGTGCCGATGGTGAATGGGATCATGCGCATTGGGTAATCTCCTGAGGACTTAATACTAAGCCCCATAAACTACCAAAAACGCGCTTGAATCCCAAGCCCCAAACGGGACCCAGGATTGGGGATAAACCCCGATTTTGCCGCGTTAAAACCATAATTTTACCGCTTAGCGTCTTGGTATTTTCCAATACCCAAGCTAGTATTCCGCCCCATGGACCTAACCTATCTCCCCCTTCTGGCCATCATCGCCTACATGGTGCTGCAACTCGCCGTTGCCGCTTATGCCAATTCCAAAATCAAATCGGAAAGCGATTATTTGCTGGCCGGGCGGCATTTGGGATTATGGGTGGGATCTTTTTCATTATTCGCCACCTGGTTTGGCGCGGAAACGGTGGTCGCATCGTCCGGCGCAATTGCCGCCGAAGGTTTGGCGGGCGGACGGGCGGAGCCGTTCGGTTATGCGGCGTGTTTGATATTGCTTGGCCTGTTGATTGCCGGAAAATTGCGTGCTGGAAATTATGTCACAACCGCCGATTTTTACCGCGAACGGTTCGGCGTTGTAGCGGAAAAAATCGCGGTATTGTTGATGGTGCCGACATCATTGATCTGGGCGGCGGCGCAATTGTTGGCGTTCGCGCATATATTGGCGGCGGCGGGCAATATCGATTTGCAATCGGCCTTATTGCTCGGCACGGTCATGGTGGTGCTTTACACCACCATCGGTGGATTTTTGGGCGATGTGATCACCGACAATATTCAAAGTGTGGTTATTATTTTGGGCTTGGTCGTGACCGCTTATTTCATCATTGCGCAATTGGGCGGGTGGGACGCAGCAGTTTCGTTAATCACCGTCGAACGATTGAATATATTGTCGGCCGAAGAACCAGTATGGGCGCAAATCGACGAATGGACCATTGCAATTGTGGGGTCATTGGTCGCGCAAGAAGCGATTTCGCGCATTTTGGCGACACGCACCCCGGCCATCGCGCGGCAGACTTGTTATATCGCGGCCGGAATGTATTTTGTGGTTGGGTTGATTCCCGCCTTTATCGGCCTTGCCGGGTATCAATTGGTATCGCCGGATCTGCATGGCGACGAGTTTTTGCCGCATATCGCCGAAACTGTGTTGCCGCAATTTGCCTATGTGTTATTTGTGGGCGCTTTGATTTCCGCCATATTGTCGACGGTGAATACGACGTTGCTTTCGGTTGGCGGCTTGCTGGGCCATAACATCGTTATTCACGGCTGGCCGCAATTGTTCCGCACCGAGCGCAGCAAGGTTAAATTGCAGCGTGGATTGGTGGTTCTGGCCGGATTGTGCATGTATGGCATTGCGGCCGGCGGACAAGGAATTTACGATTTGATCGAAGCCAGTTCCAGTTTCGGATCGGCCGGATTGGTGGTGTGTTTGGTATTCGGCCTTTGGTTTGGGCGCGGATCGATGCAATCGGCATTGGCGGCAATGGCAGCCGGCGTTATTGGCATCGGCGTGTTTCAATATATTTGGGAATGGCCGGTTGCGTATATCGCAAGTTTAGTTTTCGCAGCGGCAGCTTATTGGGTTGTCATCTATTTTACCCTCCCCCAACGAGGGGAGGGATAGCGCAGCTTATTCGCGAAGCAAATTAGCGAAGCTTGGGTGGGGGGATTTATGGCAAAAAGAATTTCAAATCTAATGCGTAAACGATCTCAAGATCTAAGGAATTCTGCCACTACGCCCGAACAAAAATTATGGGCCAAATTAAAAGAATGGAAAGCGCAAGGATTTCATTTCCGGCGACAACAAACAATTGAGAATTTTATTTTTGATTTCGCTTGCTTACGACAAAAGCTGTTGATCGAGTTAGATGGATACTCACATGATTTGCAACAACAAGTTACGATAGATGAAAATAAGAATTTATGTGCAAAAAATCTGGGATATAGGTTGCTGCGATTTAATAACGATGAAGTCATGAAAAATATGGATGGGGTTTTAAGACATATAGAAGTTTACCTAAATCCCCCCACCCAAGAAAATATAGGCGCTATGTAGCGCTAAGATTTTCTATCCCTCCCCTCGTTGGGGGAGGGTAAAAGTAATCAGTATTTAAGCCGCTTGTTCGTTGAAATGGCCCAGCACGTCGTCGCCATATTCATCTTGCGGGTCTTTGTTTTTCAGCAAATCGTGATTGATGCCATGAGTTTTAATCACCAGGCGCGTTAAACGCGCCGCTGCATCGCGCACGCCCAATGATTTCGCCGCGCGTGCGGTTTGGATTAATGTATCGGGCAGGGTCAAATAAGATTCCAAACGCGCCGCCAATGCCTCGGGCTGGAACGCGTCCTGCGGCATCAACCAGGTGGCGTTTTTATCCGCAAGCGCGCGGGCATTGATCATTTGATGGTTGTCCAGCGCATGCGCATACGGGATCAGAATGCTGGGGCGGCCCGATGCGGTCAATTCCGCGACGGTCGATGCGCCGGCGCGCATGATCACCAAATGCGATTCAGACAGGCGTTTGGCGACATCGGTGAAGAACGTCGCGACCTCGGCCTGTACCTTCATTTTGGCGTAGGCGGCAATCGCCTCCGCCTTGTCTTCTTCGCGGCATTGCTGGCTGATCACCAATTTATCGCGGAGCGCCTGCGGCAATAATTCAATAGCTTTGGGAATGACATAGGAAAAAATATGCGCGCCCTGGCTGCCGCCGGTGATCAGGATGCGGATTTTTCCATCGACCGATGCAGGCGGATAACCATCATCGCCGATGCGCGCGATATCGGAACGCACCGGATTGCCGGTGAACACCGCCTTGCGGAATTGATTCAAATCCAGGCTTTCGGTGTTTTGAAAAGACGTCGCGATGAATTTCGCGAACCGGCTGAACAACCGGTTGGTGCGGCCCAAAATTGCGTTTTGTTCATGAATGATAATCGGCCGGCGCAGCAACCAGGCGGCGAAGATCGTTGGCGCGGCGGCATATCCGCCGAATCCGACCACGACGTCCGGTTTTAATTTTACCATCAGTAAAAACGATTGAATCGATCCGATGCCCAATTTGCAAACGGTCCAGATTTTTCCAAATGGGCCGATGCCGCGGTAATTCGGCGATCCGGCGGCGATGCGGTGCGTTTCGATCACGCTGCCGTTGACGCTGAACGCCTGGCCGCGTTTATCGGTGATCAAGCGCACGTTGATATCTTGAGAATGAAGCGATTCGGCCAGCGCGGCGGCGGGGAAAATATGTCCGCCAGTGCCCCCGGCGGCCAAAACCACCAGTTTCGGTTTTTGCAATCCCAGGTCTGGCGTTTTATTTTTCGTCTCGCTCATTTTTAAATTCTATCTCGCATCTGTGTCTAGTTTATGTTCTTGGCCGCTTGCGCGTTAATCCCAACAACATTCCGGTGCCGAGCGAAATCGCCAGCATCGAAGATCCGCCGTAACTGATGAACGGCAAGGTCATTCCCTTGGTCGGCATTAAATTCAATGTCGATGCCATGTTGATCACGGCTTGTAACCCAAATTGTACCAGCAACCCTGCGATAGCTAGGATTAAAAACAAATCGCCTTCACCACGCAAGCGTTTCAAGCCGCGCAGCACAATAAAGGCGAACACTGCGACAATAAACAGACATGGGATAAGTCCGAATTCCTCGCCGGCGACCGCGAATACGAAATCGGCGTGCACGTCGGGGATGGTGGATTTCACCGTGCCTTCGCCGGGACCTTGGCCCATGAATCCGCCGTTGATGAATGCTTCCATCGAACGTTGAACTTGGAATGTGTCGCCGCTGCTTGGATCCATGAACCTATCGATGCGGCTGGCGAAATGTGGGAACAGAGAATATGCGCTGAATGCCAATCCAACCGCGCCGATCACAAGGCCGATGACGATGAACATCGGCAGGCCGGCCAAGAAAAATTGGAATCCCCACACGCACGATACCACGAACGCCATGCCCAAATCCGGTTGCAACACCAGCATCGAGAAAATGAACAGCCACAGTGCGATGGAAAACGCAGTGCCGCGGAATTCCGGGCGGCGATATTGCTCGCTGAATAACCAAGCGGCAACGACGGCAAAGCTTGGCTTGATGAATTCCGACGGTTGCAACGAAAATCCAGGAAGCGATAGCCATCGCCGCGCGCCCTTGATCTCGGTGCCGACGAAAAATGTCAGGATCAAGCACAGAATCGCGAAACCTAGCACTAAGATGGCGAGAAACTTGATTTGTTTCGGCGGTAATAACGATGTGCCGAATAAAATCCCCATCGCCGCGACCAGATAAAATAACTGCCGCTTGAAAAAATAGAAACTATTCAATCCCAGCATGTCGGCGACGGCCGGGCTGGCCGCGAGGCTTAATAAAATACCAATCGTAATCAAAATCAGGAACGCCGCCAGCAGCCACCGGTCGACCGTCCACCACCATTGGCTTAAAGCGCTAGTATTGGTGCGGGCGAGGGTGATCATTACGCGGTCTTTCTTTTATTGTTCTGTTCCAGTTCTAAAACCGTTTTGCAAAATACGTCGCCGCGATGTTCGAAATCGCGGAACTGATCGAACGACGCGCAGGCGGGCGATAACAATACGATGGGATTGTGCATTCCGTCCAGTTTCGCTTGCGCGGCGGCATCGGCAATCGCTTGTTCCAACGTGCCACTGATTTTGCACGGCATGTGGGGGGTAAGAATTTTTTCAAACATCTCCGCCGCCTGGCCGATCAAGAAGGCTTGTTGGATGTTATGATAAAACGGCGCGCAGGCATCGAGATCTTCGCCCTTCGGTTTGCCGCCAGCGATCCAATAAATTGGCCGGTAACAGGCCAGCGCTTTCGCGGCGGCTTCGGGATTCGTCGCCTTGCTGTCATTGATGAAAACAGTGCCATCGATCGTTGCGATTTTTTGCTGGCGATGCGCAAGCCCTGGAAAATTCACGATTAAATCGCAAATTGTTTCACGTGGAACATTGATGAACTTGGCAACCGCATAGGCGGCGGCGGCATTTTGCCAGTTATGTTCGCCTGGCAAAGCGGCGGCGTCGCGCAGGTCCATGATTTTCTCGGTGCGGCTGGGCGTGGCGTCGTACAAAATTCCGTCTAACACATAGGTACCGCGTTCTAATTTTTGTCCAACCGACAGCGCAAAAGTTCTTGATGTGCTGCGCGCGGAAATTTCATCGAACATTTTTTTGCTTGGCGCGTCGTCAACACCGATCACCGCTGCATCCGATTTTTGCTGATGCGCGAAAATATTTTTCTTCGCATTCAAATATCCATCCATATCGCCGTGACGATCCAAATGATCCGGCGTCAAATTCAAATGCACGGCGGCGTGCAGACGGCAGTCCGGCATTAATTCCAATTGATAGGACGATAATTCCAAAACATAATATCCGCCATCGCCGACGGGATCGAGCGTTAGCGCCGCCTGGCCAAGGTTTCCGCCGACTTGTACGTTTTCACCGGCCTGTTTTAAAATATGCGCGATCAAACTGGTCGTCGTCGATTTGCCATTCGTGCCGGTGATGCCGATATATTTCGCCTTTGTTTGCGTGTGCATCAATAAATAAATATCGGAAATTATTTTTACGCCTCCGGTTCGGGCGGCAGTTACAATCGGGTGCGGCGTGGGGAATGTATGTGGAATGCCGGGGCTTAATACCAGTGCGGAAATGTTTTTCCAATCGGCTGAATTCAAATCGACCAGTGGAATATTTTCACCCGCTGCCACATTGCGATTTTTTTCTTCATCATCCCAGGCCAGAATTTCCGCGCCGCCCGCGATCAGCGATTTTGCAGCGGATAGGCCGGAGCGGGCGAGGCCGAACACCGCGACTTTTTTTCCGCGATATAAATTCACTTCGATCATGATGCTTTCTCGATCTTTTGCGCGGCGGCATTTTCGAAATCGCGCGGGACAAGGCCAAGCGCGATCAATGGTTGCAATTTCTGCGGCAAGGATGCGATGCAGGCATTCAGATTTTTTTCAATCGACAATTTCGAATCGTAATGCCGCCCGATAAATTCATCTAATGCAGCGGCACGGGACGATACCATTTCCCGCACAATCGATTGGGTGGCCAAGTTTTCGCCAACTTCGTTCAACACATAGGAAAACGCCAGAATCAAGCGCAATACCGCATCCACCGCAAGGCGCGAAGTGCCGCGATCCAGGCATAATTTCACCGCATAAATCGCATCGATCACCGCGTATTTAACCGCCCACGCCGCATCCCAGGTGTTTTGTTTTACCCCAAGGCTGGTCGATAAATCCCATTGTTTCGTGCCACCCGCGCCGTTGTTCAGGAAATCGAAAAATTCGCCTTGTGCTTCGCCGCCAATTTTTCCTTGGCCAAAGCAATCCGCATGCACCGAAACCGCCGATGCGATTCCGACAAGGCCGCCAAATACCATCAAATGGCTCATAAATTTGACTTCGGCGCCGGATTCGGCGCGCGGCCCAAAATATTTTGGCACGCCGATGCGCGACAGGGCGGGGGATAGGCGAGTAAATAATTTTTCATCGCCACTGGTGAGGATTAGCATTTTCGCCGATTCCGCGCCCTTTGATCCACCGGTCAGTGGATAGTTCACATAATCGACACCGAGTTTTTGGCAAAATTCCTGCGCCGATTTTGCAAAACAGGTGCTAACGGTGGACGTATGGCAAATAAATTTTCCCGATCCACGCTCCGCCAGCAACGTGGCCACAGCCGCGATGATCGAAAGATCGTCGCCATTTTTCCCGCAACAAATAATCACGCCATCCAAATCGCCTGGGCCGACAAGTGCGGTATAAGACGAAACCAATGTCGCGCCATGATTTTTCCACGCGATGCGAGCGGCATCGCGCCCAGCGCCAGCCGTACCGCGGTCATGCACGCGCAACACGCGCACCGGCACATCAGGCGCCGTCCAATGCCGCGCCGAGGGCGAAGCCATCGTGCCAAGCCCGCCAATGATGCCGAGTTTTAAAGTCGAAGAAGAAGTGTTAGAAGGATTCATGACTTAATATATAACCAAATTATTTATAAAAATACATTGGAATTAATAGGCCTTTTTATTTAATCCAAAGACGCAATTACTACTTTTTTAGGGTCCAGTTTCTTTCCAATGGACCAATTAAATTCAAATTGTTTGCGGAACATATCGGCGATTAAGGGGTTCTGAATAAGCAATACTCGTTGCGGAGTCTCCCAATTGATAATCGCAACTTTGTCGGCATACACATAATAGGGCGTTTGTTGGAATAATATTTTTGGAATGGCCCGGCAATGATCCGCCGGAATTACCAGCAGATAATCACCCTCGCACACCAAACCGCGCGTGATGATGGGAAGATTTTTACGTCGCTCTAAGGTTTGCTTCAATTCCGATTTGTACCGCTTGATCCAAATGCGTTCATCCAAACCGCTAAGCAATATTTCACCGCCAGTTTGTGCCAAGGCTTGTTCCATATCCGCCCAAATTTCAATAATGGATTGATGGCCTTCTAAAACTTGTAGTTGAAATTTCTGCCGCCGCAATCGCACGCCGGGATCGGGCGTGAATTCAATGCCGGAATTTTCAAACGCGGCTTGCACCGCTTGCATGGTTTTGGGACGTGGACTGGATTTGTTTTGTTCGAGATTCGCGATAGAGGCGAGCGATAACCCTGCTTGCGCGGCTAAATCGCTTTGCTTCCATTCCAGCAATGACCTAGCAGCCTTTATTTGAGAAATAGTAACCATAATTATATTTTAGCATAAAAATAGTAATTATCACTAAAAAAATCACATGTCGATCATTACCGAATAGGATACAATTTGATATTATCAACCCTGTAAAAATTTAAAACAGGGGGAATATATGTCGTTTATTCGGTCGGTAATGTTAGTCGTGGTTGGAATTGGTATTGCGTGGGCAATTTCTTTGGTCCAGCCAAAACAAACGGTTTTGTCCGCAGTGAATAAACCAACCGATTTCAACCGCGTCATGGAATCGAAAACCATTCGTTGTGGCTGGGTGAATTATCAACCCGCGACCTATAAAGATCCGAATACCGGTGAAATGCATGGTATCTTCGTCGAAGCGATGGAACAAATAGGCAAGCAGTTGGATTTGAAAATCGATTGGACATATGAAACCACGTGGGCAACTTTTATGGAAGATTTGCGCCAAAATAAATTCGATGTCGTTTGCACGGCTGCTTGGATGCTGAGCGCCGCGGAATTAAATCAAGGCGAATTTACAACGCCACTATATTATTCGCAAATCGGCGCGTGGGTGAAAACCGGCAATGAACGTTTTGACAATAATCTTGCGGCCTTTAACAGCCCTAATACCACTATTGCCGGCATTGATGGCAGCTATGCGCTGAATCTGGCCAAGAAAAAATTCCCGCAGGCGAAAGTGTTTTCTTCTACTTCCACCGCGGAATATATTACTGGCCTCACCAACGTTGCTTTTGGCAAGGCGGATGTCACCTTTGTTGAAAATTGGTTGGCGGCGGGCTATGTGCAAAAAAATCCGGGCACATTGCGCCAAGTACCTTTGCCGGAATTCTTGGATACAAGGCCGAATGTGATGATGGTGCGCAAGGGCGAATTCGAATTGCAATCCGTATTGAATTACGCGTTATTCAATTTGCAACTAACCGGCGACATGGAAACGATTTTGGCAAAATATGAAAATACACCGGGAAATTTCAAACGGGTACGGTACTAAACCTAACGCAATTTCAACGTCGATAATCCGATCAACGCCAGGATCACCGCGATGATCCAGAACCTTATCACGATGGTCGGCTCGGACCAGCCTTTTTTCTCGAAATGATGGTGGATCGGGGCCATCAGGAAAACGCGGCGGCCGGTCATTTTGAAAAATCCGACTTGGATGATCACCGATACGGTTTCAAGAACGAATAATCCGCCGACAATCGCCAATACGATTTCATGTTTGGTAACGAGCGCCACGGTACCCAGCGCGCCGCCCAGCGATAATGATCCCGTATCGCCCATAAACACCATCGCGGGCGGGGCGTTGAACCACAGAAAACCAAGGCCAGCGCCAACCAAAGCCGCGCATAAAACGCCAAGTTCGCCAGCGCCAGGGACGTGTAAAATTTTCAAATAATCGGCGAAAATAATATTGCCGCATAAATACGCGATCAATCCAAATGCCATCGCCGCGATCATCACCGGCACAATCGCCAAACCATCCAGGCCATCGGTTAAATTCACTGCATTCGATGCGCCGACGACGACAAATATGGCGAATATATAAAACGCCCAGCCGAGTGGAATCAAAATATCTTTGAAAAACGGAATGGAAAGGCCGGTGGCCAGCGGTTCGCGCGTGATGTTGGTGATGATGTATGTCGCCGCCAAGGTTAAAACGATTTGCGCCAAAAATTTCTGGCGGGATGTCAGGCCGGTATTATGCCGTTTTTTCAATTTCAAATAATCGTCGCATCCGCCGATAAATCCGAATCCCAGCGTCACGATTAACACCGCCCAAACATAGGCGTTCGATAAATCCGCCCATAACAAAGTACTGATCGACATCGCGATCAATATCAATGCGCCGCCCATGGTCGGCGTGCCTTTTTTCGTCACCAAATGGCTTTGCGGGCCATCGGCGCGAATCGGTTGGCCTTCGGGTTGTTGCGATTTCAACCAACGAATAAACGCGGGGCCAAACATAAAGAAAATAATCAACGCAGTCGCCAATGCACATCCGCTGCGGAATGTGATGTATTGGAATAAATTGAAAACGTTGTAATCGGGGGCGAGGGGATAAAGAAGATTATAGAGCATTGGAAAAGGGTTTAGGGGTTTGGGGTTAGGGTTCAAGGAAGTGTATAGACGGGATGGGGCGGAATAAAGGTAAAAGTGGGATTGTCAGTAAGTTTCCCCTCCCCCTACGAGGGGAGGGGTAGAAAATCTTAGCGCCGATTGGCGCTTAGATTTTCTTGGGCGGGGGGATGCGATGGTAAAATTTAGATTGAACTAGAGAGCTATCACCGCGCCCCCCACCCAAGCTCCGCTAATTCGCTTCGCGAATAAGCTACGCTATCCCTCCCCTCGTAGGGGGAGGGTAGAATTTATTAATTACATCTTCCCAATCAATTTCCGCTCTTCGGGCTTCGCGGCGAGATGGTCTAAGGCCTCGATAATCACCCGCATCTTTGTTCCCCAGGAACCTTTCACCATTACCACATCGCCCGGCTTGACGGTGGATGTAACGAATGGGGCCAGCGTTTCCACATCCGGCGCATATTGGGTTTTAATGTTACCCATGATTAAAGGGTGCAAATGCGCCATATAGGGGCCGCATAGCATCACCAAATCCGGCTGAGTTTCCAGAATCGCTGGGGCAAGGCCAGTATGCAATTCCACGCTGTGCGATCCAAGTTCCCGCATATCGCCCAAAATCGCGATCCGGCGGCCGGGCGGCATGATTTGCGCGCGGGATAGAACATCTAGCGCGCCGCGCATGGCATCGGGGCTAGCATTGTAACTTTCATCGATTAATTCAATCTCTCCGCCGGGAATGGCGATTTGACGGCGCAGGCCACGGCCCGAAGGCGGGCGTAAATCGGCTAAATCGTTTGCGGCGCGGTCGATATCGACCCCAACTGCTTGCGCGGCGGCCAAAACCGCAAGGCTGTTCATGGCGATATGCAGCCCTGGAATATTCAACGTATAAGATAATTTATGCCCCAGAATATCGGCCTCAATCTCGCTGCTGGTCGCGTGCAGATTACAATTCAATAACCGCGCCTGGGCCAATGGGTCTTTGCCGAATCCGATAATGCGCTCGATTTTGCGCGCACTGGCATGACCAGCCATGCGGTCGAATAACGGTGTGTCGCGATTGAAAATCGCAACGCTTTGGCTGTTCATGCCCGCGACGATTTGCGCTTTTTCATCGGCAATGCCATCCAGGCCATTTGGAAAAAATTCGATATGCGCGGGCGACACGGCGGTAACGATGCCAACAAACGGCTCGCATAATTGCGATAATGGCGCGATTTCGCCGGGATGATTCATGCCCATTTCGATAATCGCGAACGCGGCATTTGCCGGCATGCGCGATAATGATAACGGCACGCCGATGTGATTGTTCAAATTGCCTTCGTTGGCAAATGTTTTGCCCTGGCGCGATAAAATATGCGCCAAAGCTTCTTTGGTGCCGGTTTTACCGACACTGCCGGTAACGCCGATGATTTTACCCTTGAACCGACGCCGCGAAAATTTGGCCAGCATGGTAAGGGCGGCTTCGGTGCTGCGCACTTGGATTTGCGTCAATGTTCCTGGCGCATCGCCCGGTTTTTCGACAATCGCGGCAACCGCGCCGGCGCGGGCGGCATCCGCCAAAAAATTATGCCCGTCGAAATTCGGGCCTTTCAGCGCGATGAATAAATCGCCGGGTTTGATTTTGCGGCTGTCGATGGAAATGCCGGTAATTTGCAACGGGGTTTGCACCGGCGTTTGCAGCGCATCGGATAATTCGGAATTGGTCCAAAGAATATCGCTCATGCGGCGGCGCCTTTTAATTGGATCGCGGCCTTGCGCGCGACATCGGCATCATCGAACGGCAATACAACTTTGCCGACGATTTGGCCGTGTTCATGGCCCTTGCCGGCGATTACCAGAATATCATCCTTGCCTAGCGACGCGATGCCATGGGCGATGGCCTTGGCTCGGTCGCCGATTTCTTCTGCGCCCTTGGCGGCTTCCATAATTTGCGCGCGGATTTTGGCGGGTTCTTCGGTGCGGGGATTATCATCCGTAACGATTACATAATCCGCGTTATCGATGGCAATCTTGCCCATGATAGGACGCTTGCCCGGATCGCGGTCGCCGCCACAGCCGAAAATAATCGCCAATTTGCCCTTGGTATGTGGGCGCAGGGATTTTAAAACATTATCGATGGCATCGGGCGTGTGGGCGTAATCGACGAATACCGGCGCGCCGGTTGGGGCCTTGGCCACCAATTGCATGCGGCCTGGCACACCTTCTAATGTTTCAAGGCATGGCATGATGGAATCGGTATCCTCGCCGCTGGCATTCGCCATGCCGATGGCGCACGCGATATTGGCGGCCTGGAATGCGCCGATCAACGGCAATCGCACCTTGTACGATTTGCCGAACACGGAATAGGTGACCATTTGATAATCGTGTTTTGGGATCATTTCTTTGATCTGAATATCGGCCTTGCCTTGGCCGAATGTAATCAGGCGGACTTTGCGCGCGGCGCAAATGTCTTTTAATTTTGGAAAAAATTCGATATCGCTGTTGACGACCGCAACGCCGGATGATTTCAAATTTTCGGCGAACAGAATCAATTTCGCGTCGAAATAATTTTCCATCGTGCCGTGATAATCCAAATGATCGCGGGTTAAATTGGTGAACGCCGCCACATCGACCGGCACGCCCGCGATGCGGTGTTGGTGCAGGCCGTGCGATCCAGCCTCGAACGCGACATGGGTAATGCCGGTCTTGGCCATTTTTTGCAAATATTTATGAAAACTGATCACATCGGGCGTGGTCAGCGATGAATCTTCGACCCAGCCGGGGCCGACAATGCCGATCGTGCCCATGCTGGCGGCCTTGCGGCCCAGTTGCTGCCAGATCTGACGGGTGAATACGGTGCCGGATGTTTTGCCGTTGGTGCCGGTGATGGCGGCGATGGTGGCGGGGACGGGCTGATAAAATTTTTCGGCAATTTTGGCCAATGTTACGCGCGGATTTTTGCTGATCACCGCGGTTAAATCTTTTTCAGTGACTTTGGTGGCGTTGGCATCGTCGGTCAAAACCGCAACCGCGCCGCGCGACGCGGCGTCGTCCAAAAATTGAATGCCATGGGTTTTAACACCGGCGAAGGCCGCAAATAAAAATCCATTTTCAGTTTGCGCGGAATTTAACGACAAACCCTTGACCACCACATCCAAACCCTGGATCTTGGCGTCGGTTCCTTCAATCAAATCACTGAGTTTCATAAACCGCCTCCTGCCGCAAAGGATTAGCACGGATTTGCGGCGAAGTTTGGACCAAATGTTCCTTGGCGATGAAATCTTCTTTACGATCCAGCGGCGGATAACCCAAAAGTGGCGCCATACGGCCAATCACCCGGTTCACGGCAGGCGCGGCAACCCAGCCGCCGGTCGCGAACCCGAACGATGCCTTGTTGGCAATCGGTTCATCGATCATCGCCAGGATAACATATTTCGGATCGACGGTTGGGAACGTGCCCACAAACGAAGACAATAATTTTTTCTCGGCATATCCGCCAGCGCCGCTTTTTTCCGCGGTGCCGGTTTTACCGCCGACGTAATATCCGCCCACATCGGCTTTTTGCCCGGTGCCTTTCATAACCACCAGGCGCAATAATTCGCGCATTTGGTTGGATGTCGCCTCCGACATAATACGCACGCCCGGCAATGGGGTATTGGCGGGGCGTTTTAATAGAGTCAGCTCGGGCAATACGCCGCCATTGACGGTGCCCGCAACCGCGCGCGCCAATTGTAACGGCGTTACCGAAATTCCATAGCCATACGATACGGTCATCGCGGTGACATCGGTCCAATTGCGCGGCAACATTGGTTTGCCTAATTCCGGCAATTCGATCGATGGCGGGTTAAATAAGCCAAGGCGTTGTAAGAACGATTTCTGTTCACTGATCCCGGCGGTTAATGCCATTTTGGCGGAACCGATGTTGGAGGAATGTTCGAAAATTTCCGCGACATTCATCCAGCGGTTTTCCGGATGATAATCGGAAATGACAAACCTTCCGACACGGATCGGATGAGTGGCATCGAATGAATCGGAAATTTTAATTTTGCCGGAATCGAGCGCCATGGCGGTGTTAAAGATTTTGAATGTCGATCCCATTTCATAAACGCCCAGCGTGATGCGGTTGAACCGCGCATCTTGGGATGATTTGCTGAATTCATGCGGATCGAAATCGGGCAGGGATACCATGGCGATTACTTCGCCGGTATTGGCATCCAAAACCAATCCCGCCGCGCCGCGCGCATTGAATTCCCGCACGGTGCGTTTCAATTCTTCGTGCAGAATGCTTTGCACGCGGGTATCGAGCGACAATTGCAACGCATCGCCCCCTTTGCGTAAATTTTCATCAAAAGTTTTCTCGATGCCCGATACGCCCTTGCTGTCCAAATCGGTTAAACCAACCACATGACTGTACATAGACCCAAGCGGATAAACGCGGCGTTCCTCGCGCTGGAAACTAAGGCCGGGCAGGCCCAGCATATGCACCTTGTAATGTTGTTCCGGGGTTAAATTGCGCTTGATCCAAACGAATGATTTCGGCTCACTCAATTTCGCTTTTAACGATTGTTTGCTTAGGCCCGGCAGCACTTGCGCCAATTTGGTTGCGGTTTCATCGACATCCAAAATTTCTTTTGGATTGGAATATAGGGATGCAGTCGAAAGACTGGTCGCCAAAATCATCCCGTTGCGATCGGAAATATTCGACCTTCCATAGGTGATCGGCGCGGAAACGGATGTGCGCAAATCGATTTCGCTGGTTTCCTGGAAAATAGTCAGATCAACCAAACGCAAAGCGATCGCCAGGAATGCAGCGGCAAAAACCGCTGTGGCATAAATCAGCCGGATCTGCGCCATGTAAATGCGTTTATGTTGCGCGCGTTCTTGTTTTTGGGATAGGGGGGAATCGAAAGGCCGCTGCAGCGACGCGTAATCGGCTTTAACCAAGCGGGCGGAGTTGCGGCCAGGATTTAACATTCGTCATTGCACTTCGTAAGACACCGGTTGTTGCGCGATATCGTCTTTTTGCAGGACATCATTGTTAACCGGCACGTCGTTGTTCGCCATCTGGGCCTGGCGCGAATTGCCGCCGGCCTTGGCCCAGTTACTATAGGCGACGCCGGGCATGATGTCTGCCAATTGATAGATTTGATTCACTTTGACTGGGGATAAAGGCAGGTATTTTTCGGACAATTTGGCGATATGTTCCGGGCGGCTGATATAGCTCATTTCCGCGTCCAGAATATGGATCGATTCTTTTTCCGCAATCAAATCCCGCTGGACATCGCCTAATTTGGACTCCAAATGCGCCACCCGATACTTGAGCTGGTAAATACCAACCCCGTACACAATACAGAAGATCAACAGTAGGAGGAGTGAGCGGCGCATTCTGGAGGCAGCCTTTTTTAAGAGTTCAGCATATTACGTTTGATTCCAACAAGATTCGGCCAAACCGGCGAGGCATTGCGTTCCGCCGCGCGTAATTTGGCCGATGACGCACGCGGATTGATCATCGTTTCTTCTGAAGAAGGCGCGATCGATTTCCGCGTGATCAAGTTGAAGGAGGGCTTATGGAGAGGGGTAACTTCTGGCATATGCCTTGAAGCATTCGGCGTTTTGCCAGCGCGTGTTTTTAGAAATTCTTTGACCATTCGGTCTTCGAGCGAGTGATAAGCGACCGTCACTAATCGTCCGCCAGGAGAGAGCAACTTTTCCGCCTGGATAAGCCCGCGTTCCAATTCACCCATTTCATCGTTCACATAAATGCGCAAGGCTTGGAACGTGCGCGTTGCGGGATCGAGACCATCGCGGCTGCGCGGCACAACGCGGCGCACCACATCGGCCAATTGGGCGGTTGTGGTAATCGGGGTTAGGCGGCGCGCTTCGACAATCGCGCGGGCGACGCGGGCGGCCATTTTTTCTTCGCCGTAATTTTCGATAATGTCGGCCAGTTGTTCCACGTCCATCGCCGCGATAATGTCGGCGGCATTGGGCCGTCCGCCATCCATGCGCATATTCAATGGGCCGTCATGGCGGAACGAAAATCCACGATCACTGTCATCCAGTTGCGATGAGGCGACGCCCAGATCGAAACAAGCGCCATCGACATGTTCGACGCCGATGCGGTTTAATAATAATTCGAGATCGCCGAAATTGCCGCGAATAAACCGCAACCGCCCGTCATATTCGGCAATCATGTCGTGGGCGCGTTCTTCCGCTTCTGGGTCACGATCCAGGGCATATACCATGCAATCGGCGGTATCGAGAATGGCGCGGGTGTACCCGCCATGGCCGAATGTGGCATCCACATAAATTCCGCCGTCGCGGATTTGCATGTAATCCAAAACCTCGGCCAACATGACCGGTACGTGAGAGTTGGGGGAGTGGACTAGTTTCATGGCGATGTAATTGTCATTGGCTGCTGCGATGGGGGTAGAAAACGATTCAATAGCAATCATGTTTTATCCTCCTGTTTGGTTGCCGAATGGATTCGGATTCCCAATTCCTGTTTCTGCACGCGATTCCGCGCTTCTAGTTGGTGTTTACTGAAAAGATCAGGATTCCAAATTTGAAACGTAGCGCCGCAACCCACAAAGGCGGCGGCATCCTTGATTTTGGCGTGTTCGATCAATAATTCAGGCAACATCACCCGGCCTTCTGGATCGAAGAGCAGCGGTTGAGCGTCGGCAAAAATCGATGCCGACAAGTCACTCTGTTCGGAAGAGAATTGAACGAAATTGTCGAGGCCTTGGCTTAATCTTTCCATGCGATCCATGCCGCAACCTTCGACCGCGCCGAAACGTAAGGAACGGAACAGCACCACGCCTTGAAAAGCCTGAGAAGCGAGTGCCGTGCGGAACGCGGCAGGGACGGAGATCCGTCCCTTTTTGTCAATCTTGTTTACCTGGGTAGACAAGAACAGCGCCATAAAACTAATTCCGCGGTGGTTATCGTTACAACGCCACCCGCTTTATGCCTTGATTCGGAAAACCGAAAATATCCGATTGGGATAGAAGTGTATTGGAGGGGTTTCGAATAAAAGGGATAAAGAGATGGTATCTCTTATGGGATACCATGGGAAAAGATGGGAGTCAATGGGAAAAATGCCCAAATCTCCTCAAATATGTAGAAAAGATACTATGCAGACATGGGTCAATCTGTGGATAACAAAACGAAAAACTGTAGCCATAATTTCAGCAAGTGTGATCTTTGTAAGATACGAAAGTGAAATAAAGCCTGGAAATACAGGCTTTTGCCATTCGACCTAAAACGCGATGATTGGAAACAATATATTATATTTATGCTTTATATTTGACATAAACTAATAATTAATGTATAAAAAAAGTAACTAAATTAAACATTCAAGGTGCATCATGTCGAGGGTAGGTGCAGAACTAGCGAACACATTAATGGACGAGGTTTTGTCCGAAGCCACCGTCGATTTCTGGGATGGCGTCAAAGACAAAACCTTGCGATTGATCGACACGATCACTTTTCATCGCGGTACCGGCGCAAAAATCGAACAGTTTGTAAAAAGTAAAATCATCGCACCGGCTAAACATTGGGGCATGAAAGAAGTTCCAATTCCGCAAATGATCCGCCGCCGCGCCAAAGAATCCACCCCATCCCGCGCGCGCCGCATGATCGCGAATGCGGCCTTATATAGTGTCAATCATCCCGTGCCCAGATTCGCGATCACCGCCGGTTTGATCGCGGGGGTTACCGTTGGTGTTGGATTTACGCCGGCGGTTGTGCCAACGGTATTGGCGGCGGCCTATGCGATTAAAATTTCATCGGCCTATATATTCATGGGTTTGAAATTTGGATATAAAAAATGGCGCAACCGCAAAGCGCCGAAACCGGAAATAAAATCCGCGCAAAAATTATCGGTGCGCGAAAAATGCCGCGCGGTAGTAAACAGTCTTTGCGAAGTGGCATTCAATAAGGGCCAAAAAAATCCTTACCTAAATATTTTGGATATCGTGATGACGGTCACGAGCGGCGTTTTGTTAATTCCAACTTGCGCGCAATTGAACGGATGGGTCGCCCGCGCACTGAGCACGCCGCAAAAATCAGCCGCCGAAGGAATTGCCCAATCCGCCGGATTGACCCAAGTCGGTGAAGCCGCCGAAAGCGGCATTGCACGGCAAATGGGCGGCGAGACTATGCGGCAAACCGGACGGCAATTGGCAGTGCGCGCCGTTCAATCCGAAGCGACGGCGGTATCGCAAAGTTTAGTATCGCGGCTTGCAACCATGGCATCCGCTATTCCGGAACGCGGGTTCGGCGTGGTTGGACAGGGAACTATAAAATATTTCGGCGGGGGTTTGGCGCGCAAATACGCGCCGGAATTCGCCGATGAAGCGGCGATGGGCGTTGCGGCGGTTGCGGGCGCAGCGGGATTCGCCAAAATAATTCCATTGAAGTTGCGCGGCATCGGCGTGAAGTTTTCTACCGCGTGGAAAAAGAGCGGCGAGCCAATCGGGCCGCCTTCCTGGGCGATAAACGGATTTTGCCGGATGATATAAGTATATAAATTGTCATCCCTCACATTCGTTCGGGATGACAGTTATTTTAAAGCAAGAAGCGCCAGATCGTCTATAAGCCGGGTTTTGTACCTGGTTGCCCAGGCGACGATCATTTATCTGGGATGATAGTTACCCATCACCTCGAGCGACCGACCCGCGTTACGGTGCAAAAACACACTTGCCGCTTGCGCGGCGTGTAACGCCTATTTGGTCTTGCTCCGGGTGGGGTTTACCATGCCATTCCTGTTACCAGGAACGCGGTGCGCTCTTACCGCACCTTTTCAACCTTGCCGGCACCTTTAGGGTGCTTAGGCGGTATATTTTCTGTGGCACTTTCCCTGGGCTTACGCCCGGCGGACGTTATCCGCCACCCTTGTTTTTGTGGAGCCCGGACTTTCCTCGAATCTTGCGATCCGCGATCATCCAACGATCTGGCATCTATAATGTATATTGTGAAGTAGGCGGTGTAAAGAGGGGTTTTAAACCGATATTTTGCACTGGTTGCAAAGATTTACCAACGCGCCGATGGTTTGCGGATTCAACCCTAACCCCATTTGTTTCGGCGCGTAATGGCGTTGGAAGGCGGTGATAACATCGCCGGTTTGTTCGTCATTTTTTCCGGTGATTTCAATTTTATATCCGAACGCGGCCAGCATTTTTTGCACCTCGCCCACCATGCGGTTTTGCGGGCCATGTTGCGCCGATGGGTAAAGACCAATGCCTTTGGCCGCTAAAAATGACCAATCGAATAATTCACCAGGATCGGTTTTGCGTTTTACCGCGACATCGGAATGGCCAAGGACGAATTCCGGTTTAATTTTATGCCGCTTTACAATATCGGCGCATAACTCCGCCACCGCATCCATTTGGCTTTGCGGAAATTCGCGGTATCCAAATTCATGGCCGGGATTGACGATTTCAATGCCGATGGAGGCAGAATTAATATCTTCTTCGCCGCGCCAAAAAGAAACGCCAGCGTGGAATGCGCGTTTCGATTCATCGACCAATTGAAAAATCTTGCCGCCTTCACCAATGACATAATGCGCGCTTACCTTTGATTCTGGTTCGCACAGGCGCGTCATGGCCAAATCCGCGCTTTTCATGCCGGTATAATGCAGCAGCAAAATATACGGTTTTTTTCGGTCGCGGCGTTTTTCAAAATTAGGCGAGGAGAAATCGGTGGATATGTTCATCCACCGATTCTTGCCGATTTATCGGGAAATGTAAATTTCAAATTATCTTGCGCGCGGCATGCGACTCCAACCGACCCGGGTAAAATGTCCGGCGGCGTAATGACAAGGTGAGGTGCAAGAGCGTGATTTGTATGGGGTTCGTACTTCCAATTGTACCGCGGATAAGGGAGGCATGCCTCGTTCTGCTGTATAGGCATCTTTTGCCAATTTATGCAAACTGGCAAAGCTGGCTCCCGCTTTTTCCAGAACCGCTATGTCCGCTTCATCTTTGCCACAAACCAGATTTGCTTTCTGTTCTGGGGGAATATGATCGGCCAAAGTTCTGTTCGCTAGGGCGTAAGCAGAGGCCAATTGATGAAAATGAGAATCTGGCTGGGCGCTCTGTCCGGCTAGTGCTAAACCATAATCGAACCAGTCATGAAATGCTTCCAGTCGGGCGATGGCGGCTTCTTGCAGTGCTTTCGCCTCGGCTTCGCTGATTATTAACATAACGGACATACTACCCTCTCTCCATTGATTTTGTTTGTTTTACGGTCTATGTAATAGCCGTAATTCTTTGCATTTTTATGACATATTTCAGCGCTAGTTTCAACGCGTAGTAATGATTAAAAGGAACCAATACCATGCAGGCTAAACCCCGTAAAAAACCAAGCAACTTTCTATTCGGTATCGCTTTTTTAATTGCGCTGGTCATTGGCGGTGGAATGGTTGTATCCGCATTTATGGATTGGGAGAAATTCAAGCCCGTCATCGAAGCACGGATTAGCGAGGCAATCGGCCGCAAAGTCAGTATCCAGGGCAAAATGAGCGGGATGTTATTGCCGATGACGCAAATCACGGCGGAAAATATCCTGATCGATAATGTTTCCGGCGGCAAGGCGCCGCAATTTCTAAAAGTTGAGTCGTTGGAAATACAATTATCACCGTTTGCGTTATTAAGCGGCGTGGTGGATATCGGTTATGTGCATTTAAAATCGCCGGAAATTTATTTGGAAAAATTCGATGGCGATAAAAACAATTGGACTTTTTCCGCCGCAAAAGCGCCGGTGGCAGAGAAAAACGCCATACAGCAGCCTGTTTCTTCCACCACTATGCCACAATTGCATTCCTTGAAAATCGAAAAGGGCAAAGTTTTTTATCATGATTTGACCAATGGGTCGAAACAAACCATGACGGATTTGGATCTGGATGCGAGTTTGAAATTAGCGGCGCATCAGGCAAAAATCGATGCCACCGCCGATTGGCAGGGGCAGAAATCGACGATCAAATTAGATGTAAAGCCGGGCAAGGGCGATCAATTGGCGGCGGATTTATCGGTAAAAATTCCGATGGGCGAATGGACATTCAATGGAACCGCAACCGATCCGATGCAGGGCAATAAATCCGTTGCCGCATCCGGCAATTTTAAATTTTCGGCCAGTGTGACCCCGAAAATCGAGGCATCGGGAAAATTAAATTACTCGCCGCAGGAAATTAAAATCGCTTCCTTGCAAATTTCCGGCGCCGATATGAAAGGCCAAGGCGATGTAACGGTAAAAATGCAGAATACACCGTTCGTCGATGCCAAATTAAATTTCGATACGGTTGATGTGGCGAAATTGATGATCGCAGTAAAATCCTGGCAATCGGATTTATCGCCCGCCGCAAAATCTACTGACAAGTCGGCGGAAACAAAATCCGCAAGCGGTATTGGCGTGCGCGGCAATTTCAATATTGGCATTGAAAAATTGAATTTAACCGCGGTCACCGCCAATAATGTGAAAATTCAAGCCGCCACTATGGATGGGCGCAACATCAATTTGCAACGCTTTGCGTTGCAAACCATGGGCGATACCAATGTCGAAGCCAGCGGCGATTACAATTTTCCCGCCGCGTCGTTCGATGGAAAAATGCGTCTCGATATTGCCAATGTGCAAAAGCTGGCTGAAGCGGTCGGATTCGGCGGCAATACCTGGATCAAGGCGCAACCGAGCCGGGTGGAATTTACATCCGGCGTACAATATGCCGGCCAAAAAGTCGGTTTGAAAAATTACGATCTGCGCCACGGTGATTTAAAATCCAGCGGCGATTTGGATTATGCCATGGGTGATAATCCCGATTTCGATTTGCGCGCCAGTATCTCCCACCCCAGCATCAAAAAACTATTCGCCAAGCCGGATCTGCCGGTCGATAGCAAATTGGCGCTGGATGTGGATCTTAGCGGCAGCATGACTGAATCGGCGCTGAATTACGCATCGATGCAAGGCAAGGTTCGCGCCGAATTGAACGACGGCATATTGAAAGGCGTCGATTGGAAAAAAGTGAGCCTGGATATGAAAGAAATCAACGAAGTGCGCGATTTGCTGCGCGTGCTGGATGCGGTGCAACGGCAAAAAGACGGGGAAACGCCATTCCGCTCCTTGACATCCGATTGGACGGTGGTACGCGGCGTGGCCTCCAGTAGCAACATCACGCTCGATTCCGATGTGGTGAAAATGGCGGGCACTGGCAATATCAAATTGCAGGAACAGCAAATGGATATCAACGCGCGCGTGACATTCAACGATCATCCGAAATTGCCGCCACTCGGCGTGCGGACGTTCGGGGCAGTGACATCGCCACAATATGCTTTTGATACCACGGCGATTGCCGCTTATTACACCAACAAAGCAATTAACAAGGCAATCGAGAAAAATGTCGATATGAATAAGTTACAGAAAAAAATCGATAAGAAGCTGGGCGAAAAAGGCGGGAATATTTTGAATAAGTTATTGGGGCAATAATAATTTGAAACCGCCTTTGATATTGTCTTCTGTATTGAACTACGCCCCCAACATTGCGGGCACGCTTTACACCATCGGCAATTTGATTTTATTGCTGAATGGCGGATTGCATGGCAGCTGGTGGCAAGTCGCCGCCGCGTTGTTCTGGCTGGCGGATGGTGTTATTTTGGGCTGGTTTGGACGTCTGGCGCGCGGCATTGAAATTCATGCCATGATTAATATGACCGGATGTCTGTGTTTGATCATGGCCTCGCGCGATCTGGCACAACCATTCGGCCAGGTGGCTTTCGCATCAATATTAATGTTCGGCGCGATGTTAAAAGTTATCGCCCCATCCGCTGACCAAGCCATTGCCAAACCAAAAAATATTTTGGCTTGGCCGTGGTATTTATTGCGCCGTTATCCGATGTCGGTAGTGGCATCGATTGCCTTTGCCAGCCGTCCATTTTTTATCTGGGGGGCCATTGTTAATGATCAACCGCAATTGCTAAGCGCGGGTATCTTGTGGGTGATCGCCGATATTTTTCAGTTCCTGTCCCGCAAGGGCGGATATATAAAAGAATAAAATTACCGCGTTTTTTGCGCCTTTGGCGCTATGGCATTCTGCCTATTCCAGCTGTCAATTTCTTGTTGGCGCGTTTGAAGTTCATATGCTTTATCTCTGGCAACGCGCTCTTTATATTGCGGCGTATCTCGCTCCCGCTCAGTCCTCTGTATTTGTGCAGCTAAAGAATCTCTGGTGGTAACAAGACGCTGCAGGAGTGGCAGCAATTGTTTGATTTGTGCAATATCAAAATCTTGCCAACCTTCTTCGGGCCAATGCAAAGGAGTGGGGGAACGGTCACGCAGGTTATACTTGTAATTAACTTCTCCACGTCCGAAATCGATGGTGAAATAGCAATCTTGCAGATTGCCGGAAGTAATTTTATCGCTTCTCCAATGCGCGGCTATTCCATCATCCTGCGCGTCTATGGAAAGTCCCCTGCCGAATCTTATGGATAATCGGCCTAGTTTTACGGGTGATTGATTGGCCGGTTCTTGGCTTTTGTAACATAGATAAAAATAATCCGGTAATCCTAGCTCTGTCAATTCTTGTGAACTGGAACGTGGTGTTTCTTTAAAAATTCTGGCTGCAGCTTCGGGATCGTCTAATGCAGCAGCGTATTGGTCTATATCGACAATACGCCGGTCGAGCCTAATATAATGCCACGATTGTGGATCCGCGGTCATTTTTATTTCTGCGCGCTCTATATAAGATGCGGTGGTTGGTTCGTCGAACACAGCATTATAATAGGTGCCGGTTTCTTGGGGCAAATAATCCGGCCAACCTTGTTGAAGTGGGATGCCTATAATAAAATCACCCGTTACGATGGACTGCAATACGGCAGCGGCTTTTTCTATCATGACGTCCGAAATCGGTTTTTCCGGGTTGCGATTTAGAATCTCCTCAAACGCAGCGACATCGCAAAAATCTACTGGCGATTCAATATTGCTTACGATTGACGTTGTAGAAGATGAGGTATAGGCAGATTGCGGAAAATTTTCTGCGGCGAAGGAATTTGCTGTGTTGTCGGTGTTAGAGGAAGTCGTATCCGATTTAACGGGCGCTTGCGCCGGTGCCGGGCTTTGCCACAAAGATTGTACGGTTAAAAAAATGGCGGCGGCGGAAATCCCGCTCCAAATTATTGTCCTGCCGGTTTTAGAAATAGCCATGCCTGTCCCAAAACGGTGGTTTCTAATAGACTTCTTTTATCGGCTTGAGGGACGCTTTGCAATATAGGGTAATACGAATCTTGTCCGGCGGGCCATAAAACAGCTTGATGCAATTCCTTAATGGATATAAAGTAAGCGGATGTGTAATGCAAAGCCATTTTTACAGCCTCCGGAAGAAAGTCAGTGGCCGAGCCCTCGTTTGCTCGAAGCCGAACTTTATTTAAGGCTTGGAAAGTCCAAGTTTCAGTCAGCTGATGCAATAGAAGAAGAGAGAAAATTATTAGAAAAAGCCTGTCAATACAGAAAATTTACCGCGATCGTTCAAACCAAGTCTTTAAAGGGCGGCAGAAGAAATTCAATCATTATCGTTGATCGCCGATTTGACGAATTTTCAATTAGTTTTTTTCGCGATCTGATTACTGGGGAAAGATATTTGTATATTGATGATGTGCGGATTAAGAAAACAGGCGGAGGAGGTTTAAAGCAGGTTTTTCCAGAACTCATGGAGCTTGCCAAATATTTGGGATGCGGCTCCATTCGACTAAGCGCTTGTTTTTATGGTAAATATGCGTGGTTGCGGTATGGATTTTTGCCTGATGCGCAATCATGGGCCGTTGTAGTGCCGTCCATCCAAAAACAGGCGCGTATTTTATTGCGGGGAAAGCCAAAATTATTAGACAAGGTTGAGGGTATTTGCGCAAACCCTGATCCAAATCGATTCTGCAGATCGCCAGTTTGGCAGGGTGCGTCGTAGATGTTCCGGATTCTTATGTGGCAGGACAAGTAATGCATTTGCCATTGGGTAAGGCACTTTTAATGTCGGCGGACACGGTGGCGTGGCGCGGTGTGTTGGATTTATCCAACCGGCGGTGCTGCGAGGCTGTTTTAAGTTATTGTAGGGTGTACATACACCCACCTAAACCGCGCGTGTTGAGCAGCATACAACGGCCATTATTGCCCCGAAACCGGGAAAATACCCGTTAATTATGCTTTTTCCCGCGCCGTTCTTGGGGGCGATTGGCGGCTTTGCCGCGCGCGGGGATGCGGCGCTTGGTTTGTTTTTGAATGACGGATTTGGTTTTGCGCGTCAGCGTTTTTTTTACTTTGGACATATTTATCCCAACATCTTTTCTGGCTTAACCCATTCATCAAACTGCTCGCCGGTTAGCAGGTTTAATTTAATCCCGGCTTCGCGCAGCGTCATATTTTCATGCAAGGCGGTTTTGGCGATCTTCGCCGCATTATCGTAACCGATATGCGGGTTCAATGCGGTGACCAACATCAATGAACGATACAGCAATTCATCGATTCGGTTTTCGTTGGCTTCAATTCCAACCACGCAATTATCGGCAAAACTGTTGCACGCATCGCCGATCAACTGAATCGATTGTAATAAATTATGGATAATGACAGGCTTGAACACGTTCAATTCGAAGTGGCCTTGCGATCCGGCGATGGTGATGGCGACATGATTGCCCATCACTTGCGCGCAAACCATGGTCATGGCTTCGGATTGGGTTGGATTGACTTTGCCCGGCATGATCGACGATCCGGGTTCATTTTCCGGCAGGCTGATTTCACCCAGGCCGCAACGCGGACCAGATCCCAGCCAACGCACATCATTGGCGATTTTCATGCACGATGCGGCAAGCACGTTTAACGCGCCGGACATTTCCACGCACGCATCATGGCTGGCTAAGGCTTCGAATTTGTCGCTGGCCGATGTAAACGGCAGTTTGGTCAATTTCGCGACTTCTTCGGCGAATTTTTCGGCGAATCCCTTGGCCGCGTTCAATCCGGTGCCAACGGCGGTGCCGCCCTGCGCCAATGGATATAAACGTTTCAACGCATCTTTCACCCGTTCAATGCCAAATTCGATTTGTTTGGCATAGGCGCCAAATTCCTGGCCTAGCGTAACCGGCGTTGCATCCATTAAATGGGTGCGGCCGATTTTGATAATTTTGGAAAATTCTTTGGATTTTTTTTGCAGCACTTCATGCAAATGCGTTAGGGCAGGAAGAAGGTGCCAATGCACTTGGCACACCGCGGCAATATGCATCGCGGTTGGGAAAGAATCATTGGATGATTGCCCGCGATTGACATGATCGTTAGGATGCACCGGTTTTTTGCCGCCGCGTTCGCCGCCCAGAATTTCATTGGCGCGGCCTGCGATGACTTCGTTCGCGTTCATGTTGGTTTGCGTGCCGGAACCGGTTTGCCAAACAACCAATGGGAATTGATCGGTCAATTTTCCGTCGATCACTTCATCGGCCGCCTGAATAACTGCCTGGCCCAATTTATCATCCAATTGTTTCAGCGCGATGTTGGCCACGGCTGAACAACGTTTTTGCACGCCCAGCGCGGTAATCAGGGCAGGCGGCATCGTATGTCCGCCGATTTTAAAATTCTCGATCGACCGTTGCGTTTGCGCGCCCCAATAACATTCGGCGGGAACGGCGACTTCGCCCATGGAATCGGATTCCATGCGGGATTGTTCGGATTTTTGCAAAGCGGTTTTTAGGGACATGACGGCATTCCATAATTTGATATAAAACATGGCGTGATATTCGGTTTTTTAAATCCAGCTGTCAATACACAGCCGATTGGCCAAGCGGCGTTTATTGATGCTTGACCTGCATCCGCCATATCATGTATCTTTCAAAGAAAAATAATTTGGGGTGCGGATGCAAATTTTAATGGCGGCACAAGCCGACCGGCTTGAAATAATACAAGTCTATCGCGAAGGCTGGTTAGCCAGCACCAGTGAACGTATGCGCCGAATTGCCGGCCCGTTTCTGGAACAAATAGATTATGCCGCACGTTGGCCGCAAGAATTACAGACGCCAAATTGGCGGACCTATAAAATCGTTGATGAAGGAAGAATTGTCGGGGTAGGGGTTGCCGAAATTCGCAAACCCAACACACCGGACGCGTACGGGCATTTTAAATATTTTTACATGCTGCCCGAATACAAAGGCAAAGGTTCGGCCAAGGCGATGCTGAGTGTGGCGTGCGATTGGTTGATTGAAAATGGTATAGCGCGGATGGACGATGGTTTGATCGTCAATGAACCGAACAAGGCGCGGTGGATGGATTTCTGGGTTCGCCATGGAGCGGTTTTAAAGTCATGCAATGTTGAAACTACCAAATATGAAATTAACGGCGAAAAATTGATATTGCGCCTGATCGGCGTTTGCGTACCGGATTTGCATCAATTTCGCGCGCGGCTGCGCGGCGAGATGCCGCAATGCCCATCGTGTTTGAATGATATAGAGAAGATGATTTATTCCGACACCGCCGAACGCGGGTGGGAATCGCTCGGCACTATTTTAAGAAGATATCAGAAAGAGCGCGTTTAAACGGTTGGCTTTTTACCTTCCCGTTCCGCGCGGGTTTTATTGAGTGTTTCCATTAATTGTTCCGGCGTGACCTTGGTGTCATCCGGCTGGCCTTCGACCGTGCCGCGATGGATCACATGATCCTTGGGGTCGATTTCGGTCCACGGAATAGTCGGGGTTTTTTTCAATTCCGCGTAAATCGGATCGAAATTTTGCATTGTGTCGTTGAACATTTGCAAAAAATTATCGACCACGAAATAAGTTTTTTGGAATTCATCGATCCGGTATGTGGTGCGCATTACCCGTTTCAAATCGAACCGGATGCGGTGCGGCGTATTTTCATCCAGCGCGTAAATCGATTCGCCTTTGGACGATAAAATTCCAGCGCCGTAAATTTTCGGGCCCAGATGCGTGTTCACCAAACCGAATTCGACCGTGTACCAATATAGGCGTTGCAGCATATCCAATTCTTCTTTACCGGCTTTCATCGCCTTCACGCCGCCCTTGCCGAATTCGCACAAATAATCGGCGAATGTCGGGTGAACCAACAATGGAAAATGGCCGAACACGTCGTGGAACATATCCGGTTCCGGCAAATAATCGACTTGTTCGGGGCTTCTGATCCAGGCGGTTGCGGGGAAATGGCGCTGTGCCAATAATTCGAAAAACATATCAGCCGGGATGAAACATGGCACCACCGCGATCCGCCATCCGGTTTTTTTGAACATAATATCGCTTAGTTCCGCGTAATTCGGAATGCGTTCCGGCGTCAGTCCCAGCAAATCCACGCCGTCCAAATATTCCTGGCAAGCACGGTTTTCAATTAATTTGCGTTGCCGCGAATATAAAAAATTCCACATGCCGTGATTTTCGGGCGTATATGCATCCCAATCTTGGGACGCGGTGAATTGTTCGGGCAGTTTGACGTGGGTGTGGGTGTAGACCATAAAGGCTCCTTCGGCGGCGTTCGTTACGGCAATCGATCCGCGGGCAAAATAAATTTACCACCCGGGCAATGCGCAATTATATAAAAAACGATGAAATTTGGGAAAAAGAGATTTGCTGGTGCTTATGCACCATAATACAAGGCGGAATAGGAAAGAGCCAATGCAAAAATCATGGATTTAGCTTAGGAGCAGTGCAAAAATTGTCAAGATTATTTTTTGCGGAATTTATCGAGGGTTACGACGTTATCGCTCTTATCGTCACTGGCCTCGCCCTCGCCGGATGGGGCGGCTTTCTTTTTCTTCGGCGCGGCTTCGCCGCCGGTTTCTTCTTCTTCGAATTCCGGTTCCGGGGTGTGGAATTGTAAACCGAATTTCACCGATGGATCGGCAAAGCCGGTAATCGCCGGGAACGGTACCACCAAATTTTCGCCGACATTGTTGAACGATAAAGTGACGCTGAAAAAATCTTCTTCGACGATTAAATCCCAAAATTGGTATTGCAAAACGATGGTCATTTCGCTGGGATATTTTTCGCGCAAATAATCGGGGATTTCGACGCCGGCGTGATCGGTGCGGAAAGTAATATAGAAATGATGCGCGGCTGGTAAACCTTCGTCCGATACTTGGGCCAGGGCGGCGCGGACAACACCGCGCAATGCATCTTCCACCAATTTCTCGTAACGGATTCCGTCGTCGGTCATAGAGGGCCTAAAAAATAAGGGATTCCCATAGATCCAGCATAGAACGCCAGACCTTAATACTTGGTTACCATTCCTTGTAACCAAGTGCAATATTTTATTGAAATACGGCTATATTATTTCTCAAAGGCTTTTTGGGGCGCAAAAGACACAGAAGCGTAACGAATGGCGGCTTATTTGCCACCACCCGATGGTGCGCTTTTACGGATTGGCGATCCGCCGCCGGTTGGGCGGTTGCCACCACCGCCACCGGAATTATTGCTGCGGCCGCTTTGGAAGCCGCCTTGAAATTGTACATAGGACGGTTGCGGCGGGGCCTTTCTTTCCGGCTTTGCGGCTTTGACGTCTTTTCCTGGTTTAGATTCTTTAGTCATCGTATCGATTCCTTAAATAAAAAATACAAGCGGGACCTGTTTCTGTTGCCCGGTACTTTTATATTTGCCGGTCACCGCCTAACCAACCTAGCCCGGCTGGATGAACCGGTCAACAGATGGTGAAGCGGGTGATGATTCTGTTGCCCGGTTCATCACCCAAAACCGCGTCGTTAGTTAAGCCGTTAGGCTGCTAAAGCGACTGGTGCAACGTTGTCGTTGGCACTTAGTAAATGACCCGGTAACGGTGGTATCATGCCGGACAAAAGCGCTATCTTTATTACGCACGTCGATGCTATTTCAGCCCCATAACGGAAAAGACAGTCTAATAAAGACCGTCTTAATTTCTCACAGTCCGTCTCCGCCCTTGCGGGCTTCGACGCGACAGCCTTCACCCTGTGATACTAACACCGCTTGCGCTGTGATAGTCGGGCTGGCTTGCCGAGCCGTAGCTCGCATAGCGAGCGAAGGCTGGTGGAGCTGCCGGGTACCGCCCCCGGGTCCGTATCGTCTATTTCATAACGTGTTTATTGTCATAGCCGGTAAACCGGCATCTTTAATATAGTACATAATTCTTAAGAAATCCACATATCCCGTGCGGGCCATAAAAGCTTCTATTGGCCAATCGAAACGGATGTATTACACATATAATATAACCAAGGGGAAAATCGCATGACCGTCAGCAAACAGCAAGAAGCCGAAATCCAAGCCGTCCGCGCCAACCAGGCGCAAACCCGCCGCGCCACCGTACCGGCGCTGGAAGAAATTTTATATAATCCGCTCCCGGTTTTGGATCATGGTTTCGTGCGCGTCATCGATTATATGGGCGATGATTCCGCCATCACCCAGGCTGCGCGCGTTTCGTACGGCAAGGGCACTAAAAAAATTCAAGAAGACAAAGGTCTGATCAATTATTTGCTGCGCCATTGGCACACCACGCCGTTCGAAATGTGCGAAATCAAATATCATATCAAATTGCCGATTTTTATCGCGCGGCAATGGATTCGCCACCGCACCGCGAACGTGAATGAATATTCCGCGCGTTATTCGATTATGGACCGCGAGTTTTATATTCCAGCAATCGAGCAATTGGGCGTGCAATCCAAATCCAACCGCCAAGGCCGCGGCGATGTGTTGCAAGGCGACGAGGCGCAAAAAGTTTTGAAAATTCTGCGCGATGATTCCGAACGTTGTTACCAGCATTATATGGAAATGATGAATTTAAAGGGCGAGGATGGCGGCGAAGAAACCGAACCGCAAATTCTGGATCCGAATAAATCCGGTTTGGCGCGGGAATTGGCGCGGATGAATTTGAATCTGAATTTCTATACCCAGTGGTATTGGAAAACCGATTTGCATAATTTAATGCATTTCTGCCGTCTGCGCGCCGATCCGCACGCTCAATATGAAATCCGCGTTTATGCTGAAACATTATTGGAAACTATGAAACGCTGGGTGCCACATACGTTCGAAGCGTATACCCAATACCGCGAAGGCGCGTTGAATATTTCCAAACAGGGCGTTACGGTTTTAAAACGCATGCTGAACGGCGAAAAAGTGACCGAGGAAAATGCCGGCCTTGGCAAGCGCGAATGGAAAGAATTCTGCGAATCGCTGGGCATTAACGATAATCCGTTGCCAAAGGTTAAAAGCGCTTAATACCGCATAACGCTGTATTTACACCGCATCGCAGCGCAATATTTTTTGCGGTGCGATGTGATGCCATGGAAATTTTGCCAAAGACTTGCTAGGTAAAGGATGGCTTTACCTAGCATTTCTCATGAAAAAAATATTCGCCCGCAAGAACAAGAATATCGACAACGCCGAACCGTCGTTGGAAAGACCGGTCGATGCGATCGCGGGCAATCGCCGCGCTTTGTCGATCAGCGATATTTTATGGGCGCGGCAAGTGATCCGCCCTTATATCCGGCACACGCCGGTGATTCAGGTAAATAATGCCCTGAATCCATTATCCCATCCGAATGTGCATTTGAAATTGGACAGTTTACAAGTCACCGGATCGTTCAAGGTGCGCGGCGCATTGACCAAAATCCTAAGTATGAGCGAAGAAGATCGCAGCCGCGGCATCATCGCGGCCAGCGGCGGCAACCACGGTACGGCGGTTGCTTATGCCGCGCGCCAGGTTGGTTGCAAGGCGACGATTTATGTTCCGGAATCGATCAATCCGGAAAAACGCCGTTATATGGATGCGTGGGGCGCGAAAACCATTGTTGCCGGTCCCATTTTTAACGATGCGTTGACGCGGGCCAGCAAAGAATCCAAAGAAAACGGTCTGCCATTGATCCACAATTTCGCCGACCGGTATGTAATTTGCGGTCAGGGCACGGTGGGCGTGGAAATCATGGAATCCTTGCCCGAAACCGATGTATTGATTGTTGCGATCGGCGGCGGCGGATTGATCGGCGGGATTTCAATTGCCGCGCATGCGATTAACAGCAATTTGCGCATTATCGGCGTCGAACCGACCGGCGCGCCGACATTATATGAATCCTTGCGCGCGGGACGGGTGGTGAAATTGCCGTCGGTCAACACCAAGGCTGGAACTTTGTCGATGAGCCGGACGGTAAAAATCAATTTCGATATCGTGCAACAGCATGTCGAACAAATCGTTTTGGTCACCGACGAAGAAATGAAAAAAGCCGCGCAGTGGCTATGGTTTGAAATGGGCATCGCCGCGGAATTGTCCGGCGCCGCCAGCGTCGCCGCGCTGATGTTCAAAAAAATAAAACTTAAGCCGCATGAAAAAGTCTGCGCCCTGATTTGCGGATCAGGAATGGATGGGATTAACCAATAAATCCGCGCATTTTTCCACTTGCTTGCCATATAAATAGGCCTATGCTGATAAAGAAACAAGCCTATGTTTCTGCATACAGCAAAGGATAAACCATGGAACAGGAAAATGATCGCCCCGGTTTTTTGAGTTTTAGTGGGGGCATCTCGCAAGCAGTTGATTGGCCCATTAATGCGCCGTTGGCAGTTTTACGGTTTATCATAAAAACGCCTGGGGCAATTTACCGTTTTGGTTACGATGCCTTGCATTTGGCAATTCCGATCACGCGCGAACGGTTTCGCGATGGTCGGCCAATTTCACAAAAAAAGCGCGTTGGATTTTGGGCTGCCGGTGCGGCCGCGTGGGCGGCATCAATTGCAGTGGTAGGTTATTTCGGTCTTCCATATTTACGGCGCAGCGCCGATTTTATTCAAAGTTTCACGCCTATCACCCGGTATGTGAATGTAGAACGCGCCGATGGCGGACCAAATCCGCATTACAGTATCGATTCCATTTTAGCGGTTGCCGATTTAAAAGATGGCACGCAAAGATTGATACGTTTTGGCGCGCCAATGGGCGCGTTGGATTGGCAGCAGAATATCAATTATTCAGAAGGCAGGTTAAGACAGGTACAAGAACCAAGAGAAATATTAGAGACTATTAAATATCAAATTGGCTTTACCCAATCCACGATTGACAGCGTCAATTCTGCGGTACAGGATTTATCCAATCCCGAATTATATGGAGACACGGATCCTTATGCGGTTGATACCGGGCCGCAACGCTATATTTGTGCTTTGCATTCCCCAGGAAATTTCACAAGTCATCGTTTAGATTTTGCTTTGTGGGATAGCGGCCGCCGGGTAAATGTAGAAGCCGAAGCCAGAAAATTTCCAAAAAAATTAGGAATTACGAAATGGCATATTTATGGCTACGCGGCCGGTTATGCCGCCCTTATGGGCAAGCAATCGGGCTTAAGTTTAGAAGTAGACAAGCGTAGCGACTTTACCATTCCGGTAGAGTCGGTTTTAAAACCAGAAGGCGGACGAATTACTCCAAACGCCGATCCTGTGAAAATAAAATATTACAGCGATCTGGTGCATGGTGGAAATTTAGCGGCATACCAGGCAGCCTATGACACATACAGCCAGCCTGGCGCTTTGTTAGAATACGGATTTTTACCCGGCCCGGCGCCAGACAAAATGGCAACCGTCAAAGTGGTTTTGGACAATCCAATGATACAAAACGCGTCCCTAGTCCCAACCATTTTTATGGGACTTTTGGGCACGGCTTATTTACGCCGGCGGTAATTAAGCCGTCCTTTGCCTGCTATAGGCCAAAACATGTCCGCGCAAGTAATCGAATTGCGCATCGGCTTTCGATATATTGTAAATCGACTTTATTTTCTGAAAATCGACTTTATCGGAATTTCTGGCCTCGTTGATAAAATTCTGAAACCGCTCCGCGCCTAAAACTTCTTTGAATTGAGAAGGGGAGACGTAATCGCGGTCGTGGAAAATCATACCATCTCGCGTATACCTTTCTTGGCGGACCCAAAATTTTAAATTGCCTTGTCCGTCTTGAAATACGCCTGCTGGCTTGCCATCCGCCATCCTGGTTTGTATTCCAGTGGCTTCTTCTTTTTCGACCATAGTATTGGAGCAGCGGTTTATTCCAACACTAGCGCCTATAAGAACGACTACAAGACCCAGGGATACAGATATAGGAACATTACTTTTAGACATTATTACCTCCTATGGTTAAGCCGCCCGTACGCGTTGCGTGAAAAAGGGCAGGGCGTTTGCCGGAAATGCCATCGATGTTTCTTCGACATTGATTGTTGGCGCATTTAAAATTTTCAACGCATCTTGTTTCACGGTTGGTTGTTCGGCGGCCGGAATTTCGCGGATGCTGGAAAATTCGCAAACGCCCTTGGAATTTATTTTCCAACTGGCGGAATGAATGGTAATGCCGCCTTTAACCGAAAGATCATACTTAAATACTTCCGCTAGTCTTTGTTGCGTATATCGCGCCGTATGTCCCACCAATACTGTGGCAGAGTAATTATAATAAATCGCTTTGCTGTCATCGCCGGTGCTGACGGAATTTTTGGTTGCTTGCATTTCACCGATTTGGGTTTTGCCGTTATCTTTCCAAACCGCATAGGCCATGTTGTTTGGATCCTTGCCATCGCGTTTATAATTAAATAAAATTGCGCGCGGGCTGGTGGTTTGGGCCAGCGACCCATCATAAGGCCGGTCGCAAGACCGGATCATGGGAACGATGGCGGTTATCGCGGCTGCTAAAATAGCCCCAACGATTTTCCCGCCGGAGCTTTCCCCATCATCACTGCTTCTTTCCCGATCCCGACTATACATACAATTTAGTTTCTTTTTTCTATACATATTAGTAATATATACACATAAATTATGTAATAATTATTACAATATGATAAAAAACTAAAAATAGATTGTATCCTTACAAGATACTTATATAATGAATGGTGGGGCGGGAATAATGACCACGCAAACAATGCCAACTTCTGATTTTCCGGTGATGTTCCGCAACGTGGCGCCGGCAGAATTATTGATCGAATATGCGCGCGCCTATAAGGCGGAAAGGGAAATGCCGGAACGCAAAAGACGACGTTGCCACCGTTTTGCTCCCAAGGTTGCAAACGCAACTGGAATTCATTTGAAGCTTATTCCATCATCCGCGGTACATCAATGTTTCAACCAACATGATTATTTATTGTATGCCGCATTATTTTGTTCGATTGCCCATGTGTATGCCCGGCTGGATCATTTTTTGCAAAAACGAGATCCCACCGATTTCCCGCAACAAATGTTCGAACCTTTGATCAAAAGGGCGGGCCACTATATGGAAGTTCTTGCGACATTAGGTTGCGATAAAACCCGGGAAGAGATCGATATTTGGAAATCGGATTTGCAAGACAAAACCATAACTCCGGATTGGGGTGCGGCCGCCCGCAGAACGCAAACCTTATTGTATAATTGTTTTTTAGATAAATATGCCGGCCAAATTCGGGGCCATGGCGCGATGGTGATGCGGGGCAATGCGGAAAAATTGCTGATTGATAGATGGTTGCAGGATGTTTGGAACAAGTGCGAGTTTGGGACAGGCACAAGCATCACAGCAATAGATACAACGACCGGAAAAATTATGCGGCCGCGTATGGGCGCTTTGAAAGAAAGCCCTACTATCAAACCTACGCACATAAAATCATTGAGTGAAATGACGACTCAAGCGGTAATGATAAGTGATATAACCGCTTTGATAGAACGCCAACAGGCGATCGCGGTTTATAAGCGATCCCTTGAGTCTTCTCGCATAGAAAAGGCGCAGCGGGATGTCGAAGTCGGATGGCACAGGCAACTTGCAGATCGCGTGACAGCGGTTGGCTACAGGATTTTTGGCCTCGAAGGGGACAAAGCCACTTATGCCAATCTTAGACGTATCTCCGTGGAATTCCGCACCGGACGACTCCGGGAAGAAGGTTTGCCAGAATTTTTAGTAAGGCACGGTTTGCGCCGTGAACGCAATTAACGTTCTAGCCCGGCGCGATCATTCGCAAAAATATATGGATCGTCGATTATCTCCGCATTCGGGGCATCATCCAATTTGCGGCGCCGTCTGCCAAAACCGCGCAATACGACCTTTATTTTTGGCCGATCTTTTTCGCTTATGGTTGGGGTGCTGGAATTGGAAACAATCATTGTTCCTAGGAATCGCTGATCGCCACATATCACCAAGTTTGCAAAAACACCAATGGCTGCGATTGTACGCAAAGACAACATGGCCGATCCTGTAATTTTTTTTAGTTTAATTGTTTGATAATTTTAAGGCCAATATCCTTATAAAGTCTAGCCTTATTATCCGTCAAATTCACCGGTTTGCCTAGGTCCGATAATTCCCGAATTTCAATATCCAGCGGGATTTCGCCCAAAAATGCAACGTTCAGTTTTTCGGCCTCCGCCCGGGCGCCGCCATGGGCGAAAATATGGGTTTGTTCATGGCAATGCGGGCATTCAAAATAACTCATATTCTCGACGATGCCTAAAATCGGCACATTCACCTTATTGAACATCGCAACCGCTTTGCGCGCATCGATTAAGGCAATGTCTTGCGGCGTGGATACGATAATCGCCCCCGCCAGCGGCGCGCGTTGAGAAAGCGTAAGTTGTGCATCGCCGGTACCAGGCGGCATATCGACGATTAAAATATCCAGATCGCCCCAATCGACTTCGGTCAGCATTTGCGTAACCGCGCCCATCACCATCGGCCCGCGCCATATATTCGCGGAATTTTCGGGAACCAAAAAACCCATCGACATTAATTTTACATTATGGGCAACGGGTGGAATCATTTTTTTGTCCGGCGAAATTTCCGGGCGCGTATTCACGCCCATCATGCGCGGAATCGACGGACCGTAAATATCGCAATCGAGCAATCCGGTTTTTTTACCCGATTGCGCCAACGCCACCGCCAAATTGACCGATGTCGTCGATTTTCCAACGCCACCCTTGCCGGATGCGACCGCAATTATTTTTTTTACATTGCGAATACCCCATGGTACTTCGCGTTTGGATGAAGAAGATTCCGTACGGTGCGCGGTAATTAAAATCTGCAATTGATCGGCCGAAATATGCGGGGCGAGGATAAGGCGGATTTTTTTCTCCGCTTCTTGGCGCTGCGATAATTGATCGGCATCCATTTCCAAGGTGAGCGTGATTTTACCGCTGCTTGTGGATAAATCATGAACATCCAGCACGCGGGCCAGGGTCATATCGGCGCTGTCGAGCAAATATTGAATATCCGCTGCATTCCAAGGTCCCAGACGGCGGCCTTTAAATCGGAGTCTATTGAAAAAATTAAATTTGCCAGGCGGTTGCATGATGTTTAAAATGTCCTATCTTTCGCGCGTACTCTAGCATTTTTTCCCGTTTATCCAAGGTGATTTCCGCCATGTTTTCTATCTTAAAACCCAAACCAGTTATTCATGCGATCAATCCTTGGGGCGATCCGCCGCCCGGCGACAATAAGGGACCATCCGGTGGTTGGGGCCGGAAAGATTCTCCGCGGAATCCAAAATCCGGGGGCGGTAATGGTGGTGGCGGTTTGCCGCCCGATTTCGAAGATATGTTCCGCAGGGCGATGCCGCCGGGAATAGGTGGTAAAAAAACCTGGATCGCAATTGTGGGCGTCATTTTTGTATTATGGGTTTTATCCGGAATTTACAGCGTTTCTGGCGGCGAGCAGGGTGTGGTGCTGCGTTTCGGTAAATTCGAACGGATCGTGCCGCCGGGTTTGCATATGCATTTGCCATTTCCTATCGAAACCGTACTTAAACCCAATACCGGTATTGTCAATCAGATCGATGTGGGGGCAGGAACGCCAACGCAAATAAGACGCGAAGCGGCGGGCGGAACTTCGCCAGCCGGGCAAATGCTGACCCAAGACCGCAATATTCTGAATATGCATTTCCGTATCATGTGGCGTATCGACGATCCGGTGAAATTTTTATTCCGTATCCGCGACCCGCAGGCGACTATTCGCGCTGCCGGGGAAAGCGTGATGCGCGAATTGGTCGGTCAGCGCACATTCGATAACATTGTGCGTGGCGGCCGCGAGGAATTAGGATTGAAGGCGCGGGAAATGTTGCAATCGATCTTGGACAGTTATGGCGCGGGCGTTTTGATCGTCGACGTATTGCCGCAACGCGTCGACCCGCCGGCCGAAGTCATCGATGCGTTTAACGATGTGCAACGAGCCGAACAGGACGCGGAAAAAGAAATCAACCAGGCCGAAGCCTATCGCAGCGATATCGTTCCCCGCGCGCGTGGCGAGGCGGAGAAAATAAAACTGGATGCCGACGCGTATAAAGAACAAGCGGTGCGCGAGGCCGAGGGTGAAGCGCAAGGCTTCATCCAGGTATATAACGCCTACAAAGCGTCCAGCGATTTGACGTCTAAACGCATGTATATCGAAACCATGCAGGAAATCTTGAAAAATTCCAGCAAAGTATATGTCGATGGCAAGGCCGGGAACAACGTTCTGCCGTTCCTGCCATTGCAAGACATGATGAAACGCCCAGCGCCAAGCAACAAAGAACCGGAGATCAACTAATGAAAATGCATAAAGCTTTTTATTTCATCGGGGCCTTTGTTTTATTCGTATTGGTGACCAATACTTTTTATGTCATCCCGCAAACTGCGCAAACGGTGGTCATGCAATTCGGCGCGTTGGTGCGCACCGAAAAAGAACCCGGATTGCACATGAAATTGCCGTTCATTCAGGACGTGATGTTTTTCGAAACGCGCATTCTGGATCTGGATCCGCCCGAAGCACCGGTATTGTTAAGCGATCAATTGCGCATCAATATCGATCTGTATGCGCGGTACCGCATTGTCGATCCGTTCCAATTTTACGTTTCGGCGCGCAATGAAGACGGTTTGAATAACCGGCTTGGCCCCACCTTAAACAATAAAATGCGCAACGAAATGGCGAAAATCACCGTGGCCGATTTATTGTCGGAAAAACGCGACGATATTATGGCAGCGGTAAAAGAATCGATGAAGGGGGACGCCAAAAATTTCGGCATCGAAGTGATCGATATTCGCATCGGCCGTTCCGAATTGCCGCCAGAGGTGAGCGCGTCGACCTTTTCCAGAATGAAAGCCGACCGCGAACAACGCGCCAAAGAAGCCCGCGCGCAAGGCGCGGAAAAAGCCACGCAAATCCGCGCATCGGCGGACAAGGAACGCACCGTATTGCTGGCCCAAGCCAGCAAGGAATCGCAAATTCTGCGCGGCGATGGCGAGGCCTTGAAAACCAAGATCCTGGCCGATGCCTATTCCCGCGATCCGAAATTCTTCCAATTATACCGCACCTTGCAAGCGTATCGCGACGCGCTGGCCAATGGTGACAATACCATGATCCTATCGCCCGAAAGCGATTTCATGAAATATCTGAAGAATTATTAGGATGGAAGGTTTCGGGCATTATTTATTGGTTGGATTCGGCATGATGCTGGTGATCGAAGGCCTGATTTATGCCATATTCCCCGCCCAAGCCAAGGCGATGCTCGAGGCGATTCGCGATATCCAACCCGACCAAATACGGATTTTCGGCACTATCGTCGCGGTATTTGGCGTGGCCCTGGTTTATGCCTTGAAATAACAAAAACAAACCCCACATAACGTTCCATAATTTTGCCACAAGATTGGCGTTACAATATGCAAAATATTTCTTTAGGAGTAATCGATGTCTGACCCAATTAAAAAATTCAGAAAATCTCTCAGCGTCTTTATTTTGATGGCAATCGCGATTTTCGCGATGCCGGTTTTGGCGGCCGAACCATTGCGTGCGCCGACCCATGATATGATGGTCATGCCCAGCTTTGCCAGCCTGGCCGACCGGTTATTGCCGGCGGTGGTGAATGTATCAACCACGCAAGTGGTGCGGGAAAACCGCCGCGCCATGCCGGATTTGCCGCAATTCCCGCCGGGATCGCCATTCGAAGAATTTTTCCGCGACTTTTTCGACCAACAAATGCAAGGCATGGATGGCGGCCGGATTGTTCCGCAAAAATCCACCGCGCTTGGATCCGGTTTTATCATCGATCCCAGCGGCTATATCGTGACCAATAATCACGTCATCGACGAAGCCGACGAAATTACCGTTATTTTGCACGACGATTCCGAATTAAAGGCGGAAATTGTCGGCCGGGATAAGAAAATGGATCTGGCTTTATTAAAAGTCAAAACCGATAAGAAGCTTCCGTTTGTTGCATGGGGCGATTCCGATTCCGCCAAGGTTGGCGAATGGATCGTCGCGATCGGCAATCCGTTTGGGCTTGGCGGCACATTGACCGCCGGGATTATTTCCGCGCGGGCGCGCGATATTAACGCCGGTCCATATGACGATTTCATTCAAACCGATGCGTCGATCAATCGCGGCAATTCGGGCGGTCCGATGTTCAATACCAAGGGCGAAGTGATCGGCATCAATACCGCGATTTTCTCGCCCTCTGGCGGCAGTATCGGCATTGGATTTGCGATTCCATCGAATTCGGCAAAACCGGTGATTGATCAATTGCAAAAATTCGGCCATGCCAAACGCGGCTGGCTGGGCGTGCGCATCCAAGGCGTAACCCCAGAAATAGCGGATAACTTTAATTTAAAAGGCGCGGCGCGCGGCGCGTTGGTTGCCGGAATTTCGCCGAACAGTCCGGCGGTGGGCAAATTGGAAATCGGCGATATCATTACCGGCTTTAACGGCAAGGAAATCGACGAGATGAAAAAATTGCCGCGCATCGTTGCCGACACCGATATTGGCCAGGAAGCGACCGTCACGTTTTGGCGCAAAGGCCGCGAGCAAACCACGCGCATTAAAATCGCGCAATTGGATGAAGATGAAGAAAAGGATCTGATTCCGGCAAGCGGCAATAAGAAACCAACCGAAAAACCCGCCGCCAAATCCAAAGTAATTGGATTGTCTTTATCCCCGATCACCGGCGCATTGCGTCAGCGATTTGAAATCCCGGCCGATGTAAAAACCGGCGCTGTCATTATCGGCATCGATGGCGCATCGAACGCGGCGGAACAAGGCATGCGCGCGGGCGATGTGATCGTTCAGGTGGCGCAAGAAGACGTATCGTCGCCGGACGAAGCCATTGCCAAAATTGATAAAGCGAAAAAGGACAAACGCAAATCGGTGTTGTTACTGTTGAACAGGGCCGGGGATGTGCGATTCGTTGCGCTTAAATTAGAGGATCAGAATAACTAGCTCCCCTGTAAACTTGAAAAGCCGGGATTTTCCCGGCTTTTTTATTTATCTGCTGCCTAAAGTTTTGCAATATTTAAGGGCGTGATACCGGCGTAAATTAGCCGGAGAAATGGCTCTTTTAAACTGTCCGTTTAAAGAGGCAATCTCTCGTGCTACATCGGCGTCTAGACCGTTTAGCATTATGGCGGTTATTTGACGGTTGGCATCAAGCTCTCGAGCATCGGCCTCAACCTGTTCGGCTTTGGTCAATTTTCGAGGTCTAAGAACTACTTTTCTATTTTGAAGAGCCGGGTTTGTTTTTGCAGACATAACGATCCTCCCTGTTATGGATAAAAGAATAAAGTTCAAAAACACGATGACAAATGATAGTTTCGTGACAATGGCAAATCAGGGCACTTATCCACATACAATTGTAATCGGCGGGCCGACATCCAGCGGGAAATCGGCCTTGGCGCTTTCTTTGGCGCAGCGCGTTAATGGTGTTTTGATCAATGCCGACTCGATGCAATTGTACCGCGAAATCCCGATATTATCGGGTCAGCCCAGCGCGGCGGAACAATCCTTGGCGTCGCACGAATTATACGGCGTCATGTCGATTGCCCAGCAATCCAGCGCGGCATCGTGGCAGAAACTGGCATCCGCCAAAATCGCCGATGTTATAGCGCAAGGAAAATTGCCGATTCTGGTTGGCGGAACCGGATTATATTTCCAGGCATTGATGGAAGGATTGTCCGATATACCCGATGTCGATCCGGCGATCCGCGCGCAAGTGCAGCAAATTCTGGATTCGGACGGGGTCGAAGGATTGCGCCGCGAATTATTATCCCGCGATCCGGTGATGGCGGCGCGATTGAAACCGAACGACCGGCAACGCACCGCGCGGGCACTCGAAGTGATTTTACAAACCGGCCAATCATTGGCCAGTTTCCAAGGCAACCGCGCGCCGGACGAGGGGGGCAGGCAATATCGATTGATTACCCTGTTGCCGCCCCGCGCCGAAGTTTATGCGCGTTGCGAGAAAAGATTCGATATGATGCTGGATACCGGCGCGCTGGACGAAGTGCGCGCGATTGAATCGATGCCGGATTTGCCCAATAACACGGCGTTAAAGGCCAAGGGGATTCCGGAACTGCGCGCGTTTTTGCGCGGCGAAATGGCGCGGGACGATGCGGTTGCGATGGCCAAAACCAAAACCCGCCAATATGCCAAACGGCAATATACCTGGTTCCGCAATCAGATGAATCCGGATATAATGATCGACGTTGTGATTCATGACGGCAACGCGGATCGATACGCGGCGCAAATCGGGCAAGAAATAAAATGAAATCCAAAAAACATATCGCCATTATCGGCAACGGCAAATTGGGCGGCGTATTGCGCGCCGCGCTGGCCGGGGCCGGATATAATGTTGCCGCCTATGCGCGCGGGCAAAAACCGGATTTGGCGGATGCGGATATTGTTTTTATCACGACACAAGATCAGAATATCGCCAAAGCAGCAAAATCATTGGCGCGATTGGAATGGAAGCGCGGCGCCATCGCGGTGCATTGCAGCGGCAGCGAGAATAGCGATTTATTAGTCCCCTTGCGCCGCAAGGGCGTTTTGACCGCGAGTTGCCATCCATTGCAAAGTTTTCCGGATTTGAAATCCGGCCTTGCCGCCTTGCCGGGAACCTATTGGTTTTGCGAAGGGCAGGGTAGGGCGGTTGCCGCGATGAAGCCCATTATCCAACAATTGCGCGGAAAAATGATTCCGATTAAGGCGGATCAAAAAATCGCTTATCATGGTGCGGTGTGCATGGCGGCCAATTACCTAACCAGCCTTATTGGCGCGTCGGGCAATATCGCCGGGCAAATCGGATTGCGGGAAACTGAATTCCGCGCCGCCCTTGCCCCAATTCTACAGGCAACCTTGCGCAATACCATCGCCCTTGGCCCACGCGCGGCCCTGACCGGCCCCATTCAACGCGGCGATGGCGTAACGATTCGCAAGCATCAATCGGCAATTAGAAAATTAAACAGCAATTCCAAGCAGTTGCTTGGTGTTTATAAGGCGCTTTATGAATATACGAAAATCATGATAAAGCCGCCAAAGCGCCGTGGATAACCCCCTTTACAGGGATCAAAAAATTAAATAAACAATGTCCTGTAAGATATTGGAATTTATATGTTATCGGTCGTCACATTTTATAAATTTATCGCTTTGCCGCATTGCCGTGAAATGCTGGACCCTATTCGCATGGTGTGCGAGGAAAATGGCGTGCGCGGGATTATTTTGCTGGCCGAGGAAGGCATCAACGCGACGATTGCCGGGCCGCCGGACGGTATTACCAATGCGCTGGATTACATATGTTCGTATCCGGAATTGGCAGATTTGACCTGGAAAACATCCACCGCCGCCACGATGCCGTTCGGCCGGTTGAAAATCCGCGTAAAGGCGGAAATCGTGACTATGAAACAACCTGTTGATCCCAGCAATCTGGTCGGCAATTATGTCGAACCCAAAGATTGGAATGCATTGATCAGCCGCGAAGACGTGATTTTAATCGACACGCGCAACGATTATGAATACGCCGCCGGCACGTTCAAAGGCGCGATAGATCCCAAAACCACCAGTTTCGGCCAATTCCCGGCGTATGTGGAAACGCATTTGGCCGATAAAAAAGACCGCCCGATCGCCATGTTTTGCACCGGCGGGATAAGATGCGAAAAAGCCACTTCTTTTTTGATGCAACAAGGGTTCAAAGAAGTCTATCATCTGCAGGGCGGAATTTTAAAATATCTCGAAGAAGTTCCCGCCACCCAAAGCCTGTGGCAAGGCGAATGTTTTGTGTTCGACGAACGCGAGGCATTGAATCATGGATTGATCAATAAAAAGAAATAGGGAGAAGTTTCATGGCGCGCAATCGCAGAAAGGGCAAAAAGAAATCCTTGCTGACGGTGCTGGTCGTTCTGGCGGTGATTGTCCTTGCGGTCAATATCGGCAAAAACTGGATTGTTAAAACCGTCATCGAACGGGTAGCGACAAACAATTTAAAAGTTCCGGTGCATATTGCCGGATTGAATTTAACCCTGACCAGCGGCCAAATTGCAATCCGCGGCTTGACCATCGTCAATCCGGCCGGATTTGAAAGCCCGCATTTATTGCATTTAACCGAAGGCGAAGCGCATTTCGATATTCACAGCCTGATGGAACCGGTTTTATTGATCGATAAAATCGCGCTGAATGGCGTTAGCGTGTATTACGAAGTGAATGAAAAAGGCAATAACGTCGATAATGTGATCCGCGCCATTTCGCCGCCACCGCCAAAACAAAGCAAGCTGACCGGCGATGTAAAACCGGCGCGGGAATTGATCATACGTAATTTAGATATTACCGATATTGCCGCAACGCCGATGTTCAATTTGGCCGGGCAAACCGCATCGCAACGGATTCAAATCGCCGATGTGCATTTGCGCGATATTGGCCGCGAAGGTAAAACCGTCACGGTGGCAGAAGCCAGCGAGATTGTGATGAATACCTTGTCGAAAAACCTGGACCGCAAATTGCCCAGCAGTCTGATTGAACAGGGCCTAAACCGCCTTGGAAAAGGTTCTATCAAAAAAGGTTTTGACGATATTAAAAAAGGTATTATGGGCAACTAGTTTTATAAAGCTGCCCTCCCCTTGAGGGATGGCGCAAAATTCCGGTAGGAATTTTGGGGTGGGGATGCGGTAGTAAAAATTAAAATATACCTTATAAGGTGGGGGAAATCCCCACCCCAAACCCGCCTTATGTTTGCGCAAGCCGCCACACCAACCCTTGCGCACGGCGGCTTTGACCCTCCCTCAAGGGGAGGGTAGCAATACAGAATTTTACAACTTACTCGCCATCACGGTCGAAAGTTTGGCGGTTTCGATGCTGGCGCCACCATGGGCTTCGGACCATTTGGCGGGATCTTTCAAAAATTCCCGCACCTTGGCAATCGTAATATCGTCGAAATATTTTCCGGCCGTCGCAGCCTCCAGAATATGTTCCCAAGTGCATAAATAATGCATGTTTACATTGGCGCTTTCCAATTGGCCGCTGGATGGGAATACGCCGTAATAAAATACCACAACGCAATCCGTAACCACGGTGCCGCCATCGCGCAAGGCGTTGACGAACGCAACCTTGCTGGCGCCATCGGTGGCCAAATCTTCGACCAATAAAACTTTTTGCCCGGCTTTAAAATCGCCTTCGATTTGCGCGCCGCGGCCAAAACCTTTTGGTTTTTTGCGCACATACAACATCGGCACATCCATTTTTTCGGCCAGCCAGGCGCTGTATGGAATACCGGCAGTTTCACCGCCAGCCACCGCATCGATTTTATTCTTGCCGATTTTATTCGCGACTTCGGCCATGTAACCGATGATGGTCTGACGCACTTTTGGAAATGAAATCACTTTGCGGCAATCGATATATGTCGGCGAAGCCCAGCCCGATGTCAGCGTATATGGTTGATCCGGGCGCAGATTCACCGCCTTGATATCAAGCAAACATTTGGCAACGGCAAGTCCGGCTTCGTTTGTGTGGGGATATAAATGAGTCATATAATTTCCCTGTTATTTAGATCATAGTATTCTTGTTTTACGCTGCCTTCAAGCGGTTTTTCACTTCATCACGGCCCAGAACTTCCATCACTTCGAACAAGGCCGGGCTTTGTAACGTGCCGGTTAGGGCCGCGCGCAGCGCCG
>CAZYJI010000008.1:0-1951 GCA_964647725.1 uncultured Alphaproteobacteria bacterium
ATCGATCGCGTCGCAGCCGGTACCACCTTCAACGGCACAAGCCTCGTTAATGCCAATATGAGCTATGCCGTCGGTACGGGCGCTTCGACCGGTTGGTTCGGGGGCGCCAACAGCGCTAACTTGTATGACATCGCTTTTGGCGGCTTGAATACCAACGCCGGCGCCACCTGTAACTTCAGCATGGCTGGCGCAACCGATACTGGATTCAGTGTTTCTGCAACCCACGGTTCCGGCGCCAATTCCAAAGTTTTAACCGGCAGCCTAGGCAGCGGTCAAATCAGCAGCACTGGTACTTTGATTTCCGGCGCGGCGATTCGTTTGTCCACGACTACATCCGGCGATAATGCGTATGTCAGCCTTTCACTCGCTCAAGGTGCCTTTATCACGGCAGCTTCTTCAAGCTCGATGACCGGCGCTTATACCGTTGGCAACCAAAGCTCCAGCAGCTTTAGTTTCAAAGTGGGTATTGCTTCGAACCCAACCGATAACGAGATCACCATGAATCTGCGCGGCATTAATACCCGCTCGCTTGGATTGAATCTTGCCACGATTAACACCCAAGCCCGCGCGGATGCCGCTTATGCCGCCGCTGGCGTGGCTATCGATTTGTTGTTGAATTTCCGCGCCGAAGTCGGCGCCGGTCAAAGCCGGATGGAATCGACCGCAACGAACGTCGCCATCGTGATCGAGAATATGGAAGCTGCCCGCAGCGCCTATATGGATCTCGATGTCGCGCAAGAGATGTCGACCTTTACCAACAAGCAAATTCTGCAACAAGCCGGCGTCGCTATGATCGCCCAAGCCAACCAGTTGCCACAGAACTTGTTACGCTTGTTCCAACAGTAATTCAGACGTTATAGGAGAAAAACCATGAATATTTTTAACGTAGCATCCGAAGAGTTAGAACATACCGTTCTTAGCGCTTCCCCAACCCGCTTGGTTGTTATGACCTATGACGGCGCGATTAAATGCCTGGAATCCTCGATCGACATGATCGGCAAAGGCGATATCGAAGGCCGCTGGCGTTCGGTAGAAAAAGCCACCGATTTGATTTCCGATTTGTATATGAATTTGGATCACGATCAAGGAGGCGAAGTAGCTCAGAACTTGGGTTGCTTGTATGGCTTTATCTTGTCGCATTTACCAAGAATTAATTTTTACAACGACAAGCAAACTGCATTGGATGCCATTTCCATTTTGAAACGCCTGCGCGATTCATTTGACGAATTGGATCACCAAATTGCCGCGAACGCCGATGTTGCGTTTTCCGGCAGTTCCGGTGCTAACGCCAGCGTCGCTTTGTAATTCCAATCCAAGGACGATCTAGCAAAATCTTCTAGGCGATCAAGGCAATAACTTCCGCAAAGTCAAAATTGCCTACTCGCCGGAAAAACAAAATGATGATTTTGCAAATAATTAGATCGTCCGAACGGTTGGCCCAAGACTTGCATTAACAATTCTGATTTGAACTAATTTTTAAAAGAAAACAACAATGGATCTGGGTACGATCAATTTAACAACGCAAAAACCTGAGACGGGATTAATTCGTCCTCTGGTACCGCATGCTAAAGCGGGTGCGCAGTTTTCCGCAAAGCTTGCGATTGATCCTGCTCAAGTTGATTTCGATCAAGTCACCGTCGAAGAAACCGCAAAACCCGAAGAAAAAACCGCTTTATCGGACAATGCCGATAAATCCGAAACCGAAGCCAACACCCCTGCAACCGTTGCAAATCCTACTGTTGCCATCGCCACCCCATTAATCGTCGCTCCGGTTGCTGTGCAAATTGCCGATGCAGCCTTGCCCGTTAAAACAGCAGCAGATGCTGGCATCGCGATCAACGCTGCCGATATTTTACAAATTACACCGGATAAAGCGACCGCAATTATTGCGAATCCGCTTTCCGCCCAAACGGCCACCAATCTTGTTTCCGTCTTATCGGCCGCCGCCGAT
>CAZYJI010000008.1:1961-8324 GCA_964647725.1 uncultured Alphaproteobacteria bacterium
GCAAACCCAACACCAGCCGCTGACGGTAATTCCATCGACCCGGCTTTACAAAATCTGATCGCCACGAATCTGTCCGCCCCCGTAGCGCAAAAGCCAATGGCTAAATCTGCTGTTGCCACTGCCACTACCGCGACCGCGGACACTTTGACCAAAACTCCTGCCGCAGACAGTCCCCTCCCCCTTCCATCTTCCCCCAAAGACGCGGCAGGAGACCCTAATTTAGATCCAGCATCGATGCGATTATCACGGCAAGCTCCGGCCGATGGCCAGGATCCAGCCGCCTTGTTGCACGCCAAGGCCGAAGCGAAAGCCGACGCGCCGGCCCCGCAAACTTTACCAGCCGGAACCCAGCCAATTCAAATTCAGGTTCAAGCGCCGGTAGATTATAAAAATGTTCAAGCGGCTGCGGTTGCGCAACAACCGGTTGCCGAACAAGTCGCCGTTCACATCGTCAAAGCCGCTAAAGATGGCGTCGACAAAATCAAAATCCAATTGACCCCGGAAAATCTGGGCCGCGTTACCGTTCATTTGGAAATGGACAAAGATGCGTTGGTAAAGGCAGTGATTGCCACCGATAAACCCGAAGCCGCCGAATGGTTGGCCAAAGACGCCAAACAATTGGAACGCGCGCTGCAAGATGCGGGTATCAAAGCCGATACCAGCAATATGGAATTCCAAAACCGGAATCAATCGTCCGCGCATAATTTCGCGAATCAGTTTTCCGATAATTACAACAGCAGCCATGGTGCGCATAAATATTACGGCGCGAAACACGGCATGGCCGATGTGAATCCGGAATCCAATGTAATCGTCAAGAACCTGTACGTCCGCGACGGCGGCGTCAACATTATGGTCTAAAGGTGCAGCATGGTCTCTCCAGTAGGTAGCAATAACGGAACACAAGGCGGATACGCCGCCAGCGGCATGGCCAGTAACTTTGACCAGTTTCTGTTCATCTTGACCCAGCAATTGCGCAACCAGGATCCTACTCAGCCAATGGATACGGCTGCGTTCACCAATCAATTGATCCAGTTCGCCAACGTCGAACAAAGCATCAAAGCCAACGAAAACCTGCAAAACATGATTGCCTTGCAGCACGCCAGCGCCAGCGTCGGCATGTTGAACTATATCGGCAAAGAAGTCGAAGTCGTCGGTGACAACTTGCCGTTGGAAGAAGGCGGCACTGGAAAATTCAAATACGCTTTCGGCGAAAAAGCCGATGTGTTGACCATTCAAATCAAAGACAAAGACGGCAACGTCGTCCGCGATTTGACCGGCAGCGTTGATGCCGGCCCGCATGAAATCGTTTGGGATGGCAAAGATAACAGCGGCGCGACCATGGCGGCCGGAACCTATAAAATAGAAGTGAAAGCCGTCAAAAATAATCCCGACGGTACGCCAAGAACTTTGGAAACCTATACATCCATTATCGGACGCGTGAGTGCAATCAATACCAGCAACGGCTTGCCAAGCATCTTGATTGGCAATGTCGCTTTCGCTCTTGATAACGTTGTTAGCGTACGTGAAGTACGTCTTTAGTTATAACCAATAAGATGCGCACGACGCGCGTCGGATTAACCGTCAGGCAGATATAACACAGGAGAGTTACTATGAGTGTGTTTAGCGCCCTTGTCACCGGTGTGTCTGGATTGAATGCCCAGTCTCAAGCCTTGGCAACTATTTCCGATAACATCGCCAACGTGAATACGGTTGGTTATAAACGCGTTATTACGCGTTTCTCGACCTTGGTCACGCAATCGAATGCCCGCGTACACTCTCCAGGCGGTGTCAGCTCGAACCCGATGCACTTAACCACCGCGCAGGGCTTGTTGCAAGCAACCGGCGGCGAAACCGATATCGGTATCGAAGGCGCCGGATTCTTTGTCGTCAATAAAAGCAGCGTGCCTGCGGTTGGCGATGAATATCTGTTTACCCGCGCCGGACAGTTTACACCGGACAGCGAAGGATATTTAAAAAACACCGCCGGCATGTATTTGCAAGGTTGGGGTCTTGATGCCAACGGAAACTTGCCGACCAATACCAGCAACGTCACCACATTGACCACGATCAACCTATCCAATATTACCGGTGCCGCCCGCGCGACCACCGCGGTGTCGATGGGCATGAACTTGCCGGCAAACGCAACCACCGGCGAACAACGCACCACCCAGGTGACGATGTACGATTCGTTAGGCGTTGCGCGCAGCGTGACATTAAATTGGACCAAAACTTCTACCAACAACCAGTGGGAACTTTCTTTTACCACTCCAGGCGGCGCCGTGGCCGGTGTGTACAGCGAAGATGCAACCACCTTCAACGCCAACGCTTTGGATGGATCCGGCGTATCTCCCGCCAATCGTGTCATGGTTACCTTTGATAGCAGCGGTAACTTAAACAACATGACTTATGGCGGCACATCCGTAATTGCCAACGATGGCACTACCTGGGAAGGTAAGGTCCGGTTGCGTTTCAACTATGGTGCCAGCGGCGCTTCGGCAACCCAGAATATCGATTTCAATTTCGGCGCTGCTGTGGCTGAACCTGTAACCCCCGCCCTAACATCTCAAGTAACGCAGGTTGGCACCGAATTCGATCCGCGCTTTGCCAACCAAGACGGTGTCGCGCCAGGTTCGTATAGCGGTATCAATATCACTAACGACGGAACCCTGTACGCCTTGTTCAGCAACGGTGAAACCAGACCGGTTTATCGTATTGCCTTGGCGAACTTCCCCGCCGCTACTTCGCTCGAAGCGAAAAACGGTAACTCTTATGCGCAAACCGCAAACTCGGGCGCTTATATTTTAAGCCAACCGGCCAACGGCGGTTATGGACGAATCGCCGCTAACAGCTTGGAAGCTTCTAAGGTGGATATCGCCGAAGAATTTTCCAATATGATTCTGACCCAGCGCGCTTATTCGGCCAATACCAAAGTTATCAGCACTGCCGACAACATGTTGGAAGAACTGATCCGCACCATTTCATAGTTTTTAAAACCAACCCTCAAGTTTCTACTCCCCCCTAGATCCCGGCCCTTAAAAAGGTCGGGATTTTTTTATTTTGTACAGAAATTGCATATATATAAGCATGTATGTGCAAGTGATGAATTAATGTGTGCGCCATATGCCGAGAGTAATTTTAAGCCATTGATATAGAAGCGTAATATTGAGTTGCACATTTAGCACGTTTTCATCGTTATTGGCCATATTGGGAAAAAACTCCGGCCAAGATAGGCAAATTTTGCCCGATGTTAACTTTTTGTTCACTATACTGGAGCTAAGAATAAGAACAGGCACGATTTTAACCAAGGTAAATTGGTTAAGGTCAAAGCCTGATAAGAATTAAGAATTTGGGAGTATTGTCCGTGAGCTTCGCCAACACCCTGCGTAACCTAGGTCCTTCCCGTCTTGCCCCGATTGGCCTCGTGATGATCGGCCTTGTGGCATTCTTTGTTTATATGGCTTCGCGCTTTACGACGCCCAATTTACAGCTTTTGTATAATGACTTAGATCCCAAAGACAGTGGCGCGATCGTCGCGAAATTGGAAGGGATGAAAATTCCCGTGCAGATTAAGGGCGATGGCACGCAAATTTTCGTTCCCGGCGATCAAGTCGCGAAATTACGCATGTTATTGGCCCAAGACGGCCTGCCCCGTGGCGGCAGCATGGGTTATGAAATTTTCGATAACACCGACGGTCTTTCCACCAGCAGTTTCGTGCAAAACATCAATCTGGTTCGCGCGCTCGAAGGCGAATTGGCCCGCACTATTTCCTCCCTCGGCCCTGTAAAATCGGCGCGCGTGCATTTGGTTCTGCCACAACGCGAAGTATTCAGCCGGCAAAAACAAGAGCCTAGCGCATCGATCGTTCTGCAAATGCGCACTGGCCGTCTGGAAGGCTCGCAAGTCGCCGCGATTCAACATTTGGTTGCGGCCGCGGTTCCCGGTTTAAAACCGACGCAAATTTCCATTATTGACGATAAAGGCGCCCTGCTGGCTCGTGGCGGCGGCGATGAATCTTTCAATTCCAGCATCAGCTCCACCGAAGAAGCGCGCGTATCGTTGGAACGCCGCATGTCGGGCGAAATTGAATCGCTGCTGGAAAAATCGATTGGCCCTGGCAAAGTTCGCGCCGAAGTTACCGCGGAAATGGATTTTGACCGCATCACGATGAATTCCGAAATTTACGATCCGGAAAGCCGCGTGGTCAGATCGCAGCAAACCGAAGAAGAATCCGGCACCAGCGAAGAAAGTGGTGGTGGCGGCACGGTCAGCGTTGCCAACAACATTCCAGAAGGTCAACAATCCGGCGCGGCTGGCTCAAACAGCAACAAAAACAACCGCACATCGGAAACGATCAATTACGAAATTTCTAAAACCATTAAACAGCAAGTGAAAGAAAGCGGCCAAGTGAAGAAATTGTCGGTCGCCGTGTTGGTCGATGGAACCTATACCAAAGACGACAAGGGCGTAGAAACCTATGCCCCACGAAGCGAAGACAATTTAAAGCAATTGGAATCGCTGGTTAAAACCGCCATCGGCTTTGACGAAGAACGCGGAGATGTCGTTCAGGTTGTCAATATGCAGTTCGTTTCCCCTACCATATCGACCGAAGGCGCCTCATCGGATGACGCCGCTGGCGGCATTATGGGGTTCAGCAACTCCGAAATCATGAAATTAGTGGAAATGTTGGTGATGGGATTGGTCGGCATTCTGGCCTTGTTGCTGGTCGTTCGTCCGATGATGATGCGCGCGCTTGAACCCGCAGGCGCAATGTCCGGCGGTGGCCGCATGGTTCGCGGCAGCATGCCACAATTGACCGGTCCTTCCGGCGGCAGTGAGATGGGCGCCGATATGGCAGAGTTGGAAGTCAAAAATTCCGAACTTGAAGACATGATCAACATGAAACAGATCGAAGGGCGCATCAAGGCGTCTTCGCTGAAGCGGATCAGCGAAATCGTCGAAAAGCATCCCGAAGAAACTTTATCGATTATCCGCACTTGGCTGTACCAAGGTAAAAGAGACCATAACGATTAGGGACGCGATCCATGGCTACTGAAACAAGAAACCTGAGTGGACCAGAAAAAGCGGCTTTGTTGATGCTAACCATCGGCGAAGAAAACGCCGGCAAGCTATTTTCGATGATGCATGACGACGAAATTCGTGAATTGTCACAGCACATGTCCACGCTGGGATCCGTCGGGTCCGGCGCGACTGAAAAACTGGTTATGGAATTCGCCGAAAACTTTTCGACCGCCGGCGCGATCGGCAGCCATGAAACCGCCGAACGCTTGCTCGGCAAGGTTTTGGATAAAGGCCGCCTCGATAACATTATGGATGAAATCCGGGGTCCTGCCGGTCGTACATTGTGGGACAAACTTGATAACGTGAATGAAAATATTCTGGCCAACTATTTGAAAAACGAATATCCGCAAACCGTCGCCGTGGTTCTATCCAAAGTTTCTCCGCCCCACGCTGCCAAGGTTCTGGGCGTTTTACCGGAAAATTTCTCGATGGAAGTCATCATGCGCATGTTGCGCATGGAAACCGTGCAAAAAGACGTTTTATCCGACGTTGAAAAAACTCTGCGCACCGAATTTATGAGCAACTTGGCCCGTTCTTCCCGTAGAGATCCGCACGAAGTTATGGCGGAGATTTTCAACAGTTTTGACCGCAATACCGAAGCGCGGTTCATGTCGTCCTTGGAAGAACGGCACCGCGATGCGGCCGACAAAATCAAGGCATTGATGTTCACCTTTGACGATTTGGCCCGTCTGGATGGCGGATCGATTCAAACCTTGCTCAAAGTCGTTGAAAAAGACAAATTACCGCGCGCATTGAAAGGCGCTTCGCAAACGATCCGCGACTTGTTCTTCAGCAATATGTCCGAACGTGCCGCGAAAATTATGAAAGAAGATATGGATGGCCTTGGCCCCGTGCGCTTGCGCGAGGTTGACGAGGCGCAAATTTATATCGTTACCATTGCCAAAGATCTGGCTGCCAAAGGCGAAATCGTCATTGCCAGCGACGGCGGCGACGATCAATTGATTTATTAGGGAATAGGATGTCCGCAACCGCAGAACAAAAATCCATGAAGAAATTTATCTTCGAAACCAGTTTCGACGATCCTACCAGCGTTGCGGTCGATGACAAGCCAAACGAAGCATTGGAAACCATCAAAAAACAAGCATTTGCCGCTGGCCAACAAGCCGCGCTGCAAAGCATCGAGCGCCAAAGCGGTGAAATCTGCGCGCATATTTTAAAACACCTGCAACATATCGTATCGCAATACGCAGCAATCGAACAGGCCTTGACCTATAAATCCCTGTCGGTGGTTTTATATTCCTTACAAAAATTGATGCCGGATA
>CAZYJI010000008.1:8334-46738 GCA_964647725.1 uncultured Alphaproteobacteria bacterium
ATGCAGGCCGAAGAACATATCGAGTCGACGGTTAAACAATGTTTGCAATTCGCACTGAATATGCCGAAATTGTCGATCAAAGTATCCGATCAGGTTTTCGGCGAAATACAGCCGCGCTTGCAAAATATATTTGCCCAAGCCGGATTCCAGGGCAAAGCCACCATTCTGGCCGACCCGACATTGAAAATGGGCGATTGCCGCATCGAATGGGGCCAAGGCGGCATGGAAACTATGCCAACGCATTTATGGCAGCATATTCACAATATGATTTACGAATCCTTGCCGAAAAACGTCGCGGAATCGATCCCGACCGATTTACAAGATCCATTGCCGCCGGAACCGGAGCCAGAGCCAGAACCTGTGATCGAAGCTGCGCCCGAAGAAACAACCGAACCGGCGCCAGAACAAGTAGTGGCAGAGCAGACCGAAACAGAACAATCGGCCAGCGAACAAGCCCATACCGATCAACCGGCTGGCGAAGAATCTTTGAGCGATGAAACCGTAAGCGATCAATCTTTATCCGAACAACCTGTAACAGAACAAACTTCAATTGATGATGGGAGCAAATAATGGCTGACAATAACGATTTAAATTTAACCGAACTGCAAGAAGGTGGCGCAGCCCCTGCTGCGGGCGGCGGTGGCGAAGACGGATCGCGCGTAGCGCAATCCGCCCGCGATCTAGAAGCGATCGGCCTTATTCCGGTCAAGGTTTCAGCAGTGTTGGGCCAAGCAACGATGCAGGTCAACCAATTGCTGAAACTGGGCCGTGGCGCGGTTGTGGAATTGGATCGCCGCGTCGGCGAAGCCATCGATATTTATGTCAATAACCGTTTGGTCGCGCGCGGCGAGGTTGTCATCGTCGATGACCGCCTGGGCGTAACCATGACCGAAATTATCAAGTCGGAGCAATCCAGCTAATTTTTCGCGCGTAAGAGAGAGTAATTTACAATGAGACTGTTAATTATCGGAAGCCTGAATGGGCACACATCGACAGCGGGCAAGATCGCGATTGAACGCGGCGCCAAAGTTTCGCATGTCGAAGACATCGATGCCGGCCTGACCGCGTTGCGCAACGGCCAAGGCGCGGATTTAATCATGATCGACGTGAAATTGAATGTCGGCCGTTTGATCAATGCCCTTAAAACCGAACGGATTCATTTGCCCGTGGTCGCTTGCGGAATCGGCAACGATACCAACGCCGCCGTCCAAGCGATCAAAGCTGGCGCCAAAGAATATGTGCCCCTGCCCGCCGATCCGAAATTGATCGCCGCCGTGTTAGAGGCCGTGACCGAAGAAACCACCAATATGATTTACCGCGATCCGGTAATGGTGCGCACCCTGGCCCTGGTCGATCAAATCGCCAATTCCGACGCCAGTGTTTTAATTACCGGCGAATCCGGCACTGGCAAAGAAGTTATGGCGCGGTATATCCACGCCAAAAGCAAACGTTTGGGCCAGAAATTCGTATCGATCAATTGCGCCGCGATCCCGGAACACTTATTGGAATCGGAATTATTCGGCCATGAAAAAGGCGCCTTTACCGGCGCGGTTGCCCGCCGGATCGGTAAATTCGAAGAAGCCGATGGCGGCACATTGTTGCTGGATGAAATCAGCGAAATGCAAGCCAGCCTACAGGCAAAGTTATTGCGCGCGATCCAAGAACGCATGATCGACCGCGTCGGCGGCACCACCCCAGTTAAAATTAATATTCGCGTTATCGCCACTTCGAACCGCAACATGGAACAAGACGTCCGCGAAGGCAAATTCCGCGAGGATTTATATTTCCGCCTGAACGTGGTCAATGTCCGCTTGCCTTCTTTGCGCGAACGGCCAAGCGATATTGAACTTTTGGCCAATCATTTCATCAAAAAATACGCCGCTGCCAACGATATGCCGGCAAAACCTCTGTCGGACGATGCGCGGCAAAAATTGATTTCCCATGTTTGGCGCGGCAACGTGCGCGAACTGGAAAACACCATGCACCGCGCCGTATTATTGGCGGGCGGCCCCACCATTAATTCCGAAGCGATTGTGTTGAATATGGGCCTTGGCATGGTGGGCGTTGTGCCGGAAAATATGATTGCCGGATCGATCCCCGCAAAATTATCGCAACCGGTGCCAGCCGCCGGAAATGGGGAAATGCCGATGGTCGGCAGAACCGTCGCGGATGTGGAGCGGGATTTGATTATCCAAACGCTCAGCCATTGCCTTGGCAATCGCACCCATGCCGCGAATATTCTTGGAATCTCGATCCGTACTTTGCGGAACAAGTTGAAACAATATAATGATGAAGGAATTGCCGTTCCACCGTCCGGTGAAAACGAGCGTGCCAGCGTTAACTCATAATCGGTTTAAATCAATAGTCCTATGGCGGATGCCACCACTACGCAGAACCCAGCTTCTGCCGATTTTTTGAATAACTTTTTTAAACGGGGCGATATCGCCCTGGCGCTGGGCATTGTCTTTATTTTAAGCGTGCTGATCTTGCCGATGCCCACCTGGCTGCTCGATGTCATGCTGGCTTTTTCGTTCAGTTTTTCGGTATTGATCTTGATGACGGTTTTGTTCATCGACCGGCCATTGGATTTCAGTTCATTTCCGACCGTGATCCTGGTTTCCACCTTGCTCCGGCTGTCGCTTAACCTTGCCTCTACAAGGCTTATCCTGGCGCATGGCCACGAAGGCACCGCCGCCGCCGGACACGTCATCGAAGCGTTCGGCAATTTCATCATGGCCGGGAATTTCGTCATCGGCATTATCGTGTTTTCGATTCTGGTTTTGGTGAATTTCGTCGTTATCACCAAGGGTTCCGGCCGCATCGCCGAGGTTTCGGCGCGCTTCACCTTGGATGCGATGCCCGGCAAACAAATGGCCATCGACGCGGATTTATCGTCCGGCCTTATTACCGAGGATGAGGCGCGCAAAAAACGCAAAGAAATCGAACAGGAAAGTGGATTTTACGGCGCGATGGACGGTGCGGCGAAATTCGTGCGCGGCGACGCGATCGCCGGTTTGATCATTACGGTTATCAATATCGTTGCAGGCATTATCATCGGCACCGCGCAAATGGGATTGGATCTGGACGAGGCCACGCGCAGTTACACATTGCTGACCGTGGGCGACGGATTGGTAACGCAAATTCCGGCCTTAATCGTGTCGACCGCATCCGGCTTGCTGGTGACCAAGGGCGGCGGCGCAAGCGGTTCGGCGGAAAAAGCATTATTCTCGCAATTGGGCGGTTATCCCGCCGCGCTTGGACTAAGTTCGTTTTTAATGTTGACGATGGCCGCATTGCCGGGCGTGCCAATGTTGCCCTTCCTGATCTTGGGCGGCGGCATGGGCGCGCTAGCCTATCTTGTGAACGATAAAATCGACCAACAGAAAGTCACCGCGGAACGCCAGGCGGTCGAAGCGACGAAAGTTCCAATATCAGAACAACCTATTGCTGCATCGCTGCAAATCGATTTAATCCGTTTGGAATTGGGTTATGGATTACTAAGCTTAATCAACAAGGATCGCGGCGTGGTATTGACCGATCAAATCAAGGCGCTGCGCCGTCAATTGGCGGGCGAAATGGGTTTTGTATTGCCATCAGTTCGTATACAAGACAATTTGCAATTGGCCGCCAATAATTACGTTATCCGGATCAAGGAGATTGAGGCTGGTCGCGGCGAAGTGCGCCCGAATATGTTCATGGTCATGGATCCGCGCGGCGAAGCGATCAACATGCCGGGCGAAGCGACGACCGAACCTACATTCGGCCTTCCTGCCATGTGGGTGAATGAAAATTTAAAAGAAGAAGCGCAATTCAAAAATTACACCGTGGTCGATCCCGCAACCGTTATCACGACGCACGTGACGGAATTGGTTAAAGATTACATGCCGGAATTATTGTCGTTCACCGAAACGCAAAAATTGCTGGACGAATTGGACAAAGACCAACAGAAACTGGTCGCCGAAATCACCCCAACCAAAATTTCCGTTGGCGGCATTCAGCGCGTCTTGCAAATATTGCTGGGCGAACGGATCAGCATCCGCGATCTGCCGACCATTTTGGAAGGTATCGCCGAGGCGACCGGTACCACGCGCAATGTCGCGACGATTGCCGAGCATGTGCGCCACCGTTTGGCGCGGCAACTCAGCGAAGCCAATGTCAACATGGCCGGCGTCATTCCGATTATCGCGCTTTCGCCGGAATGGGAACAGGCGTTCAGCGAATCGATCATCGGCCAGGGCGACGAACGCCAATTGGCGATGCCGCCCAGCAAATTGCAACAATTCATCGGCGATGTACGGTCCAATTTCGACCGCATGGCGATGATGGGCGAAATGCCGGTATTGCTGACCAGCCCTGCTATCCGCCCATTCGTGCGTTCCATTATCGAACGGTTCCGTCCGCAAACAGTGGTATTGTCGCAGCTGGAAATTCATCCCAAAGCCAAAATTAAAACCATGGGTCAAATCTGATGCGTATGCGGTCTTTCATAGCAGCCTCTATCCCCGAAGCGATGGACATCGTCCGACGCGAAATGGGCGATGATGCGGTTATTATTTCCCAAGGCCCCTCGCCCAACGGCAAAGGCGTGCAAATCACCGCCGCCGCCGATAATGCCCCGCAAAATGAACCGGTGTATCACAACCCGGTCGATGTGATTGGCGAAGCGCTGGATAAACACGGAACGCCGCGCAAACTACAGGATAAAATTCTGGTCGCGGTCGAACGGTTGGAACTCGATGATCCATTGATGGCGCTGGCTGGCGCGTTCGACACATTATTCAAATTCAATCCGATTTCCAATGCCCCTAAGGACAAACCATTATTACTCCTTGGTGTGCCAGGCGTTGGCAAAACCGTAACGGTGGCAAAATTGGCTTCGCGCGCGGTGATGGATGGCGGTAAGGCGATTGGCATTACCACCGATGCGGAACGCGCTGGCGCGATCGAGCAACTCGAGGCTTTTACCAGAATTCTGAAAATCGATTTATTAAAAGTCAAAAAACCCGAGGAAATTAAAGACGCTTTGGCCGCCTGCCCGCCTGGTATTTCAATTTTTATCGATACGGCCGGGGTGAATATTCTGCGCCCCGAAGATTTAGACCATATTAAGCAAATCCTAAGCCTTGCCAATGCCGAGCCGGTGTTCGTCTATGCCGCCGGCGGCGATGCCACCGATGCCGCCGAAATAGGTACTATTTTCAAGGATATGGGGGCAAAACGGATTTTAATTACAAGAATGGATATGACCCGGCGTTATGGTAGCATTTTAGCCGCAGCCGATGCCGGACAGTTCCAATTTTGCAATGTTAGCATTACCCCCCATATTGCAAATGGTTTAAGCTCTATTAATCCTTTATCCTTAGCAAGGATTTTTTTACCAGTTTGATAGTATAATAGATCATCTCCGTCCGTAAGGAATTATTAATGAATACAACCACTTCCACCCCGAATCCAAATGCCGAAGGCCAGGCTGTTCCGGTCCTTAAAATACCGCGCATTATCGCCGTCGCATCCGGCAAGGGCGGCGTTGGAAAAACTTGGTTTTCGATCACACTGGCGCACGCTCTATCCACGTTGCGCAAAAAAGTTTTATTGTTCGATGCCGATTTGGGATTGGCGAACGCCGATATTCAATTGGGCTTGATGCCGGAAAAAGACATCAGCCACGTTATTTCGAATAACCTGCCTTTGGAAAAAGTCGTCACGCGTTATGATGTTGGCAAATTCGACGTTATCGCCGGACGTTCTGGTTCCGGCCAGTTGGCCGCCCTGCCCGCCAGCCGTTTGACGCAATTACGTACAGAATTAAGCGAACTCGCGCAGAAAAATTACGATCATGTCATCATCGATTTGGGTGCAGGTATCGAACGTTCGGTTCGCGCCGTGTCGATGGATTGCGATTGTTATTTGGTTGTTTGCACCGATGAACCAACTTCCCTGACCGATGCCTATACATTTATCAAAGTTACTTTGGCCGAAAAACCGGACACCGATTTCCGCATTGTCTGCAATCAGGCACATACAAAACTCGACGGCGAAAAAACCTACAATACCTTGTTGAAAGCCAGCAAAGGATTCTTGAAATACGCCCCGCAACTGGCGGGTATCGTTCGCCGCGACCGTCGGGTCAGCGAAAGCATCCGTCACCAAACCCCGATCCTGATCCGCTATCCGAACAGCGAAGCGGCAGTCGATGTGATGGCCGTTGCACGCCAGATCATCGGCGACAAATAGGGGTGCGGCGGTGGCGGACATCCGTGTTCCCCCCGAAGTTCAACCCGTAAGATCCGCAATTAATCCGATTGCCGCGCATATCGTGCACGCGACCGAAGCCGTGCAAAAAATGGCTATCGGCCAAATTATCGCCGGGCAAGTGATCGGCAAAAATTCCACCGGCCATGTCGAAGTCCAAACCCAGCATGGCGTTTTAAAAATCCAAACGACCCAGCCATTAATTCCCGGCAAGGCAATCCAAATCACTATTCAACAGCCTGGGACCCAGCCGCAAGTTCATATCCAGGTATCCGCCACGCCAGCCGTTTTGCCGGAGCCCACCAAACATTCCGATATTTCCGATCAAATCCGCAGCCTGATTGCGCAATTCGCGCCGCTCGATATGGATGTCCCCGATCAGCCCGCGATGATTATTCCCGGCCTGCATAGCAAGGCTATTTTCATGCGTCTGAAGCCGGATTTTTGGGCACCCGGCAATGCCGCGCCCGAAGGCATTGTGATTGGCGGCAAAGTTTTACAGGCGGCAAATGGCAAGGTGCAAGTGCAAACCCAGTTCGGCACGCTGGAAATCGAATCGACGCACGTTTTCACCAAGGGCGAAGCAGTACAATTACAATTGCCACGCGAAGGCCATAAACAGCCGGTTATTTTACCGCAAGGACAATCTTTGCCGCAAACGCCAGCGACCCGCGCCTATGCCTCGCCCAGCAGTCCCGCCATGGTTTATGCGCAAGCGGCGGACAATAATCCAAAACCGCAGAATGTGAACATTACTTTTGTCGGCCCCGAACATTTGGAAGACGGCATCGTGCCCATTCCCGCCAAGGTGATTCACGTCAGCGCGAATCACATCGCCACCTTGCGCATTCCAACCGGAATTTTGACTTTGCAATCGCCGTTCCACTTAAACCTAAACGACGACATCATGATTGCATTGAATCTGACTGATCCATTTCTGGCCGTGCAAGCGGCGATCAAATCGGCGTCTACCATATCTGCCCTGCCGCTTGGCGGAAAAACCTTGCCTAGTTTGGAAGAATTGGTGGATTTATGGCGCAACCAAACCAACATGCCGTTGTCGCAGTTTATCAAAACCGTATTGCCCAATGTCGGCGACCGTTTCGTCAATCAAGCAATCATGTATTTAGTGGCGCTTGGCGCGGGCGATGGGAAATTCTGGCTGGGTCCAAAATTGCTGAAGGAATTGGAAAAAGACAAATTCGGCATCACATCGAAATTGGCCGATGAATTCAGCGCGACGCAAAAATTATCCGAAGAAACCGCCGCACCGTGGCGGCATTTGCCATTGCCGGTGTTCGATGGCCAGCAATTGCATTATGTGCAATGTTATTTCCGCAACCACACCGAGGAATCCGAAGAAAACCAAGGCCAGCGTTTCGTGATCGAGGCGAATTTATCCCGCTTGGGTTCGATGCAATTGGATGGATTTATCCGTGAACAGAATTTCAATTTGATGGTCCGCACCGCCAATACTTGGTTACCGGGCGTACAACAAAATATCCGGCAGATTTTCCAAGATTACATGGATCTTTCCGGATGGACCGGGCAAATCAATTTTCAAACCCTACCCGATTTCCCCATAAAACCGGGCGCTGAAAATCTGGCCGCCACGGGGCATTTGGGTACGGAGATCTAACTTAACTGTCATTCCGAACGCATGTGAGGAATCGCCAGATATCAAGCCTTACATCTGTAGATCCCTCACCCCATACGGGATTCGGGATGACACTTAGCTTTTCTTCTTCCGCTCGAACGCGGTGATGTTGGTATCGTCGGCCTCGGCTTGTTCTTTGCGCGTTGCTTCTAATTTTTCACGTGCGGCTTGGCGTTCTGCGGTGACTTCGTATTTTTTCAATTCTTGATAGGCGATTTGTACGACCAGTTCCGCCTTCTCAACCTCAATTTTCAAATGCTCCAGATCCTGTTCCATTTTTTCGCGCCGGGCGATGAATCTTTTGGAATAGCCATGATACGTCATGCCCAATTCCAACGCTTGCGCCGCGGTTTTTTGCTCGGCCGCCAATTCCTTGTCCAAATTCAACCTGGCATCCATGGTGCGCTGCATTTGTTCTTCAAGTGCTACCAATGCGCGCCGCTTTTCATCAAGCTCGAATTTGTGCATCCGGATCAGGGTCGCGATTTTTTTCACGTTACTTCAAGATATCCGCCAATTGCCGGTATCCATCGGCGAATCGGCTGGATTCATGCTCGCTTTGTTTCAAGAAATTTTCCAGCGCCGGATAATACCGGATCGCTTCGTCGATACGCGCATCGCTGCCCGCGCGGTACGCGCCCAGGCGGATCATTTCACCCATATCTTCGTACGTTGCCAGCAATTGCCGCGCGCGGCTGATCAGGGCGTTTTCCTGATCGGTATTACAATCCGGCAAGGTCCGCGACACGCTTTTTAATACGTTGATCGCCGGATAACGGCCGCGATCGGCAATCGCGCGATCCATGACGATATGCCCATCGACAATCCCGCGCACCGCATCCGATATCGGTTCATTCGTATCATCGCCTTCGACCAACACGGTGAATAATCCCGTGATCGAACCTTGATTTTTGCCGCCCGGCCCGGCGCGTTCCAATAATCTTGGCAATTCGGCGAATACGGTTGGGGTATAACCCTTGCTGGTCGGCGGCTCGCCAGCCGATAATCCAATTTCCCGCTGCGCCATCGCGAAACGGGTGATCGAATCCATCAAACACAAAACATCCTTGTTGATGTCGCGGAAATATTCCGCCACGGCCAAGGTTAAATAGGCCGCCTGACGGCGCATCAATGGCGATTCGTCGGATGTGGCGACGATAACAACGCTTCGTTTCAAACCTTCTTCGCCCAAATCGTCTTGTAAAAATTCTTGCACTTCGCGGCCACGTTCGCCGACAAGCCCGATCACCGATACTTCGGCACTGGTGTATTTCGTCATCATCGAAATCACGGTCGATTTGCCAACGCCGGATCCCGAAAAAATTCCCATACGTTGCCCACGGCAGCAGGTTAAAAACGTGTTGATCGCGCGCACGCCCAAATCCATTTTCTCGCCAACGCGCTGGCGCGCATGCGCGGGCGGCGGCGAAGCGCGCAACGCATAAGGCAACGGGCCTTGCGGCAATGGGCCTTTATCGTCGATCGGTTGACCGAACGCATTGATGACGCGGCCAAGCCACGCTTCGGATGGATAGACCACCGGATCGGCGGATTCCGCCATCGCTTTGGTGCCAAGTCCGACGCCGTCTAAATTTTGAAATGCCATCGCCATGGCGCGGTCGTTTTTGAAACCGACTATTTCGCAAGCGATCATTTTGTTCTGGCGGTTCTGTAAATAGATCCGATCCCCGACCGATAAATGGGTCTCAATGCCCCCTATTTCGACCAGCATGCCAAGTATGCTGGTAACCTTGCCAAAGTACCTTGTGGGATTTAGGCGGTTAATTTCGTCGTTAATGGCGCCGATTAGTTCCAAAACTCACCAAACATCTGAAAATAAAAGACAATTTAAGAATCGAGACATTTTTACCATGCCTATCTTGTGTCGCAGTGTCAACAAATAACAAGCTTGTTGCTTAAAATTGTTAATCTTTATTAAAGTAGTTAACGTATAATTAGTAAATATAAAATAAAAATTAAAGTTAGTTAATCCAGTTATCTGATTTTATTAATAGGGAGTTTCCAGTTATGCGTATCCTACTTGTCGAAGACGATCCATCCATGGCTAAAAGCATCGACACGATGCTGAAATCCGCCAATTATATCGTCGATTTAACCGACCTTGGTGAAGACGGACTCGAAATCGGCAAGCTATACGATTACGATTTGATCATCCTGGATTTGATGTTACCGGATATCGACGGCTACGAAGTTTTGCGCCGCCTGCGCGCCTCCAAAGTTGAAACGCCGATTTTGATCCTATCCGGCCTTTCGGAATTGGATAACAAAATTAAAGGTTTGGGTTTCGGCGCCGATGATTATTTGACCAAACCATTCGATAAACGCGAATTACTGGCCCGTATTCAGGCGATCGTGCGCCGTTCCAAAGGACATGCCGAATCGATCATTCGTTGCGGCCGTTTGCTGGTAAATTTGGATTCGCACATGGTGGAAATCGATTCCAAACAAGTGCATCTGACCGGCAAGGAATATGGGATTTTGGAATTGCTGGCATTGCGCAAGGGTTCCACCCTGACCAAAGAACAATTCCTAAATCATTTATATGGCGGCATGGACGAGCCGGAACAAAAAATTATCGACGTGTTCGTCTGTAAACTGCGTAAAAAATTGCAAGACGCGTCCGGCGGATCGAATTATATCGAAACCGTTTGGGGCCGCGGTTATGTTTTGCGCGACCCGGATTCCGAAGCCGCCAAGGCCGCGGTTGCCGCCAACGCATAAAGAAACTTGATCCAAACAAAAACCCCGCCATCGCTGGCGGGGTTTTATTTTATTTCTTGGGCAAGCTTTTTAGAAATTCCGGCAAGGGCTGGCCATCAACATACAGCATTTTTATCTGCCCGGTATGGTCCGGCAGAATGACCAATCCCACTTCGAAATTGCGTTTATTCATGCGCAATTCGTCATCGAGTACGGCCGCCTCTTTTTCAGGAATATAGTACCGGTTCAATGCCGCCGGCATTTGTTGCCATTGATCCAATTTCAAAAAAACATTTGATTCCACGGGCGCATTACATTCCCGTATTGCCATGTTCGCATGTGGCGGAGCGCCTTCGAGATAAAGACAGCAATTTTCTGAACTGCATTCTTTTTCCATTTCTTGCGGCAGTACATACCGGAAAGTCAGGTAATGGCCGTGCAACAGATCGCGCGGATCATATCCTTCGATTTTAAAGCGGTATTCCTGTTGCCTTAATCCTTTTTCGCTTTGCACGATCATCAGCGCGATGACCATAAAGGGAATCAGCAGGAACGCAAGCCCCAGCAATTTAGGTTTTTCAGTTAACCGCATGTTGCACCAATTTCCGGCCCATGGCGAGAATTCTGTTGAAATAACGCAATACGATCAAAAGCAGGATACCGGATACTACCAGCCCCACTCCGGTTGTCAGCAAACCGCCGAACAATTCGATATAAACAAAAATAAGCCGCAAAATAATCAAACGGATTGCCCAATCCATAATATGCGCCGATTGGATTCGCGCACCCATCCACGCAATCATACCCCAATAACCGATGAACAAAATTGCCCCAACGAATCTGGGAATAGCATCGCAAGTCAGCATTAGTGTATATAAGCCCGTCGATATCAGCAAATAGACGAATAATTCAAACCCATTTTGCGCTGGCGCGGATTTTCTGGGCCAAAAACATGCCAAGATAAATAAAAATGCCGAAGCGAACCCGCCGAATATCCACCAAATAGTGGCATCGGTATAATCCAAATTATGATGCGCCACTATTGCGATGGTCGTTAGAATGCATATCAGGCCGATTCCCATGCCGCGCAATGATTTAATAAACCCCGGGCGGTAACGCGCAATCAATGGAATCTTCGCCACTGCTAATAAAATGATTGGAAAATACAACGCAGAAATAGCCGTCACGATTTCCGCATGACTTGTTTCGATATGTTCCAACAAAATTAAATAAACTGCCGTGATCAGTGCCAACAACCACGGCCACATTGCAAAATAGGTGCGGCCATAATACCAGATAAACGGCGCACACATGACCACCCAGACACTAAGCGTATATGCCAGCTTGCCGTGCAATTGGTATACTTGCCCCACAAGGGCAATAAAGGTTAGGAATAAGCCGAACAATAGCAGCACGCAACCTTCGCGCCATAATGGGCGATGCACGGAATTGTTGCTCAGAATACCGTAAGCAACCGCGATATTCAGGATAAAATGACCCGCGATTTTTAAGGACGCGGGAATGGCATACCAATTTGCCGCGACGATCGACAATATACCCAGCACAATGGCGAACAATGCCACATAGGTCAGGCGGCTTTGAAATTTGCTTTTATAACGGGATTTCTCGTAATCCGCGATTTGATTGGCCTGATCGATAGACAACAAGCCAGCTTCTTGCCATTTCTTTAATTTCGAAGTCAGGCCATACATATCTTATTCGGCCGACACGCGGCAGGACAATGTCACCACATCGGTGCCTTCTTCGAATTTCAATCCACCACCAAAGTTTTTGCCGATGATCGCTGTAAAATAGGAATGCACCGTGCGCGGATCCAACCGTTCCGAAGATACGTTCAGTCCCATCGCTTCCGCGACGCCTTCAGCCAGGCGCGCACCCTGGCCCTTGGCTTGCATGGTGACAACCATATCGGCGCCGGTTTGTTCGACACCAACATGCAATGCACCGCCGCGCGGCAAAGTTTCAGCCGCGCAGATCGACATATTCAAAATACATTTAATGGCATTACGGCCAACATGCACCGCCGGCATTTTATTGTCCGGCCATTCCAAAGTGATTTTTCCGCCATCCAAAAATTCGGTGATTAGGCTGCGCAAATCGCCAAGCGAAGAAATCGCCGCGCCTGCCGCCATGCCATAGGCCACGCGATATACGCGAAGGCGGCGTGAAGCAACACGCGCGCTGCTACCCAATAAAGTGATCGCTTCGTCGGCCATTTCGCCGCCAAATTCTTCGAGTAATTCAACACCGTTCACGGCGGCGCCAACCGGGCCGACCAGATCATGGCACATGCGGGAAAATAATAATTCAACAACGCGGAAATCTAAATTCATAGGACACCATAATAAGAAACAAAATTATGGCTTACTATAGACGTAACCAGCCAGATAATGCCAATATTTTCCCGCCAATTAGTTAAAATTATTGTGGGCGATGGCGCACGCGACATTGATTTTAACACCAGAACCATATGCGTTTGCAGATTAAGCCGGATGCGCGCGATTTCGCCACATCCCTTATCATGAAAAAAATCTTTGGTACCGATATTTACCTATTTAAAAAACCAGATTCGTAATTGTCCTTTACCTTATGGCCGACTAGAATTTAATCAAAATTTATAATTTAATTGCTATTTTTAATATCGCATTGACATTGATAAAACAATATTGTATCTTAATAGGAAATAAACAGGGGGTGCATAATGCTTGATTTAGGTGTAATGAATGAAAAAAATAAAGGCGTGCTAACAAGCCTGCTCGGCTATTTTGGCTATATGCCCGGAGAAAAAGCCAATGTTGGCGAAGGAGAACTGAAGGCATTTGCCGAAGCCTGGAAATATTCCTATCTCCGGGATGTTAATCCACCCAATAAAGTTACAGTGAGAGCGCCGGATTTTACCCAAAGCCCCCCTATCGAAAAAATTTATAAAAAATTCGGTCATAGAATGCGCCGATGCCGGCGGCGTGCTGGCAGCAGTGGCAATTTCCAGCGGGAAACTTGGCCATGCAGAAATTGCAAAAGATGCATTGATCGAAGCGTCTAAATCCGCGCCGGATAAATTTACCGCCAGTTGGTCTTTATCTAGCCTTGGAAAATTAGTCGCCGCTTTTCCCGAACTCGACGCAGACCGGAAAGTTACGAATTATTTAAAAGCCTGCGCGAATCCGGGCATGAGCCCAATCAGCGCCATCGTAAACTGGTTTCAGGGCAAATCCGACAGAGTAAGCCGGATTCAATACTCGGCCAATACCGGGATGAAGGCAATCAGACAAGCGCATCCCGAGCGCACGGATTTACCGGAACCGCAAAAAACAGAAAGCGATCCATCTCAGTACATCAATATGGTGATGAATGATGGTTTAAAGAAAAAATTTCCGAGACTGCATCAAAGTATTTGCGAGGCAAATCCGGCTCTATCCCACCAGATACAATTAGAAGCGGTGGCGTTAGCCGCAGCCGCGTCAAATGCCAAAAATACCAAAGCAGCGCAAGCCTCCACAGCGGCTCCACGCGCCGATGCACCGACATTAGTTGCTAGAGCGCTCTTCGAGAGGCGAATCCCGCCCTCTCCCACCAGATATTAGAAGCGGTGGCGTTAGCCGCAGCCGCGTCAAATGCCAAAGCAGCACCAGGGCCTAATACGGTTCAACGGGCCGATGCGCCGACATTAGTTGCTAGAGCTATTTTCGAGAAGCTTGCGGGTCGCACGGCGACGATGTAGGCTTAGACGAGTTCTGAATCCTTACGGTTCGGCAGATCGTCGGCCGACGGAGAATCGCTTATATCCCGCTCGGTAATATCAAAGGTTAACTCTTTGTCTTGGCTTTCGATTCGCACGACGCCGCCTTTGCGCAGCTTGCCGAACAACAATTCATCAGCCAGCGGCTTTTTGATTTTTTCTTGAATCAAACGGGCCAATGGGCGGGCGCCATTCGCGGCATCATATCCATGTTCGGCCAGATATTTGCGTGCATCGTTGGAAATTTCGATGGTCACATGCTTGTCGGCCAATTGTGCCTCTAACTGCATCAAGAATTTATCGACGACTTTTTCAACCACTTCCATCGGCAATGGCGCGAATGGAATAATCGCATCCAAACGGTTGCGGAATTCCGGGGTGAATTGGCGTTTGATCGCTTCTTCGTCCTCACCGAACCGGTGGGTGCGCTCGAACCCGATGGCGGATTTGGATAATTCCGACGCGCCGGCGTTGGTGGTCATAATCAAAATCACGCTGCGGAAATCGACGGTTTTGCCGTTATTATCCGTCAGTTTACCGTGATCCATGACTTGCAATAACAAATTGAACAAATCCGGATGCGCCTTTTCGATTTCATCGAGCAACAATACCGCGTGCGGGGTTTGATCGACCGCATCGGTCAACAAACCGCCCTGTTCAAACCCGACATAACCTGGCGGTGTGCCGATCAAACGGGACACGGAATGTTTTTCCATATATTCCGACATATCGAAACGGATCAATTTTAATCCCATCGTGTGCGCCAATTGCCGCGCGACTTCGGTTTTGCCGACCCCCGTTGGGCCAGAGAATAAATAGCTGCCGATTGGTTTTTCCGGCTCGCGCAATCCCGCGCGCGATAATTTTACGGATGAGGCCAGCGCCTCAATCGCTTTATCCTGGCCGAACACCACGCGTTTCAAATCGCGCGACAGATTTTGCAAGGTTTGCTTGTCATCTTGCGATACGGCTTTGGATGGAATGCGGGCGATTTTCGCAACGACATCCTCAATATCCTTAACTTGGATCGTGGTTTTGCGGTCTTCCGGCTTGCGCAGTTTTTGAATTGCACCCGCCTCGTCAATCACGTCAATCGCCTTGTCCGGTAATTTGCGATCACCGATATATTTGGCGGATAATTCCACCGATGCCTTGATCGCCGCATCGGTATAATTCACGCCGTGATGTTTTTCATAAACGCCTTTCAATCCGCGCATGATTTTAATCGCATCGTCCAGCGCAGGCTCATTCACATCGATTTTCTGGAACCGGCGCAATAACGCGCGGTCTTTTTCGAAATGGTTGCGGTACTCTTTATATGTGGTCGAACCGATGCAACGGATGCCGCCATTCGACAGGCTTGGTTTCAAAATATTCGATGCATCCATCGCGCCATTAGATGTTGCGCCAGCGCCGATGATGGTATGAATTTCGTCGATAAACAAAACCGCATGCGCGTCTTTTTCCAATTCCGCAATCACGCCCTTTAATCGTTCTTCAAAATCACCACGGTACCGCGTTCCGGCCAGCAATGCACCCATATCAAGACTATACACAGTGGCGGGTTTTAAAATATCCGGCACATCGCCTTTGACGATGCGCAACGCCAAACCTTCGGCAATTGCGGTTTTGCCAACGCCCGGATCGCCAACCAACAATGGGTTATTCTTAGTGCGGCGGCAGAGAATTTGCACCACGCGTTCCAGTTCTTCGTCCCGGCCGATCAGGGAATCGACTTTACCTTCGGCTGCTTTACGATTCAAATTGACGCAATAGGCCGATAACAAATTCGCGCCGGTCGCATTCGCGGCCTGACCTTCGGCGGCTTCTTCATCGGATGTACCGGTTGGGCGGCGATATTGGTTGCGGCCCGGCATTTTCGCGATACCGTGGGATAGATAATTGACCGCATCGAACCGGTTCATGCCTTGCTGGCTTAGGAAATATACCGCGAAAGATTCGCGTTCGTTGAACATCGCAACCAACACATTCGCGCCGGTCACCTCTGCCCTGCCCGCCGATTGTACATGAATTACCGCGCGCTGAATCACGCGCTGGAAACTGGCGGTGGCCTTGGCCTCGACCGCGGATTGCGAGGTTAGATTGTCCAATGTGGTGCTGAGATGTTCGATCAATTCTTTTTGCAGCAATACGATATCGACGCCGCAGGCGCGCATCACCGCGATCGCATCGCTGTCTTCGGTCAGCGCCAATAATAAATGTTCCAATGTCGCGAATTCATGGCGATATTCCCCGGCTGTGTCGATGGCGCGGTGTAAAGTTCGCTCTAGGTGTTTGGATAACATTTGATCCCCCTATTCCTTTTCCATCGTACATTGCAATGGGTGTTGATTCGCGCGGGCGTAATCCATCACCATACTCACCTTGGTTTCGGCGACTTCATGGGTGAATATACCACACAGGCCCACGCCGCGTGTGTGAATTTCCAGCATGATTTGCGTCGCGCTTTCGCGCGGCATTTGGAAAAATCGTTCCAATATATGGATCACGAATTCCATCGGCGTGTAATCGTCGTTCAAAAGCAAAACTTTGTACATCGACGGCTTTTTGGTTTTTGGCCGCGTTTTTAAAATTAATCCCGGCGAGGATGGGCCGCCTGGTTCGTTATGGTTTGGATGATCGGGCATGGGATAAGCCTTTGAATGACCCTTATAGTATCACATTGGAATGATTAATAAAGTTTTAGCCCGGCCCCCTTCCCGTGCATAATGTTTATGTAGTGTTTATTTGGACAATAAAAAAGGCCCGGATGACCGGGCCTTTTCCAACTTAAGTATTTGAAATCGCTATTAGGCGGCTTTAAAAACTTTTTCCATCGCGGTGTTGATGGTGCCACGGACAGGTTCGAACGCTTCGTTCGCAACGCGGGCAGACATTTCCGACAGACGGGAACCTTCGTTCACAGCATCTTCAAAGAAACTGCGAGCATAGGTGGTTTGCAGTTCCATTGCTTCTTGCAAGGATTTGCAGCCCATCAATTCTTTTGCAGCATTTACGCTGGTTTGCAGCGATTGTTGGGCAAAACCCATCCAAGCGTTGCTGATTTCTTGGCAACCTTGGGCCAACAAATTGCTAGTTTCCAGAACCGCATCTAAATTTTGTTTGCTGTAAGCGGTGGCTTCTTCCATACCTTTAGCGTTGAAAAAGTTTTCAAAGCTTTTAGCGGCGGATTCAAAGCCGTTTTTGCCATTGGTGTATGATTCGTTGAACGATTTGGCAGACGATTTTGCCGATTTCGCGCTAGATTTTGCTTTAGCCATGATAAACTCCTATTCCAAAGCCTGTTAATAACTCTAATCCTAAAAAACCTTAAGTTCCAGGGGTTTTTATAGTTTTTGCATCGCAATAACTTGTATATAATGATACTTCAATGGGTTGTCAAGCATATTTTTGCAGTGCGGCAAAGAATAATATTATTTCGTGTGGCTTGTATGCTATAGGACGCATTCTCAACAATATCCTCAGCTAAGTTTTGGAAAATATTAAGATTAGTGTTCTAGAATAGAATTAAAATGAGTAAACTAGATTGAGTGGTACTTTACCGTCTCAATCCCTAGATATTGTGTTTTCATAGAAATGCTTGAAAAATCGAAGAAATTGCCGTTTTTGCGCTTTTTGCCAATACTATTAGTATTAATAGTGGCCTTGTCTGCAACCCCGGCGCAAGCGCGTTATTCCCATATAATCTTCGATGCCTACACCGGCAAGGTCATGGACGAAAAATATCAGCATGAACAACGCAAGCCTGCGTCTTTGACCAAAATGATGACGGCCTATCTGGTATTCGACGCCGTGGCCAAAGGCAAATTGACCTGGGATCAACAACTGCGCGTATCGAAACGCGCCTCGCGTCAACCGCCATCCAAACTGGGATTGAATCCGGGCGATACAATTTCCGTACGCAACGCCTTGCTCGCCATCATTACCCGTTCAGCGAATGACATGGCCGTTGTATTGGCCGAAGGCGTTGCGGGCAGCGAAGCGAAATTCGCATCGCAAATGACCGCGCAAGCGAAAAAATTGGGCATGACCCGCACCGCGTTTAAAAACGCATCCGGTCTTCCGGCCCGCGGCCAAATCACCACTGCCCGCGATATGGGTGTTTTGGGTCAGGCCTTGATCCGCGATTTTCCAAGCCACTATAAAATGTTCAACACCGAACAATTTGTTTACCGTGGCCAAACGATCAACAATCACAACCATCTGCTTGGCAATTACCCAGGATTAGATGGCATTAAAACCGGTTACATCCGCGCTTCTGGATTTAATCTCGTTGCTTCCGCCGAACGCAGCGGCCGCCGTTTGGTTGGCGTCGTGATGGGCGGAAAATCGGCCAATTGGCGCGATACTCAAATGCAACGTTTGCTGGATAATAATTTTGAAAAAATCGGCATTGCTCGCGCCTATGCATCTTATCCGGTGCCAGGCGGATTGGTGCCAACCGCCCGTTCCGATGGCGAAGATATTCCAGACCGCATCGCAGGCAACGATTACACCGCATCCACCAAGGACGAACCATCCGGCGATGCCGCCGATCCGATCATTCCAGTAGCAGCGGCGAAACCGGCGGCGAATGTCAGCCTGGCTTCGAACAATTATGTGCAACCGGTTTCCGAACCATCCGCCCTGTCTTCGGATTCATCCAACAGCTGGGGCGTTCAAGTTGGCGCATTCAACTCCGCCGGCAAGGCAAAAACCGCCGCCACCAAGGCGCGTAAATTGCATACTCTATTAAAAGTCGCGATGGTCGATGTCTCTCCGCTTGCCAAGGGCAAAAAGCGCGTTTACCGCGCCAGGTTAATTGGACTTACGGAAAATGGCGCCAACGAAGCTTGTTCCTTGTTAAAAAAGAAAAAGCGCGCCTGCCAAATCGTTTCGCCTGAAAAACTGGCCGCGAATTTTTAGGCACCCTGATGGCGTGCGTTACCTACATTAAACGGCATAACGAGGACGGCGTTTGGTCCACGCCGGGTGATGCGTTCGATGGCAACCCACCGATGATGCGCGCGATGGATAATGGCGCCTGGGTTGGCGTTGGCGTGTTCGACAGCGCCCGCACATTCGAAGGCGTAACGCCCGATTTGGAGTTACATTGCCAGCGGTCGGTTTTATCGGCGCAGCGTTTACGCCTGACCCCGCCGGTGGATGCCGCATACGCCATCGATATTTGCCGCCAAACCATTGCGAAATTCCCCAAAGACGCGCTTATATATATTCGCCTGGAATTCTGGGCGGCCGAAGGGATCATTCCCGCCAATCAAACCAAAATCAATTTTGCTGTCGTCGCCAGCGAAGTGCCGTGGGCGGGCGACACATTCACCGCTTGCGTAACATCCTGCCGCCGCCCCGATCCGCGCACCGCGCCAACCACTGCCAAAGCGAATGCGTTATATACCAATATTCATCTTGCTGGGGTCGAAGCGAAAGAACGCGGGTTCGATACCGCCCTTATGCTCGATTTAAACGATAATGTATGTGAATTCGCAGTGGCCAATTTGATTTATGTCAAAAACAAAATTGTTTATACGCCGAAACCCAATGCTTGCTTTTTAAATGGCATTACCCGCCAACGCGTTACGGGATTGCTGGCCGATGCGGGATATAAAATCGAAGAAAAAATCACCCGCCTGGATGATTTGATGCAGGCCGATGAAATATTTTCAACCGGCAATTTATTTAAAATCCGCGCCTGCAGTAAATTGGAAGACCGGACATTCGATCCCGCCCCCGGCCTGGTCGCCGCGCATGCCAAGAAACTATATTGGGACTTCGCCCATGGACGGATTAAAACCAGCGCGAAAATAATAATCTAAGCGCAGGCTTTTTTCTTTGATGCGTCCATAAATGGATAATCCGTATAACCTTTTTCCGTACCGCCATAAAAAGTATCGCGGTCATATGGCGTCAATTCCGCCCCGGCGCAAAACCGGTCTGCCAAATCGGGATTGGAAATAATCCAGCGCCCAAACGCCACTGCATCGGCCACGCCGCTCGCGATCGCTTGATTCGCGGTTTCATGCGTGTGTCCGCCCGCCGCAATCAAACAAGTTTCCGGGCCAATTAACGGTTTAAACCGGTCCAATTCGATATCTGTTTCAAGCAACGGTTTATCGCGCGCGCCTTCCGCGCGCGGTTCAACGAGGTGAATATAGGCCAAATGATATTCGCGCAACCGTTCGACGACATACGAATATTGGGCCCAACGGTCAGTGTGATGAATTTCGCCGAACGTGCCGGATGGCGACAGGCGAATTCCAACCTGACGCGAATTCCATTCGCGTAATACGGCGCGCACAACTTCTAATGTCAAACGGGCGCGGTTTTCAACGCTGCCGCCATAGATATCGGTTCTGACATTGGCCTGATCGCTGAGAAATTGATCGAGCAAATATCCGTTCGCCGCGTGAATTTCAACGCCATCGAATCCAGCCAGTTTTGCGTTCGCCGCCGCATGGCGATAATCTTCGACGATTTGCGGAATTTCATCCAAAGATAAAGCGCGCGGCACTGGGCGATCTTTCATTCCAGTTGCAGTCGGCGCTTGCCCGCCGGGCGAAATCGCCGATGGCGCCACCGGCAATGCGCCGCCCGGCAATAAATCCGGATGCGATTGGCGGCCCACATGCCATAATTGCAAAAATATCAAACCGCCCGCATCATGCACGGCCTTGGTGACCAATTTCCAACCTTCGATTTGCTCTGTCGTATGAATGCCAGGCGTCGCGTAATATCCATGGCCCATCGGGCTGATCGGCGTGGCCTCGGAAATAATCAGGCCCGCACCGGCGCGTTGCGCATAATATTCGGCGTTTAGCGGCCAAGGAATATTGCCGGGCATTTTCGCCCGCATTCTTGTTAACGGCGCCATAATAACGCGGTTTTTTAAGGTGAAGTTGCCAAGCTGGAGAGGATTTAAAATGGGGTTTTGCTGTGTCATGCGAGAGATATATAAGCCCCTATACAAAATTCAAGCCTTTCTACGCAATATCCACAAGCTTTACTGCCGTTCGCAAGACTGCTATGATTCCCGATCTTTTAGGAGCTTTATATATGACCGCAAAAACCGCCGCCCAAAATACGCCCAACGAAATCCATAGCGAAGATTACCGAGCGATTCGTTTGAGCAAGGCCGCGAAGTTACGCGAAATGGGCATCAACCCCTACCCTTATAAATATACCCGCAGCCATACCGCGCAGGAATTGCAGGATAAATATAAAGATCTCGCCGCCGGCACCGAAACCACCGATGTAGTCCAAGTCGCCGGGCGTATTATGGCGTACCGCAATTCGGGGATGTTCATCGATTTGATGGATGAATCCGGCAAAATCCAATTGTTCGGTCACAAGGATAATTTATCCGCCGATCAACTCGCCATTCGCGATTTGCTGGATATCGGCGATATGATTGGCGCGGTTGGCACCATCCGCCGGACACCGCGCGGCGAATTATCGGTAAAAATGCAAACCATTACTGTTTTGTCCAAGGCATTGCATACTTTGCCGGAAAAATATCACGGACTTTCGGATGTCGAAACGCGTTACCGCCAACGATATGTCGATCTGATTATGAACGAACAATCCCGCACCACATTGCGCAATCGCAGCCGGATTGTATCGGCGATGCGCCGGTATCTGGACGATAACGGTTTTATGGAAGTCGAAACGCCAATGTTGCACGCCATCCAAGGCGGCGCGTCGGCCAAACCATTTACAACGCATCACAATGCGCTCGATTCCAATTTCTTTTTGCGCATCGCGCCAGAATTGCATTTGAAACGCTTGATCGTTGGAGGTCTTGCGAACGGCGTATATGAAATCAATCGTTGTTTTCGCAACGAAGGCATTTCGATCAAACATAATCCGGAATTCACCACGTTGGAATTATATCTGGCTTATGCCGATTATAACGACATCATGACCTTGACCGAAAATATTATCGCGCATTGCGCCAAAACGGTTTTGGGCACAACCAAGGTAACTTATCAAGGTCGTGATATCGATTTCACCCCGCCTTGGCCGCGTAAATCCATGACCGATTTGATCAAGGAAGTCACCGGCGTCGATTTCATGCAAATCACCGATCCGGCCTTGGCGCGCAGCGCCGCCGATAAAATGGGCGTATACGTCGAACAAAAATCCAATTGGGGCCAGGTTGTTGCCGCCGCGTTCGATGCCAAGGTCGAAGCGACATTGGTGCAACCAACCCACGTGATCGATTTGCCAAAAGATATTTCGCCATTGGCTAAAGTACATCGTTCCAATCCAATCCTGACCGAACGATTTGAATCGTTCGCCAACGGATGGGAAATCGCCAACGCGTTTTCGGAATTATCCGATCCGGTCGATCAACATGACCGGTTCGCCGATCAAATGAAACAACGCGAAGCCGGCGATTCCGAAGCGCAAATGATGGACGAAGATTATGTCACCGCATTGGAATATGGCTTGCCGCCAACGGGCGGGCTGGGCATCGGCATTGACCGAATGGTCATGCTGCTGACCGATTCGGCCAGCATCCGCGATGTGATCGCGTTCCCAACCCTAAGGCCGAAGGCGTAAAAAATTAGCAGCTAGGTTCCTATAGGCTACTTGCACTCACGGCCAGCATCTTTAACAAAATCAACAAATCGCAAATCCACTACATCACCGAGATGTGGCTTGCCACGATCTTCTGAACTAACGCGCGTTGTGATTTCTATCTTCCAACTTGGTTCAATTGGGTAATCGGATGCATGTGGATCGGATGGGCCTGGTGCCATTTTTTCTCTCCTGTAAATATGTTTTTGCCTGGTAAAATTTTTAGCCTATTTTTATAAAAAACACTTGCCAGAATTTTTCTGCTTTTCTTAGCATCATATAATTTGGTGCATAAGTTAATAATATTATTATATATCAATTACTTAATACATTGACTTTTGACTCTTAAAAGGATATACTATAATCAGTGTTGAAAGGAACAAAATAATGGATGGAATTTTATTCGTAACCGAATCTGGCCCAGTGCTCGATCCACGGGTGCATAATCCTAAAGATGAGCAAGGCCGTCCTGTTCCCGGTCTTTGGATCTGCATCAATGGAATGAAAAACAATTCCACCGGCGTAATTTATGGTGAGGACGATGCTTTCGAATCCACCAAAGGCCGTGAATGCCAAGCTGCTCTCCGAAATAAAAATGGGGTTTATAAAGGTCAGAATGGCGGAATCACCGCTATCAGTACCGATAATAGAACTTATGTGTCCTTGTATTACGGATCTCAGACCCAAGACCGCTGGGCGGTTGATCAACATATGATGGTTGGAAATTATGCCAACTATAGCCTATGGGTTTTAGTAGACGCTCATAACCCCATTCAATATGGCGATGCCGATACCCAGCAAGTTTGGGATCGTTTTAAAAATGTTCAAAACCGCCATTCCAATTATGTGCAATGTGGAGACCAAGGGAATATTGGAGGCAATCGCGCTTATGAAAGCCTGATTAACGGCTCATACAATATGACCGGCGCTGCGCCCGGTCATCCTACCTTGCCCGAAGTGCAAGATTTATTGAAACCGAACTTTATCGGTTTTTGCGGACAAACGTCCAAAGGAAAAACTTGGTTCATGACCGTGGATGGCGTTTTATTCACCACCAAAAACTATGCACCGGCGGAATTACAGCAATTCGGATTTATACCTTTAACCCCAGAACAGCAAGCAATATTGGGCGCGATTGAATTCGCTGGCGGGAAAGAAACTGCCGCCAAAAAACCAAGAACTACTTTGCCACCAGCCCAAGTGGCCCAGGCCGCTCGTGATCTGGTAAGGGTATAATTTTTATTTCAGTTCAAGATAAAAAGGGACGGCTTTGCCGTCCCTTTTTCTTAAATAAGGCCTGATTTCTACCGCGCACCACGTCTGCGGTTGCCCATGGCCAAAATGCCAGCGCCTACCAATGCGCTGACCGCGCCAGGAGTCGGCATCACCATAGGAGCAATGTCATTGATACTGGTTGCAATAACTACCCCATCCATTTGACCCGAATAATTTTCATCCGGGAAAGTAAGCGCCACTACACGTTCGTAATTCTGACTTAAGATCCCACTTAATGACACATCCGGTGTATTGATATCGTAAGAACTGTGGTATGGATGTAAGAACCAAATATTGGCCGCGGTCGGCGTAACTTGCACCAACGTCATAATCGTTTGTGCTGCCGTAATATTGTGCGGCAAATCAAAAGTCCCGGTATCGCTCCACCCATTATTTTGATGCCAATAAGTGATTCTACCGTCTAATTTTCCGTTGCTATCGACGGAATAAGTAATGTCGATAGGTTTAGGATTGCTGACCGTATTGATATCGAACAAAACAGGGCCGCGCGATAAAAACGAGTAAGAAGGATTGGATGTCGCGGTAAAATCCCGGCGCGCGTTGGCTATTTCGCCATCGCTGCTGCCGATGGAATAACCGGTTGCGGGCACAACCGACAAACCATGGCTTAGATTGCTGTTTTCTACCTTTACACGACCAGCATACCAATTTGCCGACCAAGACCCAGAACCGCTATTGGGCATAAAGCCTGTACCGTAAACTTGCGGCTGCAGCGATCCGCCAAAATTATCGCTGGCAATAATGCCCGCAGGTGCCTGCATCGCAAAAACGCCTAATGCCGCCGCTGCTGGTAAAACATAACCATTCATTTTCATATTAATCTCCTTGTTGGGTTGAATTAATAGTTGCACCAAAGGGATGCTGGATGCGACGAGCATATATCTGTGTTGGATGCTGACATCCAATGAACTTTTGATGAATGTCGAAAAAAACGGTGCAAAAGGAAAAAAATGCGGCCTAAATATCGCGATTTTGTATTCGCATATTAGTGCGCTAGTTAAGGAATATATTTCGTTCGCGCATTAAAAATAAAATAACACGCATAAAAAAAGGGCGGATCCACCGCCCTTTTTCATTTTAATGATCCAATTACCGCGCTCGTGTTTTTGCATCAGCAATCTTTTGCTGAACACGAGAATTTGTATACATCGCCTTGACCATCCATGCGGCTAAATCCGTTTGGAAGTTGCCGATACCATATTCCGGCACAACATCTGGCCGTGCCGGTTTAAAAGCGCGCAAATCTATATGGCCATCTTTCAATTCTCGCGGTCTAGTTTCAAAATATGGCTGATTGCCATTAAGACCGAAACTTATGTAAAACGCAGGCTGTTTTTCTTTCCACGTTACATCCTTGGGATCGACTCTCCGCACTTCTATATAATATCCATCACCGTGCAAATCTACTACTTGAGTTACTTTGATCGTTCTGCCTTCCGCATCCGCGCCATAAGCGGCGATTTTTTCGATTTCTGCCAAATAAGGCGCCGCGAAAGGTTGCGTTTTTTCCACCAACGCGTCTTGCTCTTTTTGTCTTTTTTGATCGGCCTTATCTTCTCTCCAATTATAATAACTGGCGTTTGCCTTAAAATAAGTCAACCATTGCATGAATGTGATTGGCTGACCGGCATTTTGCCCCGCCGGATTTACGGGAACCTCCGAACTCCAATCCGCATCAACCATAATTCCTTCTATTTTCGGATGAGAGGGCATCTCCCTGAAAACGATCGAGGCTACACTATATGTAAAATCACTTATGGAATAAGGGGTTTTTCCGGAATGCCATGCTTTGCCATCTTGATCAAATTCAAACGAATATGGAAACAAAGCCTTTTCGCCCGACTTCACAACGCCAACATTTAACGTATACATGCAATCTATACGGTCGGTAACAATATCGAATTTTAAAAAATCTCCTTTAGGATCAGATCCTAGTTCCGCAATGATATCTTGCACGGCTTTCAGGTACGGCGCGGCTTGTTTTTCGGCGGCTTCTAATTTTTGCTGTGCGATTCGTTCTTGTTCGGCTTTTGCCGCTGCTTCGATTGCGTATTCTTGTTCCTGTTTAATGCCAACATCGCCCAACAAAACATCTAAAGACTTTGGTTCATGATCCGCAGGAACTATAACGGTAACGGTTTGCGGTGGTGGCGCGGATGGATCGTCTTTTTTGCATGCCGTTATATAAACCAGCGAAACGCCCGCAAGCATAAAAGGCAAAGCCCGGCGTGCCATAGAATAAGCCATGATAAAATCCTCCGCTAAGTGATAAGAATTTTCTAATACAATAAATATGATCTAATAGCAACACATCCGGAATATTCCCTAACCCATTTAAAACAAATGATAAATAATGAGCTGCTCCCTAAACAAATTATCGTGCGCTGCGTGCTCTTGCTTCCGCCACCGCTTTTTGGACCTGGAAATTATTTGGCATCATTTCGCTCACAAAATTGGCTAGCGCCCCTGTCCATTGCTCCAAAGTCGCCGGGGTATTATTGGGTGGCCATTTCCTAGTAGTTTCTCCAAACCGATAAGACATCTTTATTGGTGAATTGGGGAAAGGAAGGCCTTCTTTCAATATCGGCATTTGCTGGCTGCCATCACCACGGAAAGTCAAAACCATACCTTGGTTCAAATGCGGCGGAACCCACTCGGATTTAGGATTTTGCAGTTGCACTCTAATAGAATATTCGGTGGGGATTGGATGACGATAGCTAGGCTGCGAGGCATGCTCCGTCCAACCTTCTGTAACAATAACATGTCTACCATCCACGTCTCGACCCAATGCTTCTACTTCGCGCGCCACTCGTAAATACGGTGCCGCTGCGGATTGCGCGGCGATAAACTGGGGATTGTCGTTTAACTTCTCCCTTGCTGCGATTCGTTTTTGTTCGGCCAAAGGAGCCAACACCTTGCGCCAGCCTGCTTCACCAATCAAAACACGCATCGGCTTAATAGGCGCTTCTGTTACCCAATTTCCGACTGGCGGCATTTCGTGTAATGATGTTTGCTCGGCAACTGCCGCATCAATCTGCGGATGATCTAAATTATTGACAACCCAACGGGCCAAGATGCGTTTAAAATATTCCAAAGATTCAGGAGTGTCTGTAGAGATATGTCTGCTAAAATTATGAACTAATGCTATTTCGCCTTCTGGGATTGGCGATTGTCCCCATCCCCAAAGCACTTCCTGCGGGTAAGGCAATTCATTGACGGTATAATAGGTAAGGCTTGGGCGATCTCCGACATAACTCATACTGAAATGGACCGTCAAACCCGGAGTGGATTTAGCAAATGGGTTAGCCTGATCGTTGTAGGCATCGGCAAGCCCTATTTGCAAATCCGATCCTACCCAAGAGACGTCGTCGTGCTCTAATCGCATATTTACATATTTGCCATTGCGATCTATTCCAGGCCCAAGAACATCAATCACATCTTGCACCGCGGCTAGCCATGGCACCATGGCTTTATCCAATTTTGCGCGAGCTTCGACATCGCGGTCTTTTTTCTTTTGTTCTTCTGCCTCATTCTGCACGGTATATCGAGCAATTAATTCTATCATACCGGATTGTGTGGAATCGGAAGATTGCGCGGTTTCTACGAAGGGAGATAAAAAACTGGCGCTTGCAACAAATAAGGCAGAAAGTTGGCGCATGGGAATCCTTTTATAAAGTGGATAGTATCTCTTTACAATATATTTGATCTTCCAGCAAGCCAGGAAATAGCGGGTTGTTGGGTAGCCTTCTCTCATAAAAAAAGGGACGGATAAACCGTCCCTTTTCTGTCTTTTTGACGTCGGATCGGACTAGAAGCCCATTCCGCCCATGCCACCGCCACCGCCGCCATGATCGTGTCCATGCGGTTCTTCTTTTTTCGGAAGATCGGCAATCACGGCTTCGGTTGTGATCAATTGACCGGCAACGGAAATCGCCGATTGCAAAGCGGTGCGAACCACTTTGGTCGGATCGATGATGCCCGATTTCACCAGATCGGTGAACTCGCCTTTGTACGCATCCCAGCCGAAATTGGTTTCTTTCGATTCCAATACTTTGCCAACGATGACGGAACCGTCTTCGCCAGCGTTCTCGGCGATTTTGCGCAATGGCGATTGCAAGGCGCGGCGAACGATATCGATGCCCGCGCGTTGATCGTCGTTGCTGGTTTTAATACCATCCAGCGCTTTGGATGCTTGCAATAACGCAACGCCGCCGCCCGGAACGATACCTTCTTGCACCGCTGCACGGGTTGCATGCATCGCGTCTTCGACGCGGTCTTTGCGTTCTTTCACTTCGACTTCGGTTGCGCCGCCGACGCGGATTACCGCAACGCCGCCAGCCAATTTGGCCAAGCGTTCTTGCAATTTTTCTTTGTCGTAATCGCTGGAAGTTTCCGCGATTTGCGCTTTGATTTGATCGACGCGTGCGGTGATTTCGTTTTTCTTGCCGGAACCGTCGACGATGGTGGTTTCTTCTTTGGTGATAACCACTTTTTTCGCTTTGCCGAGCATGTTCAACGAAACATTTTCAAGCTTGATTCCCAGATCTTCGGAAATCAATTGGCCGTTGGTCAAGATCGCAATGTCTTCCAGCATCGCTTTGCGGCGATCGCCGAATCCAGGCGCCTTCACGGCAGCGACTTTCAAGCCGCCGCGCAATTTGTTCACCACCAAGGTCGCCAAGGCTTCGCCTTCGACGTCTTCGGCAATGACCAACAATGGTTTGCCCGATTGCACGATTGCTTCCAATACTGGCAACATCGCTTGCAAACCCGACAATTTTTTCTCGAAAATCAAAATGAATGGGCTGTCCAATTCACAGATCATTTTTTCGGCGTTGGTTACGAAATACGGGGAAATGTAACCGCGGTCGAATTGCATGCCTTCGACGACATCCAATTCGGTTTCCATCGATTTCGCTTCTTCGACGCTGATCACGCCTTCATGGCCGACTTTGTCCATGGCTTTGGCCAGCATATCGCCGATTTCTTTGTCGCCGTTCGCGGAAATCGTGCCGATTTGGCTGATTTCCTGATTGGTGGAAACTTTTTTGGACATTTTCGACAAACGCTCGCACACGGCATTCGATGCCATGTCCAAACCACGGCGCAGATCGGTCGCGTTCGCGCCCGCCATGATGTATTTCATCGATTCTTGCATCAACGATCCGGCCAACACCGAAGATGTGGTGGTACCATCGCCGGCTGCATCGACGGTTTTGCTCGCCGCCGCTTTGATCAATTGCGCGCCCATATTTTCATACGGATCGGCCAATTCGATTTCTTTCGCAACGGTTACGCCGTCTTTGGTCGAACGTGGGTCGCCAAACGATTTTTGCAACAATACCGTGCGGCCGCCCGGGCCTAAGGTCGATGCAATAGTGCTCGCCGCTTGCAAAGCACCGCTTAGCAATTTTTGGCGTCCGGCTTGGCCGGAATGAATTAGTTTTGCCATGGATAATCTCCTTTATATGACGTTAATCTGGCTTATTAGGCCGCTTTTTTCTTGGAACCCGAATTTTCGATGATGCCCATAATATCCGATTCTTTCATGATCAGATAATCGGTGCCATCCATCTTTACTTCGGTGCCGGACCATTTGCCGAACAAAATGCGATCGCCGGATTTCACATCCAACGGAATCAATTTACCGCTTTCATCGCGGTTGCCGGTGCCAACGGAAACGACTTCGCCTTCCATCGGTTTCTCTTGGGCGCTATCTGGAATAATAATTCCACCGGCGGTTTTAGTTTCCGACTCGACGCGTTTTACCAAAACGCGGTCATGTAACGGTCTAAATTTCATGAGGACTGCTCCTTCTCAATAAGTTAAAAATAAGTGAATCCAGTAGATACATACTGGAATATACCTTCTAGGCAGATATTAGCACTCCGCCTCAAAGAGTGCTAAACATTTAGGTAAGAATATTACTGGTGTCAATGGCCCAATCCAAAATATTTTATAATATTATTTCCTTTTTTGTATCCTTAAGAGACCATTTACAAAATACTATAACCTATTGAAAACAATAAATTCATACTGTAACAATTGCATCCTATTAAGCAATTTTTATCCTTTTTGATCCATACTGTAAGATAGGGTCAAAGTATGAACCCATTTTTGTGCACAGACAAATTATGTTTGTGCATGAGGCACTTATAGACGCAGGAGGTGTCCCGAGTGTCATTGACGGTCAACAGTAACCAAGCCGCAAGCATTGCCTTGCGTTCTCTGCAGCGGTCGCAGAATGCGATGGAGCGCGCGTTGACTCGTCTATCCACCGGACAAAATGCGCCAAGCGCGCGGTACGATGTCGCCGGTGTCGCTGTATCTTCCCGCATCCGCGGCGAAATCGTTGCCTTGCAAAAATACAAACAGAACGCGCAACAAGCCGTCAGCATGATGCAGATCGCGGAGGGATCGTATCAACGCGGCCAGGACATGCTGATACGAATGCGCTCTCTCGCCGCGCAAGCGCAAGGTTCGAATTTATCCAATGTCGAACGCGGCATGCTTGACACCGAGTATCAGCAACTGAAAGACGAGATCACGCGCATCGCCATGGCATCCAGTTTCGGCGGAACATTGCTGATGGATGTCGGCAATCTTTCGTTCGATTTTGCCGGCGCGCGAAATTATACCATCGGCACCAGCGGCGTTTCCAATGGCAGCAGTCAATTGGTCGATTTCAACAGTGATGGCATTTTGGACGTGCTCGCGTTCAACAGCGTGGCTGGAAACGTCACGGTTTCATATGGGCGCGGCGACGGCAGTTTCGAAAACGAAGTGACGCTGGCGTTTCCGATGTCCATGTCGTCGCCGGTATCCATGGTGGGAGATTTCGACGGTGACGGCAAAGTCGATTTTGGGGTTTACACCGGCGCAGCAATAACCCTGTATCGCAATAACGGCGATGGCACGGTTTCCAGCATGAACACCTTTGCCTTGGGCGCGGTGCCGGCCATGATAGCCGGCGACATCAATGGCGATGGCATGGCCGATTTTGTCACGCGCAGCGGTACCACGGTAACGGTTTATACTGCTACTGGCGGGGGCAATTTCTCCAGTGCCGCTTATACCGCAAACATTACCGCTAACAATATCGCCCTTGCCGACATGAACAACGATGGCACGCTGGATTTGATTTTAAATAGCTCAACCCAAGTGCAAATCATGAACAGCACCAATGGTGGCGGATATAGCAACAGCGGCCTTTACACCAATGCCGGCAACACTTTTAACTCGCGCGGCTCTGTTGCCGATATTGACGGCGACGGATATTTGGATCTTGTCTATGGCAAAACATCCGGCAACATCGAAATGATCCGCAATCTTGGCAACGGAAGTCTTGCCCTTGGAGGAGTTGTTAACGTCGGTTCAGCCACGGCCCTGGGCAACATGTGCCTCGCCGATATGAACGGCGACGGCAATTTGGATTTATTCACTTCGTCTACCGTCAACAATAGCGTCTTTTGGTTGCAAGGTACAGGAGGTTTCAATTTCAGCACCGCGCAAACTACCACTATCGCCGGCACGTTTAACGTCAATATCATTTTCGGCGATCTAAACAACGATGGCCGAATCGACATCCTTAATCGCAAACAATCCAGCATGCAAAGTATTTTGAATACCAGCACCAGCGGATTGGAAAGCACTATCCGCGTCAGCAACGGCGCGGCAGCCTCGGACAATGTTGCTTTCCGCCTTGGCACGATGCGGTTGAATATTTTGGCGCAAGGCTTGGAATTCAGTATGATCAATTCGATCGGCACCGCAAAACGCGCCGAACAATTGATCAAGGAAGCATTGGATCAATTGAGCTTATTCCGCACCAATGTCGGCGCCAGCATCAATCGTCTGGAAAAAGTCCAAGATAATATTTCCAACATGGTCGAAAATCAGGAAGGAGCGCGCAGCTCGATCGCCGATCTGGATGTAGCACGGGAAATGACGGAATACACCGCGCAAAAAATTGTGCAACAAGCCGGCGTTTCGATGTTAACCCAAGCCAACAAGATGCAAGCGATTATCGCCAAGCTGCTCGAGTTAAACGGAGGTGACGCCTAATGTCGCTGACGATTAACACCAGCCAAGCATCCACTATCGCCTTGCGCGCGTTAAACCGGTCGCAGAATGCGATGGATCGCGCCCTGGCCCGTTTATCGACAGGACAAAATGCGCCGTCGGCGCGGTACGATGCGGCTGGCGTTGCCATATCCTCTCGTATTCGCGGCGAGATCGTTTCCATGCAGCGCTATCAATTGAATGCGCAACAAGGCGTCAGCATGTTGCAAATCGCCGAAGGCGCCTATCAACGTGTTGAAGAAATGCTGGTGCGGATGCGCTCCTTGTCTGCGCAGGCGCAAAGCGGGCATTTATCGGCGGTGGAACGCGGCATGCTGAATACCGAATATCAGCAGATTAAAGCGGAGATCGACCGCCTGGCCGGAAGCGTGCGGTTCAACGGCACGGAAATATTCGACAGCGGCGACCTCAGCCTGTCGACACTGACCGGTAACACCAACAATAATACACTACAAAATGGACGTTTCGCCGATATGAATGGTGACGGTATTGTTGATTTGATTCTGTCCATGTCCAGTACGGCCAGCACCAATGTGTATCTAGGCAATGGCAATGGAACATTCTCTAATACCGTTTATGCCAGTGTCGCCGCTAATCACACTAACTTCCAAACAGGCGATTTCAACGGCGACGGGAACGAAGACGTAGCGATTTACGATGGCGCCGGAAACATTAATCTTTATTATAACAATGGTAATGCAACGTTCACCACGGCACAAGCGGTCAGCATCACTTCCGGCGCGTTTATCGTCGCCGACATGGACAATGATGGCAGAGACGATATCATCAGCCGCAGCGCCACCGCCGTAACTGTAATTTTGGCTGGCGCCAATAATTCATTCACCCAAAGTTCCACCGCCACCGGCGCGGTCAGCAATTCCACCCTATCCGTGGTTGATATGAACAATGATGGCTTTCTCGACATCATGCATCGCGCCGGCGCCAGCTATCAATTATTCATGAATAACAGCGGCACAATATCCACCGGGAACACTGGCGCGCTGACCCTATCAACATCGCAGGATTTCTTCGACGTCAACGGTGACGGGTTGATGGATCTGGTATACATGAGCAGCGCCGGATCTCTGACCCATATTCGACTGAATAACGGCAACAATAATTTTAGCACCAACGCTTATACTTATACTACCGGCGGCGCAACCGGCAGCGGCAACGTATTTTTCGGCGACCATAATGGCGATGGCGTGATGGATCTTATTCACATGACCGGCCGCTATTTCAGCTATGCTCAAGGCTTGTCACAAATCAACTTTAACACCTTGGCGCCAGGCAGCATCGATTCCTATTTCCGAACGGCCACGGTTATAGATACCGGGCTTAACATTTTCAGCAGCTCTTACTTTGGCGATGTCAATGGCGATCACAAAATGGATGTTGTGCGGACCGCATCTAACGGCGGCGTGATCACCACTACATCGTTAATCAATAATACTACCCTTGGATTAGAAGGCACCTTCCGGGTCAGCGGCGATCCGGCCAGTCAAAATAATATCGCTTTCCGGATGGGCTCGGTATCGCTCAATTCCTTAAATTACATGCTGGGCAACAGCATGATCAATTCCATCGGCACGGCGCGCAGATCCGAACAATATATTCTGGCGGCGCTTGAAAACTTGAAATATTTCCGCACCAGCGTCGGCGCCACCATCAACCGCCTGGAAAAAGTCCAGGACAACATCGCAACAATGATTGAAAATCAGGAAGGCGCGCGCAGTTCCCTCGCCGACCTGGATGTTGCCAAAGAAATGACCGAATACACCGCGCAAAAAATTGTACAACAGGCCGGCATTTCCATGCTCACCCAGGCCAATAAGATGCAAGCCATGATCGCCAAGCTGATACAGTTTAACGGAGGTGACGAATAATGTCGCTGACGATTAACAGCAGCCAAGCCTCTACTATCGCCTTGCGTTCGTTACAGCGGTCGCAAAACGCGGTGGAGCGCGCTTTGACGCGTTTATCGACAGGACAAAATGCGCCATCGGCGCGGTATGACACCGCCGGTGTCGCAATATCTTCGCGGATTCGCGGCGAAATGGTTTCCTTGCAAAGATACCGAATGAACGCGCAACAATCCGTAGCGGTTCTGCAAACCGCCGAAGGATCTTATCAACGCGTGCAGGATATGCTGATCCGCATGCGTTCTCTGGCGGCGCAAGCGCAAGGCGGCAATATTTCTGCAACCGAACGCGGCATGCTGGATACCGAATTCCAGCAAATTAAAAACGAAATTACCCGGCTTTCGCAGTCGACCAAATTTGCAGGATCGGCTTTGTTCGAGGCGGGCAACATTTCTTTTGGCAGCGCATCAGCAACAGCCGCCGCAGGAAGCGAACCCGTTGTAATTGCCGATTTCAACGGCGATGGAATTAAGGATATGATTTCCATATCCAACGGCGCCGGTACCGCAAGCTTAGCGTTGGGACGGGGCGACGGGACGTTCGATGCGGGCACTACAGTCATAAGCGGCATGGTGCTTCCTACCAATATTGTAACAGGTGATTTCAATGGAGATGGAAGGCCGGATGTCGCCGTCGCCGGAGGATTCGGCACTTTCGTTTATCAGAACGGCGGCAATAATACTTTTACCCAAGTGGGGTTAGGTTTAAGCGGTACTATCGGATTGACTGTAGCCGACGTTAATGGCGATGGAATGAGTGATTTGGTGGCCGCCACCGCCGCAGCCAATTACCGCATTAACATAAGTACCGGGAGCGGGTTCACCAGCACCACGTACACCGCTGGAATCACCATCGCCGGGATCAGCGCGGGCGATATAAACAACGATGGTGTTGTCGATTTGGTATTCAATAGCACCACCCAAGTGCAAGGAGCCATCGGGAACGGCTCCAGCTTTTCCAATGGCAATATCCATGTCATCGGCGGCTTTGGCACCAGCCTTACCACCAGCCAATTGATCGACATGAATAATGATGGAATGCTGGATATCGTATTGAACTCCGATAACGCCGGAACCGGCACGGCCTATATCGTGGCCAATTCCGGCAGCGGCAATTTCGCCGGAACGCAGACCGGTGTTTCCACGGGCGGTTTCGGATTGCATTCGGTCACCGCCGCCGATCTGAATGGCGATGGCATCAACGATCTTGTGTTCGGAAAAACCGCCTCGGCCGGTATCGCCGGAAATTATATGATGGGCACTGGAACTTTTACATTCGGCGCATTGCAATTGGTCGTGGGAAGCGATGAGTTCAGCTCGCAACCTTTGAGCGTCTACCTAGCCGATTTAAACAATGACGGCAGGCTGGATTTCATATCCCGATTTGGCGGTTATATCGATACGATACTCAATACCAGCGCCCTGGGGCAAGAAGGAACGATTCGCGTCGGCGCCAGCGCCGCCACCATCAATAACGTCGCCTATCGCATTGGATCGACCCGGTTGAACTCGCTCGACAATCAATTGGAATACGGCATGATCAATTCGATCGGTGCCGCCAAACGGGCCGAGCAATCGATCAAACGCGCGTTGAATCAATTGACCCTGTTCCGTACCAGTGTCGGGGCGGCGGTAAACCGTTTGGAAAAAGTACAAGATAACATCGCCACCATTGTCGAAAATCTGGAAGGCGCCAGATCATCCATCGCCGATCTGGATGTTGCCAAGGAAATGACCGAATACACCGCGCAAAAAATTGTGCAACAGGCCGGCATTTCCATGCTGGGCCAGGCCCATGCAAGCCAAAAATATGTGGCGAAGCTGTTAGAAGCTCCGGCAAACTAAGCGGAAATAACGCGCCATTCTAATATTTTACCGCATTTGCAAAGCGGAAATATGGGTAAAGCAATGATAATTAACGCAATTTTTACCAAAATGACGGCAAAATAAGGTATTATATTACCATAAGGGAATATATGAGTGAACTTGAGAAACAACTTAAAGATTACCGGCTAACTACCGCTGAAATATTGTATCATTTGCCGGATTACCCCAGCCTGTTGCAAACATTTTTATGGCAGGAATTGGATATCGCGCCAAAATTCCCCGTCCTGTTCAAATTCCTGAAATTCTGGGAAAAAAATATCGAAGGCAAGCTGTATAAAATCACGGTGTGTTCTACCCAGTTGATCAAACCGGCCGAATTCAAAATGGCCGATGTATCGCTAAGCTTGCATTAATTACCGCTCGTTAGAAGAATCAACATCAAATGCTCGCCCGCCGGATGCCCTCCCATCCCAAGTCGGTTTTCCGGGTGTCCATTTTACCCCGGCAGCGCCTCCAGTGAACTTGATCTTACTTTCCGGCGGCGCCAAACCAAGCGCCGATTTTTCCGCCGCAGTCAATTGGCCGATCAACGCTTCTCTGCCCTTCATCGCTTCACCAGCGCGCTTAATCCAGAACGCGATTTCTTGATTGTGCCAGCCTAAAGCATTTTCCGTATCGCTTTTAAGCCTTGTCATGATAGCGGCACGACGTTCGATTCTTGCCGCATACACACCCTCTTCTTTATATCCCAACTTTGTCATCTCCTCTGCTCCGCATTCGATGCGCGCCGCAGATTCCGTTCTTAAAAAGGACTCCAACATTAATCCGATGCCATGAAGAACCGCCTGTTTCATCGTGTCATTTGCACCTTTAGGCTGGCCATATTTGGCTGGAGATTTTTTCATCTCATTCACTGCAGCTTCCGCAACCCTGGCACATAAGGCCATGGCTTGCGCCGTATTCGCGCCTTGAATCTTTTGATCCAAGGTCGCTACAGCCACATCTAAAATCGAAGTCGTTGCTTTTTCTATTCCTTCGGCAAGACGGCCTTGAATATTTGCCAATGCGCTTTTTGCCGCATTCGCTTGCATCGCCGCACTTTCTGCAACTACCGACATAGGAGCATATTTTTGCTTAAAATAATTTTTCAAGCCAAGCGCCTTTCTGGCGCAATCCAATAATTTTTCATCGGCTAAATTGGCTATTTTCTCAGGCTCGCCAAACTCTGCGGTAAAAGCAAGGTAACTTTGGCTGACCGTTTTTGGTTTTTGATAAACACGGTCATCATCGCCCACAAGCGGAATGGCATCATCACTCATTCGAACCCCCTATATTTTCATTATAAAAATTTTATCTTTATAAGAAACAACGGTCAAGGCTAATTATTTGGCTTTACTACAAGCGCTTAATCCAACTTGCGGTCAATTTCTCCTGTGCTCCATTTTGCGAAAGGCGTTCGTTCAGGCATTTCCAATCGACGCGATCCAGATCCTGATCCTGGTTGAAACAGGAAAATACGATTTCTTCCCTGCCCGTTTTAGGATCGATATGGCGTTGAATACATTGCGCGCAGATTTCTTTCATCATGCATTGCATGGGTGAATTAATCGAGCCGATGGCGATGTGCGCATCCGGCAAATATTTTTTCAATTCGTTATGCCGCGCGGATGCGACCGCCGCCATCATCCGGTCGGAACCGATGCATAAAATCCGATTGGCGTCTTTTAGCAAATCATAATGATGTGTCATCGCCTGGACGATGCTGCCCTTAAACGTACGGTCTTGTGCGCGCGCTGGTTGAATCGCATCGCCAATATCGTGCGCCCACACCACCGCATCGGCGGCGGATTCGATTTCTTCGGGCTTAAACCGGTCGGCGGAATTTTTATAGCCTGCAAAATAAATTACCCGGTTATTCGCCGCACGCATCGCCTTGCCGATGGAAAAGAGCACCGCGTTGCCAAGCCCGCCGCCAACCAAAATCACTTTTTCATTTTGCGGAATTTCGCTTGGCGTTCCGGTCGGGCCCATCAGCACCACGGGATCGCCCGCGCGCCAATTGGCGCACAGCGAACTCGATCCGCCCATTTCCAGGATAATCGTTGCCAGCAGGCCTTTTTCAACATCGACCCACGCGCCAGTCATCGCCATGCCTTCCGATGCTTGCGCCGTGCCATTGGTCGCTTCGAAATTTTGCAAACGGTAAAACTGGCCGGGTTTAAAATTCTGCGCCGCCAGCGGCGCGTGTAAAACTACTTCGATAATCGTCGGTGTTAAACGATTCACCGCA
>CAZYJI010000008.1:46748-47729 GCA_964647725.1 uncultured Alphaproteobacteria bacterium
GTCGCGGTCAATCCGCCGCGTAAAAATTCCCGCAGCGATTTCACATCACGGCTTGATGCTGGAATTTTTTGTAAGCTTTCCGTGATTAACGGATACCCGCGCAACGCACTCGCCATTGCCTTGACAACGTTACCCGAAAAACTCGGGTGCAAATCGCCAAAGAAACTGATCCGCGTCGGACCGTAACTATTTTCGACAAAAATATCGGCGTGATCCGGCTTGACCGATCTTTGCGGCGCAACGCGCGCGCCGTCATGATTACAGGCCGCGAAATATTTCCCATCTAATGCGAACGCATCGTCTTCGCGCGCGAGAACCGTGTTCGGTAGCGTGCCTGCCGCCACCAACACGCTGCGCGCCGGGATCGTGACAACCTCGCCATTTTTATCTTTGAATTTCACCGCACTCACCGCGCCATCTTCATCGGTTTGGATTTCGATGGGCGTTAAATCTTCGCTGATGAAAATGCCTTCTTCCAGCGCCTTGTGCACTTCTTCATGATTCAATGTATAGCTCGGCGCGGCCTGCAGATTTTTGCGGTAACAAATCCGCGCACCGCCAAGGCTTTGCAGCAATCCGATCATATCCGGATTTGCTTTCGATTGTTCCATGTGGAACAACTTGGCATGCGCCAAAAATTCTTCGGCGACGATTTTTTCGGCGCCGCTCCAAGCCGGTTTTTTATCCAGCGCCTGATAACGTTCCGCGAATTTTTTCACTTGCAGTGGATAATACGCCAAGATTTCCGTTGCCGTATCGATTGCTGTCAACCCGCCGCCGATCACAACCGCTGGAAGACGAATTTGTAAATTCGCCAGCGAATCTTCTTTGCCCGCGCCGGTCAATTGCAAAGCCATCAAGAAATCCGACGCGGCGCGAACGCCCTTGGCCAGATTACCTGGAATATCCAGCAATGTCGGCTTGCCCGCACCCAAACATAACGCGATGTGATCGAAGCCCGCTTCGAATGCCTGCCCTGGT
>CAZYJI010000008.1:47739-84593 GCA_964647725.1 uncultured Alphaproteobacteria bacterium
TAAAGGGGCGGTGGCCTTCCACGCGGGGCTCGCTCCGGCGTTTCCGGTTACTGAGAATTTCAAGGCCCGCGTGCTCGCCCTCCACGGCGGCTCTGATCCGATGGTTCCACCGAAACGCACACCGCCGAATAAATCAAACATCGCGCGGCGTTGTAAAATCAATCGCACGATTTTTAAAAAGTTTTTATCCCAGCGCACGGTGATACCGTATTCCGCAACGCCGCCAAATCCAGCCATGGCACGTTCATCCAATTCTTCGCGCAGCGATTCGATATTTTTTATGGGTTCAAACGGTACCGCGAGCGGTTCAATTTTCAATCCATCGATCAAGCAAACATAATGCCCGTCATTCAATAAATGATGCGATAGGTTTATTCCCGCCGGTCCCGCGCCGACTACCAGAATTTTTCTGTTTGTCTCCGGCGCTGGCAAAGGCCGTCGCACATTCAGCGGATTCCACCGCGTCAACAGCGAATAAATCTCAAATCCCCACGGCAATTGCAAAACATCTTTCAATACTTGCGTTTCGACTTGCGGGATATCGACCGGTTCTTGCTTTTGATAGATGCAAGATTTCATGCAGTCATTACAAATGCGATGCCCGGTCAGCGCGCACAAAGGATTATCGATTGTCACAACGCCCAAACTGCCGATAATGTTGCCGTGCGATTTCAGCAAATTCATTTCCGATATTTTTTCTTCGAGTGGACATCCAGCCAGCGTCACACCATGCGGCGATTTCTGAAAATCATTGCTGGATTTTTCGCGAAGGCCCGTCGAGCAAGAATCCTTGCCCTGTTTGTGGCACCAGATGCAGTAATTGGCCTGATCCAGCGCATATTCGAGGCCGCCGCCAGCATCAGTCAGTTTGAATCCATCGCGCGCGCGCAATTCATGTTGCGGCAATTTCAACACCTTATATCCATCGCGCATTTCGGTTTCGACAGGCACCAAATTCTGCGGATCGATTTTTTTCGGCAATTTGAACAGCGTATCTTTTTTATGATATGCGCGGCCAGCATCGGTGTGCAAGGCCCAGCCGGTATATTGTTCCGCAAGAATTAAATTTTGCTCGTTATTTTTTTCATCCGCCAGCCAGAGTAAAATCTTTTCTGCAAACAAAGCCGTTGTAAACGTAGAACCCAAGATTTTTTCCAACTGCCCGCGCAACGTGTCGCCATCCAATGAAGCGGCGGTTTCCGCATTGTATTTTTTCGCGGCGCGGCGTTGCACGAATTGGCGTTTGCATTCATAAATCGGCGATAATGTATTATGCGTGGCGCGAAGCGATGCGATTTCCGATTTCACACCAAATAAATCGCCGATGAAAGATTCTACATACGGCGCCAGCGCGATCAAAAATTCCGATTCGGTAAGTTTGCTGGCAAACCCATCTTGCCGCGCAGTCATTAATTGATTGAACAGCCCCACATCCGCGCCCTGTAAATCGGCGCAAAACGCCGCATCGAGACGGGTCAACCCGTCCCGTGCATATAAATCGGCAAAAGCGAAATTATGGGCCAAATGCAAGGACATGCCCTTTATCTATCGGCTTTGTGGAAGAATAACAAGATACCTATGTCCGGAATTGACGAAAATATGAAAACGCCTATGCTATGGCCCATGACCAATTCCGCAAAACCCGTATCTATCTGGCTTTTTATCTGCTGCGCGATGATTTTCATCATGGTCGCCATTGGCGGCGTTACGCGCCTGACCGAATCGGGATTGTCCATTACGCAATGGAAACCGGTCACCGGCGTTATCCCGCCGATGAACGATACCCAATGGCAGGCCGAGTTTTCAGAATATCAGAAAATCCCCGAATACCAGCAATTGCGCAAGGGCATGAGTTTGGATGAATATAAAAATATTTATTTCTGGGAATATTTGCATCGTTTGTGGGGCCGATTAATCGGTATCGTATTCGCCCTGCCATTAATTTATTTTTGGGTGCGCGGTAAATTACATCAGGACTGGAAAATACCGCTAGCGGTTTTATTTTTCTTGGGCCTGAATCAAGGATTTTTGGGATGGTATATGGTGCAATCCGGCCTGTCGGTTAATGTCGATGTCAGCCAATATCGTTTAACCGCGCATCTAACATTGGCGGCGATTATATACGCCTATATGTTATGGATCGCGCTGCATATCAAGAATTTTTATAAATCCGCGCCGCTGGTTTCAGCGCCGAAAAATCTGCGCTACGCAACGATCCTGGTGTTTATCATTTTCTGGCTGACATTCATTATGGGCGGGTTCATGGCCGGCACCAATGCCGGTCTGCTGTACGCGACATTCCCAAAATTCAATGGCGATTGGATTCCAGGTGGAATGTGGATATTGGAACCTTTGTATAGAAACTTGTTTGAAAACCCCACCACGATTCATGCGGTACATCGTTTTGTTGCAACCGCCCTGGTTATCGGCGCCATCGGCTTAATGCTGTACAGTTTCTTTGCCAAGGCATCCAAAAAAATCAAAGTGCCGGCGATCCATGTTGGCGTAATGGCGTTGATTCAAATGGCGCTGGGCATTTCCGCGATCGCCCGCGCCGTGCCCATAACATTAGGCACCGCGCACCAAGCGGGCGCGATGGTATTGCTGACGTTTTTCTTGTGGTTGCTATTCGTTATCCGAAAACAATAAATTACACACATCTACAATGTGCCATATGATGCAATACAGGCTTTGATCCTGGAATCTGTGCCACACCACCCGCGCCTTTACCGCCCGCTTCCGGCGTCCATGCGTCGATAAAGCCTTTTAATTTTCCCATTTCTGATTCCGGTAATCTGCCACCTTGAGATTTTGCATGTTGTTCATAAGTACAATAAACAAGTTCTGCAGGCGTTTCATCATCAATCACAAGATTCGTTCGTATGGTTGTATTCCCCCATTTCTCTAGAAATGGTACAGTGGGTAAATCTCGTTCGAAAGGATCCCTTAATCGTTTTTGTGCGCCAGCCGCGTCCGACGAAACAATGGCAACGCGCATACCTTTTGCAACGGCTCTCTTTAATTGATCTACTAGTGGAATGTTTAGGCAGTTAGTGCTCTTGCCCACTAACGTATCAACAACATCACATATAATATCATAGGCAACCGATGAGCTTACCATTGATTTAATCCCTTTTCTATCAAAACAGTATACCAAAAGGATACATGATGTCAATATAGGAAACATTCCAATAAAACTAGGGAATTAGGCCGCTTGCAATACGCCGCGCGCGATTTGGTCGCGCTCCAACGCCTCGAATAATGCGGTGAAATTGCCTTCGCCAAAACCGTCGCTGCCCTTGCGTTGAATCACTTCGAAAAATAATGGGCCGAATACTGGCGGTGTTACGATTTGCAGCAGGAATTCTTTATTTTCCGAAACGCCATCGAGCAGAATAAAATTATCCTTCATCCGTTTGATATTCTCGCCCGATCCCGGCAAACGTTCTTGCAATGATTCGTAATAGGCATCGGGAACCGGAATAAACGGCACGCCCTTGGCGCGCATTGATTCGACCGTGTCGTAAATATCGTTGGGGTTAAGGGCGATGTGTTGAATCCCCTCGCCCTTGTACGCCTCGATAAATTCGGCGATTTGCGATTTATCGTCGACCGATTCGTTGATGGTCAGACGCATCGTATCGCATGGGCTTAATAACGCACGGCTGCGCAATGCGGTTTGCTTGCCCTTGATATGGAAATAACGGATTTCACGGAATCCAAAAACATCCTTGTAAAATTGCGCCCATCCATCCAGCGCGCCTTTTTTTACATTATAAGCCAAATGATCGATTTGTTTCAGGCCAATATCCAAATCGCCATTTGGAATTTTCATATCAAAATCGGCGGCAAACAATCCGGTTGCGGATTTCGCATCCAACACATAAATCAAACTGCCACCAATTCCCTCGATCACGTCGATTTCGGCGGATAGATATTCGGGTTTGCGCGTGGACAATGTGTGCCCGCCAATGCGCGCGCGCGATAAACAATCACTGACATCGGTCACATAGAATCCGGCGGCGGCGGCGGCGGGGCCGTGCGCGGCCGAAAATTCCGCGGCAAAGGAATTGGAAATCTGGTTTAAAACAAAATAAATCCCGCCCTGATGAAATAACCGCACCGGCAAGGTTTTATGCTGGCCAATTTCGGCAAAGCCCATATGCGCAAACAACCCCACCAATTCATCGGGTTTAGGGGTTGCAAATTCGACAAAGGCAAAACCGGCTGTTGTCATGAAATTTCACTTCTTGTAAGGGTCTTAATTGATTGATTATGCATGAATATAGTCCACCCAAATCCGCTTGCCCAGGGTATTTTGCACCCAACTTGACAATTTATGTTTTGTGTTTATAACGGAGAAAATTTACAGGAGATTTTATGTCAATTACCCACCCCCAACGCGCCGTTGATAATAGCGATCTTGAAGTTTTAAAAGAAATTGCTAGTGGCGAAAACATAACACTTCCCGATAATCTTACATTGGCCTCGCCATGGACCGATTTCGCGCACGCAGGCGATTTTGAAGAACTGGAAATGGCAGCAATTGTACTAGGTTTAGTGGAAGCATATCAAGTGGATGCACCAGAGGATGCACAAATAACTCCAGAGTCCTTATTCGATTTGGGTGCGGAACAGAAGGATGAGAATGCGCTAACCTCCCAGTCGTCACTTAGACGTCATTCTACCGTAGGCGATTTATTGAGAACAATGAAAAACTGGCCGCCAGAAGTAACCGGGCAAGACATGGCGCTTTTCACCAATATTTTAAGCAAAGAAATCACCGCAGAATCTCCGCCACCTTTGAATCAAGATACGCCTATGTCTTCCTTGAACCTAGGGGATTTAGAGTGGCCATGCGTAGCGGCATCCCTGGAAGAAGCATATGGCGTAACAATCATTGTGAGTAGGCGCATCAAAGTGGATAGTTCCACAGTCGGTGATTTGATCCGGTTTGTAAAAGGATTCGGAAAAGATCCCGATTCTCCCGTAACCATGGTTGGCCATATCTCTTATACAAGCGCGCAAGTGTTGAATGCTGTGACCGATGAAATCACCGCAAAAGTAGGCCCACGCGCAGCGGAGCAAGGCGGCGATTATGACCGGGGTGAAACATTGGGTTCGATTGGGTTTGCACGCACCCATCATTCTCGCTTACCCCGCGTAATAGATAATTTGGAAGAACGGTTTGGCATTCTGCATCGCATCGCGCATCAGCAAATCAACGGCGATACAGCCATCGGCGGACTTGCAAAAATGGTGGAAACGGTTTTGGCTGGACAAGGCCGGATGCGTACTTAATATTCGATACCAATAAAAATATTGAAGCGGGGTTTTTCCCCGCTTCTTTTTTTTACCCTACCTGCGACTAACCTGTTCAACGAAATTTAATGATGATCGGTGCTGCGCAAAAATGGCACGATATTGGTTGGCACGGCGTGGCCCGATTTTTCGGCCCAATGCACGATGCTGTGCAATAATGGTACGGCGCCCGATGGGTCGCCTTCGACCTGAATAATATGTTTTGCCAATGCGGCCAATGCGGCGACATCGGTCGAATCTTGTGGCGGTACTTTACAAATGGATTTTAAAACTTGATCGGCCTCGAATCCTAATGGATCGTTTTCAATCGGCGAATTGCTTAGCGACTGATAAAGGGCCTGATATTCTGCGATTAGTTTGGTCAACTTCATGTTCATCTCCAGCTTACCTACTTGGTTGCTATTTCTATTCCCGTTCTACGAGAATATAAGAGATGTCCTAACGGCTGGTTAATGCAGTGCAACAAAATGCGAAAAAATCGCTTCAAAACGAAATATATCTTCAAGGGATACGGTGGATTTACAATCACTTCGAACCGCCTATTCTGAACAACTTCTTGTATTGTAACCGAATAATTTTTCTTTTGCTGGCGGATTCGGTATTCTGTTTTGGCCGAATGATGGATGTTATTTCAAAATATGCTACATAAGTTTCATGACTAAATTAAAAATCAAAAAAACCAAGGATTTGAGCCAGAGCGATCTGACCCCAATCCGCAAAAAAGTTCTGCAAATTATCCGCGATCACAATCGTCCGATCGGCGCGTATGCGTTATTGGACGAATATAAAAAAGATCATGTCAACGCCGCCCCGCCCACCATATACCGCGCGCTGGATTATTTAATGGACCGGCATTTGATTCATAAAATCGAAAAATTGAATGCTTATGTCGCGTGCGATCACGACCATCATCATGACGACCATACCGAAGCCGTGCAAATTCTGGTTTGCACCAGATGCGGCAAAACGCGCGAGACCGATGCTACAGAGTTGAATAAAAGCACGGCACAACTTGCTAAAAAGCTTGGCTTTGTGGTGGAACAAAGTATCTTGGAAATCATCGGGCACTGTAAAATCTGCCAATCATCGTAATTTATACTTTCATGAAAATTCATTTCGCCGCCGCCGATTACGCCTTTGCCCAAGAAGCTTTAAAACAGCTTGGCAAAGACCATAAAAACCATGACCTGGAAAAAGCCGATGTGATTGTGGCCCTGGGCGGCGACGGATTTTTGCTGGAAACTTTGCATAAATCGCTGAAACATAATTTGCCGGTTTACGGCATGAACCGGGGCAGCATTGGGTTTTTGTTAAACCAATATCATCCGGAAAATTTATCGGCGCGATTAAAACAGGCCGAAACCGTAACCTTGCATCCGCTACGCATGGTCGCACTCGATATTGCCGGGGAACAGTTCGAGGCATTGGCATTTAACGAAGTATCCCTGTTTCGCCAAACCCGTCAGGCCGCCAAATTGCGCATCGCGGTCGATGCGATTCCGCGCATGGAAGAATTGATATGCGATGGCGTGCTGGTATCCACCCCGGCCGGCAGCACCGCGTACAATCTTTCGGCGCACGGGCCGATCATCCCGCTTGGATCCGATATTCTGGCCTTAACGCCGATCAGCGCGTTCCGCCCCCGCCGGTGGAAAGGCGCGTTATTGCCATGCACCGCCAAGGTAATCATCGACGTGATCGATCCTAAAAAACGCCCGGTCAGCGTGGTGGCGGACGACAAGGAATTCCGCGATATCCAGACCGTTGAAATCGCAGAAAACCGCGATTTAACGTTAAAATTGCTGTTCGATCCGGAAAACCATCTAAAAGAACGGATCTTGCGGGAACAGTTTTTGCCATAAAATATCCACAACTGTGCCGGAAAATCCTTAAAACTGCGGAAATCGGTTAAAAAAACAGTTGTCCGTTGCAGTTAACGGCCAAGTTAGGTAATACTGAGAACCATATTTTTTCTTTAAATCCCAATGTCGGGATGTCGTTTAGTATTTCAACAAGCACCTCTATAAGGAGCGGTTTTATGCGTTATCGTTCTCTGTCCGTCGCAGCGGCATTTTTATCGGCCATGATTTTGGCAAATTCAACTTTGGCCTCGCCGCCCCCATCGCCGCCAAGCCCGGTTGCGGTCGATCCTTCGCCATTGAATTTACCGCCTGCTCCTGGCGCGCAAAATAATCCTGGTACGCCTCCGGCTGCGCCATCCAGCACCGCTGCATCGGGCGATCCGTTCAACCCATTGAACAGCATGCCGCCGGCCGCATCGCCGCCGCCGCCATCGAATAATTCCGGTACGTTCGATCCGTTTGCAACTGTTGCGCCCGGCACCGATACGACCACCACTACAACGGCAACGCCAACGTCGACCACAACAACGACAACTACTTCAGTCAACACAACACCATTGGCGATTCCAAATACGCCGTTGAACATCCCACCACCAGAAATTGCTCCAACCGGCAATATAACCATTCAAACCGGCGGTGCCGCATCGCCATTTGGATCGATGGGCGGCAATGTTCCGCCAGCGCCGGACAATATGGTTGCGCCAGACATGATGGCCCCGCCACCAATCCAGGCCGAAGCGCCGAAACCAAAACCGCGTTTCAAACCGTCTCTGGCTTCGGGCAAAAAAGCTTTCGATAAAGGCCAATATGACACGGCCCGCCGTCATTTGTTGCCGCTCGCGCGCAAAGGCAATACCGACGCGCAATATCTAATGGGCGTTATTTACTCGCACGCCAAAGGCAATTTGCGCGATTATCAAAAATCCGCTTACTGGTATGACAAAGCATCGGAAAAAGGCATCAAAGAGGCGCAATTCAATTTGGGCTTTATGTTGTATCAAGGCGCTGGCGAATCCGGCGATAAAACTTCGATCGCCCAAGATTACAGCCAAGCGGCAAAATATTTGAAACTCGCCGCCGATCAAAACGTGCCGATGGCCCAGCATTTGATGAGCCTGCTGCACCTGCGCGGTCAAGGCGTTGCCTTGAACATGTACGAAGCATTGCGTTATGGAACATCGGCGGCCGATAACGGCATTCATGAATCCATGTATAACGCCGCGATGCTCAGCGTTCGCCGCCCCGGCGCGCAAATGCAAGATTACATCAATGCGTATAAATGGTTTACCATTCTGGCCGCGAACGGATATCCAGGCGCTGCGGAAAACCGCATGATGATCACCAAATACATGCCATATAATGCGATTCAGTACGCCGATTCGTTGGCGCGTAACTGGCGCGCACCAGATGGCGCAACCGCAACCACCGGTATGGATGTTCCGGCCGCTGCTGCCGCGCCTGCGCTGTCGCCCGTACCGACTTATACTTTGTCGGCTCCGCCTGCTGCGACCTGGGGCAATAATTATGCGCCAGATACTTATCAGCGCGGCGGCATGGATCCGTATCAACGGGTAGACACGTATCGCCCTGCCCCGCAACCAAGCGCGAATACCTTACCATTCCCAGCGCCGGCGAATACCGGTTATGCACCATCGCATTATGGTTGGAGCATGGGCATGGAAAAAGTTGCCCCGAACGGCCAGCCGCAAATGGCCCAGCCGATGAACGATCCAAACGCCTGGCCATGGCCGCAGCAAGCGCCTGCCGCCCCGGCGGTTAACCCATATCCGCAAATCAATCAGCGGGAAAAATATATGCTGATGAATTAATCGGCATCACTTAATACAAAAAGGCGGCTGTAACAGCCGCCTTTTTTTATCATTTGAAATTTATAAAATAGTCTGACTGCGCCGCGGCGCCGATATATTTTTTACCGGCACAGTTTTCAGAACCATCCAAGAGAATAACGGATTATGCACATCCATAGCGGCCCCCGTTATATCATTGGCCAGAAAACGTTTCCCATCATCCCGGACTTGGCGCATCACATACGATATATCTGACAACACAATATATGGCATTTTATACTGTTTCGCCCGCATAGTTCTTTTCGATCGTTTGATTTTGCGCGCAAATAAGAAATGGCCGAAAAACATCGCGGCATTGAATACCGTCAAGGCCAACGCCAAATCGCCATTCAATCCGCCGCCAGTCATATTCAACACTGGTACCGGCAACGCGATTTGCCCCGCTGCGTGTAACCATTGCATCGAACTAGTGATGCAATTCACCGCAAAGCATATCGATACGACTTGCAGATACTGGCTCATGCAAGAGGCGTTCATTAAAAATCCATGCAACTTATTTTTTTTATTTTTCAGCAGCGCGCCATAGCAATTTAAAAATGCGGCCACGCCGATAATCAATGCGGTCAGGACTGGGATGCTGAATAAATTCCCCGCGCCTAAACCAATACCGAATCCCAAGGCCACATTGCCGAGCCCGAAATACAGCGTTGGTTGTATAAAAAATTGCCGAACCTTATTCATCTGACCCTGTCATGTTTATATTTTTATGTACAAAACTATCCTATCGAATTGTATCCAAATTGTCAACAAACCGTTAATTATCGGATTGTGATGTAATATTATAACCTTTTATAGTCTGTAATATAAATTTAATGATACTAATGTTTACATTTAAGAAACATTGATATATCGTCTTTTATAGAAAAAATAATCAATAGGAGAGGACGATGGGGGATGATAACAGCGCTCTGTATGATCAATTAGACAAAACAATTAAGACCATGACTTCGGCTTGCGATATAGCTCTCGATGATAAATCGCCGGTAACCTTAGCTCAGGGCGCACAAGCAAAGCAAAGAAAGCCTAATGTCACCGGGGTTACTTTGGAATGTGCACAAGATGCTGATAACTTGATCTTCTCGCTGCAATTAAGAGGCGTCAATGCCGCGGTCTGTACCAGACCTATTTATAATTTAGTGGGGATGTGCGACGCCGTGGATACGAATCGTAGCAGGCTGAAAAGTACTCGCGGCGATGAATCGGACCGGCAACTCGATTTTAGAATTCCCAAAAAAGACGCGGGTCCATTTTTAGAACAATTACAATTTTTTAATGGACATGTAGAAGCGACCTTGGAGCAATTTAAAGCGTTGGTCCAAACATCCGTTCATATTGAGCAAGCTTGCAATGGCACAAGGCTTGATCCCGATGGAAAACCTTTATGCGCTAAGTTCGATTATGCCATAGAAAGAAACAGCGCTTCCCCGACCAAGGCCGCCTGGCAAGTCAAAGTTAAAACTGGAAATGATGCATTAGCCGAAGTTTTGCGTGGTTTTGGCTTGGCAATAAGCGAAGGCCTCAATATCGAGCACACAACATCGGATGGACGCACGAAGTTTCGTGATAAATGGAAAGCTCAAAAAACATTGCAGCCTGGAGAAGTATTAGATTTTGCAGAAATAAAACGCGCAACCACTTCTCTTCGGAGGCAACCAGCCCTGGATGGTAACAAACCGGATGACGGTAAACCGCCTACTCCAGTTGGTGGCGCTGGTTTAGCAAGGGCATTGTTAGATCACGGTGCGCGAGGCTGTTGCTAAATTAAAACTCGCCCGATTCCATGGAACGCAGCAACTCGATGGTGGCGCGTTGAAAAAAGGCGCTTGGGTTTTGCTGGCAATAACGGGTCATCCAAACCATGATTTCTTCAGATTTTTTACCACGGGCCACATTGCCATTGGTTGAAATCAAGGTGTTATAGGCCGAAATAAAACCGTTCATCCAGACTTGGTAATTTTTACTGACCGTTTCCTGGCCGCGCGCGGCGAAATCCAGATATTCCGAACATTTCGAATTGCCATGACCGTAAATGGCGATCATATCCTTGCCCATGCCGCCCATCGGTTGCCCGCCGCCGGTGGTTTGGGCGAAAGAAACAGTAAATGGCGATACAGTCAATAAAATGGCGAGAACCAAAATGCGTTTCATGAAAATCTCCGGAAAAGAAGTCAGGAAAGAATAAAAGAAATGGAGCCGCACTATAGCCGGAATCGCCTTTTCAAGCTAGAGGCTATTGAAACTTATTTATTATCCATCCAAGGAACCCACATTTATTCTTGATTGCCTGCGCAAAGATGGCTAGAAAGTTTGTTCTACCAACGATATCACCCTTTTATGGGCCCACGTGGCGGAATTGGTAGACGCCCGGGACTTAAAATCCCGTGCTGCGCAAGCGGCGTGCCAGTTCGAGTCTGGCCGTGGGCACCATTTCTTAATTCCAATCCTGCACCCGGAAATCCTGGTCCCCGTGTTTTTGCGCCATGGCGGCAACCGCTTTGGCGGCTTGATCCAATAATTGCGGATCTGTCGTGCGTAACACCAATTTCAAATGATACACCCCGCCCCGGAACGATGGATAAGATCCGATATCCACCTTAGGAAATTGATTTTGAATCGCGGTCAAATCGTCCGCGATATTGCCTTCCATCAGGCGGCAAGAAACGCTGCGCGTTAAAATGCTTGGGCCGCCAACCAATTGCGGAACCAGGCTTTTGAACATTTGTTGCATAATATTGGGCACGCCAGCCATGACAAATACATTATCCATCCGGAATCCGGGGGCGCTGGAAACCGCGTTTTCAATCAACACCGCGCCGCGCGGCATCCGCGCCATGCGGCGACGCGCATCGTTCAATTTGATTCCTTGTTCGGTATAATAAGTTTGCAATCTTTGCAGGGCATCCGGATTTTCCTCGCACGCCACGCCGAACGCCTTGGAAATACTGTCGGCGGTGATATCGTCATGCGTCGATCCGATTCCTCCGGTGGTGAATACATATTTATACGCCGCGCGGCATTCATTTACCGCTTTGACAATTATCGATTCGATATCCGGCACAATCCGCACCTCGGTCAAGGCGATGCCCAGCCGGTTACATTCCCCGGCGATAAAAGGGATATTTTCCTCGCGCGTGTGCCCGGCGAGGATTTCGTTACCAATGACAATAATGGCGGCGGTGGGAGACATGGAAAAACAATATAGATTACAAGGGGTAATTGAACATAGCACAAAGCATGCTATTTTGTTATAAAGGATTATAGCCAAGGGAAAGCCTGATGTACACGCGTGAGAACAGCGAGAAAATAACTTTACACAAGCCCGAAGATTTCGACGGCATGCGCAAGGCCGGCCGCCTGGCGGCAGAGGTATTGGATTTCATCACCCCGCATGTGATCGAAGGCGTAACGACCGAAAAATTGGATCAATTGTGCGAAAAATTCATTCGCGATCATGGTGCTATCCCTGCTCCGCTTGGATATAAAGGTTATCCGAAATCCATCTGCACATCGATTAATCATGTGGTTTGCCACGGCATCCCATCCGACCGCGTGTTGATGGACGGCGATATTTTGAATGTAGACGTCACGGTTATTCTGGATGGATGGTATGGTGATACATCGCGCATGTATTCGATCGGCGATATTCCGGTTCGCGCCAAAAAATTGATGGATGTCACCTATGAATCCATGATGCGCGGCATTGCCGCCGTGAAACCCGGCGCCAGGTTGGGCGATATCGGTTTTGCGATTCAATCTTATGTCGAAGAAAACCGGTTTTCCGTTGTACGCGATTTTTGCGGCCATGGTTTGGGCCGTGTATTCCACGCCCCGCCCAGCGTCTTGCATTTCGGCAGCCGGGGCGAAGGCGATGAATTGAAACCGGGCATGTTTTTTACCATCGAACCCATGGTCAATGCCGGAAAATTCGATACTAAAATATTATCGGACGGTTGGACCGCGGTGACGCGCGATAAATCATTATCGGCGCAGTTTGAACACACGCTGGCGGTAACCGAAACCGGATATGAAATTTTCACCCTATCGCCGCAAGGATTGGATAAACCATACGCGTAACCCATGACCGCCGCGCCGAAGAAAAAAGAACTCCCCCATTATACCGGCCACCGGCAAAGGCTTCGCGATCGATTTTTAAAAAACCCTGACAGTCTGCCGGATTATGAATTGCTGGAAATGTTGTTGTTCGCATCGAATCCGCGCGGCGATACCAAACCGCTTGCTAAACAATTGATCGACCAATTCGACAATCTTGCCGGTGTTTTAAATGCCAGTGTGATAGAGCTTGAGAAAATAAAGGGTATGGGCGAATCTGCCATTGGCGCGATCAAAACCGCGCAAATTTGCGGCATCCGCATGTTGCAACAACAAGTATTGAATAAACCCGTGATTAGTTCTTGGAAAGAATTGCTGGATTATTGTTATGCGAAAATGGCGCATCGCAAAACCGAGGAAGTGCGCATTTTATTTTTGGATTCCAAAAACCAATTGATCGCCGATGAACAATCACAAGAAGGCACGATCGATCACGCGCCGGTTTACGCGCGCGAAATCGTTAAACGCGCGCTGGAATTGCACGCCAGCGCCATCATCATGGTGCACAACCACCCCGCCGGCGATCCCGAACCGTCGCGCGAAGATGTCACCATTACAAAGACCGTGCAAAAGGCGTTGGCCAGTGTGGATATCGAATTGCACGACCATTTAATTATCGGCCGCGAAGGCCATAAAAGCCTGAAATCCAGCGGAATTATTTAAGTTTATCAAAGTATTATATCCATATACCTCATCTTATACCCAAGTATTGCATCGGGTCTAAAATCCCGTTGACCCATGACCGTTATTTTATTATAAGTTTCCATCAAGGAAATAAAAAACAATGATTATTGCTGGCGATTTGCTTCGCAGGATGGAACGGGATCTAACGCAAAATATTTGCGTTCCCGAGATTGTTAGCCCAGAGCACGGCGTCATGGCCGCGTGCAGCTTGCAAGGAAGGCGCCATATCCAAGAAGACGGCGCCGTATTTGGCGAGCTGGTGGCCGCCAGTCCCCAAACAGCGGCGGATGCAAAAAAATTTTTAGCAGCCCATTTTTCTTATCTTCAAGAACGAACCCAATCTTGCAAAGGCATTGCCACGCTGACTATGGCACTGTTCCTACCCGATGGCCATGTGGTGGTAGGTCATTTGGGTGATACACAAATGTACAGTTATTGTAATCCGTTCAATTCGTTAGAATCAACAACTTGCACGGTCATGTTACCTGGCAATGAAATCCGTACCATCGAAATGCCGGCAGTGCCGCATTATTCATTTCAATCTTCGCACGGATATGGGATTCAATTCCTCAACAGCACCGCAACGCCGCAACCATTCAATCCCCTATTGCAATTACACCGCATTACCAATTCCTGGGAAGTGGAAGCATTAAAAGGCAAAGGTCTGATCATAAAATATAACGAACGTAAAGTTCCCTTTATCATCATCCCTATGCCCCCACCAAAGAGAGATACAGCCATTCAAATTAGCGGGTGTATCGGGCGCGCTGAGGTAGCCAATGGATTGGGACGCAAGGTCGACTACGATATTTTTTCTCCCAGCGATATTTTAAATCTTGGACCCGACGCGATGATCATTGCCACCGATGGTTTTGAAACCGCGGTTCTCAATCATGTCGCGCCTCCGGAGATCGTTGCGCTTTTGGCGGATCCGAAAGGCTTGGCGCTTTTCGCCACCTACTGCGCTGGCAGCGCCGTACGAAAAGGATCGCAAGATAATATTACCGTGCTGGCCTTTAATCCAAAAAAACCGCCCGCGAAACCATTTCTTGCCGCCGTGATTGACAGCAGCGGCAGCGCCGATGTTGGCCACGCGGTCATTGATCATTTAAGCAAATTGTTAAAACGCCCACAGGCCCTGCGCCCAACGCCAGTCGCTACCCCACCCTTATCGCCCGCCGCAATGCGCGCAAAACAGCATCCCCGCGGCCCCCGGCGCTAATTATCGGATTTTCCAGGTTCCCTTCTTTATTTTCCCCGCAAAAACCGCTACAAAGGTGGAGAATAACCCCGCATTATTTGAATTATAAGAGGCGATATGATCCCCCGCTATTCCCGGCCGCAAATGGCCAATATTTTTTCCGACGACAATAAATATAAAATTTGGCTGGAAATTGAAATCCTGGCCGCCGAGGCGATGGTGCCGCTGGGTATCGTGCCGGACAGCGCGGTAAAAAATTGCCGCGCCAAAGCGAAATTCGACATTGCCCGCATCGCCGAAATCGAAGCCGAAACCAAGCATGACGTAATCGCGTTTTTGACCAACGTCGCCGAATATGTCGGCGAAGACGCGCGTTTCCTGCACCAAGGCATGACCAGCAGCGATGTTTTGGACACGACATTAGCCGTGCAATTGCAACAAGCGGCGGAAATTCTTATCGCGGATTTGAACGCGTTGCTAGCAGCGATTAAAAAACGCGCCCTCGAATATAAAAACACGCCCACCATTGGCCGCAGCCATGGTATTCATGCCGAACCAACCACATTCGGCGTCAAATTGGCTGGTCATTACGCCGCGTTCGAACGTTGCGTAAAACGTTTGCAAGCCGCCAAGGACGATATCGCCACTTGCGCGATTTCCGGCGCAGTCGGCACATTCGCCAACGTCGATCCATCGGTCGAAGAATATGTCGCCAAAAAATTGGGATTGAAATCGGAACCGGTATCGACGCAAATTATTCCGCGCGACCGGCATGCGATGTTTTTCGCCACATTAGGCGTTATCGCCAGCTGTATCGAAAACCTGGCGACCGAAATCCGCCATTTGCAACGCACCGAAGTGCGCGAGGCCGAAGAATTTTTCAGCGCCGGACAAAAAGGGTCTTCGGCCATGCCGCACAAACGCAATCCCGTATTAACCGAAAACCTGACCGGTCTGGCGCGGATCGTGCGCGGTTCCGTGACACCAGCGCTTGAAAACGTGGCGTTGTGGCATGAACGGGATATTTCCCATTCCGCCGTCGAACGCACGATTTTGCCGGATGCTTGCGTGGCGCTCGATTTCGCCCTGGCCCGTTTGACCGGCGTGATGGAAAAATTATTGGTTTACCCGGAACGTATGCAACAAAATCTGGACGCGCTGGGCGGTTTGGTATTCTCGCAACGCGTATTGCTGGCCTTGACGCAAAAAGGCGTTTCCCGCGAGGACGCATACAAACTGGTGCAACGCAACGCGATGCAAGTTTGGGAACGCGGCGCGGATTTCCAATCGCTGTTAAAGGCGGACAAAGACATCACCGCGAAACTGCCCGCGAGCGATATCGAATCTTTATTCGACATGAAATATCATACCAAACACGTCGATACGATTTTCAAGCGGGTGTTTGGCGCATAATGGACCCCATGTTACACGGCACCGAAATTATTTTGGTTTTGCTGTTTATGATGGCGCTGATCAGCCTGCTCGCACGGCGCACTACCATCCCTTCGCCAATTATGATGACCTTGGCCGGGCTTGGGTGTTCGATGCTGCCCTTTATTCCCGAAATCCGGCTTAATCCCGAACAAGTGTTTTTGTTGTTCCTGCCGCCATTATTATACACCAGCGGCACCAGCACTTCGTGGCGTGATTTCCGCATGCACATGCGCGCGATCGTCACGCTGGCAACCGGGCTTGTGGTCGCCACATCCATCGCAATTGCCACCGCCGCCATGTATACGATCCCGGGGATGACCTGGCCGATGGCGTTGTTATTGGGCGCGATCATATCGCCGCCCGATGCGGTCGCGGTTACCGCGATTGCCAAAAGATTGAATTTGCCCAAACGCATCGTGGTGATTTTAGAGGGCGAAAGCTTGATGAACGACGCCACCAGCCTTGTATTATTCAAGCTGGCATTAAGCATTATTTTATCTGGCGTTTTCAGCTGGAACACATCGATTACCGAATTCGTGCAAATGGCCGGCGGCGGCATTATCGGCGGTATTCTGATCGGATTTCTGGCGGTCAAATTGCGCAAACCGATCGACGATTCATCCGTCGAAGTGGTGTTATCGTTATTAACCCCATACGCTGCCTATTTAGCCGCCGAATATATGCATTGTTCCGGCATTTTATCGGTGGTCGCCTGCGGGTTGTATGTCGGCTGGCATTTGCCGACCATCACATCCTCGCAAAGCCGGTTGGTGACTTATACCATTTGGGAAGTCGTGAATTTCATTCTGAACAATGTCATCTTTTTGCTGATCGGATTGCAACTAACGCACATTTGGGACGAGATGGGGGAATATTCACCGCAAGATTTAATATTATATGCCCTGATTACAACGACCGCGATGATTGCCATACGGGTGGTGTGGGTTTATTTCGGCGCTTATACGCCGCATTTGATTTCAAAACGCGTGCGCGAACAAGAAATCAAACCACCGGTGAATTGGGTTTTATTCGTCGGTTGGGCAGGCATGCGCGGCGTTGTATCGCTCGCCGCTGCGATGGCGATTCCGTTAACCTTGAATGATGGCACGCCATTTCCGCATCGCGATTTGATTTTATTCCTGACCTTTGTCGCCATTATCGTCACCATCGTTTTGCAAGGATTGAGCCTTGGTTACGTCGCCAAACTTTTGAAAATTCCGAAAGACGACAGCGAAACCATGGAAGAACGATCCGCGCGGCATCACATTACCGCAACCGCGCTGCAATATCTGCAAATTTTCAAGGATTCGGATTATCATCACCCCACCGCCATCGAAGCGTTGCAAACCGATTATTCGCTGCGTCTCAACGCGCTGGATAAACGCGATGGCTCGCCATACCTAGGTTGCATTCAATCGCACCATGATCTGCGCCACGATTTGATCAATTTACAGCGGCAGGAAATTTTGAACCTGCGCAACAGTAAAAAAATCGGCGATGAAGTCATGCGCAAATTGATCCGCGAATTGGATTTCGAAGAAATGCATCATCGCACCCCGGTATAATTATGTGTACGCTTGTCATCCTGCGCAAATCTAGCAATCCCTGGCCGGTGATTATCGCCGCCAACCGCGACGAATCTTTGTTGCGCAAATTCGAACCCCCTGCCCGGCATTGGCAAGATTTTCCCGATGTCGTTGGCGGATGGGATGCGGCGCGCGGCGGCACTTGGATGGCGGTCAACGATGCCGGGGTCGTCGCGGCAATCATCAACCGCGAAAATTCCCTGGGCCCACACGACGACAAACGCAGCCGCGGCGAATTGGTGTTAGAGGCCCTGACCCACGCCGATGCCAGCGCGGCGGCGGAATCGCTGGCCTATATCAAACCCAGTTCCTATGCGCCATTCAACATGGTGATTGTCGATAATACTTTTGCGTGTTGGTTGAAACATGACGGTTCGGGAAAAATTGCGGTCGAAGAGATTCCCGAAGGATATTCGATGATCACATCAAACGACCGCAACGACTATAACATCCCACGCGTGCGCACATATTTGCCGCGCTTTCAATCGGCCAAGGCGCCGGATCCGGATCACGATCAATGGCGCGATTGGGAATCGTTATTGGGTCAGCGGCTTTATTCCGCCAAGGACGGCCCGCGCGGCGCGATGTGTATCGTGGACGAAGAAAATAATTACGGCACGGTGTGTTCGCAATTGCTGGCGATCCCGCATGTCGAATCGCGGCGCAAACCGATATTCCGGTTTGCGAATGGAAGACCGGGCGAGGTAGAATTTAAGCCGGTTGAATTGTAATTATCCGCGTGCGCCGCGTGTATTCTCCAATGGAGAATTAAAAGCGCCACTCTTACTCGAAGGTGATTTTTGTGCCGGCTCTTGTTGCGGATTTTGTTGATATGCGGGATGGGATTCTGCCCCGCGCATATTGATTCTATAATAATTTCCACCCAAACAACCTAAAAAGGTGCAGGCCGTGACCCCATAAGCCAATAAGCAATAGTTAGCATTTTTTCGGCGCGCCGGATAAGACGGATGATTCTGATTTCTGGTTTCTTTTCGCCATACTTTATGATCTACCGTGGATGTTTCGCCTTGGTAATAACTCATGGCGTGTTCTCGCACATTACTGCGATGGAAGTCGCGGAACAACATTCCAATGCCACCGACTACGCCAATGACGCACCCCATCACCGCCAAAATAAAAACGGGCGCGAACAAAGTACTATTAACGCCAACCCATCCAATAACCACTGCTCTTACTATGTTCTCGATACGGAAAGAATTATCAGCCACTTTGATAATATATTTTCGAGCGGCTTCTTTTTGGGACCCAAGTTCCCTTGGTGTATTAGGCCCGCTGGTAACAAGCCCCTTAAATTCCCGGCGTAAATATGCGGCCGTATCCCGTAACAAACTGGGTACATTTCGGGTGTCAGAATCGCATGCTTGATCCACGCGGTTGAACCAACCGCTAGATATTTCATTAAAACTCTCGCTCATCGTGCTATTTCCTAAAGTTTCTCTGAAAGATACTAGGCGATACGGGCCCCGTCAACCCGCATTCGGGTTAGTTGTGGGGAAAGTGAAAAGACACCCTAAAATCGGTCACTTAACCATTGAAGAATCAATGAAATTGCTGCTATAAAATGGCCTCAAATTCGTCGTAAAACCCATACTTGCCAGTTTTGTGCAAAGGATAGTTCCATGGCCAAACAACGCCGCCGCATTTACGAAGGTAAAGCCAAAATTTTATACGAAGGTCCGGAACCTGGCACCATCGTTCAATATTTCAAGGATGATGCCACCGCTTTTAACAATCAGAAAAAAGGCACGATCGAAGGTAAAGGGGTTTTGAACAATCGCATTTCCGAATTCATCATGACCAAAATCGGTGAAATCGGCATCCCGACCCATTTTATCAAACGCCTGAATATGCGCGAACAATTGATTTATTCGCTGGAAATTATTCCAATCGAAGTCGTTGTACGCAATGTCGTTGCGGGCAATTTGGCCAAACGCCTTGGCGTTGAAGAAGGCCAAACCCTGCCCCGCCCGATTGTCGAGTATTATTACAAAAAAGACGAATTGGGCGATCCGATGGTTACGATGGACCACATCGTCGCGTTCGGTTGGGCCGATGCGGATGAGATCGATGGATTGACCGGCTTAACACTGCGCATCAACGATTTCCTGACCGGCATGTTCATGGGCGTTGGATTGCGTTTGGTGGATTTCAAATTGGAATATGGCCGCCTATATGACGAAGACGGCAACGGCATTTTAATGCTGGCCGATGAAATCAGCCCGGATAATTGCCGCCTGTGGGATATCAAAACCAACGAGAAAATGGACAAAGACCGTTTCCGCCGCGATTTGGGCGGCGTTACCGAAGCCTACCAAGAAGTCGCACGCCGTTTGGGATTGATGAACGAAGGTTTGGCCGAAGTGGTCACCACCAAAAGCAACGTAGAGGCGATTGGGCCAAAGAAAAAGTGATCGCGCAATTATGCGATCATCCGAGCGTTAAGCGCGAGGGATCTCCGATAAACAAAGGAAGAAGAATATGAAGATTAGAGTATATGTTTCATTAAAAAACGGTGTTCTCGATCCCGTTGGCGTAACCGTAAAAGGCGCGTTGAACCGCATGGGTTTCAACGATGTGTCCGATGTTCGCACCGGCAAGTTCATTGAACTGGAAGTAAACCAATCGGACAAAGCCAAGGCCGAAGCCGAAGTTAAAACCATGTGCGAGAAGTTGCTCGCGAATACGGTTATCGAAGATTACAAAATCGTTGCAGCGTAGGGATTGAATATGAAATCAGGCGTCGTCGTATTTCCAGGATCCAATTGCGAGCGTGAATGCGCCCTGCATTTGGAAAAATCATCCGGCGTAAAACCGGTGATGTTGTGGCACAAAGATACTTCCATTCCGAATCTGGATGTGATCGTTCTGCCCGGCGGATTTGCATTTGGCGATTATTTGCGCACCGGCGCGATGGCCGCGCACTCGCCCATTATGGGCCCGATCCGCGAAGCCGCGAAAAAAGGTGTGCGCGTCATCGGCATTTGCAACGGATTCCAAATTCTGGTCGAAGCCGGATTATTGCCCGGCGTATTGCGCCGGAACAAAGGCCTGAAATATGTCTGCAAGGAAGTTTTCTTGCGCGTTGAATCCAACGATTCGCCATTCACCCGCAAATATAAAAACGGCCAGACCGTGTGTTTTCCGGTCGGCCATGGCGAAGGCAATTATTACGCGCCCGAAGACACATTGAAACGAATCGAAGATAAAGGCTTGGTCGCGTTCCGCTATGTCACCGAAATGGGCGAAGTGAATGATAACGCCAATCCAAACGGTGCGATGAACAACATCGCTGGAATTTACAACGAAACCAAAAATGTTTTGGGCCTGATGCCCCACCCCGACCGCGCCGCCGACCCATTGATCGGCCGTAACGATGGCCGGGCGATGTTCGACAGTTTATGCGCATAATAAAAAAGGGTACGGAATGCTGAATACTACTTTAAAGGTCAAAGCGGAGAAACAAGACGTGAGCACCATTGAAAAGACGGACCCGAAAACCGGCGATAAAGTCAAAATGCAAAAAGTCTTCATCACGCCGCAACTGGCCGAAGAACATGGCATCAACAAGGACGAATACAGCCTGCTCCTAAAAAATCTTGGCCGTAAGCCGAATTTGGTGGAACTGGGCATGTTCGCCGCGATGTGGTCCGAACATTGCAGTTATAAATCGACTCGCGTTTGGTTGAAAACCCTGCCGACCACAGGCAAATGTGTCATTTGCGGCCCCGGTGAAAATGCCGGCGTTATCGATATCGGCGATGGCCAGGCAGCCGTATTTAAAATTGAATCGCATAATCATCCATCATTCATTGAACCTTATCAAGGCGCCGCGACCGGCGTTGGCGGTATTTTGCGCGACGTGTTCACCATGGGCGCGCGCCCGATCGCCAATTTGAACGCGCTGCGTTTCGGCGATCCGGATCATCCGAAAACCAGATCCCTGATCGAAGGCGTTGTGGCCGGTATCGGCGGATACGGCAATTGCGTTGGCATTCCAACCGTTGGCGGCGAAGTCAATTTCCACCCGAATTACAACGGCAATATTCTGGTCAACGCGATGACCGTCGGCATCGCCGATGCCAAGAAAATTTTCTATGCCAAGGCCGCTGGTGTTGGCAATCCGGTCGTTTATGTCGGCGCGAAAACCGGCCGCGATGGAATTCATGGCGCGACCATGTCGTCGGCCGAATTTAACGAGGATTCGGAATCCAAACGCCCAACCGTCCAGGTCGGCGATCCTTTCCTGGAAAAATTATTGCTCGAAGCGTGCTTGGAATTGATGGCGACCGATACGGTTGTTGCGATCCAAGATATGGGCGCAGCCGGATTGACATCGTCATCGGTTGAAATGGCATCGCGCGGCGATATGGGCATTGAAATGGATTTGGATAATGTTCCAGCGCGCGAACCAGGCATGACCGCGTATGAATTGATGCTGTCGGAATCCCAGGAACGCATGCTAATCATCTTGAAACCAGGCAGCGAAGAAGATGCCCGCAAGATTTTCGAAAAATGGGATCTGGATTTTGCCGTGATTGGCAAATTAACCGATTCCAAAAAAGTGATTTTAAAACATCACGGCCAAATCGTCGCGGAAATTCCGACCAAGGCGATTGCCGATTCCGCGCCGATGTATGAACGCGATTGGATCGTATCGACCCGCCGCCCAGAAATCCGTATTCAGGATTTGCCGCAAACCGATCCGGCCGACGCGTTGCGCATGATGCTGACCTGTCCTGATATGTCCAGCAAGCGTTGGATTTATGAGCAATATGATTCCATGGTTATGGCCGACACGGTTTTGGCCCCCGGCACCGGCGATGCTGGCGTTGTGCGCGTTCACGGCACCAATAAGGCATTGGCGATGACAACCGATTGCACCCCGCGTTATTGCCTGGCGCATCCATTTATTGGCGGTGCGCAAGCGGTTGCGGAATCATATCGCAATTTATGCGCGGTTGGCGCGACCCCGCTCGCCTGGACCAACAACCTCAATTTCGGCAATCCGGAAAAACGCGAAATTATGGGCCAAATCGTCGGTTGTATCGGCGGTATGCGCAATGCTGGCGAGGCATTGGATTACCCGGTCGTTTCCGGCAATTGTTCGTTATATAACGAAACCGATGGCCAGGCGATTCTGCCAACCCCCGTCATTGGCGGCGTCGGTTTGTTGAAAGACGCATCGAAGGCAATGTCGTTGCATTTCAAAAATCCTGGCGATTCGATTATCGTCATCGGCAAAACCACTGGCTGGGTTGGAAGTTCGCTGTATTTACGCGAAGTTCATGGCCGTGAAGAAGGCGCTCCGCCGCCAATCGATCTGCCCGCCGAACGCAAGCATGGCGAATTTGTGCGTCATTTGATCGAATCCGGCTTAATCAACGCCTGCCACGACGTATCGGATGGCGGCATTGCTTGCGCGCTTGTCGAAATGGGCTTTAAATCGAAACCGGATCCGATGGGTTGCACCATCCAACCGCCAAGCGATATTCCATTGAATGGCTGGTTGTTCGGCGAAGATCAGGGCCGTTATATCGTTACAACCAACGCGCCGGACAAGGTGATTTACGCCGCCGCATCGGCTGGCGTGATCGCGCAGCGTATTGGCGAAACCAGCGGCGACAGCTTGATCGTCGGCGGCAAAACCATCGGCAATATCGGCGAATTGCGCAAGGCGAACGAAGCCTGGCTGCCGCAATATATGAAAGGTTAAGTCCGTGCCATTGCCATCCGATCAATTGGAAAAAATCCTGGGGGAGAAATTCCCCGGCGCACAAATCCGGATCGAGGATTTAGCGGGCGATAACGACCATTACCGCGTACACATCGCTGCCCCTGCCTTTACCGGTAAAAACCGCGTTGAAATGCACAAAATGATCTTCGCCGCACTTCGCGGCACGGATGCCGAAGGAATTCACGCCTTGTCTTTGGTAACCAAGGCATCTACATAATTATACAAGAGGAAAAAATGACCGATATTAAAACCCAAATCAACGATCTGATCACCACCAACGACGTTGTCGTTTACATGCGCGGCACGCCACAATCGCCGCGTTGCGGATTTTCCGCGACCGTCGTCGAAATCATGAAACGCGTCGGCGCGCCATATACCGCCGTCAATGCCGATGAAAATCACGATCATTGGGAAGCATTGGCCGAAATCAACGATTGGCCGACCATGCCGCAAATTTTTGTGAAGGGTGAATTTATCGGCGGTTGCGATATTTTACGCGAAATGTATCAGAGCGGCGAATTGGAACAATTGCTGCACGATAAAGGCGTTACCCACACCCATGGCGATCATGATCACGGCCATGGCGGCGGTTGCTGCGGCGGGCATTAATCTATTTTTCTGAATTCTTTTTCTTCGCGCAGCAAATCCCCGCTGACCGCGCACAGGCTTAGTTTATGAATACGCCACGGATATAGCGCGTGTTCCGGCACCGGTTCGAAATGGTGCGGGATGGCGTTATCCAATTCAAAATAATTCGCCGGCGCATACAGGGATTTGATCGCCTGCCACACGCCGCCATGCGCCACCACCAATGGCAATGGCTGGACCAAGGCGCTTTGCATCGCCAATTTCACGCGGCTATAAAAATCGTCGAATGTTTCGCCGTTCGGTGGATCGCCGCCATCTTCCCATAATTTGGCAACCACTTCCCATGGCATGCCCTCCCAATCGCCGACAAAATGTTCGCGCAAATCGGCGATCGCCATCATCGGCAAATCCAAAACATCGTTGATGATTTCGGCGGTTTCTGCCGCGCGCAGCAATGGGCTGTAACAAATATATTGTGGCTTAATTTCCAGTTTTGCGATCACCGCAGCTGCTGCACGTGCCTGCGCCCTGCCCGTTTCGGTCAATGGGGTATCGATTCCGCAACCGGCCATCATGCGGGCGGCATTCGATTCCGATTGACCATGGCGGATGTAATAAAAAGGATTAAGCGGTAAAGGCATGATTTATATCTATGCCTATAAAGCAAAAATGGGAAGGATAAATCCTTCCCATTTTCAAATTTATCGAATATCCACGAATTAGCGCGAATACAACTCGACAACCAAGTTCGGTTTCATTTGAACCGGATATGGAACGTCGGATAATTGCGGACTACGGATGAATTTACCTTTGAATGTTGATACATCCAATTGCAAATATTCCGGAACTTCGCGGAAAGTTTGTGCTTGGCCGGTCAAAACGCTTTGGCTTTGTGCACCTTCGGCGCCTGCGGTCAAAGAAATTTCATCGCCGTCACGAACGCTGTACGATGGAATGTTGCAACGTTTGCCGTTAACCATGATGTGGCCGTGACCAACGAATTGACGCGCGGCGAAAATGGTCGGCGCCAATTTCAAACGATAAATCACGGTGTCCAGGCGGCGTTCCAGCAAGTTGATCAGGTTTTGACCGGTATCACCCTTGCGGCGGCGCGCTTCGGCATAGAAACGGCGGAACTGCCGTTCTTGCATGTTATAGTAACCTTTTAATTTTTGTTTGGCTTGCAACTGATTGCCATAGTCGGACATTTTACCGCGACGGGCGCCATGTTGACCTGGACGGCTGTTGCGGCCGCGTTCGAGTGGACTTTTACCACCCCACAAAGATTCGCCCATGCGGCGCGAGATCTTATGCTTCGATTGAGCAATTTTTGTCATAACTACCTCATATATCCCTCAGGAATCGCGGGCGACAAAACCCGGCCTGCTTATGTTGAAACTGGGGTCGAAACCCCGGAAAGCGCGTAATATAGCGATTTTGGCGGGTTTGTAAAGGACCGAAAAAGCCTTTGACAATATGGTCTTTTTAGGATACGTTTTGGCCACAGGAAACCAAATATGAGAAGAATTACAAGTAATTACGATACTGGAATAAACCTCACCGATACCGTTATTGCATCAGGTATATGTATTGGAAGTGGGGCTATTACGACTGTGGCCGTCATGGCCGTGCGCGGTATCTATCACCTTGCCTCAGAATATACGCTGGCCGGTTTCAATCCATTGCACCCGAGCAGTTTCATAGCCGGCGCTACTTATTGTGGATTGGTTGCTGCATTTTTAGCGGGCTCTGCAATTGCTCACAAAAGCCGCGGACGGTAATACCGCCTAATTAACGGAGAGTATATCATGATGACTCAAAGAATCAGACCTGTTGGAGCGAGTATGGGCTCCTGGTCTGTGGCATGCACGGCAGCGTCTACCGCGCTTGCAGTAATTGTTTTTCCTGTGATGGGGCCTGTCGGCGGCATAATAGCATCTCTTACCGCGACTCTCACCGGTCACGACAATTATTCAGGTGCCGCGATGTTCGGGGGAATGTTTGGATTGCCAGCATTAACCGGTGCTGCTGCTGTTGGACTAAGCCTTGCCGCTGTTAAAGTAGGATTGGTTCGCGTACCTACCCGCTAATCTTTCTTTTTTAACAACGTCGTCACCACACCATGCAGGGTTTTGATTTCCTGCGTCGACAATCCCATACGCATGAACATTGCACGCAAATTATCGACCATGGTGGGGCGTTTTTCCGGCGGGTGCAAAAATCCGCCATCGTCCATCAATCCGATTAAACGGTTCATAAATTCATCCAGTTCCGCGCGCGGCGCTGCCGGATCGGCCCGTGTGCCCTGCCCGCGTAAACTGACCACCGATAGATCATGTTGCGCCATTTGCAGGAATAATTGATAACCGACCAACAATACGGCTTGCGATAAATTCAGCGAATTGAAATCGCGCTGCAATGGGATGGTCAGGATTTTATTGGCCTTGGCGATATCTTCGTTTTCCAATCCCGCGCGTTCGGGGCCGAACAGGATGCCGATTTTTATGCTACCTTCCCCTTGAGGGAGGGTCAAAGTCGCATCGCGGCTTTGGGGTGGGGTTATTTGGCGAGACTGACCGCTTAACCCTCCCCGCTCGCCTACGGCTCGCTGCCCCTCCCCAAGGGAGGGGAATTGGTTGGCTAAGGCCGATACGATTTCCTCCGCCGCCTCTTGTAAATCCACCACCGGCACATTCACGAAATGATTGCGCGGCGATGTGGCATAGATAATTTGCAGATCGGCGGTGGCGGATTCGATGGAATCAAACGCGGTCGCATCGCGCAACACCTGATCCGCGCCGGAGGATGCATTAAACGCATTTTGATGCGGCCATTCGCATTTGGGTGCAACGATCCGCAATTGCGACAGGCCGCAATTCAGCATCGCCCGCGCCGTCATACCGATATTCTCCGGCAATTGCGGGCGGACCAAAATGATTATGGGCTGCAATGCGGGATCGGGCGTTGCAACGGGTTTATCCGCCTTGCGGGATTTGGATTGCATCCCGCCCGTATCGGGCGGGGTATAGGGCCGCCGACTCATTTCCGTCGCCACTCGGTAATCCCGCCCGGCTTATCTTCGAGCACGATATTCATCGCATCCAATTGCTTGCGGATTTCATCCGCGCGGGCAAAGTTTTTGGATTTCTTGGCGTCGTTACGTTCGGTTACCAATTGATCGATTTTGCTTTTAGCGTCTTCAGATGTATCACCGCGTTGCCAATCCTGCGTGGATTTTTGCAACAATCCCAGAATCGATGCGTCTTTTTTCAACTGCGCCATTAGATCATTTTGGCCTTCACCGCATTTGGCATGCGCGATGTCATTGCCAAGGCGATGCAAATGCCGAATAGCCAGCGGCGTATTCAAATCATCCGCAAGCGCGGCGATCAATTCCGGCGATGCATTTGCCGCCATCTCGCCCTTGAAATCCGCGCACAGCATATAAAGCCGATTTAGCAAACCTTTCGCCTGTTCTAAAACCTGATCAGTCCAATCGAATGGGCTGCGATAATGCGTCATTAATAATGCTAAGCGGATTACTTCGCCCGAAATACCCTTGTCCAGAACTTCGCGAACGGTAAAGAAATTGCCTAATGATTTCGACATTTTCTCGCCATTGACGGTCAGATAGCCATTATGCATCCAATACCGCGCGAATGGGTGCGCATCGCAGGAACATTCACTTTGTGCGATTTCATTTTCATGGTGCGGAAAACGTAAATCCAGCCCGCCGCCGTGAATATCGATTTGATCGCCCAAAACCGCGCGGCTCATGGCCGAACATTCAATGTGCCAACCTGGCCGGCCCCGGCCCCATGGACTTTCCCATCCTGGTAAATCGGCGGATGACGGTTTCCACAATACGAAATCGGTTGGATCTTTTTTAAACGGCGCGACATCGACACGCGCGCCAGCGACTAATTCCTCAGGGGTATTGCGCGATAATTTGCCGTAATCTTTCATCGATGGCGCGTTGAACAACACATGGCCTTCGGCTTCATAAGCATGCCCGCGATCGATCAAGGTTTGAATCATCGCAATCATTTGCGGAATATGATCGGTGGCATGCGGCGTGTGATCGGGCAACAAACATCCCAGCGCGCCCATATCATCATTATAATGTTTTTCAAATTTTTGGGTAATCTGGCGGATAGCGGCGTTTATATCGCCACCCTGTTGCGCCACGATTTCCTGGCCCTTTGCATTAATTTTATCGTCTACGTCCGTGATATTGCGCGCATATTCCACCCGTGCATTTGGATATAGATGTTTTAATAAACGATACATAACATCGAATACAACCACGGGACGGGCATTGCCGATATGCGCGAAATCGTAAACGGTCGGGCCGCACACATACATGGTCACGCGTTTTGAATCGCGCGGGGTAAATTGTTCTTTTTCGCGGGTCAGGGTATTATAGATTTTTAAAGTCATTTTAAGCCGCTTGGCCTTGCAGGCGTTTTTCGGCCTTGGCGCGGCCGATGAATGGCAGGATATTGGCGAGTTCCGGCCCATGTTCGCGGCCGGTCAATGCCAGGCGCAACGGCATGAACAATGCCTTGCCCTTGCGGCCGGTAGCGCCCTTGACCGAATCGACCAGTTTGGACCAGGTTTCGGTATTCCATGGTTCGGCCGGCAATAATTTTGCAGCCTCAGCCGCAAAACTGGCATCTTCGATCACGGGGGTGATTGGCGAGTGACAGACATTATACCAATCGGCGATTTCGCGCAGATTGTTGATGTTGCCGCGCACCGCGTTCCAGAATGCTTCGCCGACTTCGGGCAAATTATACGCGCGCAGTTTTTCAACCGCCATGCTGTATGGCATATGGTGCAGCAATTTCATATTGATGGTCAGCAAATCGGCTTTGTCCAATTTCGGTTGCGCGCGGCCAAAAATCGACAATTCATATCCTTGCGCCAATTCCGCCAAGGTCAATTTCGGTTCGACCGGCAATGACGTGCCCAATTTCGCCATCATCGAATTGATCGCCATCGGCTCGATTCCTTCGTCCCGCAACGTGCCAAGCGATAACGATCCGGTGCGTTTGGAGAATCCTTCGCCCGATGCATCGGTGATCAATGAAAAATGCGCGAATTGCGGCGGGGTGAATCCAAGCGCGGTAAAAATTTGAATTTGCACCGCCGTGTTGGCGACGTGATCTTCGCCGCGCACGATATGAGTTATATCAAAATCGCCGTCATCGACGACGGATGCCAGCATATAAACCGGGCCTTTATCGGCGCGGTATAAAATTGGATCGGTCAGATTTTCACCATGGAAATGATTCATGCCGCGAATAATATCGTCCCAAGCAATTTCATTATGGTTTAACAAAAACCGCCAATGCGGCTTGCGGCCTTCAGATTCGAATTTTTGTTTTTCTTCCTCGGTTAATTTTAACGCACCGCGATCGTAAATCGGCGGTTTGCCGCGCGATAATTGGATTTTACGTTTGATATCCAATTCCTCGGCAGTTTCATAACAAGGATAAATCCGCCCGGCTTTTTTCAAAATTTCGAACACTTCGGCATAACGGCCCATGCGTTCGGATTGTTTGGCGGTTAAATCCCAATTCAATCCCAGCCATTTCAGATCGGCGTAAATGCCGTCTTCGAATTCTTTGGTAGAACGTTCGATATCCGTGTCATCGATGCGCAACATGAATTCGCCGCCCTTGGATTTGGCGAATAAATAATTGACCACCGCCGCGCGGGCATTGCCCAGATGCAAACGGCCGGTTGGGGACGGGGCGAAACGAAGACGTACTTTATTAGTCATAACTTATATTCTTTTCCAACTTTGGGTAACGGGCACGCGGCGATCCTTGCCAAAGGCTTTGATCGACAATTTCGGCCCTGGCGCCGCTTGGCGCCGCTTATACTCAGATTTATCAAGCATTTGCGCAATTTGCAAGACTGTCGCTTGGTCGTACCCATGGGCCACGATTTCGGCAATGCTCTGATTTTGCTCGATTAATTTGTATAGGATCTTATCCAGCAAATCATAAGGCGGCAAAGTATCTTGGTCTTTTTGATCTGGGCGCAATTCCGCGCTTGGAGCTTTGGTCAAAACGCGCTCCGGCATGGCGGGCCATTTGGTATATCCATATTTCTCCGCCTCGCTGCTGTTGCGCCATTTGGCTACCGCATAGACTTGGGTTTTATACAAATCCTTGATCGGATTGAACGCGCCACACATATCGCCATACAGCGTCGCATAACCGGTCGCAATTTCCGATTTATTTCCGGTGGTCAGCAACAACGCGCCGGTTTGATTCGATATCGTCATCAACATCAAACCGCGCAAACGCGATTGCATATTTTCCAGCGATAATCCTTTTAATTCGATGACTTTTTCCATCGATTTTTGCACCGTTTTCATCGAATCGGTAATTTCGATCCGGTGCATTTCGATGCTTAACATATCAACGATGCTGGCCGCATCATGCAGGCTTTCGATGGATGTATGCGGCGATGGCAACATGTAACAAAACGCATTTCCCTTGCCCAGCGCGTCGCTGGCAATCGCGGCGACCAGTGCGGAATCGACGCCGCCGGACAAACCAAAAATTGCCTTTTGAAATCCGTTTTTATGGACGTAATCGCGTGTGGCTAAACACATCGCTTGATACAAATCGGCTTCGTCATCGCCATCGATGCTGGATTCCGCCAAATCGGTGGTTACGTCACCGGTTTTCGGATCGAAATTGATATACCCCAAATGTTCGGCAAATTTCGGCGCTTGGCCCGCAATGCGTCCATTCTTGCCAATCACAAACGAGCCGCCGTCATAAACCACATCATCCTGGCCGCCCACCATATTCAAATACACCAATGGCGCACCGGATTCGACCACGCGCTCCCGCGCCTGGCCTTTACGGCTGACATCTTTTTCCAGATCATAGGGCGAAGCATTGGGCGCGAGCAAAATTTTTGCGCCAGCCTTGGTCAAGGCACTGCAAGCGCGCGAATACCATAAATCCCGGCATATCAACATACCCAGCGGTACGCCTTGGAACATAAAGGGTTTCGGCAATGGCCCTTGCGCATAAACGCGCGGTTCGTCGAACACGCCGAAATTGGGCAGTTCATATTTATATTGTACTTCGGTGATTTTACCGCCCTCAATCATCACCATCGCGTTAAACACTTGATCGCCATCGCGCCACGGCGTGCCGACCACCACCGCGCCGCGCGTTATTTTCGTGGCCAGTTCTTGCGTCGCTTTTTGCGAGGCGTCGACAAAGCTTTTATTCAAAATAAAATCTTCGGGCGGATAACCGGATACCGACAATTCCGGCGTCAACAACAAATCCGCATCCGCCGCGCGGGCATGATAATCCAAAATCTTGGCGCAGTTCGCGGCAAAATCCCCGACGATTAAATTGATTTGGGCCAAACCGATTTTCATTTTTGTCGTTATAGGTCTTTGCCTATAATCCCCCCATCAACACATATTTGGTCGTCACATAATCTTCGATACCGTAAAAAGATCCTTCGCGGCCGAAACCGGATTCTTTCACGCCGCCAAATGGCGCGACTTCGGTCGATACGATACCTTCATTAATGCCAACCACGCCGTAATCCAAATTTTGTGCCATGCGGAACGCCCGGCCCAAATCGCGCGTATAACAATAAGAAGCCAAGCCATACGCCGTATCGTTGGCGATTTGCACCGCTTGTTCCTCGGAATCGAAAGAATACAGCGCGGCTACGGGCCCAAAAATTTCTTCTTGGCTAAGGCGCATTTTCACCGTCGCACCGGTAATCAATGTGGGTTCGTAAAATGAATGGCCCAGCGCATGATGTTTGCCGCCCATGCGTATTTTCCCGCCTTGGGACTTCGCGTCTTCGACCAGACCCGTGACCTTTTCCAGCGCGGCGTTGTCGATCAACGGGCCCAATTGCGCGCCGTCATCCATGCCGTTGGCGACCTTCATTTTTTTCATTTCGGTTTCCAGCATCCCGGCGAATTGATCGTACACTTTCGCATCGACCAGAATCCGGTTGGCGCAAACACAAGTTTGTCCGTTATTGCGGAATTTCGATGCCATCGCGCCCGCAACTGCCGCGTTCAAATCGGCGTCGGCGAATACGATAAATGGCGAATTGCCGCCCAGTTCTAGCGATAATTTTTTCACCGTTCCGGCCGATTGGCGCATTAAAATTTTGCCGACTTCGGTCGATCCGGTGAAACTGATTTTTTTAACCATGGGATTCGATGTCAACTCGCCGCCGATCGATTCCGGATCGCTGCCGGTGACAATATTGAAAACGCCTTTTGGGAATCCGGCTTGGATCGCAAGCTCGCCCAGCGCCAACGCCGATAATGGCGTTTGTTCCGCCGGTTTCAACACAATCGTGCATCCCGCCGCCAGCGCCGGGGCGCATTTGCGGGTAATCATCGCGGATGGGAAATTCCACGGCGTGATCGCGCCGACAACGCCGATGGCTTGTTTAAAAACCAGAATGCGTTGATTGGATTTGTTTGCCGGAATCACATCGCCATAAACGCGTTTTGCTTCTTCGGCGTACCATTCCACAAACGTCGCGGCGTAAGCGATTTCGCCCTTCGCCTCGGCCAGCGGCTTGCCCTGTTCCAGCGTCATGATACGCGCCAGCGCATCGGTATTGGCCAAAATCAAATCGTTCCAGGCGCGTAAAATTTTGGTGCGTTCTTTCGCCGGGCGACCGCGCCAATCGGCCAATGCCGATTTCGCGGCGGCGATTGCCTGCGCAGTTTCTTTTTGGCCCAAATCCGAAACATTAGCGATGACTTCGCCGGTCGCGGGATTGTGTACCGGAAAAGTTTTGGAACCAACCACCCATTGCCCATCGATCAGGGCGTGGGTTTTCAGCAAATGTTTATGCGGCATTTTAAATTCCGAAATGTTGCTTGGCATAGGCGGAAAGCCCAAGAAACGCCAAATTGTCCTGCGTTATAACATAGGTCGGAATCGCGGCCAAGTAATCCCTGCGCCGGCCTTTGTTTTCAAAGCGTTCGCGAAAGGCCGATTGTTGCACATAATCCATAATTTGCGGCACAATCCCGCCGGCGATATAAACCCCGCCATGCGCACCCAATAACAGGGCCATATTCCCCGCAACCGTGCCCAGCATGCCGCAAAAAATATCCAAGGCCTGCTTGCAGATATCATCACCGCCGGAAATGGCCTTGCGGCTGATTTCCTCGGCACTGATTTCCACATACGGTTTTTTAAAAATCGTACACAGCGCCTGATGGACGTTGATCAACCCCTTACCCGATGCAATTCGTTCCGCCGACACATGGGTGTATTTTTCGCGTTTCAATTCCACAATCACTTGCCATTCGATATCGTTGATCGCGGGCGCGGTGACATGCCCACCCTCGCCGCTGTTGGCGATCCAATTTCCTTGCCCATCTGGAATCAAATATCCAACGCCCAATCCCGTGCCCGGGCCGATCACGCCGATCGGCTGATCCGCTTGCGCCTTGCCGCCGCCGATTTGAATCAATTTGGATTGATCGACATGCGGCACCGATAACGCCACCGCCTTAAAATCGTTGATGATATCGAGACGCGATAACGCCAAATCCGATTGCAGTTTGGATTTGGAAAAAGACCACGGCGAATTGGGAAAAATAATTTCATCGCTGACCACGGCCGTGCCGACCGAAAAAACCGCGCGGGTAATTTTCGCGCCCTTTTTGCGCACTTCGCAAACATAGGCCAGCGCGGCATCGGTCAAATTCGGATAATCCGCCGTTTTCAGGATTTGAATGTCGGTGACGCGCCCGCCATCGGTTAATGCAAACCGCGCGTTGGTGCCACCAATATCGGAGATAAGGAAATTCATTAATATCCTAGTGAAAATAAGGCCTTGCTGAATGGCGCGGCATTATAGCATGGGCCGTAAGAATGCCTAGAAAATTTAGCGGCCTCTATCGTGGCGTCCAAGCTTTCTTGCTAATGCGCTTAAGGTGCTTCTTGGAATATGCGGGGTTCTGCCTGGTGGCACACTGGCTTTTAACCTGCCTTCCAATACACTTGCCTTTCTTGCGTGCCTTTCAGGCGTGTGATATTCCCGAATTGAAAGCAATGTTGCAGCAACAACCGTACGGCGGATTCCCAGCGCTTCACAAACCTGGATAAATTGTTCCCAAGTTTCATATCCATGTTTTTTAGGTCTTGGATCAAACTGCTTTGATTGCACCAATGCTTTCCGAACAAGGTCGTCTCCATATCGCAAAGCAAACATTAATAAAGCCACCTTTTGTGTTTTGGATTGCGTTCCCGAAGCGACCCGCATGGTAAACTTGACTTCACAATTGGGATTGGCGCCATTTTTCATCAGCGTTTTGATAATTTTTGCTCTGGCTTCAGGCCCGGCATCATCATGGCGAACATCAAGCGCCATCATCAACGCGGTTTCGGTCCCGTCAATCGGTTCATTGAGCAGTTTTTTACGCACCCCCGCTTTTTTAGCCTTGGCAATAATGGCATCAACCGCTTTTACGTCATTGTTCAAAATTGCAGTATTTAATTGGCCGCGCAGGAATGAAAGATTATCAGTAGAAATATGTGTTGCCCGTGCCGTTGCTGTTGCCATGATAAGCTCCTATAGCGGTTTTATAGTAATATCCTGGGTATAAGACTAAACAAACCACGATACAGCAATGTTTAAATCCAAATTTGGTCATGAGCAGCATGTGGATTTGTTGATAGGTCGCGTGCGGTGCAACTGGATGTTTTCATATCCTTATGGGTAAAATACCAAAAATTGCACTTTTATTACGCTATCTGATAATAAATATTATATTACACGCATTTACAGAAATAATTTCATGAAGCTTTTATTGCATTGCACAGTAAGATTAAGGTCATTGAGCCGAAAAAGATTTGCTTGTACACAAAAAATTTGAGATATTAAGGCACGAATAAATTGGTTGTTCAAAACCTTAACGAGGGAACGTCAATGCTGGCCACTCAAGAACGTGCTATAGAAATTATCTACAGAAACTTTCGCGATCCAGCATTAATTGGACAAATAAATAGCGACTTTGACGGATGTTGGGGATTGCAAGTTTCAGCGGCATTGGCCGAAGTAACCCCTAGATCACATCAAACTTTTTTTAGAACCCGGGAAGCAACGGATAAAAGATTAGTGGTCAATACTGGCCGCCCAGGCGAATCCCTTATATACAGTTTAAACCGACATTTAATGTTACAAGCTTTGGCGAATCCGACTGCCGATCATTTATATGCATTAAATGATCAATTTATAATTCCCCGCGCCGTATGTGAAATGGGCACTGTGTTTATATCCAGACAAAGGTGCCAAGTGGTGGGATCAGAACAAGAATTAGATTCGGGCAGCGCCAGACTGGGTCTTGAATTTCTTCCTTGCCAAATCGCCGAGGCTTTTCACCCGATTCGCATTGATGCAGCGCCCACATTTGAAGCCGATGAAAAAAAAGGCGAACTAGCTTTATTGAAACGCGTCCGCGAAGTTTTACAACGTATGGACGATTCAAATTATGAATTTGAACCAAAAAGACATACCGTCACACTTCATTCCAGAAATGGAAAAACATCTGCTGACTCTCAACAAAAACTAATAAATGTTATGGGATTATTAGTTCGCCATGATCATATGAAGATTACAAGAGATGGCAAAATTGTAAGACTGGAAATCCCTCATTTTACAGATAATGAAGGCGGCGGCACCCGATACGAAGGCATCACTATAAAAATTACTCAAGGGCATAATGTTGCTGATGCGCTTCCCTTTGGTTTGGATAAAACATCCGCAACCCATGCCATCATGAACCATAGCCACGCAAGACACGGCAAACCAATTTTCAGTGTAACGGTTGGAGATTCCCCTGTTGATGCGTTAATTACGCGCGGGGTGATGTCGTCACCGTACTATGCTGGCAAGTTTTGTATTCGCGTTGGCAATACCCCGTTTGACCCTGCGGATGAGGCTAATGTTGATTTAGTAATCCCAGGAGACAAGGCTGAAGCAGTGCAAGGTTTTGTTGCATTCATGGATAGAGTTGCTCGTAAATTGGATGGCACGGACAGAACCGTATCAATCCCTGCTCCATCACGTGTAACCCGCCACACTGTCAGCCAAAGAAATGTATGGTTAAGGGCCAGATCCAAAGAAGCGTCTCGCGCCTAAAATCAATCCCTTGCATTCTTTACAAAATAAAATATACCTATACCTCTAATTCATTCGAGATGAGGTTCATATGCTTCGTAACATCGACCCTATTTTAAGTCCGGAATGTTTACAGATCCTGCGCGCCATGGGCCATGGTGACGATTTGGTAATCGCCGATTCCAATTTTCCGGCCACGACTTGCGCCAAACGATTGATTCGCATGGATGGAATCGATGGCCCGCGCGCATTAGAAGCGATTTTGAAATTATTTCCGGTCGACGA
>CAZYJI010000008.1:84603-90778 GCA_964647725.1 uncultured Alphaproteobacteria bacterium
ATTTCGTTAAAGATCCGATCTTACGTATTGAAGTTGTCGACAACCCAAGTTTCTTGCCACCGGTTTGCCAAGAATATCAGACCATCGTCGACAAGCACGCCGACAACAAAGCGAAGATTCAACCGATCGATCGGTTTGCGTTTTATGACCGGTCTAAGGCCGCATTCGCCGTGATTGCCACCGGCGAGCTGCGTTTATACGGCTGCTTGATTCTGAAAAAAGGCGTTATACGGCCAGCTTAGTAATCGCTTCTTTAAATTGCTGCGATTTGTTCGCCTCGGCCTGGATTTTATCCATAGTCGGCATGCCATCCTGCGCGCCTTCGACCAAACACGCCAAACTTGCGCCAATACAGGCCATGCGCATCGCATGCAAATCATCTTGGCCTTGATCCAGGATCGACGCAAAAATTCCACAGAATGTATCGCCCGCGCCGGTGGTATCGATTGGCTGCACCGGCAATGCGGGCACATGCCAAACCTGGCCTTTATTGCCCAAGAAACACCCTTCCGCGCCGTTTGTAACGATAACGCGGCAAGAAATTTTCTGGGAAATATTCGATGCCAGTTTGGATGGCAATAAGTTGTAATCCATATTCAAACTTTTGGCGATGCCAACTGCCTCGTGTTCATTGACAATCAAATAATCCAGATAGTCGTATATATCATCCGGCAATTTACCAAACGGCGCAACATTCAGAATTTTGGTTTTTATTTTGCCTTTTACTTTTTTTAATAACTTCAAACTTTCTTCAATTGGCACTTCCATTTGCAGCACCAAAACATCGTCCTTGTTAAACTTGTCAAAGGTAAATTGGTCGGCGGTTACATCTTCGTTGGCGCCGGAAACCACGACAATGCAATTTTCTGCTTTTAAATCCACGTTGATCAACGCGATGCCCGATGGCTTGTCCGAAGCGCCGACAGCAGCAGCATCGATTTTATTATTCTTTAAATTTTCAATGGCCGATTGCGCAAAAAGATCTTTGCCCACTTTGCCAATCATTTTAACGCCGGAACCGGCCCGCGCCGCGGCAACCGCTTGATTACAACCCTTGCCACCTGGTTTGGTAATACTGCTTTGCGCAATCATAGTTTCGCCTGGCATTGGAATGCGGCGTACTTTGGCAATGATGTCGGTATTAATCGACCCAAAAACATAAACAGTCATAACAACCCCTTTGTATGTGTTACTAGGGTAATAGATAAGATTATTTCGGCATCATCACAAGGGAAAACATTGGTGTTAAGGGTAGAAACAGATAAGATTTAATAAGGTCAAAATTTTATTACTTTATCATGCTCCTCACCTATACCCGCACCGGCAATTCCTTTCAGTCCGCACAACATCAAATACCGGCTCCTATTCCGGATAATGTGCTTTGGATCGATATGTTACAACCGACCGCCGAAGAAGACCGGTTTTTAGAAAACAAGCTGAATATTGAAATTCCAACGCGCGAGGATATGCGCGATATCGAACCATCCAGCCGGCTTTACACCGAAAGCGGCAATTGTTTTATGACCACATCCTTGCTGGTCGGTGCAGATACGCCCAATCCCACCATTTCCCCGGTTACTTTTATTTTAACGCCTACAATGCTGGCCACCGTGCGTTATGGCGAACCGTCGGCGTTTAACCGATTTTCCGGTCGCCTACTGCGCCAACCGAATGCCTTGGACAAGGCCGAAGATTTATTTTTTCATTTAATGGATGTGGTGGTCGACCGTTTGGCCGAAGTTCTGGAAACCAACGGCCATAATTTGGATACGCTTAGCAACGATGTGTTCGCCAACAGACCCGATAGCAGTGACGGCGGTATGATGAATCCCAATACCCAGGACATGCGGCAAGTGTTAAAACGCCTGGGCGTAATCGGCAATTTGGTATCGATGGCGCGCGAAAGTTTGGTTTCAATCGCGCGGCTGCTTAGCTTTGTTGGACCCGCCGGTGAATTATGGCTGAAGGCCGAAAGCCAATCGCATACCAAAACATTGATTCGCGACGTGCGATTTTTAACCGAACATGCCGATGCGATTAACAATAAAATCAATTTCCTGCTGGACGCCACATTGGGCCTGATCGATTTACAGCAAACCAACACGATGAAGGTGTTATCGGTGGCCTCGGTCGTGTTATTGCCGCCCACCTTGATCGCCAGCATTTTCGGGATGAATTTCGCCAATATTCCTGGGCTCGCCAGCCCATCCGGATTCACCGTCGCCATGATTTTGATCATTTTGGCGGGTATACTGCCTTATCTATTGTTCTACCGTAAAAAACTCTAATCTCCGCCGCTTGGCATCCGAATTGCATTTTATCATACGATTGTAGTTTTTTCTAAGGGACCCCGATTATGCCAGATGTTACAGCAACATCTTCGACGCCAACTGACCCGGCGGAAAAAGATAAATTGAATCAACAGGATGCCGCACATCCCGAAAGTGCTAATTTATCGGAAAAAACCACTTCCGAGGCCAGCGATACCGCTTCCGATACAGAAGGGGCGGAAAAAACTGCCGCGCAGAATCCTGGCGAAGCCGTCAACATTGCCGAATTGCCCGCTGGCAACACCAATAATGCCGCATCCCCATCCCCCAACACTGCCCCGAATAACGCCAAAAACACCGGCGCTGCATTTGACCGGTTCAACGATACGGACGCCAATTTTGCCTCTGGCTTAGGTCCTCTTTCCGGTTTAAACGCAGGCGATAATAATTTCGATCCCAACGATTACCGCAGTCAATTTTCAACCGATGATATGGCGCGGCGCGATACTTTGTTTTTCGAAGCGCGTGATTCCGGATCTGGCAATCCAGGCGATAATGGCAATGGCAACCCTGGCGGTGGCGGCGACAATCCACCACCACCTCCGCCCCCTCCGCCTCCGCCGCCACCACCGCCACCGCCACCCCCACCCCCCCCCCCCCCCCCAAAACCATTGCTATTGGACGATCACAATAACAACGTTGATTTCCGCGTCGTCGATCTCAGCCTTTATCATCCACTGAGCTATAGCCACGCTGGCGCTGGCGACGATCATATTATTTTGCCTGCGGACGAGGCAAACGCACTGCAAGTCGGCTTAGCCGGACTGCCGTTTCATGGCGACAATGGCAACGACACGATTATCGGCGGCGATTTAGACGATATTATTTTCGGCGATGCGCACAATGACATTTTAACCGGCAATAGCGGCCATGACCAATTATTCGGCGGCGATGGCGACGATATATTGAATGGCGGTATTGGCGCGCACGATATTTTACAAGGGAACGATGGCAACGACAGGTTGATCGATTCCGATGGCATCGATTTGGCCCATGGCGGCGCGGGTGACGATATTATCGATATCAATTTGCATTTCAGTTATCCCGTTTTGCCGCCCGATCATCCGCCGGTATTGTTGGCTCCGCCAGAATCGATCGATCAGATCTTCGGCGGCGAAGGCGACGACACCATTACCGTCACGATGGATCACGCATTATATACGCTTAGCCTTTATGCCGATGACATGATTCCAACCGCCATGGACGGCAATGACGATGTCACGATTCGCGGTGAATACCGCCACAGCGAAATTCATTTGGGCGGCGGCAACGACCGTTTCACCGCCGGCATGGGCGAAGATATTGTTTCCGGCGGCGCGGGCAAAGATACTTTTGTCTGGCACGATATGGGCGATATTGGCGATACCATCACCGATTTTGAAAGCGGCCAGGATAAACTCGATATTGCGGATTTGCTGGTCGGCTATATTTCACCATCGCATACGTTGGCGCACGCAGTAGCTGGCGGAGCGGTCAGCACCAGCAATGTTGCTGTATTATCCGCCATTCCGGTCAGCGTATTTCATAACCTATCCAACTACGTCAAATTCGACCCAACATCGGCCACCAACACCGATGTGTATATTGACAGCAACGGCGCCAAGGGTGGCCATCATTGGACCTTCCTGACCCATCTACAGCATTTGCCGGGCGTCACGGTAAAATATGCCGATATAATCGCCACCCACTAACCTTTGCCTACCCCCACCCTCCGCTAAGTGCTTGTATTTCCTACAAGGATACAATGGCATGGTTCCTGCATGGGTAAATACATAAGACAGCATCAAGCTGTTTGAGGCGGGAGTAAGAAGATGACAGAAGCAGCAAAAAACAACACCAATACTATCGAACAAGACGGCAAAAAAGCCGTTGAAAACAAAAACAATACACACGTTGGCACAGAAGTAACTGCTGAACAAACCGTCACTACCGCTTCGGATAATGAAGCGGCAACCGGTCAAGAAACCTCTTCCCAAGAAGCGGTCAATCTTGCCGAGTTGCCGGATTCTGCCGTTGCAAACTCCCCCGTTGTAAATACCGCCGAACAATCGGTAGAATCCGATTTCGTTGTGAACGGCGCCGCTTTTAACCGGTTCGTCGATATCAATATCGCCGATGCGTTTCATATCGCTGGCGCAAACGCCAATTACATTTTACGCCAAGATAATTTCGAACAAATCACCAAAGATTCGGACGATTTCTTTTCGATCTTGCGCAATCATAAATTTTTCGTGGCTTTCAACGCTTTGCAAGTCGGCGATGTAAATCCATCCGCACCGAGCGAGCCAAGCAACCCATCGAATCCATCCGGCCCATCGAATGGCGGCGAAACCCCGGTAGACAATACCCCATCGCAACCACCAGCAACCGGCGGCAATAATGGCGGCAACATTCCTGCCCCAGCTCCTCTGCCTCCAGTAGCGGAAGAGCCGGCACCAACTCCAGCTCCAGAACCTACACCGGAACCAACACCAGTTCCAGAACCTACTCCGGAACCAACCCCAGAACCAACCCCAACTCCGGAACCGACACCAGAACCAACCCCAACTCCAGAACCTACTCCAGAGCCAACACCAGAACCAGTTCCTACTCCAGAGCCTACTCCGGAACCAACCCCAGAGCCAACTCCGGAACCAACCCCAGTTCCAGAACCTACTCCGGAGCCAACACCAGAACCAGTTCCAACTCCAGAACCAACTCCGGAACCTGCGCCAGAACCACATTATGATGTAAAAATCGTTACCGATGATATGCATGCCGAATGGGAAGGCACCGAGAAAGCCGAATGGTTTACCGCCACAGGCGGTGTCGACAAAGCCCGCGCCGGCGATGGCGACGATATCTTGGACATCACTTTCAACGAAAAATGGGACAACGATAGCAGCAGCAAAAACGCCCCATCCAGCAGCAACAAAATTTACGGCGGTTATGGCAGCGACGACATCGACGTCACCATGAACCACAATTTATTCAAACTGAGCCTGAAAGCCGATGAAAATAGCGGCAACGCAAAATTGGATGGCGATGACACCGTCCGTTTACATGGCACATATGCCGAAAGCACCGTTACCCTAGGTGGCGGCGATGACCACTTTATCGGCGGCATTGGCAAAGACACCGTCAACGGCAACGATGGCGACGATACGATCCAAGGCGGTTTAGGCGCCGACAAATTGACCGGCGGCAACGGCGCAGACACTTTCGTCTGGAGCAAAGCCGATATCGAAGATAACAGCCTGGACACCATCACCGATTTCAACATGAAAGAAGGCGACAAATTGAATCTGACCGATTTGTTGGATGGATTTAACGAAAAATCCGATTTGAACGATTTCGTCCGCTTCGTCGAAGCCAAAGGCAACACCGCGATTTTAGAAGTGAATATCGATGGCAACGGCGCCAAAGGCGAATGGCACCAAGTAGCCGTGTTCAACAAATTGGCCGCCGCCGATGCCGGCATGAATTTATCGAACATCATCGCAACCAATAACGAGGCTTTTTAACCAAGCGGTCCTCAACCGCTTCCCTTTTTGCTCCCAAACCCTCCCCGCCCCCGCAAAACCCCCGGCCTTAAAACCGGGGGTTCCCTCTTTTGCGGGCAATCACCGCCCATCTTATGCTGTCATCCCGAACGCATGTGAGGGATCGCCAGACCTAAGCCTTACGTCTGTAGATTCCTCACCCCATATGGGGATTCGGAATGACAATTTGCAATAAAAGCCTGATTTCCCCCATATTTACAGGCTATTTCGCGCTTTCGGGTTTTCCCTTGATTTTCCTCCCGCCCCAGGCTAAAAACTCCCTTCGCCTTTAGTCCCCATCGTCTAGAGGCCTAGGACATCGCC
>CAZYJI010000009.1:0-36636 GCA_964647725.1 uncultured Alphaproteobacteria bacterium
CCGCATCGAAAATCATTTCGGCGCGGGCGTCGCCGCCATGTTTGCGAATGATAATAAACCGAATTAAACCAATTTCCGAAATCACCCAATAAAAAAGCCCGGATCAACCGGGCTTTTTTGTTTATATCGACTCCGTTAATCGCAGCAACGCTGTGCGGCAAGCGCGCGAGCTGCTCCCGCTGGGTTTACTGTCTTAACCCGCGGAACGCCCCTGATTCCGTCAATATAGTATTCGCGGGTTTCAGAACCAAAGTTATTTTGCCCGCCAGTACTATTCCATGGTTCCACAAAATCTGGATCAATTTGCCCACATTCAAATACATTATAAAGCACAGTTGTATCATTTTGGGCTAACATGCCATAATTACCAAAAGTAAAAGTCACTTCTTTACCAATATTCTCTGTACCGACATCAATCACCATTAGGACGCCATCCAAGGTCAGATCGTTAAATCCAGATCCTTCTGGGAATGGTTTACCATCCTTGTCAAAAACATACACGATGCCTGGTTGACTAGATGAATCTGAAATAATGGTAATAAATTGACTCGTGGCTACTCCGGTAAATGACCATAAGGCGTCTTCTTCACCTACATTGACACGAATACCTTCAATGTTATCGCCGGTCATTCTTTCCGATGTTACAAAACTTGTATTGTTTGTTCCCTGATGTTGCCAAATATCAGCAGCCGTTCTGGATGTGAATCCAAATAATGCCGTTCCAGCGACTGTCGCTACTAATCCAAAATTTGCTCTGATCATTCTTCACTCCTAAAATAAATGCGACCCCAGCTTTATATAATCCAAATTCAATTTTGAAAATAGGGGGATTTTTTACCAAAAATGAAATATTATTATATAATATTATAAATTTATTTCATTAAACTAAAATAATCATGCGATTGTATTTGCAATTATTAGTTTTTGGCAAAATACGCATAATAAAAAAGCCTGGAATGATTCCAGGCTTTTTTAGAATAATGGAATGAATGTACGTAGTATTAACGACGACGCCGTGTTGCTACCAACCCAGCAAGGGCTAATGGAACTAGTGTTCCTGCTGTTGGCACACCAGTAATACCACTAATCTGATATTGACGAGTTTCTGCACCAAAGTTATTTTGCCCGCCAGTACTATTCCATGGAGCAATAAATTGAGGATCAATTTGGCCAAATTCCGCTACATTATACAAACTAGCGCCATTGTGTTCAGGTACAACGCCATAATTTCCAATAGCAAATACGATTTGCTGGCCTACATTAGCAGCGCCAATATCTACCGTCATATTGACACCATTTAAAAATATATCATTAAAGCCGGAGCCAACTGCGAATGGATTACCAAATCTATCATATACGCTAAATGTGGCTGGCTGCGATGACTCCCCAGAAGTAATAGTGATAAATTGGCTTGTTGCCACAGCTGTGAAAGACCATAAATTATCACTCTCACCTATGTTAGCTCTAATACCAGTAACATTACCGGTCATTTGCTCGGATGTTGCAAAGCTGGTATTATTTGTACCCTGATGCAGCCAAATATCTGCCTGCGCCGGATTTACGCCAAAGGCGGTAACCGCACCTACGGTTGCTGCTGCCAATCCAAAATTCGCTCTTGCCATTACTCTCTCCTTGAAGAAATTTTATAGCCTGTATCTTTAGCCAATATGACCCTTAAAAACAAGCTAAATAATATGATAAAAACGGTAATATTGTTACTTGCAGTTCCTTTGCCTGGAATAAAGCCTGGGCCTCATACAGTAGTATTGAACTAGCTAAAACCAATATTTCATCTATCAATATTGTAATTTAATTACCAATATTTTTATCCGATATTTACCGGGGGTTAACCATACTGGGTAACAATAGGAGGATGGGGAAAAAGGTTTTTTTGTTCAGCCCATTATAATTTGCGGATGAACGAGGGTTGTAAGCGGTGAGCATTTTGAAATCACAATCTGGCTTTATTGGCGGCGCGTTTGTCGCAACCTTGGTCGCATCCGTGGCCATGTTGGGTACATTGATTACCTTGACCGCGGGCATGGCGCAAAAAGTTGGTGTCACCCAAAGCGATCTGAATAGCAAAAAAACCATCGACCGTCTGACCGAATATGTTCTGCAAAATAAAGTCAGCAATATTGACGACGATTCATATCTGGAATTGCCACGTATGTATTACCAGCGGAATCAACCCAATCCTCCCACCGACGACGACTGGGATGAACAATATGATTATGGGTATATTGAACCATTGATAACCATTATCGATGGCCATGAAGTAGATTTGCGCGATACCATCGGTAAAGATTCTTTTGGGAAAGATTTCCAAATTTGTTCGACCAATCTGCAATCACCTTATTTGGAAGATGATGACAATGGACGACGTGAACACCTTGCGCCCAGCGCTATTTTAAGAACCCCAGTATTCGCTATTATAAGTAGTGGTCCTAATGGGAACTTCGAAAATCCGAATTGCTCAACCATACTGGCCGAAATTGTATATCCTAATTCCGACGACAGAATAAAAATCATCAAATATGGCCAGGTTCTGGAATATGCCAACGCCAAGCGTTTGGCGTTGTTGCGCGATGGGGTGCCGGAATGTACCCGCACCCAATCTTTGGAATATGTCAACGTCACCGACGATGATGGCAATCCCACCGGCGCGCAAGTCTGGCAGTGCCGGGACAATTATATGGGATTCGCCGCGCAGGATTTCTCCGGAGCCGGGCAAGGTTCCTTCACCCAATGTATGGATTCGGAACGTTTGGCATTGAACAGCGACGGCACCTTAAGCTGTGTCGTGGTCGATCAATTGGCGAACAGGGTCCCGGAAAATGTGCATATGGGCAAATTGGCCGCCGGTATTTGCCATCGCGGTTACGCCATAGGTTCTTTGATGTCGACCAGCGATAATACTTTTTCCTTCCGATGCCAACGCCTGGAATCTTATGGCGACGAAGCCGGGCCTGAGGCGCGGGAAGTCACTATACCTTTACACACGCGCAGTTGCGATATTGATGTGCAACCCGATCAATTCCGCGCTTTGTATCAAAGCCGGGATGGAACCATGCGGTGCTTGGGCATGCCTAGAAACCTGTTATCCGGAAGCGATTGCAGCGGCCGGCCATATATTATATTCGATCGCGGCAAGTTATATTGCTTTGCCGGCGATCTAAGTTATGTAACGCATCAAACCTGCCTGCCGAATCAAATACTGCAATTCCAGACCATCACCAATAACGTTCAATGTCTGGACGGCACCGGGCAAGATCCGCGCAATTGGATCGTTCCGTACGGCGCCGCCCACCAAAGTTGCGCAACCGGAGATTACATCGTGCATGACGGGACAAATTACATATGCATGAAAAACGACGAGTTTATCCGAACCGTAACCCCAGCCATGTCTTGTAACGCAAGGCAGATGATAAGCTGGGACGAAGGCAATAGAAAATTCAGATGTATATTCAGGTAATGGACCGAAAATGACCAAATGGCGCGCCATATTTGACAAGAAGAAAAACCAACGGGGATTTTTAGCCGCGCCGGTTTTATTCGGCATGGTGGCCAGCTTTGCGGCGATCACTTTGGCAGGCAGCTATGTCGGCGTGTTCGACAAATTGATCGAGCAGCAAAAAAATGTCCAGGCGCGCAATAAAATGCAGCAGCTGGCCTCCGTCATTGCGGAATCGAACCTGGATCAAAACGGGATTATGCGCGTGGCCCCGGCGATGTCCTTGACTGCCGGCGGCGCCGCTATGACCGATGGACAAACGCCGCACGCGGAGCTGGGCGGAAAATTGCCGACCGGCTACTCTACCAATACCAAATTCGGCGAAATCGCTTATTTTGCATTTATCCATATGCCGCGCACCACCGACACCGCACCACCAGGATATTATGTATCCGGCAGCGGCGGCATTCCCAATCCGGATGAAATGTCTTTTGCGCTGGTTTTGCCCGGCGTGGACGGCAATTTGGATACTGTGAAAAACGATGTCACCCAAGGCATTACCCGTGGCGACGATATCGGCATTTTCAAAACGGTGAAAGATGTTAATCCGGGCGCCTATAAAAGCCTGATCGAAAACGCCGGCAATATTCCTACTTGCGGAATAATAACCGAAACCGACGGAAGCAGAAAACACCAGAATTTGCAATGGAACATTGACAACAAAAAATGGGAATGCGTCGACAGCGGTATCCCGGCTTTCTTATGGCGCGGCGACGCCGAACATGGCTTAGAAGATTTACCAGTCTGCCCGGTTCATACCGCGCTGACATTGAAACTTTATGGCGAAGGCACGGAAAATGAACGCCAAGAATTGATTTGTATGTCTACCGTCGCGCCGCGCCCAAGATCCGATTATGGTTTAATCTACGACGAAAACGAAAATATCGCATCGCTGATCGACGGCGACATGGCGTCCGCCTCGCCTTGTCCGGAAGGCAATACAACCTTATTCCGCTGGACCGGCACGCAAAGATTCTGTGACGACGTTCCGTTTACTCCGAACCCCAATAGCTGTCCGCCCGGACAATGGCTAGCGATGGCTTTATCCCGCTTTACATCCTGTTATCCTTTTAATGCCGAAAGCCTGATAAGAAACGGCGCTGTTGGCGCACGGCAACAATGCGCCGGCGGTATTACGCCTTATTACGCTAATGGACGTACATTCTGTCCCGAAGACGGCGCGCCTGGCGGCGTTAAAATATGTAAATACGGATTCGATGTCGCCTTTGTCGGCAGCATGCAGGGATTCGGATGTTACATATTGAACGACCCTATTTTGGCCGGGGACCAAGGCGAGGCCGCGGCAGTGCATTATGAAACGGAAACGGATGATGACAGTGATGAAATAGAATATTGCAACGAAAACCCAGGCCATGTTTTGCAGGTTCAAGCTGACGACCGGGTGTTTGTGAAATGCGTCAACATTTTCGACGCGCTTTCCTTTGCATTGCCGGCAGCTTCTTGCCCGGACATCGGCGGAAAAAGGGGCGCGCTGACATTTACCACGGTGCCAACCCGGCATTTTACTTGCACGGCGGTGGATTAACGGATGGGATTTAGAATGAAACAACAATATCATAGCATTCAAAATCGCCAAAGTGGGATGGTATCCCACCTGCTGTTATTTATTGTATTGATTATGCTGGCTAACGCGGCGATTTTTGCGCCCAATATCGCGGCATTGAAGGACAACCGTCAGGCGATCGAAAAAATTAGCGACGAAAAATTATTAAACTTGCTGGCTTCGAGCATCGCCAGAGCCAGTAGCTTGCGGATGTCAGGCGATATGATGCCTTTAGATAGTGTTACGCCGCCAGCTTCTTTGAAGCACGATGGCGGAGTAATGGAAATGCCTTTGTCTGCCATGTCAGACGAGGCGTATACTAGAGGCGGGCGATTGCCCAGCAATATACGCGATATCGCGCCGGTACGGCCTGCTTCATTGCGGGAGTATATGCGTTATTGCCCTTATTATTTGGTAGAAGACGGCCACAACAGCGCCAACGGATTTATATCAACGCTGAGCCAACCGCCAATTCAATTTACCATCATCATCAATAAAACCAACGTTTTGGCCGATATGGTTTCTTGTGCCGAAGCGGCTGCCGGCGTTACCAAGCCGTGGAGCAAGTATATTAATGTGACCCCGGCCCAAGCCATTGCCATGATCCGCAGTTCGCAAACCGAAATATCGACATTCGAAGAAAGCGCCTGCCCGCCAGGCGAAGAAATGGTGTTCGTTGCCGGAGAGACTCAAAATACTCCTTCTTCTTTCGAATGTCAGCGCAACATTTTAGGCTTGGCCAGCATGCCGACAGGCGGCGACGATGAAAATTGCGCCAGCGGCACGGCATTGAATTCCAGGGGTGCGGAAACTAACGGCATAAGCTGCGCCGATATTGAAATACGCGAAGCCCGGGTCAATACCCAAACTTATGACAACGTCAACCGGCAAATCGTATCGATGTATATGGTAGACGAATATTATGATGCCGTATCGCCTGTGGATTCCGCCGGCAATTGGCCGAATCCGATTCTACCGGCCGATATTATGACCCGGCTCGCCAATTTTGAATGCCCACAGCGATATTATGACGATCATCCTTACTATCCAGGCACGCGCAGCAAAGGGGTTATCATATTACGGGATGGAACCTTGATCTGCGCCGGCGGTTGGTCATTATTAAATACAAGACCGCCTGGCGGCAGCGATGGCGCTCTCCCTTGCCCAGCAGGAAAGAAAATCGTGTGGGACGCAGTTACTTCCGATAGCAACAGCTTTGTTTGCGAAGGTGTCAATGCGAACGATGCGACTTATGGAAGATGGATCGAACGTTGTTCCTTGAGCGGCGACGGCCCATTGACCCAACAAGTGGTGGGATATTCCCCAAATACCAACCGGTTTTATTGTTACTTGTCTTCTAATGCCAACCAGGGCAACAGCGGTTCTTATCTTTATACCTATCCGGAACGTAGCCCAACGAATTGCGCCACGAATGGCATCGTTACGATATTAGACAATGTCGCAGATTGCAGCATCTCTTATCCCAACCGGCTGCATACTAACATCCGCGGGCTAGCAAACTATCACGATAACTGGGCGTATAATTGGGATCCAACGACCAAGACTTTAGTGGTTGTCGATCCGGGCGCATATACGATGGGACCTGCAGCCGCGCCATCTGCGAACGCAGCCGCGCCCGATGTAGAGGCGATTCCTTCTAACTGTGACCCAGATTTGCCTATGCAAACCTGCAATGTCAATGATGCGGCCCCTACAGGAATAGATTAAACTACTTCTATAGCCATCGCGACGGCTTCGCCGCCGCCGATGCACAGGCTGGCAATACCGCGTTTCAATTTCATATCCTGTAAGGCATGAATCAAGGTCACCAGAACGCGCGCGCCCGATGCGCCAATTGGATGGCCCAACGCGCAAGCACCGCCGCGAATATTCACTTTTTCATTCGGCAGATTCAATTCATGCTGCGCGGCCATGGTAACCACGGCAAACGCCTCGTTAATTTCGAATAAATCCACGTCCTTTAAATTCCATCCGGCTTTCTCCGCCGCTTTTTTAATGGCAAATACCGGCGCGGTGGTAAACCAAGCCGGTTCCTGCGCATGGGTGGCGTGCGCGATAATCCGCACCAATGGTTTGACGCCAGATTTTTGCATTTGCGCTTCGCTGGCCAATATCACTGCTGCCGCGCCATCGGAAATCGAACTGGAATTGGCCGCCGTCACCGTGCCACCATCGCGAAAAGCGGGTTTTAATGTTGGAATTTTGTCAGGTTTGGCATTGCGCGGTTGTTCATCCGAATTGATGGTTATTTTTTCTTTCTTATTATCCATAATAATAGAAACAATTTCACGGGCAAAACTGCCATCGGTTCCGGCTTTGCGCGCGCGGTCCAATGACCGTAACGCGAATTCATCTTGTTGTGCGCGGGTGAATTGATAATGCTGCGCAGTATCTTCGGCGAAGGTGCCCATCAAGCGGCCGCGATCATACGCGTCTTCTAACCCATCCAAAAACATACTGTCGGCGATCTTGCCATGGCCCAGCCGGTAACCGCCGCGCGCTTTTTCCAGCAAATATGGCGCGTTGCTCATGCTTTCCATGCCGCCGGCGATGACCGCATCGTTATGCCCGGCCAAAATCGAATCGTAACCCAACATCACCGATTTCAATCCTGATCCGCAAACTTTGTTCACGGTCGTACAGCCAATACTGTTTGGAATTCCAGCGCCGATGGATGCTTGGCGTGCGGGCGCTTGACCCAAACCAGCCGGTAAAACGCAACCCATAAAAACTTCATTGATAACGTCGGATTTAAGGCCGGATCTTTCCAAAGCCGCTTTGATGGCATGACTACCTAATTGCGGCGCGGTCAGGGAGGATAATTCACCTTGAAAGCCGCCCATCGGCGTGCGCGCCGCGCCGGTGATGTAAATATTCTTGGACATTGGAACCTCGGGAATAATATAGGGCAAATGGAATCGAGGTTCAGTCTACCCTATTCCCCTATTTTGACGCCAGGATAACCGCCAAATCCGTACAAACCGCCCATAAGATTGTTGTTTAAACCAGGTGATTCATATTTATATATGGCAGATGGCAGATCGGAACTGACATAGCGGAACCAATCGGTGGTGGAATCGGTCACCGTACCCACAAGCCCGCTTTGGCCTAAAATCAAGGCCCAATCTTGCGCGCTGCTAAGGGTTTTGGCGGTGCCTTCCATATATCCTTGTTTTACACCCGAGATAAATTGCTTAGCCTGACCACTGTTGATACCGGTAATTTCTTGAATCGGTCCCCATTGCCGTGCCCAGGCGGCATCAGCACTGCCTTGAACACGCGGAACAAAATTTCGCACTTGATTCGGCGCAATACGTTGGACCGTGTATGGCGTCGGTGCGGGGGCCGTAGGACTTGGCGCAACATAAATTTTATCGGAACGCGCCGGTTGATTGTCGGAATAATCTGTATTCCACACTGGCCGCGCATTTTGCGCGTTTGCCGTGGATGCCACCAATATGCTGATCATCACCAATGTAATTTTTTTCATTTTCCCCTCCTTATGCCGCAGCCTCTTGAAACATCTCCCGTCCAATCAACATGCGGCGGATTTCCGATGTACCCGCGCCAATTTCATATAATTTGGCATCGCGCCATAAACGCCCGGCCGGGTATTCATTGATATATCCATTCCCACCCAGCGATTGAATCGCCTCACCCGCCATCCAGGTGGCTTTTTCCGCACTATATAATATCACACCGGCCGCGTCTTTGCGGGTGGTTTCTTTGCGGTCGCAAGCGGCCGCAACGGTATAGACATAAGAACAGCACGCATTCATCGTGGTATACATGTCGGCGATCTTGCCTTGCATCAATTGGAATTCACCGATTCTTTTGCCAAATTGCTGGCGCTCGGTCACATAAGGCATCACCACATCCATGCAAGCGCGCATAATGCCAAGTGGCCCACCAGATAACACGACACGTTCATAATCCAGCCCACTCATTAACACGCGAACACCATCGCCTTCTTTGCCCAAGATATTTTCCGCCGGAATTTCGCAATCTTCGAAAATCAATTCGCAAGTGTTCGATCCGCGCATGCCCAATTTATCCAGTTTCTGCGCGGTTTTAAAACCCTTCATATTTTTTTCAATCAAAAATGCCGTGATACCTTTGGATCCGGCATTGGGATCGGTTTTGGCGTATACCACCAATACTTCGGCATCGGGACCGTTGGTGATCCACATTTTGGTGCCGTTCAATATATACCGGTCGCCCTTTTTGTCCGCGCGGGTGCGCATCGATACGACATCCGATCCGCTGCCTGCCTCGGACATGGCCAGCGCGCCGACATGTTCGCCGGAAATCAATTTCGGCAGATATTTTTTCTTTTGCGCGTCATTGCCGTTCAGATTGATTTGATTGACGCATAAATTCGCGTGTGCGCCATAAGACAATCCGATTGATCCGGATGCGCGGCTGATTTCTTCCATCGCGATCACATGCGCCAAATATCCCATGCCTGCACCACCATATTGTTCTGGCACCGTGATGCCAAGCAATCCCATCGCACCGAATTCTGGCCATAAATGACGGGGAAAAATATTGCTGTGATCGGTTTCAGCGGCGATAGGCGCGATTTTTTCAGCAGCGAAATCGGCCACAGTTTGCCGCAACATGTCGATAGTTTCGCCAAGATTGAAGTTTAGGGTAGAATAAATTTGTGCCATACACTATCTCTAGGGGTAATAATTTATAATTAAGTCATTCCCCTGATTATAGAATGCTCCTAATATCGTTAACAATATATTAACAAAAATCACCGTTTTTATGATGTCCTGGGTTGCCCGTTTAAAACCTTCAAAACAAGTTATTTCAATGCTTTGGCCTTTAATGGCTGTGGCACTGTTTTCGGCTGCGGGTTGGTTATTATATAACACCCTGAAAAAACACTCCTGGCAGGATTTTTTGGGCGCTATCGCCGCCATTCCTCATACCCATATATCCTGGGCGGTTGGACTTACGATCCTATCCTATATAGTTTTGGCGGGATATGACGCCTCGGCCCTTTATTATGTACGCAAAAAGGTCCCCTGGCCTCGGGTATTCATGGCCTCGTTCATGGGATTCGCCTTTAGCCAGAATTTGGGTGTATCGCCCATAACCGGCGGCTCGATCCGGCTGCGGTTATATGGGCATAGCGGCATAGGCCCGATGGATGTCGCCAAGATCGTGGCGTTTTGTATTCTTACTTATTCCATCGGCGTGACCGCCATTTTCGGATTCGTGATGGCGTTTTTCCCATATTACCTGGATCCATTCGAATTCATGCCTACGTTATTAAGTGAAATTTTGGGCGGCCTGACATTGGCGGTTGTGGCGGGATATATATTTTGGGTCGGACACCGCAAACATCCGATGCGATTCAAAGGATTTGAATTCAATATGCCTTCGGCGCCGTTGTCGATATTTCAGTTGATCATCACCGTGGTCGATGTTGGCGTTGCGGCGGCGATTTTATATGTATTGCTACCCGATTCGAAAATCATCGGATATCAACATTTCTTTTTCATTTACGTGATCGGCACCACCATCGGCATTTTATCGCATGTGCCCGGCGGGCTTGGCGTGTTCGAATGGGTGGTGCTAACGATGCTCGGCAATTATTATTCTGCGCCGACCATATTCGGCACGTTGTTATTATTCCGCATTATTTATTTGCTGGGCCCGTTGGCGATTGCCGCCACATTCCTGGTTTTATTCGAATGGCAAGAAGGAAGACGGAAAAAAATCTCCGCCCCCTAGCCTTTCATTTGCACGATTTTTTGCTTGGTGCCCTCTTGCCCGTACGCTTCGACGGCGGCAATCGCGGTCATATTCACAATCCCGCGCACCGTAACCGATGGCGTCAAGACATGCGCCGGTTGGCCCACACCCAGCAAAATCGGGCCGATGGATAATCCATCACCCAACGCCTTTAAGATATTATAAGAAATATTGGCCGAATCCAACGTCGGCATGACGAATAAATTCGCCGAGCCTGACAGGCGTGAATTCGGGAAAATCCGGTTACGGATTTCTTCGTTCACCGCCGCATCGGCATGCATTTCGCCTTCGATTTCGAGCGCTGGGGCGCGCATATGAATAAGCGATAACGCCTCACGCATTTTGCGCGCCGATGGAGCATCAGAACTACCGAAATTGGAATGCGATAACAGCGCGACTTTGGGTTCAATGCCAAAACGCCGCACCGCTTCGGCCGCCTGGATGGTCATTTCAGCGATTTCATGCGCGGTTGGATTGTCGGTAACATAGGTATCGCACATGAAATAAATACCGCGCGCCAGGATCAGAACATTCAACGCCGATGGCACATGCACATCGTAATTCAGGCCGATAATATCCATGATATCGTTCAAGTGAACTTGATATTTACCCGACGTGCCGCAAATCATTGCGTCCGCCTCGCCGCGCTTGACCATCAGCGCGGAAATAATGGTGTTGCGGGTACGGACAATGGTTTTTGCCTGATCCGGCGAAATACCGCGGCGTTCCATCAGCCGGTGATACAATCCCCAATATTCGGCGAAACGCGGATCGGAATCTGGATTGACCATTTCAAAATCTTTACCTGCTTTAATCCGCAAATGGGATTTTTCGATCCGTTTTTTAATAACATCCGGACGGCCGATAATAATCGGTTTCGCCAAGCCTTCATCCACCACAACCTGAATCGCGCGCAATACGCGGTCGTCTTCGCCTTCGGCATAAACGATGCGTTGCGGATGTTGTTTGGCAGCTTCGAATACCGGCTTCATCACAAGTCCGGATCGGAATACGAACTGGCTTAAATCCTGATGGTATGCTTCGAAATCTTTGATCGGACGCGTTGCAACGCCGGATTCCATCGCGGCTTTCGCAACCGCTGGCGCGATTTTTAAAATCAAGCGCGGATCGAATGGTTTTGGAATAATGTAATCGCGACCGAAACTCATCGCCGCATCACCATAAGCGCGCGACGCCACATCCGACGATTCCACATGCGCCAATTCCGCAATCGCCTGTACGGCGGCCAATTTCATGGATTGATTGATCGTCGTCGCGCCAACATCCAGCGCGCCCCGGAAAATATATGGGAAGCATAATACATTATTGACTTGGTTCGGATAATCGCTGCGCCCGGTCGCAATAATCGCGTCATTGCGCACCGCCATAATTTCTTCGGGCATAATTTCCGGAACTGGATTTGCCATCGCCATAATAAGCGGATTTTTGGCCATGGTTTTGACCATCTCGCCAGTCAATACTTTGCCAGCCGAAACGCCCAAAAATACATCCGCGTCCTTGATTACATCGGCCAATTTGCGCGCATCGGTTTTGCGGGCATAACGGATCTTATATTGATCCATTTCTTCCTTGCGGCCTTCGTAAACGACGCCCGCAATATCGCACACCCAAATATTTTCCGGCTTTAATCCCAGCGATACCAATAAATCCAGGCACGACAACGCCGCCGCGCCAGCGCCTGAACAAACAAATTTCACCTTGTCAATTTTCTTGTCGACCAATTTCAAACCGTTTACAACGGCAGCGCCAACAATGATCGATGTGCCATGTTGATCGTCATGGAATACAGGGATTTTCATCCGCTCGCATAATTTACGCTCGATCTCAAAACATTCCGGCGCTTTGATATCCTCGAGATTAATGCCGCCAAATGTGGGTTCCAACGCCGCAACGATATCGACGAATTTATCGACATTGCGTTCATTTACCTCGAGATCGAATACATCGATCCCGGCGAATTTTTTAAATAAAACTGCCTTGCCTTCCATGACTGGCTTTGCGGCTTCGGGACCAATTGCGCCTAAACCAAGCACCGCAGTGCCATTGGTAATAACGCCAACCAAATTGCCGCGTCCGGTCAATTCCGCCGACTGCAAAGGATCGCGCGCTATTTCTTCGCAAGCCGCCGCAACGCCAGGTGTATAGGCCAGAGACAAGTCGCGCTGGGTTTCCAGCGGTTTGGTTGCAATCGTGCCCAATTTACCCGGTTTCGGATAACGGTGATATTCAAGCGCAGCTTCGCGGAGATCTTTATCTTTAGTCATAATTTTCCTTTGAATCGCAACAAGATAGGCGGATTATCGCAAGTTCACAATTGCAAAGACGTGCATTGCAATAATACTCCCGACAAATAAGAGTTTAGAGTTACATTTTTATGAAAATATGGCGGTTTTCTGGGATTATTTGCGGTTGCAATGCGGCAAGCAGACCTGGCTTGACGCGGCCTTAAACCTCATTTATGTAATGGAAATCATGACAGAAACTATCGATAGCACCGCTGTAAACTACACCTCTCCCACCCTGGATGCGCGGATGCATATTCCAATTCCAAATGGGGCGGATAAAATATTGCTGCATTCTTGCTGCGCGCCCTGTTCGGGCGAGGTGATGGAGGCGATGCATGCCGCCGGACTTGCTATTACCATATTTTTTTACAATCCCAATATTCACCCGAAACGCGAATATGAATTGCGCAAAAACGAGAATATTGTTTTTGCCGAAAAAATGGGCATTCCGTTTATCGATGCCGATTACGACGCCGCCAATTGGTTCGCGCGCGTCAAAGGTATGGAATGGGAACCGGAGCGCGGCATTCGTTGCACTGAATGTTTCGACATGCGGTTCGAACGCACCGCGTTATATGCGCATGAAAATGGATTTAATTTGTTCACGTCGTGCCTTGGCATTTCGCGCTGGAAAAATATGGAACAAATCAATGGCTGCGGTTATCGCGCCGCCGCGCGTTATCCCGATATGACGTACTGGGATTATAACTGGCGCAAACATGGCGGCGGCGCGCGCATGATTGAAATTTCCAAACGCGAGGAATTTTATCAGCAGGAATATTGCGGATGTATTTACTCGCTGCGCGATACCAATGATTGGCGCGTGAAAAATGGGCGGGAAAAAATCAAGATTGGCGTTAATTATTATTCAGCCAAATCTGAAACAGAATGAACTTCTATTGTACCTGCATTTATTGCAACCACAAAGCAAACTTGGATCCAGATACGCTACAAAAATATCTGAACGAACCGCCCAGCCTAAAAAATATTCATACGGTTTATGATAAATTGCGCTGCAGCAACTGTTCTAAAACCGAGGTGCGGCTTTATCAAGAAGACGATCGTTTATTGATCGATGCCGAACAATTATGCCGCTGCAGCTCTTGTCGTCATCCGATTATATCGCCGCGCCTGCAAGCGATGCCCAATATTTCATTGTGCGCTATTTGCATGGAAGACCAAGAAAAACCCGCGCGGACAGATCCCCATCCTATGCCACCACCGGAGTTAAAAAAATGCGCTCGCTGCGGCAGCCCCAGCGTTGTGCGGGAAAATGCGATGGATGGGTCTTACTTTATTGGCTGTACACAGTTCCCAACCTGTTGGTGGAAAGCGGAATGGAGCCCAACTTAATTTATACCGGCTTTTTATAAAACACCGTATCGACTTTCATTCTTGGAAAATCTGCCGGTAAATCTCCATCCCCAATCTTCTGATAATTATTTTTTTCATAAAACCGGTGCGCGGCGAGGAATTTGCTGGTGGTCCCCAAATAAATATTTTTAAATTTTTTCTGCGCGGTCCAGAATTCCAGCCCATCCAATAAATTCTTAGCCGTGAAATGCGGTGCGGCGCGATAATCTTTATCGACAAACATTTTACGAATCACGCTGTTATCGTTCGCAATCTCAATCAGCGCAATCGTGCCAACAATATTGCCACCCGTTTCCGCCACCCAAAAATTGCCGCGGCCTTTTTGATAGAATCCTGGAATATCGGCCAGATCCGGTTGATCCGCCAGCGTGATCGGAATTTGAAATTCCTCACGCTGAATCGTGCTGATCAGCTCACCAATGCGAGTTTTATCTTGCGGCAGATAGGGGCGAATGATCATGGCTGGGTCCATTCAAAATAATTGCAATATCAGCATTTCCGGCGCGGTGCGCGGCGAACGGCACCGATACATGCGCCATTTGGCGGTATCGTTTATCCCGCGCCTGCAACAATAATGGATAGCATCTTTTTAACGCATCGTCCTGCCCCTCACCCGGATTCGGCGCATAGATATCACCCCAAATAATCGGTTTTGGTTCAGCGATGAATCGTTCAAATAATTGCGTTACGTGATCTGGCGATGCTTCAAGATAAACAACGCGGGTCAATTCGCGCAATTCACCCAACATGGCGGGTTGCAAATAAATAATACTGCCGCAAGTATCAATCACCAGTTTTTTATCCTTTGGCGCATTGCGGATTTGTTCAATAATTTCTTGCGTGGTAATTTGTTCCCACTCGCTGAATTTACGGCTGGTTTCCGGATATTGTGGCGCATAAGGTTGGCCCATCCATTTGGCCACATCGCGAATACCGGCATAGCCCAGTTTCGTCAATTCCGGGCCAAGCCGGTCTTCGATAATTTGGTCGCAATCCACACGGGTAAATCCGGATTCGGCCACAAGGCGTTTCGCCCAATGCGTTTTGCCGATATTCGACATACCGATTAGTGTAATATGCATAATCAAGCCGCTTTTTTGCGCACCGCCGCAAGACCACGCCAGTCTTCTAAATTTTGTTCCGGTTTTTCCGCATCATATTTGGCATATAATGCAATCCCCATGGAATCCGGTAAAAGATCGACTTTAATGCCTTTGCTGCGCAGCATGTCTTCGTTATTGGTTGGGTTGGGGCTATTGCCAACCACGATTCTTAAAAAACCACGCATATAACATAGAACAGCGCATACATCACATGGCGTTACACTAGTATACATGGTCGTTCTGCTAAAATCCTGGCGCCCGGCATCCCGTATCGCCGATGTTTCACCGTGATTATAAGGGTGATTTTCTTGGACCAGCGTATTATGCCCCTTGCCTACGATTTGCCGCGTTTCATTATCAACAATCACGCCGCCAATCGGACAACCGCCTTCTTCATATCCTTTTTTCGCAAGCAACACGCCGATGCGCATAAAATCCGCATCGCTGAGTTTCTTGAAAAAAACTGGATCGATAATCGCTGGCAAACTTTTGGTCGGCAAATGCGCGATGACATTGAGCAATTCGTCGGTGATAGGAGAATTTGCGGTAATATAAAAAGCCATTATTAGTTTCCCATGATGAAATAATCGGCTTAGCCAATAGGATTGATGTGGCGGCTATTGGCTAAGCCGTATGTTTATGGTGCGGTCAAGAGGACTCGAACCTCCACGGGTTGCCCCACAGCGACCTCAACGCTGCGCGTCTACCAATTCCGCCATGACCGCGGTGCCATAGAAATAGCAAATAAGCCCTATATTAGCAACTGTCATCCCGAACCCCTTAGGGTGAGGGATCAACAGATATAAAGCCTTATGTCTGACGATCCCTCACATTCGTTCGGGATGACAGAAAACGTAGAAACACGTATAATAAGATCATGTTGAAACCATCCCCCGCGCGCCTGTCTTGGGCCGCAGAAACCGATCCTATCCCCTATCCCAGCGCCATTGCCCATATGCAATCACTGGTCGCGGCGATCCGCGCAGGGACGGAACCCGAACAAATATGGCTTTTGGAACATCCGGCTTGTTACACTGCCGGGACCAGCGCCGATAAAAAAGATTTGGTCGATAGCAATTTATTTCCCATATTCGAAACCGGGCGCGGCGGGCAATATACCTATCACGGGCCGGGGCAACGCATCGCCTATGCGATGCTGGATTTGCAAAAACGCGGCATCGATATCCGCGAATATGTTTGCATGTTGGAACGTTGGATCATAGCAACGTTAAAACAATTTGGCGTCAACGGCGAATGCCGCGATGGACGGATCGGCGTTTGGGTTTCGCATCATGGCCGCGAAGATAAAATCGCCGCGCTCGGTGTGCGCGTCAGCCGCGGCGTTGCGTATCATGGTATCAGCATCAATAACAATCCCGATTTAAGCCATTTTCGCGGCATCGTGCCGTGCGGGATCAAGGAATATGGCGTCACATCTTTGGCGCAATTGGGATGCAATGTTTCCACATCCGAATTAGACCGCGCCTTACAGCAACAATTTTTTGCCATTTTTAGCGCAGAATAGGCGCTTTTCCGCGCGGCGATTTGTGCTAGAATATTCTCATAAATAAGCATTATTTTTTGAAAGGTCTCTACATGCAAAACCCGTTGTCTTCCTATAGTCCAGAGTTCAACAAAAAACTGCGTTACGGCGCGGCGGGCGTTCTCGCCGTTCTGATTATCGCGGCGGGATTGTATTTTTTCCTGGATCATAAATACCGCACCATTGTCGCGGATTTTAACCAATCGCTGCAACCAACCGGATCTTTGACCTATAGCAAGATGGATGTTAGCCCATTTTTAGGAAGGGTGACTTTGGAAAATGCGGTTATTACCTATCAAAATGCTCAATTGATCAAAGCGGACAAAGTGCAATTGCGGTCTTTGCGCGGATCGGGCAGTAAATTGACCCATGCCGGGATCGATGCGAATAATTTGCAATTTTCGCCAACCGGCAAAAACCTGGCCGAAATTCCGGCGGGCACCAGTTCAGCCTTTGCCGTTACCGGTGAATTGAAAGCGGATTACAATTATGATCCATCCAGCAACAGTTACACCATAAAATATTTTGCATTCGACACGGCGGATAAAAGATCTTCTATCCATTTCGATCATGCCAAGTTAGACAATCTGAAATTCGGGGCGGAAAATTCCATCCAGGCTTTTGCCTTTGCGATTGAAAACGCGACCATCAGCAACACCGACCGCAGCCTCTCGGCTGCCACCGGCACGGATGAAAAAACCATTACTCAGTTTTCAACCACGCTGGCTTATGAGAAATTGGCCGATGGCACGATCGAATTGCGCAATTTCAATTTAAAACTGCCGGAAATCAATGATTATGCCGCGTTTGAATTGATCCGCTGGCATATGGATCATCCAACCGTTCCAACGGTTTTCTCCGCCGAAGTAAAAGGCCTGGATATGCCGGTAACGTTGCATCCCGAAGTGGCGGCGATGTGGAAACCATATGGTTACACAAGAATCGTATCGAATTCCAAAGCCGGATTCGTTTTCAACCAAGAAACCAAAAAGATCCAAGCGCAGTTGATGTTCGATTCGCCCACCCTATTCAAAACCAACATCAACGCAGTGTTAAGCGGCCTGGATTTGGCGGCAATGGCGCAAGATCCAAACGCGGTTTCTTTGTTAGGACTTGACAGCTTGCGGCTCGAAAATGCCGAAATCAATTTCACCGATGCTTCGTTCTTGAAAAAAACCTTTGAAATCGAAGCGCAAAAACAAAACATCACCGTGCCGGAATATACCGCCAAATTAGGCACGGAAATTGACCAAGCTTTCTTATCCGATCCATCTAACGCGGCGGATCCGGTATTGGTCGATGCGGCCGGTAAATTAAAGGCGTATATTAACACGCTTGGCACCTTGACCATTAATATGCAACCGGCGCAACCGGTTCCATTCAGCCAAGTGATGGTTGGTTTAATCCTGGACCGCGTCAAATTGTTAAAGGCAATGGGCGTGACGGTAACGGTAAGTTAGTTATTCCGTCGGTTTTTGTTCGAACCCGGATTGCGGCATGGCGGTAAGTTCTTTGTACCCGCTAATCGCAATCCGGTCGACGCTGGCCAGCACGGGGCCGCGCAGACATTGTTTGATCACCTGATTGATGGCCGTCATCGGCCCTATTAAAACGGTCTCTACCGGCCCATCCTTGCGATTGCGCACAAATCCCGAAAACCCTTGCTTTTCAGCCAATTTCACCATCCAGGCGCGGAAACCGACGCCTTGTACCCGCCCATAAACCCAAAGATGGATTTCAGCGATGGCGGTTTTGTGATCCAAACTATGCTTGATCCAATCCAGTTCCTGAATTGACTGAAATTTTGGCGCAAGGTGCGGCGATTGTTTGGGATCGTCCCCCGCCAGCTCGCAACGGAAAATTTCCGGCAAAAAACCGGCTGCAAAAAATTCATCCTCGCTCATATTCGATTTCAGCCATAGATACGATGCCAACGCCGATCCGGTCAGATTAGTGGCAAACAGCCATAATCCGATATGCCAGGCATCCATGGATTGCATCGCATTGGCCAATTTTTGAATCGACTCCCCCGGTTGATCGGCACGATTTAGGCCAAGGCAGATATTGAATTTCATGCCTTCGGATTCGAGGCGCGACAGCATCGCTCCCCAAATCTGCTTTTCCTTAGCACGTAAATTTTCCGGCTGGCCGGCCCAATAACAAATCGCATCGCCAGCGGCATAGGATAATATTTCTTCTTTCACTTCTTTCAATCGCGGCGCAATGCGATCGGCGATAGAAAAGGCCCAGCTGGTAATCGGCATTTGCGCGGGAACAATCACATCTTGTTGCGCTGTGAATTCAGAGGCTATTTTTTTTGCCAAAATTACATTGGGCAAATCCAAAGTTTGTTGTTGCGGCGTACGGACCATTTTCTGATCCAGCCATACGCAAAAACCTTTGGCATGATATCCCGCTTGCGCGGTTTGGTAAAAACGCTTCATCGATTACCAATTCTCGACCGCTGGAATCAAATCCTCCATCCGGTCGATCATTTTATGCGCGCCTACTTCTTGCAATTGCGCCGCCGTGTGATACCCCCAGGAAACGCCCAGCGTACCCGCGTTCGCCGCGCGGCCGGCCAAAATATCGTAGGTGCTGTCGCCGACAAAAAGCGTCTGATCCGGCGTAAAACCCAATTCGGCCATGGATTGATTCAATAAAAAAGGATCGGGTTTGCCAGGACCATTATCCGGCGTTTTGATGCTGGAAAACAGGCGGCGGATATTATGGCTGTCCAAGACAGAATCCAAGCCGGATTTCATTTTGCTGGTAAAAATGCCCAGCGTATATCCCTTGGATTTCAATGTTTCCAGCATTTCCAGCGCGCCGGGGAATAATGGCTGCAATTCCAGAACTTGTTCTTTTAACACTTCGTAATGCGCCCGGAACCGTTCGACGAATGGGCTGATTTGTTCCTGTTTAATATGCGGCAAGGCGGTTGGAACCGCCTGGGTCAACGGCAATCCTACGCCGGACAATAATTGTTTGCGCGGGGCGGAACAATCGATGTCCAAATCCGCGCAAGCCAATTGCAGGCATTTAATGATCATATTCTGGCTGTCCAGAATGGTGCCATCAACATCGAACGTCACGAATTTAATTTTAGAACTGGCCATTACATATCTTCTATCGGTTTAAATTTAAAAAATTGCATGGTTTTCTCGAAATGATCCGGTAATGGCGCGCGCATGGTGATATCGCCCAAATCGGGATGAGGAAAAGTAATCCGCCGCGCATGCAAATGCAATAATAAAGGGCCATTTAAACCTGGGATTTCGGTCGCCGCATCACCGTATTTCGGATCGCCCAAAATCGGCATTCCCATCGCCTCGCAATGCACGCGCAATTGATGGGTGCGGCCGGTAATCGGTTTTAATTCCAGTAACGCAAATCCGGATGGATGGGTTTGCATGGTGCGGTATTCGGTAACCGCTTCGTCGCCATTTTCATGATCGACTTCGACTTTTTCGGTAGTTTTGCTTAATCGTTTGGCCAGCGGCAAATTGATAATGCCGGATTTGGGATTGGGGGTGCCCTGAACAATCGCCCAATAAGCTTTGTCGGTGGCGTGATCGGCGAATGCGCGGGTTATATGCCCGGCAGCCTTGCCGGTTTTAGCAAGCAGTAATACACCGCTGGTATCTTTATCCAACCGGTGCACCAATTTCAATTTCCGGTCATATACCGCCGCGCTGATCGCATCGACATGGATATTGGTTTTGCTGCCCCCCTGCACCGCAAGGCCGGACCATTTATTTAAAACAACGATGGAATCGTCATCGTACATAATGTGCGATTTGAATTTTTCCTGGATCGATTTTGGGATGGCATTGGTTTTTTCCGATTTTACTTCGCCAGAAGCAGCCTTTTGTAAAAACGGCGGCAGACGGATTTCCTGACCTTCTTCCACGCGGTCTCCAGGTTTTACGCGCTTGCCATCCAATCGCACTTGTCCAGTGCGTAGCAATTTCTGCACCGCCACGAAATTCAATTGCGGAAAATGTTTCAATAACAGCCGGTCGATCCTGCTGCCCGATTCATCGGCGATAACTTGTAATTTTACCGCGTTACTCATTGGGTGCCGATTTCGATTTACGGAATATCGAGAAAATAGACCGGCGCGGTTTTTTGCCCGTTAAACGGGACGGTTCCGTGGCATCGATGGTCAGCGTGTATTCCTTGCCCTGATATTTATAGGTTACCGAATAATACGGCGCATATAATTCCAAATAACGGTATTCCAAAAACCGGCGCCAATTAATGCCGCGTTTTTCTTCACCTTGAACGGAGCTGTCAATTTCCGATTCAATTTTACGGAATATTTTTCCTTGAAACTCGCGGGTAAATATTTTTTGCGCATCAAGATCGAATGGAATGGCGATGGCATTTACCTGTTTGCCGGCGGCATCCGACCAATCGCCGACCGGTTTGCCTTCCCATGAATATTTCAGGAAAAACCGGCGCAAATTACGGTCGATATCCTTGCTGCCCAAACGGGTTTCTTGCAATTCATCCTGCACCACACCGGATTGTTCGACCCAATCGACCACTTTTTTAACTTCGGTGGCCCCGCCAGCCGAAGACATGACTTCACGGGTATAATCACCGCCATAACCGCGCCATTCGACCGCGATTTGGCAGTTATAAATGAAATAAGGCACCAATACGCGGTTTATACCGGCAATTTCAGCCGTGGTAGCGGCATCGCCGGGCACCAAAAATCCGCGCGACAGCCAGGCTTGCAGCAATTGCTGAATTTCGCCTTGATCGACGGTAAAGGGCGTAAATTTCCGCCCGACCGATATGCCTTTGGATTGTGCCAACATGGTAAAAACTCCAATGATAAATTGGACTGATAGCGCAAAAAAAACAAGGGGCAGCGTTGATGCTGCCCCTTAAATTTTAACCATTTAACGCGAAATTACGCCGCGGCGGTTTCGGTTTTTTGACCGGAATCCTGGCCTTTGGCCGCAACGTCACGATCAACCAATTCAATGATCGCCATCGGGGCCGCATCGCCATGACGATGGCCGGCTTTCAAAATGCGGATATAGCCGCCAGCGCGCGAGCCATAGCGTTTGGCCAGCGTGTCGAACAGTTTCGAAGTCATCGCATTGTCGCGCAATACGGCATAGGCTTGGCGACGGTTATGCAAACCGCCTTTTTTGCCCAGCGTAATCAAACGTTCGACGAATGGACGCAATTCTTTGGCTTTTGGCAAAGTGGTTTTCACTTGCTCATGCTTTAACAACGAATTGGCCATATTTTCGAACATCGCGGTACGGTGCGATGCAGTGCGGTTCAAAATACGGTGTTTTAGTTTATGTCTCATGACACTTCTTCCTTAGTTTAAAAGCTTAGTATGGATCTTCCAATTTCTTGGCGAGTTCCTCGATATTTTCCGGCGGCCAACCTGGGATTTCCATACCCAAGGTCAAACCCATTTGGCCCAAAACTTCTTTGATCTCGTTCAAAGATTTGCGGCCGAAATTCGGGGTGCGCAACAATTCGGATTCCGATTTTTGCACCAAATCGCCGATGTAAACGATGTTGTCGTTTTTCAAACAGTTGGCGGAACGAACCGACAATTCCAATTCGTCCACGCGGCGCAACAAGTTGCGGTTGAACGGCAGATCGACGCCTTTTTCGGCTTCGACGATGGCGGTTGGTTCTTCGAAATTGATGAACAATTGCAATTGGTCTTGCATGATGCGCGCGGCATAAGCGACAGCGTCTTCAGGGCTGACGGCGCCGTTTGTTTCGAGCGTCATGGACAATTTATCATAATCGGTGCGTTGACCGACGCGGGTGTTTTCCACCTTGTACGATACTTTGCGAACCGGGCTGTAGATCGCATCGATTGGAATCAAACCAATCGGCGCATCTTCGGCGCGGCTGTCGGCGGCGGGCACATAACCTTTGCCGGTCGTTACCGTCAATTCCATCATGATTTTCGCGCCTTTATCCAAGGTGCAGATTACCAATTCTGGATTCATGATTTCGATATCGTGACCGGTTTCGATCATGCCGGCGGTAATTTCGCCTGGGCCAGTACCGGACAAACGCATGCGTTTTGGACCTTCGCCAAACATGCGCAATCCAACCGATTTCAAATTCAAAATAATATCGGTAACGTCTTCGCGAACGCCTGGGATCGCCGAGAATTCATGCAACACGCCTTCGATTTGAACGGCGGTGATGGCGGCGCCTTGCAGCGACGACAATAAAATGCGGCGCAATGCGTTGCCCATGGTCAAACCAAAACCACGTTCTAATGGTTCGGCGACAACGGTTGCGGTGCGGGCCGGGTCAACACCTGGCTCGATATTCAATTTATCCGGCTTAATCAAAGCTTGCCAATTTTTTTGTAACATGCGTACTTCCAACTAACTCCGCATTTCTGGGTCTGTCGAGAAATGCGATGTTAAACAATGAAAACCCGTGGTTGCGACAGACCCACCCCACGGGCTTTACCAAAAAACTAAATCACACGCGGCGGCGTTTTGGCGGACGGCAACCATTGTGCGGGATCGGTGTAATGTCTTTGATCGACGTGATACCGAAACCAACCGATTGCAATGCGCGCAATGCCGATTCACGGCCAGCGCCTGGACCTTTTACCAAAATCGACACGGTGCGAACGCCATGTTCTTGTGCCTTGCGGCCTGCGTCTTCGGCTGCGATCTGCGCCGCGTACGGCGTCGATTTACGCGAACCTTTGAAACCTTTGGTTCCAGAAGACGACCAAGCAATGGTGTTGCCTTGTTGATCGCTGATAGTGATGATGGTGTTGTTAAACGTCGCGTTAACATGCACCACTGCTGTGGCGATGTTTTTTCTTTCTTTGCGTTTAACGCGAGTGGCTGTTGCTGGTTCTGCCATTTTATTGTCCTTTATTCTTCATTCTTCTTGCCGGAGATCCCTCGCGCTTACCGCTCGGGATAACGGCATTTTTTATGCCGTTACTTCGTTACCATTTTCTTGCCGGCGATCGCGATACGTTTGCCTTTGCGCGTGCGGGCGTTTGTGTGCGTGCGTTGACCGCGAACCGGTAAACGTTTTGCATGGCGTTTGCCTTGGTAAGATCCGATATCTTGCTTGCGTTTGATATTCATCGAAACTTCGCGGCGCAGATCACCTTCGACGGCGTCGTCGCCTTCGTCGATCGCTTGACGAATTTTCAAAACTTCTTCATCGGACAATTCCATAACGCGTTTTGTGTGCGGGATGCCGACTTTGTCGCAAATCGTCACGGCGTTTTTTGGACCGATGCCATAGATATAACGCAGCGCAATAACGACGCGTTTTTGAGTTGGAATATTTACACCTGCAATACGGGCCATGCCCCTGACTCCTTCAAATATTTTGACTTTTTTTGTTCTTGTAACTTGTTGTTTTTACAAAACAAATCCTCCTGCGCCAGACAGTCCCAGCCCAGGAACGGCGGATTATAGCGATTTTGACTGGCCCGTCAACTACTTATCCACAAGTTTTATCAGGTAATTTTGTTTTTGTATGACTGGCGGCACTACTGAAAAAATGGCTCTAAAACTGGGCTTAAATTGTATCCTTTTAGGATTATTATGCCGCCAACATCTGATCGATATGTTTCGAAACAATATCGATTTCATCCATGCCATCCACGGTCTTTAAAACGCCTTTGGATTGGTAATATGGCAAGATCGGTGCAGTTTGGGCGCGGAAAGCTTCGAGCCGTTTGCGGACCGTTTCGGCCTTGTCGTCTTCGCGGCGGGTGAATTGGGCGAAACCGCATTTATCGCAAACGCCTTCTTTATGCGGTTTTTTAAATTCGTCGTGATAGCCTTCGCCGCAAGCAGCGCAGGTATAACGTCCAGCAATGCGTTTGACCAATTCTTCTTCATCGACTTTCATTTCGATGACATGATCCAATTTCAATTTTTTACGACCCAACATTTTATCTAGTGCTTCAGCCTGCGCGACGGTGCGCGGGAAACCATCCAGAATAAATCCGTTTTTGGCATCAGGTTCGCTGATACGCGATTCGATCATTTGAATGACGACTAAATCGGGAACCAATTGGCCTTGGTTCATATAATTTTGCGCGAGCTGGCCGAGATCGGTGTGATGTTTGATATGTTCCCGCAGCATGTCGCCGGTGGCAATTTGAATCAGGCCGAATTTTTCTTGTAAAATTCTGGCCTGGGTACCTTTGCCCGCCCCTGGCGGGCCGAGCAAAATTATGTTCACTTGCGGCCCCGCAATTTGGCTTTTTTGATCAAGCCTTCATATTGATGTTGAATCAAATGCGCGTTGATTTGTGCAACTGTGTCCATGGTAACCGATACAACGATCAACAAAGAAGTACCGCCCAAATAAAATGGCAAGGAATATTCGGCGATCAAAAATTCCGGCAACAAACAGACCGCGGCCAAATACAAAGATCCCAAAACCGTAATACGCGTCAATACATAATCCAAATAATTCGCGGTGGTCGCGCCTGGACGAATACCTGGAATAAATCCGCCGTACTTGCGCAAATTTTCTGCGGTTTCAGCAGGATTGAAAACGATCGCGGTATAGAAAAACGCAAAGAAAATAATCAACAAAGCGTACAACGCCATATAAGCAGGTTGGCCATGGCCAATCGTGCTGGCAATCGTGCGCAACCATTCCGGGCTGTCGCCATGGGCGAATCCGGCAAAAGTTAGTGGCAACAATAATAAAGAGCTTGCGAAAATCGGCGGGATAACGCCGGCCGTATTCAATTTCATTGGCAAGAAGCTGGAATCGCCAGCGCTCATGCTGTTGCCGACTTGGCGGCGCGGATATTGCACCACAATGCGGCGCATCGCGCGTTCGACGAATACGATCGCGGTAATTACCGCGACGCATAATACGATCAACAATAATAAGAATCCGGTCGACAATGCGCCGGTGCGGGCCAGATCCAACAAATGTACCAAGGCTAATGGCAAGTTCGCAACGATACCGGCGAAAATGATCAACGACGATCCGTTGCCGATGCCGCGCGCGGTAATTTGTTCGCCCATCCACATCAAAAATACCGTACCGCCGGTTAAGGTGATAACGGTGGTCAAGCGGAAAAACATTCCAGGATCGGCAACGGCGGAACCGACCGAACCGGTCATGCCCTCTAAACCGACAGCGATACCATAAGCCTGAATCGCGGCCAAAAATACCGTGCCATACCGTGTATATTGATTGATTTTTTTGCGGCCCGCTTCGCCTTCTTTTTTCATTGCTTCGAAAGATGGCACAACTGCCGTTAATAATTGCACGATAATCGATGCCGAGATGTAAGGCATAATGTTGAGGGCGAAAATCGACATACGGCTGACCGCGCCGCCCGAAAACATATCAAACATGCCCAAAATGCCGCCGGAATTACGTTTGAAAATATCGGCCATGATCACCGGATCGATGCCCGGCAATGGAATATAGGTACCCAAGCGATAGATGATCAAAATCCCAAGTGTGAACCAAATGCGTTTTTTTAATTCGGTGGCTTTGGCCAAAACGCCGAAATTCATGTTCTGGGTTAATTGTTCTGCGGCGGATACCATTGGGATTCTCTCTGTGGTTGTTAGTAAGAAGTGCCGAGTATAGGGTTAACGAACCTAATACCCGGCATTCAAAACTTAGAAAAAACTACTTCTTCGTGTTTGCGCGGGCTTCAAGGGCCTTTGCAGCAGTTTCTTTTGCTTTGGCGCGGCGAGCGGCGAAGCTGTTGCTTGGCTCTTCGCGTTTGGCGCGGAGTTCGGTTACTTTTCCGCCCGCTTTTTCAACGGCGGCCTTTGCGCCGGCGGTTGCGGAATAAACTTCGATATTAACGCCTGATTTCAATGCGCCTTGGCCCAGCAAACGAATGCCGCAACCGGTTTTGTTGATCACGCCAGCTTGTTTCAGCGATTCTGCATTGAGCGATGCACCAGCGGAAATTTTTCCAGCTTCCAAAGCTTGTTGCAATAAACGCAACGAAACTTCGATCAAATTCATCGCATTTGGATTGTTGAAACCGCGTTTTGGCAAACGGCGGTGAATTGGCATCTGACCGCCTTCAAAGCCTTTTAAACGAACGCCGGTACGCGCAGTTTGACCCTTGCCACCGCGGCCGCAAGTTTTACCGCGGCCCGAACCGATACCACGGCCCAAACGGCGAGAGCGCTTGTGAGAGCCTTCATTATCGCGAATTTCATTCAGTCTCATAACATCACCTTTATATCCATCCCACAATGGGATTATTAAGCAGCCTCTACGACCACCAAATGTTTAACTTTGTTGATCATGCCGCGCACCGAAGGAGTATCTTCGAGAACGCGCGAGCGATGACGTTTGTTCAAACCAAGACCGATCAAGGTTTTTTCTTGAATAGCCTGGCGGCCGATTGGGCTGCCGATTTGCGTTACTTTTAATTGTTTTTTAGCCATGGCTTAAAACCTTCTCGTTATGCCGATACATCCGCCTGGCGTGCGCCTGGCAAAATCTCGTTCACTTTTTTGTTGCGACGTGCCGCAATGGCGCGTGGCGAATTGGTTTGGGTCAATGCCGCCAAGGTCGCGCGGACCATGTTATGCGGATTCGACGATCCCAAGGATTTTCCAACAACGTCGGAAACGCCCAAGGCTTCAAACATTGCGCGCATCGGACCGCCGGCGATAATACCGGTACCGGCCGGGGCTGTGCGCAAATGCACTTTACCTGCGCCGAATTTGCCGAACACATCATGATGAATCGTGCGACCATCGCGGAGTGGAATGCGAATCATATTGCGGCGAGCTTGGTCAACCGCTTTACGCATCGCGTCTTGAACTTCTTTTGCTTTGCCTTTGCCGTAACAGATGCGGCCTTTGCCATCACCGACGACAACCAATGCTGCGATCGAAAAGCGCTTACCGCCTTTTACGGTTTTGGACACGCGGCCGATATAAACCGGCTTTTGAATTTCGCCTGTGTCTTCTTCGCGCTCGCGTTCCCGCTCGCGGCCTTCGCGACGCCCGCCTTGACCACCACGGCCACGGCCACGACGGCCTTTACGGCCTTCTTCGCCTTCGGCTTCGCCGCCCGGGGCGACAATATTGGTTTTCACTTCTGTTTCGGTCATTGTGTCTTACCCCTAATTAGAATTTCAAGCCGCCTTCGCGCGCGCCTTCGGCACAGGATTTCACCCGGCCATGATAACGATATAAACCGCGGTCAAACACGACTTCGGTAATGCCCGCTTTTACGGCGCGTTGACCCAAGAGCAAGCCGACTTGCTTGGCCGAATCGACGTTGCCGCCGGTTTTCAATTTGGTTTTCAAATCTTTATCCAAGCTGGATGCGGAAACCAAAGTTTGACCTTTGATGTCGTCGATCACTTGCAGATAAAGGTGATTACCCGAACGGTGAACCGACAAGCGTAAACGGCCGGCAGATTTTCTTGCCAAGCTGAAACGGTTGCGGGTTTTGCGGCGCAAGGCCAATTTTTTTGCTGCTGACATAATTACACCTTACTTCTTTTTGCCTTCTTTGCGTTCGACTTCCTGACCTTCGTAATGCACGCCTTTGGCTTTGTACGGCTCTGGCGGTTTGGTCAGGTGCAATTGGGCGGCGAATTGGCCGACGGCTTGCTTGTCTGCGCCACTGATTTCAATATCAGTTTGTTTATCCACTTTCACGTTCACGCCGGTTGGCGGGGTGAAATTATCTTCATGGCTATGGCCGACTTTCATCGACAAAGTCTTGCCTTTCATTTCGGCACGATAACCGACGCCTTGCAATTGCATTTTTTGCTTGAAGCCTTCGGTAACGCCTTTGACGATACTGTTGGCTTTGGAACGGGTTGTGCCCCAATCCATGCGCGCTTGCTTGGTTTTATTGACTGGCGTGAATGTAAGGACGTTGCCTTCTTTTTTCACTTGAATCAATGGCGATACAATCATCGACAGCTCGCCGCCTTTGCCTTTGATTTTCAAAGTGCGTTCATTTACCACGGCTTCAACGCCTGCTGGCAAAGTGATTGGTTTTTGACCGACGCGTGACATAATACTTACCCCTTATTCCCTAGAATACGCAGCACAATACTTCGCCGCCAACATTGGCCGCGCGAGCTTCGATATCCGACATCACGCCTTTTGGCGTCGATAAGATCGAAATACCAAGTCCGTTGTAGACTGGTTTCAGTGTCTTGATGCCGCTGTAAATGCGGCGGCCCGGACGCGATACGCGGCGGATTTCTTTTATTACCGGTTGACCGTCGGCGTATTTCAACTCGATCTTGAGTTGCTTTTTGCCTTCCGCTTCCTCCAGTTTGAAGCCACGGATGTAGCCTTCGCGTTGCATCACTTCGCAAACGTTTTTGCGCAAGTTGGATGCTGGGCACAGAATAGCCGTTTGCTTGGCTTTCTGGCCGTTGCGAATCCGTGTTAGCATATCACTTAAAGGATCAATTAAAGCCATTGTCTTATCCTCGATTAATAAACCTAAACCCTAAACCTTATCCCTAATTACCAGCTGGATTTTACCAAGCCGGGAATCAAACCATCTGTGCCGAACTGGCGCAATGCCAAACGCGATAAACCGAAACGGCGGTATGTCGCGCGCGAACGTCCGGAAAACCAGCAACGATTGCGAATACGGATTTTCGATCCGTTGCGCGGCAAAGCCGACAGTTTCAATTGCGCTTCAAAACGTTCTTCGAACGACAGCGATTTGTCCATTACTATCGCCTTTAATTTGGCGCGTTTTGGGGCCTGCTGTTTCGACATTTTGCGGCGCTTCTTGTTTCTGTAAATCGAACTGGTTTTTGCCATGTTGCTCTTTCCTTTAGTCCTAAATCTTTAGTTGAAAAACGGCATGTTAAAAGCTTTCAGCAATGCTTTGGCTTCTTTGTCCGTTTTCGCGGTGGTGCAAATTACAATATCCATACCTTGCACATGTTCCACTTTGTCATAATTGATTTCTGGGAACACGAATTGTTCTTTTAGACCCAGCGAGTAATTGCCGCGTCCATCGAAACTTTTGCTCGACACGCCGCGGAAATCGCGCACGCGTGGCAATGCGATGTTGATCAAACGATCCAAGAATTCCCACATTCTTTCTTTGCGCAAAGTGACTTTGCAACCGATCGCCAAATTTTGGCGTAATTTAAAGGTCGCAATCGATTTTTTCGATTTGGTCAAAATCGCTTTTTGTCCGGTGATCAGGCCCAATTCTTCCGCCGCTTTTAAAACGCGTTTTTGATCTTGGGTGCCTTCGCCGATACCCATATTAACCACGATTTTGGTCAATTTCGGCACTTCCATTACGTTGCCATAACCAAACTCGTCCATCAATTTCTTGATAACGGCGCTTTTATATTCCGATTTCAGCCTTGGGGCCGATGCTGCGTTAGTTTTTGTCATGATATCTTATCCTGCCTTTGAAACGGTATCGATGGCTTCACCCGATTTTCTTGCGAAACGGATTTTGCTGCCATCTTTTACTTTATAACCAACACGGGTTGCCTTGCCATTTTTTGGATCGGCCAACGCGATGTTGGAAATATGAATCGACAATTCTTTTTCAACAATGCCGCCAGCACCAGCTGCGCTTGGGCGTTGATGTTTTTTAACAACATTCACGCCGCGAACGATGGCGCGGTTTTCTTCGCGCAAGATACGCAAAACTTCGCCCGTTTTGCCTTTGTCCTTGCCGGTCAAGACGATCACGTTGTCGCCTTTTTTAACTTTTAATTTTTTTGCAATCGTAGTCATAATTCCCCCAACCCCTATAGCACTTCCGGTGCCAACGAGATGATTTTCATGAAGTTTTTGGAACGCAGTTCCCGAGTAACCGGTCCAAAGATACGCGTGCCGATCGGATCACCTTGTTCAGTAACCAATACAGCGGCGTTAGTATCAAAACGAATCACCGAACCATCCGCGCGTTTGATCGGCGCTGCGGTACGAACGATAACGGCTTTGTGCACATCGCCTTTGTTCACTTTGCCTTTTGGAATAGCGTCGCGAATCGCAACCACGATGATATCGCCGACCTGGGCATAACGGCGCTTGGAACCGCCCAATACTTTGATGCAGCGGACTTTGCGTGCACCGGAATTATCGGCGACTTCTAAGTTACTCATATGTTGAATCATGACACTACCTCTATTTCACTATTTCTTACTGGTTTTCCAACAACGGCTTAGGCCGCGGTCAATACTTGCCAGCGTTTGGTCGCCGACAATGGGCGGCATTCTTGAATGCGCACTTTGTCGCCAACGTTAAATTGGTTGTTCTCGTCATGCGCCGCATAATTTTTGGTCAGCGTGACGATTTTTTTGTATTTCGGATGCGGCACGCGGCGGGTGACTTTTACCTTTACGGTTTTGCTGCCCGATTTGCTTACCACTTCGCCTGTTAATATGCGTTTTGGCATAATTTACTCCCTAACTCGCTTTTTTCTTGGCTGTTTTAGCCGCCGGTTTTTTCGCTTTGCCGGCTTTCGCGGCGGTTGCGTAATTCAATCCCAATGCGCGTTCCCGCAAAGCGGTTTTGGCGCGGGCCAATTCTTTGCGAACCAGGCGTGGACGCGTTACATTTTCCAGCTGTCCGCCGGTTTTTTGAAAACGCAAATTGAACGCTTCTTTCGACAGATCGGTAATGATCTGGCTCAATTCGTCGTCCGACTTTGTTCTTACATCCGCAATTTTGCTCATGACTTCACCCAATTCCCTTAGCCGTGAATATCGGCTTCGCCGATCCGCACAACCATTTTCGTTTTAATCGACAATTTCGCCGACGCGAGTTCAAACGCACGTTTGGCAACTGCCGCTGGAACACCGTCCAATTCAATCAAGATGCGGCCCGGTTTAATACGGCACATCCAATATTCCGGGCTTCCTTTACCCGAACCCATGCGCACCTCGGCTGGTTTGCGCGATACCGGAACATCCGGGAAAATGCGCAACCACATTTTGCCTTGGCGTTTGGTTTCACGCGCGCAAGCACGGCGTGCCGCTTCGATTTCGCGGGCGTTCAAACGGCCCGGTTCCAGCGATTTCAAACCATAAGCGCCGTGAGCCAGCGTAAAGCCGCCCTTGGCCATGCCTTTAACGCGGCCTTTCATGGCTTTTCTATATTTTGTCTTCTTCGGTGATAACATAGCTTCGTTCCTTTAATCCAAATCCTTAGGCAGTCGTTGTTGCCGGACGGGTGTCAGCGTTGCGTTTTTCAGATGCCAGCGGATCGTTTTCCATGATCTCGCCTTTGAAAATCCAAACTTTTACGCCGCAAATGCCCATTGTTGTTTCGGCTTCTGCCCGTGCAAAATCGATATCCGCACGTAATGTGTGCAAAGGCACGCGGCCTTCGCGATACCATTCCATACGCGCGATCTCAGCGCCGCCCAAACGGCCGGAGCAATTAATACGAATACCCAACGCGCCCAAACGCATTGCGTTTTGTACGGCGCGCTTCATCGCACGGCGGAACGCGATACGGCGCTCTAACTGCTGTGCAATCGACTCGGCGACCAATTTCGCATCGACTTCCGGTTTACGGATTTCGACCAAATTGATGTTCACTTCGTCTTTGGTTATCTTTTCCAAATCTTTTTGCAGCGATTTGATGCCTTCGCCTTTTTTGCCGATAATGACGCCAGGACGGCCGCTGTAAATCGTGATGCGCACGCGTTTAGTCAGACGTTCGATAACCACGCGACTGATCGCGGCGGCATCGCCCAATTTTTCCACCACATAGGCGCGCAATGCAAAATCTTCTTCGAGCAAGCCCGCGAAAGTTTTTGTGGCGTACCAACGGGAATCATGTGCCCGATTGATGCCTAAACGCATGACGATTGGATTAGTCTTTTGTCCCATTATGCACTCTCTTTATTGGTTTGGGTTTTGCCCGAACTTTTCGCTTGTTTTTCTTGCTCTGCCACAACGACGGTTAAATGCGCAAAAGGCTTGATAACCGGGCTGGCGCGGCCACGGCCACGAGCATGAAAACGACGCATCGCGAACGAAACGCCAACATAGGCTTCTTTCACGACCAAACGATCGATATCCAATTGCTGATTATTTTCAGCATTGGCCACCGCCGATTGCAGACATTTTTTGACATCCAACGCGATACGTTTCGGCGAGAAGGTCAATTGTTGCAGGGCGGTTGCAATTTTTTTGCCACGAATGGTTTGCGCCACCAAATTCAATTTACGCGGAGATACGCGCAAATTTTTAGAGATCGCTTTCGATTCGGTTGGGGCCAGGGCCCGTGCTTTTGCTTTTTTTGACATGTTAACTACCTATTACTCAGAAGCTTTCGAAGCGGATTTGTCCGCTGGCGTATGGCCGCTGAAATTACGGGTCAAGGCGAATTCGCCGAATTTATGACCAACCATATTTTCGGTGACCAACACCGGAATAAATTTATGACCGTTATGCACGCCGAAAGTTAAACCGACGAATTGCGGCAAAATGGTCGAAGCGCGAGACCAAGTTCTAATCACTTCCTTGCGGCCGGACGATTTCGCTTTTTCTGCTTTCTTCAGCAGATAACCAGCGACAAACGGACCTTTCCAAACTGAACGTGCCACGATGTATACTCCCTTTTTCCTAACTACTGCGACTCAATCTTGCTGTTGCGACGGCGAATGATAAAACGATCCGTCGATTTATTGTGCCGCGTTTTCTTGCCTTTACACGAAATGCCCCATGGGGTAACCCAATGCTTACCGCCATTGGTACGGCCACCATGCGGGTGATCGACCGGGTTCATTGCGATACCGCGAACATGTGGACGGTTGCCTAACCAGCGTTGACGGCCGGCTTTGGCGATAACCAAGTTTTTCTCGTCCGGATTCGAAACTGCGCCAACGGTCGCCATGCAATCGGCATTGACCAAACGCATTTCACCAGACGCCATGCGCAATTGTGCCATGCCTTGATCGCGGCCAACCAATTGAACGAACGCACCGGCGGAACGGGCCATTTGGCCGCCTTTGCCTGGTTTCAATTCGATATTATGCATGATCGTACCGATCGGCATATTTTTCATTGGCATCGCGTTCCCCGGTTTTGGATCGACGCGCTCGCCGGCAACAACTTTGTCGCCAACTTGCAAGCGCTGCGGCGCCAAAATATAAGCCTGTTCGCCGTCAACATAGTTGATCAAGGCGATGAACGCAGTGCGGTTTGGATCGTACTCAATACGCTCCACCGTTGCTTCGATATCAAACTTGGTGCGTTTGAAATCGATAATACGATACGCTTGTTTATGACCGCCGCCACGATGACGCGACGTGATGCGGCCATTGCTGTTACGGCCGCCGGTCGAATGTTTGCCAGCGGTCAAAGTTTTGACTGGTTTGCCTTTCCAAAGTCCACTGCGATCCAAATTGATCAAGTGACGCTGGGTTGGGGTAACCGGATTATATGTTTTTAATGCCATTGTCGCCTCTAATGATCCTTAAATCCCTGTGGTGATATCGATCGTTTGACCTTCGGCCAATGTAACGATCGCTTTTTTCTTATCCGAACGTTCGCCGATGCGACCACGGAAAAATTTCTGTTTGCCTTTCAATACCGAGGTATTGACGCCGGTGACTTTTACTTTGAACAAAATTTCAACCGCGGATTTGATTTCCGGTTTCGTTGCGCTGATCGGCACAAAGAAAGAAACTTGGTTATGTTCGCTGCCACGGGTCGCTTTTTCGGTGATTACCGGACGACGCAACAGGCCCAAAGCTTTTTCACGACTAATGGTTGGAGCTGCGGATTTTTTCACGGTGTTTTCTTTTTTAGTCGCCATGATTATTCTCCTTTAGCCGTTTTTGCAGTTGGTTTCGCCTTGACCGATTTCGCGGCTTTGGCTTTTTTCGCTGCGCCCAAACGGGTGTGCAAATGATCGACTGCATCTTTGGTCAAAATCAAAGTGTCGCGGCGCAAAATGTCGTACACATTGATGCCAACTTGCGGCAATGCGTCGAAATTTTTCACGTTCGATGCGGCTTTGACGAAATTATCGTTCAATTTTTCTCCGCCGATGAACAAAGCGCTTTTCACGCCCAATTGATCGAAGAATTTCGATACGGACGATGTTTTCGCGTCTTTCAATTGATCGGAATCAACCACAACCAATTTGCCTTCGGCTGCTTTGGCCGACAAAGCCATTTTCAAACCCAAAGCGCGGAATTTTTTCGGCAAATCGAAAGCGTGCGAACGAACCACCGGACCGAAGATGGTAGCACCGCCACGGAACTGAGGAGAACGCAAAGAACCTTGACGCGCGCGGCCAGTGCCTTTTTGCGCCCATGGTTTCGCCTTGCGGCCGGAAACATCGCCGATTTCTTTGGTTTTGTGCGTGCCAGCCTGGCGTTTGGATAATTGCCAGTTGATCACGCGGGCCATAATATCTTTGCGCAGCGGGGTCAAAGCGAACACCGTGTCCTTCAGGTCGATTTGACCTGCGGATTTATTGTCTAATGTCGTTACATTCAATTGCATGACTTCACCCTAATCCTTACGCCGCAGCCGTTTTCAATGCTGCCGGTTTCGGCGCATCTTTTGGAGCTGCTTTTTTAATCGCATCACGGATCAATACATAGCTGCCTTCGGCGCCAGGTATGCAACCTTTGACCATGATGATATTTTCACCGGCATCGGTATTGATCACTTTTAAATTTTCTGCAGTTACGCGCACATCGCCCATGTGACCGGCCATGCGTTTGTTCTTGAATACGCGGCCTGGATCTTGGCGTTGACCGGTCGAACCGTGCGAACGGTGACGAATCGACACACCGTGCGTTGCTTTCAAACCAGCGAAGTTGTGACGCTTCATCGGACCTTGGAAACCGCGGCCGATCGAAATACCGGCAATGTCCACGAATTGACCGATGACGAAATGTTCGGCCGATAATTTATCGCCGATATTCAACATATTTTCCGGAGCCACGCGGAATTCGACCAATTTGGCTTTTGGTTCGGTTTTGGCGGCGGCAAACTGACCACGCAAGCTTTTGCTGACGTTTTTCACTTTGCGGGTACCGATGCCCAATTGAACAGCGGTATAGCCATTTTTTTCAACCGAACGTTGACCGACAACTTCGCAATTATCGATATGCAACACCGTAACCGGCACGTGAATGCCATCTTCAGTGTACCAACGGGTCATCCCCAATTTCTTCGCAATTAAACCAGTACGCATGGTCTTTAATCCCTAAATACTTATTCTATTAAGCAGCGGCCAATAATTTGATCTGCACGTCCACACCAGCAGCCAGATCAAGCTTCATCAAAGCATCGATGGTTTGCGGGGTTGGCTCGACGATGTCCAAAACACGCAAATGAGTGCGGATTTCGAATTGATCGCGAGATTTTTTGTCAACGTGCGGCGAACGGTTCACAGTGAAACGTTCGATTCTGGTCGGCATAGGAATAGGACCACGCACCCGCGCGCCAGTTCTGTTGGCGGTGG
>CAZYJI010000009.1:36646-42603 GCA_964647725.1 uncultured Alphaproteobacteria bacterium
GGCTTCTAGACCCCTGTGATCGAAAGACTTAATGCGGATACGTATATTTTGGTTTTCCATTTTCCCTTGCCTCTATTTATTAGTTTTCCGGATGCCTGGTTTTCCAGGCACCCGGTTAACCCTTTACCTACTCGATAATTTTCACAACGACGCCGGCGCCGACGGTTTTGCCGCCTTCGCGGATCGCGAAACGCAATCCTTCGTCCATTGCGATTGGAGTGATCAAGTGCACTTCCATCGAAATGTTGTCGCCAGGCATTACCATCTCGGTACCCGCTGGTAACACGACATGGCCGGTTACGTCGGTGGTACGGAAATAGAATTGCGGACGATAGTTCGAGAAGAACGGAGTATGACGGCCGCCTTCTTCTTTGTTCAAGATGTACGCTTCGGCTTTGAATTTAGAGTGCGGGGTGATGGAGCCTGGAGCTGCCAAAACTTGGCCACGCTCGACTTCTTCCCGTTTCGTGCCGCGAAGCAATACGCCCACGTTGTCGCCAGCCTGACCTTTGTCCAGCAATTTGCGGAACATTTCAACGCCAGTAACGATGGTTTTAATGGTTGGACGCAAACCGATGATTTCGATCTCGTCGCCGACTTTTACGATACCACGTTCTACACGACCGGTAACAACAGTACCGCGGCCGGAGATCGAGAATACGTCTTCAACTGGCATCAAGAATGCTTTGTCGATGTCGCGTTGTGGCATTGGAATCCATTCATCCAAAGCTTTCAACAAATTGATGATACCTTCGTTGGCTTTGCCGTCGGTTGGATTTTCCAAAGCCGCTTTCGCCTGACCGCGAACGATCGGGGTTTTGTCGCCTTCGAATTGATATTTGTTCAACAGATCGCGGATTTCCATTTCAACCAGGTCGAGCAATTCCGGATCGTCAACCAAGTCCACTTTGTTCAAGTAAACGACGATTTTAGGAACGCCAACCTGACGGGCCAACAATACGTGTTCGCGGGTTTGTGGCATAGGGCCGTCAACCGCAGAAACAACCAGAATCGCACCGTCCATCTGTGCTGCGCCGGTGATCATGTTTTTAACATAATCGGCGTGGCCTGGGCAATCTACGTGAGCGTAGTGGCGTTTTTCGGATTCATATTCAACGTGGCTGGTTGCGATCGTGATGATCTTGGTCGAATCGCGACGGCCGTCTTTTTCCGAAGCTTTTGCAACTTGATCATAAGAAATCGCGCCGCCTTTCATGTAACCGACGGCATTCGATACCGCGGTCAAGGCCGCTGTGGTCGTGGTTTTACCATGGTCGATGTGACCGATGGTGCCGACGTTCACGTGCGGTTTCGCTCTGTTAAATGTTTCTTTCGTCATGGTCTACTCCTTCAAAAAATTTTTAAACTCTAGTTACCCTACTACCTTCAAACCTTATGCGTACTTAGCTTTGACTTCATCGGAAATGGCATTCGGCACTGTTTCATAGTGGTCGAAATGCATGCTGTACTGCGCGCGGCCCTGAGACATGGAACGCAACGTGTTGACATAACCGAACATCGACGCCAACGGCACCATCGCATTCACGACGCGAGCATTGCCGCGTTGATCCATGCCGGTGATTTGGCCGCGGCGGCTGTTCAAGTCGCCGATTACATCGCCCATATAATCTTCCGGCGTTACCACTTCGACGCGCATCACAGGCTCGAGCAGTTTCGGGGAAGCGGCGGCGATACCTTCGCGGAACGCCGCACGGGCAGCAATTTCGAACGCCAAAGCGGACGAGTCGACATCGTGATACGCGCCGTCTGTCAAAGTTGCTTTGAAATCGATCATCGGGAATCCGGCGATAACACCGTTATCACGCGCGGAATTCAAACCTTTTTCAACGCCAGGAATATATTCGCGTGGCACCGAACCGCCGGTAATTTTGGCTTCGAATACGAAACCAGAACCTGGTGGCAATGGTTCGAAATCGATAATAACGCGCGCATATTGGCCCGAACCGCCCGATTGTTTTTTGTGGGTGTAATCTTCGGTATATTTTTTGCCGATAGTTTCGCGGTACGCAACTTGCGGAGCGCCCACGTTTGCTTCGACTTTGAATTCGCGTTTCATGCGATCAACCAGAATTTCCAAGTGCAATTCGCCCATACCTTTGATGATGGTCTGGCCGGATTCTTGGTCCGAGGTGACGCGGAAAGATGGATCTTCTTGTGCCAAACGCGACAAAGCGACGCCCATTTTCTCTTGGTCGGCTTTGGATTTCGGTTCGACGGCAACTTCGATAACCGGTTCAGGGAAAATCATACGTTCCAAGATGATCGGTTTATCTGGGTTGCAAAGCGTGTCGCCGGTGGTGGTCGATTTCAAACCGGCCAATGCGATAATATCGCCAGCGCGCGCTTCTTTGATATCTTCACGGGTGTTCGCGTGCATAAGCAACATACGGCCAACGCGCTCGCGTTGATCTTTGGTCGAATTCAAGGCGTACGAGCCGCCTTCGAGAACGCCGGTGTAAACGCGCACAAACGTCAGAGAGCCTACGAACGGATCGTTCATAATTTTAAATGCAAGGCCGGAGAAAGGCATTTCATCCAAACGCTTCACGGACACTTCGTCTTCGGAATCTGGCAAGGTGCCTTTAACTTCACCGTTATTGATTTCCAGCGGCGATGGCAAATAATCGACAATCGCATCGAGCAATTGTTGAACGCCTTTGTTTTTGAACGCCGCGCCGCAAATGACCGGAACAAATGTAAATGTGGTAGTGCCTTTGCGCAGACATTTTTTGATGGTTTCTTCGTTTGGCTCTTCGCCATTCAAATATTTTTCCAAAGCGGCATCGTCCATATCGATGATGCCTTCGATCATCTTGGTGCGCCATTCTTTGGCTTTTGCAACCATGTCGGCTGGGATTTCGGCGGTGTCGTATTTCGCACCAAGCGCGGTTTCTTTATCCCAGAAAACATATTTCATTTTGATCAAATCGATCATGCCGTTGAAATCGTTTTCGATACCGACCGGCAATTGGGTGACGATTGGTTTTGCGCCCAATTTGGTGGTGATTTCTTCAACGCAGCGATAGAAGTCCGCGCCGATACGATCCATTTTATTGACAAAGCAAATACGCGGAACATTATATTTGTCCGCTTGGCGCCATACGGTTTCGGATTGCGGTTCAACACCGGCAACCGAGTCGAATACGGTGACTGCGCCGTCGAGAACGCGCATGGAACGTTCGACTTCGATTGTAAAGTCAACGTGGCCAGGCGTGTCGATAATGTTGATGCGATGGTCGCGCCAGAAGCAAGTGGTCGCAGCCGATGTAATCGTAATGCCGCGTTCTTGTTCTTGTTCCATCCAGTCCATCGTCGCGGTGCCTTCGTGCACTTCGCCGATTTTATAGGATTTACCGGTATAATAGAGAATACGTTCCGTCGTCGTGGTTTTACCCGCGTCGATGTGTGCGCAAATGCCGATGTTTCTATATTTATCGTATGGTGTCGTTCTTGCCATTTTATTCTCTAATTACCTTTTATATTTTCTCTAACCTAAACCTAACTCAGCACTTATTGATTAAGCGCCCCATTTCAAGTGGGCGAATGCGCGGTTGGCTTCGGCCATTTTGTGGGTTTCTTCGCGTTTTTTCACGGCGGCGCCGCGATTTTGCGCGGCATCCATGATTTCGTTCGCCAAACGGCTGTCCATGGTTTTATCGCCACGGCCGCGCGATGCGACGATGATCCAACGTTGACCCAAATCGACCGAACGATCGAAACGGACTTCGGTTGGAACTTGGTATGTAGCGCCACCGACGCGGCGGGATTTCAATTCCATGCTTGGACGGATGTTGTCGATCGCTTCGGCGAAAACTTCTTGCGGGTTGCGTTTGGTTTTCGCGGCCACGATATCAAGCGCGCCATAAAAAATGGTTTCCGCTTGCGATTTTTTGCCTTGGTACATCAAACGATTGATGAAACGGGCATATTGCAAGTTTCCGAATTTCGGATCCGGGGTAACTTCTCTGCGCTCTGCTTTTCTGCGACGGGACATATTCTTCTGCTCCTGATCTTACTTCGGACGTTTCGCGCCGTATTTCGAGCGCTGTTGTTTGCGATCTTTGACGCCTTGCGTATCCAAGGAACCACGAACGATGTGATAACGCACGCCTGGCAAATCCTTTACACGGCCGCCACGGATCAAGACCACGGAGTGTTCTTGCAAGTTGTGGCCTTCGCCCGGAATGTACGCTGTAACTTCGTGACCATTGGTCAGACGAATACGAGCGACTTTACGCAAAGCCGAGTTCGGCTTTTTCGGGGTCGTGGTGTAAACACGGGTACAAACGCCGCGTTTTTCCGGGCATGCTTCCAGCGCCGGAACGGTATTGCGATAGCTCGGCACTTTGCGGCCTTTGCGTATCAGTTGGTTAATCGTTGGCATGTATCAAACCGCCTCTTGTTGTTTAAAAACAAAATTAAAACCCTGCTCCAATCGCTTGAAGCCGCCAGAGACCAAATTTTTGAAGGAATCGCGTAAAGATAAATAAACAGACAACGCGGGCATACGCAAAATAACTTTGCGATTTAAAATCCTGCCCCAATGTCTGCATCGCTACCTTGGCGTTTCCTAAAGACCCGAAAGTCCCTGGACTCACCCTTTGCCGATGCAACAAACAATATAACTAACAAGACCAAGTGCTACTTGTGGAAAACTGAAGTAGTTCCCGGCGATGCTGTCTTTATGTTTGAGAAATGCGTTTAATGCTTTGTTTTCAGTCAAAACACGGCACTACCGCCATTTCCCGGTAAAGGTTGATGCGGTTTATACGGTATACCGACCCACAGGTCAACTGGTATTTTAACGATTTAAGATAATTTTATTAGGTGTTGCGATAGGTTAATGTTTTGACCCTAAAACAAAAAATGTCTTGTATTCTTTAAGGATAAAATATATAACGGTGCCATGGGAAGAAAACCGCAAATCACCGATGAAAGCATTATCGAGGCCGTTCGCGCCGATAAAACCGGTAGCCTGACGCAATGCGCACGTAAATTGAATTTCCGCGGAAGAAGCCCAGCTACAGGTCTTGTCCCGCGCATTAAAGATTTAAAAGAACGCTGATTGTTAACGGATGAAGACACTAAAAAATTTAAGCAATTAGGTCGCGAATCAATCGATAATATACCGGATGACACCATCATAAAAGTCGTTCGCACGGATACGACCGGCAACCTAAGACAATGCGCGAGCGAGCTGAAATTTCAGGGAAAAACACCCCACAAAGCTCTTGTTCAACGTATTAAAGATTTAAAGGAACGCGGCTTGCTCCTCGATGCGGATACAGCCAAGTTTAATCGATTGGGTCAGACACATATCGCCCACATACCTGATGAAACGATTATAGAAGCTATTCGTACCAATACGACCGGTAATTTAAAACAATGCGCGCGTAACCTGAAATTTCAGGGAACATCACCGCATGTATCCCTTGTTCTACGTATTAAAGATTTAAAAGAACGCGGTTTACTAACCGATGCGGATACCGCAAAGTTTAAACGTTTGGGCCGGACACAAATTGATCGCGTACCCGATGACATCATCATTGAAGCCGTTCGCAGCGATACCACCGGCAACCTGAAAAAATGCGCAGTAAAATTAGTATATAAGGGAATTCCGCGATGGCGCCTTATCGAACGCATCAAAAAATTGATCGAAGAAAATAAATTTACTGTGGAAGAGGCAGAAAAACGCTTTCCCAACGCGCAATGGCGCGAGAAAGTTTTGGATGTAGATAAACTCCGCGCCGCGATGGAATTGCGTTTGCCGGTTGGGGAAATAGCCAAGGATTTGGATGCATCGAAAACCCGCGTCCATAAATTCATCGAATCGCGCCTTGTAGTGCCAGGATGGCGCGGACGCGATCGGCGTCGGCGTAGTTACGATACGAACCGGCCTGCAGGATATAGGCGCCGGGCTTTTCGACTGCGCCAGC
>CAZYJI010000009.1:42613-53461 GCA_964647725.1 uncultured Alphaproteobacteria bacterium
TGGGTGGATGAAACGCTGGCCGATTATTACCGCGCCGAAATGAAAAAGAACCGCGCTATCAAGCGGACGGATTTCATTAGCGGCATTTTTAAACGCCAGTCTATTCGCAAAGCCGCCGACGAATGGAAGCTAGAATACGGCATTGCCTTTCGCCGCATGGCTCGTTATGCCGCGCAAGACCAAGTTTGGTTCGAGGAAAACGTACCCGCCGCTGTAAAAGCCGAAATGGCGCTTGGGATGAATATATTAAACCAAGACCGTTTTCTGCCCGCGCATAGTATCACAGCCACTCTTGCCGCTACCGCCAACGGCCAAAAACCGCCCACGGAGGCGCAAAGGGGTTCAACTTCGTTCCTAACCGCCGCTTTGCGCCTGCATCATGGCGGACGGGTTTTTTAACGCTTGATCTAATTCAAAACATATCTTATAAGGAAACATAATTTTGCTGGACATTACCCAATTATTTCCTTTGGAAGGAAAGCTCGACACCGATCTGGTTTCTGCACCTGAAGCGGATCGGATTATTGCCGCCAGTTTTGCGGATAAGCAGCCCATGGGATCCAGAAAACATGCTATTTTGCTGGCCGGTATGGTGGGCAGCGGGAAAACTACCCATGGTTGGCAACGGTTACAACAATTGGGCGATGTTGCAAGCTATGTTGTCGTCAATTATGACGAACATGGCGCGATCGAACAAATTCCAGCTTATGCATCTGATATGGAAGCCGCCAAAGCGCTCCATGCCGATCCGTTGCAAACGGTCGATGCCAGAATCGCGGTTTGGAAAAAACATCAACCTACGTCGCAACATTTGAGATCCCGCGTGATGCAACAAGCGGTCGCCGGTGGATATAATATCTTTGTCGATTCTACATTGACCGGCCGATTTGCCCTAAGTTTTGTCGATAATCTTATGAAACTTGGATATCGTATCAGCATCTGGTCTTATGCCGCCGGTTTTGAAGATAGTTTGAATCGCGTATTACGCCGCGACAGGCCGGAAGTGCCAGATAAAATTATCGCCTCACGCATGGCCGCTTTTACACGTTTGGGAGAATTTCTTTTAAAACCGGCCGAAGTCACGCTGGATATCAGCGATGCCAACGGCGCACGGCGTTTGTTGACCGCGCCTTTAAATGAACCGGTAGCAGTAGACGACAATCTTATGGCGACGTGGACGCAACGCATAGTTAACGACATTCCAATCGTTGCAAGCCACCCGGTTTATACGAAACAGGCCCCTGCCCTGGAAATGGCCATGCACAGTATGAAATTAACGTTGATACAGGCACAGCAAGGCTTATATGACCGCACCAGAACAGGTCGTTAGATCAAAATTATGCTGTAACATACGGCAATAAACAGTGATTTGTTAAGAATGGTTAATGGCCTTACATTACGGATGTCAAAGAAATTCCATTTTTTACAGGTAAAACAGGCCCATAATGCTGGATCAAATCAATAATCAATCGAATCGCGCGACCACGATGGTCGCATCGGGCCAAGTCGTCACCAAAGTCGGCCAGACGCACAGCCTGTATCAACACAGCATTACCATGCCCGTCACCTGCAAGGGCGTTGGATTACATAGTGGCAAGCCGGTTTCCATGCGCCTTTTGCCGGCGCCAACCGGCCACGGCATTGTATTTGTCCGCACCGATATCAAAGACACCGCCGATAATTGCCGCATTCCAGCGACCTGGAATAACGTCAATTTCGTGACCCTATGTTCGCAAATCGCTAATCCGGCTGGGCACAGTGTTTCGACTATCGAACATTTGATGGCCGCCCTCGCCGCGCTCGAAATCGATAATTTGTTGATTGAAATCGACGAACCCGAAGTTCCGATCATGGATGGCAGCAGCGCGCCGTTTCTATTCTTGCTGGAATGCGCCGGAATTACACAACAAACCGCGCCGCGCCAATATATCGAAGTATTAAAACCAATTACAGTTTCTGAAAGCAATGGTCACGGACCAAAACACGCGATTTTGTCGCCCGCGCCGCAATTCAGCATCGATTGCGCGATTGAATTTTCCGATAAAATCATTGGCCGGCAAGATTATCAATTCACCCTGACATCCGGTGGATTTAAAAATGAAATCGCCCGTTCCCGCACATTCGGTTTCTATCACGAAGTCGAACAAATGCGCGCCGCCGGTTTCGGCCTTGGCGGATCATTAGAAAATTCCGTAGTCGTTGGCCCCGAAGGCGTGATGAACGAAGGCGGATTGCGTTTCAAAAATGAATTCGTGCGCCACAAAGTTTTGGATTTAATCGGCGATCTATATTTGGCCGGCAATCCATTATTGGCCCATGTCGAAGTTTACCGCAGCGGCCATGCGATGAATAACCAGTTGCTGCGCGCCTTGTTCGCCGATACATCCGCCTGGCGGATGGTTTCCCCGGCCTTGAATCAGGTCGCGGCGAACGATACCGATGCGGCATTGGCTAAATTACAGGCCTAAACGGTTTTTCCCACAATTTTTCGGTTAAAATATCCTCCTGGTTTTATCGGGCGATCTGCCTTATATTTTGGCCATGAATATTTCCCGTTATATCCCAAATATTATTTTTGTCCTTGCAATCATCCTTGGCCTCGCCGCCTGCAGCAGCAGTGGCAGCAAACCCAAGGAAGAAGCCGAATACAAAGAAACCCCGATCGAGGAATTGTATAATAAGGCGCAAGATTTACTGACGGCAGAAAAATACAAGGCCGCCGCCGATGCTTTCGATGAAGTCGAACGTCAGCACCCTTATTCGCAATGGGCGGCCAAGGCGCAATTAATGTCGGCTTATTCCTATTACCAGGCGGAAAAATACCAAGAAGCATCCCTCGCCCTGGACCGGTTTTTGCAATTGCACCCGGGCGATGAAAAAATCGCTTATGCTTATTATTTACGGGCGATGGTGTCGTACGATCAAATCAACGATATCGAACGGGATCAATCGATTACCCAGGAAGCATTGGAAAGTTTGCGCGAAGTCATCCGCCGTTTTCCAAACACCGATTACGCCAAAGACGCAAAATTGAAAATCGATCTGACGTTGGATCATCTGGCGGCGAAAGAAATGCAAATCGGACGGTTTTATCAAAAACGCCAATTATATACCGCGGCGATTAACCGGTTCCGCAATGTGATCGACCAATATCAAACCACCGCGCACGTGCCAGAAGCATTACACCGCATGGTCGAATGCTATGTCACGTTAGGCATTCGCGATCAGGCCGAGGTGAACGCCGCTGTATTGGGCCACAATTATCCCGGCAGCGAGTGGTATCAATATAGTTACAATTTGCTGAAAACCGGCAAGGCCGAATTGCCAAAACCGGAAGTCGAAGAAAAATCTTTTATCGGAAGAACGATCGGATCGATCTTTAACTAACATGCTAACAAACCTGTCCATTCGCGATGTGGTGGTGATCAAGGAACTGGATGTTGAATTCGGGTCTGGGCTTACCGCATTGACCGGCGAAACAGGATCGGGAAAATCTATTTTATTGGATGCGCTGGGTTTGGCGCTCGGTATGCGTGCCGATGCATCGCTGGTTCGCCAAGGCGCGGAGCGTGCGAGTGTCACCGCCCAATTTGACTTACCGAAAAAATCGCCGGTGCATGCAATTTTACAAGACCAAGGGTTGGAAAGCGGCGATCAATTAATTTTGCGCCGGATTTTGGGCGCGGATGGAAAATCGCGCGCCTTTGCCAACGATCAACCGATTGGCGTGCAATTATTAAAACAAATTGGGATCGAGTTAATCGAAATTCACGGCCAATTTGATCAACATGGATTGCTCGATGCCGCAACCCACCGCGCTACGTTGGATGATTTCGCTGCACTCCACCCGAAATTGCAAAAATTGAACGCGCAATATCAAGCCTGGAAAGGCGCGGAAAAATCCTGGGCGCAAGCGGTCGCGGATCAACAAACCAAACAAACCCAGGAACAATATCTGCGCCACGCGATCAATGAACTGCGCGGGTTCGAGCCAAAATCCGGCGAGGAAGAAGAATTATCCGCGCGCCGCACATTATTGCAGCACCGCGAGAAGATCGTCGGCGCGATCGGCCAGGCAATGGATGCGATTTGCGGTGACAAAGGCGCGGACCGTTTGGTTTTGACCGCGCAAAAATCCATTGGCCGCATCGCCGACAAAGCCCCTGATATTATGGAACCAATTTTACAATCCCTGGAACGCGCCAGTATCGAATTGCAAGATGCGGGCGCGGCGTTGCAAAATGCGGTTGGCGGCGATGGCGATGCGCAAGCGCAATTGGAAACTTTGGAAGACCGTTTATTTTCCTTGCGCGAATTGTCGCGCAAATACGATGTGCCATGCGATGCGTTGGCGGAATTATTGCAGAAAATGGAAAGCGAAATCGATTTCATCGACAATGCCGACGCACATATCGCCGCCCTGTTCGATGCCGCGCAAAAAGCCAAGAAATCATATGGCGAATTAGCAGCCGACATTTCCGCCGCACGCAAAAAGGCCGCGCAGAAATTGGATAAATCCGTCGCGGCGGAATTGGAACCATTGAAATTGGGCCGCGCGATTTTCACCACGCAACAATCCGCCCTGCCCGATACCGAATGGGCCGCGCATGGGATCGACAAAATCGAATTTGCCGTCATCACCAACCCAGGCATGCCGGCAGGGCCATTACATAAAATCGCATCGGGCGGCGAGTTGTCGCGATTTATGCTGGCGATCAAAGTGGTTTTGGCCGGAAGCCAGAATACCCCAACCATGATTTTCGATGAAATCGACACCGGCGTTTCGGGCGGTGTTGCGGACGCGGTTGGATCGCGCCTGGAACGGCTGGGCGAAAACACCCAGGTATTATTGGTCACCCATTCCCCGCAAGTCGCCGCCAAAGCGCAGCATCATTACCGCATTTCAAAAAAAACCGATAAAAATTCCACGCAAACAGTTTTGGAGCGGCTCAACGCAAAAACACGGCGCGAGGAATTGGCCAAAATGTTGTCCGGCGCATCCATCACCGACGAAGCCCGCGCGGCGGCCGGAAAATTGCTTGGGGCGGCGTAACCTTACCCCCCCCTCTAACCTAATTCCTCTAATTTCCTTGCATATCATAGCCTTAGAAGATATAGGCCTACGTCACAATATTTTCATATATAATTACTTTACTTTAATATAAATTGTAGTTATATTACTATGAATAAATAAAAAAAGTAATTAACTAATAGGAACCTCTGTATCGGCATCATACAATGTTCCAAATAAATGGGAGAGTGGGATGTACAATACCAGGGGATTAGACGGAAAATTTTATGTCGGAGTTTTTGGCGCTATCGGTGTATTAGGGGCCGCCAGCGCTGGGCTCTTGGCCGTCGGAAATAATCTGCCTTCCACCCGCCAAGCACGGGAAGAGCAACGCACCCGCGTCCAAGCGGTTGAGATTGGATCCAGCGTGGAAGTCGGCGCCATGACGATTGGGCTTGCGCCACACCAAAATAACCAGCTGGAATATTTTAAACTTGTTCCAGAGGTTAATCGCGGCTACTACAGCGGTGTTGGGGTGCAGCGCCGCTATCACAGCCCTGCTCCGTACAGATTTTCATGGATCAATCAGGGCGAAGCGAAAAACCACCTGAACAATGATCAGGCAACAGAATTATTCCAACGCGCTTCGCAAAACGGGCATTTGGATTCTTCTCAAGTCGGGCAAATGCAAAAAAGTTTTGCCCGTAAAGATCTGGACCTAAAACTGACGCAAAATTTGGTTCAATCCGGAATCCTCAGCCTGGCCGATCGCGGCCGGTAAGGTGGATTAGGGCTTTGACTCCCCGTAACTGGGGCGTTAAATTGCCCTATGCCCAAGGCCAAATTATCTTCTACATCTGTCCCCGCCCTAACGCCGATGGAAGCGCAAATTGAATTGGCGCGGCTTTCCAAAGAAATCGCGCGGCACGATATTGCGTATCATCAAAAAGACAAACCGGAAATTACCGATGCCGAATATGATCAATTGCGCGTGCGATTCGAAGAATTAGCCGGGCAATTTCCCGACATTGCCAAAAAATTTAAAATCCAGGAACAGGTGGGCGCCGCCCCCGCACGCGGGTTTAAAAAGGTCGCTCATGGCGTGCCAATGTTGTCTTTGAATAATGCTTTTACATTGGAAGACATGCAAGATTTCGAAGACCGCATGCGCAATCATTTGCGCGAGCTAGAAAATACCGAGATATTGTACGTCGCCGAACCGAAGATCGATGGCGTATCAGCCAGTTTGCGATATGAACATGGCGAACTGGTTGTGGCGGCAACGCGTGGAGATGGAGTACAGGGCGAAGATATCACCACCAATATTCGCACTATCAAAGAAATTCCCCAAACCTTGCAAGGCAAGGATTTCCCGCGTTTCATTGAAATTCGGGGCGAAGTTTATATGACCAAACCGGATTTTCTGGCGTTCAATGCGCAATTAGAAAAAGAAGGCGAAGAATTATTCGCCAATCCCCGCAATATGGCGGCAGGATCGTTGCGACAACTAGACCCAAAAATTACTGCTACCCGTCCCCTGCATTTCTTTGCTTATGCCATCGGCAACATGGCCGAAGATTATAAAATGAACACGCAATATGATTTGCTGCAAAAATTGAAACAATGGGGATTTGTTACGAATCCTTTGGCTCAATCTAAATTGGCGCTGAATGATTTAAACCAATATCATCAAGATATATTATCGAAACGTGCTAATCTTAAATATGATATTGATGGCGTTGTCATTAAACTAGATCGCCGCGATTGGCAGGAACGGCTGGGTTTCGTGGGCCGCGCGCCAAGATGGGCAATTGCTTGGAAATTTCCCGCCGAACAGGCGCAAACGACCATCAAAGATATTACCATTCAGGTCGGCCGCACGGGAGCGCTCACCCCGGTTGCGGAATTAGAACCGATCAATGTCGGCGGCGTGCTGGTGGCCCGCGCTACTTTACATAACGAAGATGAAATCGCGCGCAAGGATATCCGGATTGGCGACCGTGTGTTGATCCAACGCGCGGGCGATGTGATTCCGCAAGTGCTACAAGTGATTGCCGATAAACGCCAGAAAAATTCCATGCCGTTTGTGTTCCCCGATCACTGTCCCGTTTGTAAAAGCAAAGCTGTGCGCGGCGAGGATGAAGCCGTGCGGCGTTGTACCGGCGGGCTATATTGCGAAGCGCAAGCGGTGGAACGATTGATTCATTTCGTATCCAAGGGCGCGTTCGATATCGAAGGCATGGGATGGAAAATCGCCGAACAATTATGGCAGAATAAAATTATCGCCTCCCCCGCCGATATTTTTACGCTTGCCACGCGCCAACAAAAACGCGAAATCGACCTCACCTCTCGCGAAGGCTGGGGCGAGAAGAAAGTAGAAAATTTATTCGCCGCCATCGACGCCAAACGTACCATTCCGCTGGATCGTTTCATTTATGCTCTTGGCATCCGCCAAGTGGGCGAGCAAACCGCGAAATTGCTGGCCCGCAATTACGAATCGATCGATCATTGGGTCGACCGCATGAAACAAGCGGCCGAGGGGAATCAGGCGGCGTTGCAGGAATTGAATGACATCGATCAAATCGGCGATTCCATGGCGCGCGATATTATCGCGTTTTTCAGCGAATCGCATAACCGCGAATTGATCGGCGATTTGCGCCGGGCGCTGGATATCGTGCCCCTGCCCAAGGCGGCGGGAAACTCGCCCATTTCCGGCAAATCGGTGGTATTCACCGGCACTTTGGAAAAAATGTCGCGCGGCGAGGCGAAATCGCGCGCCGAATCATTAGGCGCAAAGGTGCAAAGCAGCGTGTCGAAAAAAACCGATTATGTGGTCGTCGGCGCGGATGCAGGATCAAAAGCCAAAGCCGCGCAGGAATTGGGCGTGAAGATTTTATCGGAAGAAGAGTGGTTGCAACTGATTCAATAACCATGGGGATACGATAATGACACCGATTCATCTTGGGAATATATCGCCGCTGATCAAATTCGGGAAATTCGCGATTGGTGCTTTGCTGATATATGTGATTTATCGCGGGGCATGGTATCTGATTCAAAAAATACCGGTAAATCCGCAATCGCAGATTAAATACCGCGCCGCCTTTCTCGCCGTTTTCTTCACGCCGGCTCTCCTGGTTGGCCACGGCGTTTTGCCGATTCCGGTTCTGGGTGTTTACACGGTTTTTTATTCGATTGTGTACTTGCCGTTTGAAGCCGCGCTGCTCGTGGCCTATTTCCTGATGTTCCGGGAGGTTTTACGGCGCGGATGGAGAGTATTGTGGATCGGGATTTTGATCGTAATTGCCGATATCGCGGCGTTTTGGCTGTTTGTGCCGTATCTCGATTTTGTAGATATGCTATCGACATCTGTAATGCCGGGGATCAGGCCGTATTTATAAAGCCGCAGTCACCTTTTTCAGCCAAGCCGCCTGTTCTTTATCTAATTTTTTATGCAATTCGCGATACACGCGCGCGTGGTAATCGTTCAACCATTTGCGTTCGATCAGCGATAACATTTTTGTATCGATTAATTTGTGGTCGATGGGCGCCAATGTCAGCGTTTCAAATTGCAGAAAACCTTTTTTCCCGGCAACCGGCTGCACCATAATCAGATTTTCAATGCGGATGCCGTACGCGCCGGTTTTGTAATATCCAGGCTCGTTCGAAATCACCATGCCGGGGCGCAGCGCGACGCGGTTTGGAACCTTGCTAATGCGTTGTGGGCCTTCGTGGACGCATAAATAACACCCAACGCCGTGGCCGGTGCCATGATCGTAATCCAGACCCGCTTCCCATAAATATTGCCGCGCCAAGCCATCGAGTTGACTGCCGGATGTGCCTTCGGGAAATTGCGCGGATGCCAGCGCGATATGACCACGCAACACGCGGGTGAACCGGTCGCGTTGTTCGGCGGTTACCTTGCCCAATGAAATGGTACGGGTGATATCGGTCGTGCCATCCAGATATTGCGCGCCGGAATCGAGCAGCAAGATATTATTCGAAGACAATTTCGATTTGGTTTTTACATTGGCGCGATAATGCACAATCGCGCCGTTAGGGCCGAACCCGGCGATGGTGGCGAATGAATCGCCGCGATATAATTTATCGGCGGCGCGGAATTTTTCCAACTGACTTGCCACCGAAATTTCATCCTGTTTTGATGGATTCTGACCCGATAACCAATGCAAGAATTTCACCATCGCCGCACCATCGCGTTTATGCGCGGCGCGCATGCCGGATTGTTCGGTTTTATTTTTACAGGCTTTGGGCAGAACGCACGGGTTTTCCGCACGGTGCAATTGCGCGCCCGCATCCGCTAGAGCCGATTCTATTTTCACATTGATGGTGGCGGGATCGATCCAGACTTTTTTGTTTTTGAACGATTTTAAATCACTCCAGAAATCGGCGGGCGCACACGGTGAAACCGCATTACCAAAATATTTGCACAATTGCGGCAATAATTTTTTGGCGTCTATATATAAATCGACCGATTCATCCGCATGCAAAATTGCAAAACAAAGCGCCAATGGATTATATTCGACATCGCCCCCGCGAATATTTAAAAGCCAAGCAATCGAATCAGGCTGAGTTAAAACCGTGGCATGGCATCCCGAATCACTTAATAATTCCGCGATTTGCGCCCGTTTTTGCGCCATGCCTAACCCGGCGTATTTTTTATCCCAAATCTGCACCGGTTGCGCGGGCGGGCGGGGCTGCCCCGACCAAATTTGATCGATGGGATTTTTTTCAACCCTTTGCAGGCCGATATTTTTATCTTTCAACGCGGTCGCATACCGATCCAATTCCGTTGCGGTATGCAATGCCGGATCATATCCGATTTTGGAACCACTAACGGCATTTTGTGCCAGCCAAGCGGATGGCGGCTGATCTATTAAATGGCAAATTTGAAATTGCTTTTTATTCACTTCTTTGGCGACTTGAATCGTATATCGCCCATCGGCGAATACCGCCGCCTTGTCCATGAGCACAATCGCCGCGCCCGCCGATCCGCTAAACCCGGTTAGAAATTCCAAGCGCTTGGAACAATCCGGCAAATATTCATTTCGATATTCATCGCCATGCGGGACAATGAATCCATCCAAATCCATTTGGTGCAATTTCTGCCGCAGTTTATTCAATAATTCCATAGGTCCATTTAGGCCTGAAAAACCAGGCTGTGCCAGCCATCGCGGGTAATGCGGCCGCAAAATCGCATGCCCTGTTGCTGATACGCCATCGCTACTTTGCGTTCTTGATTCGCCAAAAGCCCGGATAACACGATAAATCCGCCCTTTTTCACAACCCCGCGCATATCCCGCGCCATCAGGGCCAGGGGTTTTGCGAGGATATTTGCCAAAACCAGATTATATTTGCCCCGGTTTCGGGCAATGGCCGGTCTGAACCCCTTGGAAACGCCGACATGAATCCGGCCATGCAATTTATTGTAGCGTAGATTGATTTTCGCAACCCGCGCGGCCTCAGGATCGATATCGACCGCCAAATTGCGCGCCCATGGGAAAATCCGCGCAGCCGCCATGGATAAAATCGCCGTGCCGCAACCCATATCGCAAATATTGGAAAATTTATGCGTGCGCGCCAACCGGTCGATCGCCAGCAAACATCCAAAAGTGGTCGCGTGCTGTCCCGTGCCGAACGCGGTCGCGGCATCAATTACAATCGGCTGGATTGATGGCGGTAATTTCGGTTTATCGCTGGGATGCACATAAAACCGCCCGGCGCGGATCGGCGCGAATGATTCCTGATTTTTTTTGAGCCAATCGGTTGGCGGCATTTTTTTCAAACTGATCGAACGCCACACGCATCCTACCCTGCGCAGC
>CAZYJI010000009.1:53471-80660 GCA_964647725.1 uncultured Alphaproteobacteria bacterium
GGCGAAGTCTAATGGAAACACTGCAGCCTGTACAGCCCTTAACATACATTTGTGTGGATTAGCGCCCAAGCCCGGGCGGGGTTCCGCCGCCCATCATGCCGCCTACCCCGCGCAGCATTTTTTTGATCGCATCCAGATCCGGTTTTACGGCGAATATCGCATCCAATTGCCAACGTTCGGCAAATTCTTCCGCCGATGCGGTTTTTTGTCCAGGCTCTTCGAACCAAGTTACGGCCAGCGCCATACCCGCCAAAAATTCTTCGGCGATAAAGGCATGTTGTTGATCGAGTTTTAAGGTGAGTTGGAACATAAAACAGACTTATATTTGTAATAAAACTTTAATTTTACAGTACGGAAAAAACTCCCTAAAAGCAAACATCTTTAAAAAATAAAATAGATAGAGAGACACGATGACCCTTGCTCCCGCAACTTTGCTTACGCCCGATTCTGCTCCTGCTCCAACGCAGGATTGGGAAAAAACCGCCCATAATTGGGGCGATATTGTGGGATTTGAAAAAGAAGAAATATTGCAGCCTGCTTTAATTGCTGAAATTCGCGCATTGAAAGCCATGGGAGCATTCTGCCCATCATTAGGCGCGGTCGATTATGGCTGCGGTTTTTTTACCCTCGGAATTGCGATGTTGCGCGAAGGCATCCCGACAGATGGCATTGATACGGCAGCATTTATGGTTGAATCTTCCTTAGAAACATTAGCCAAAGGAGCTCATCTTTTACCCCCCATTCCCGGCTTTATCCCAACGATTGTGCAAAGGCACGAAAAATTGCCGCGTCAACAATATGGGCTTGGATTGCTAAGTTTTGTGCATCAGTGTGCAGAAAATATCGGTCAACTCGAAGCTTTATTTACCCAAGTCGGCAATCATTTGGCGATCGGCGGCAATCTGATTCTGTTTGGCGCTCATCCATCCAAAGCCAACTTATCCGAACCGCATGCTTCGTGTGAATATGATTGGCCAGCGGACAGGGATTTGCAAGACGGTGATTCTTATTCCGGCCGGATTTTCAATGGCGCAGGCAAGAAAGTCGTCGATTTGGTTGGCGAACGTTATTGGTCGCTTGGCACTTTGCGCCAAGTTTTAGCAAGAGTTGGATTTTACGTGGACAATCTGGTTGCGGTTGACGACAAACCATCTGCCGGAAGACCGGCCAGTTTGACGGCACCATTTTTTATGCTAACCGCAATCAAGCTGGATGGGTCAAGCCCAACCGATCCGCGCGGTATGTTAAGGCGATTGGAAGCGGAAGGCCGCCTAAGAAATTAAACTATCTTGTTCTGTCGCCCGCCAGTTTTACCAAAACCGAACGATCGCGAATCTGCCCGGCGCGCAAGGTGGCGATGTCGGCCACAGCCCAGGCCCCCAAGACGCCTAAAAACATTCCCGCATTTAAAGTCTTTTCCGGAACTGGTAAATCTTGAACACTCGCCGCAATCAGGGGCAACTTCGATGCCAATGCCAAAATGCCCACGGTACGCAATGGTTTTGCGAAAATCGCATCGCGGAGTTTTATGACTGCATTGCGATGTTCTGGCGTGGGTGTATATCCGGGCGCAAAAATGCCAAATAACTGGCTGAATATATAAATACCCTTGCCGATTTGATCGATCACGGAATCGGCGCCCTCCTTAGCCAAAACTTGGGCGCCCACCCATAATGTGCCCATCGCCGCTGCGCCACATCCCATGGCAAGACGCGTGAAAACTTTGTCATTGCCAGCTATGGAAAATAATCCAGCGGCGCCAAAAAATAAGATCGCCGCGGAAAGATCGAATGTGTTTAAGGCTATTCCACCACGCGCCAGCAAGATCCAATTGCCTGTTAAATAGAGATCGCCCGCCAATTTCATCGGGTCGTCACGCCAGCGGCGGGTTAGGGCCGTGGTGGAAAGAAGTCTATATCGCCAATTACTAGAGCTCATCTACAACCATATCCTGTAAAGAAATCTTCTACAGTATGGTTCTGCAATGGTCAAATTACTCTTTTATGACAAAAATGACTCTAAACTGCTGTCACAAACGATTCGACCACTTTTTTCCGGCCGGCTTTTTCGAAATCGATTTCTAATTTATCGTGGTCAACCGAAACGATTTTGCCATATCCAAATTTTTGGTGGAACACGCGTTTGCCGACCGAAAATCCGGATTCGGACTGCATGGTCGATTCGATCCGGCGCGGGGTAACATCGATCATGCCCGCGCGGCCGCCGCGATAGGAATCCCAATCGTAACCACCACTGCGGCCCTGGGCGCGGCCGCCAAACCCGCCGAATTGCCGCTGCGATCCTTCGATAAAATCGACATGCTGGGTCGGGATTTCGCCGATGAACCGGCTTTGCATATTATTTTGCCACTGATTGTACACGCGCCGGGAATGGGCGAACGAAATAAACGCCTTTTGCCGCGCGCGCGTCAGGCCGACATAAGCGAGCCTGCGTTCTTCTTCTAATCCCGCTGCGCCGCCCTCGTCCATCGATTTTTGGCTTGGGAAAATGCCTTCTTCCCAACCGGGCAAGAATACATAATCGAATTCCAAACCTTTGGCGCCATGCAACGTCATCAACGATACCATATCGACCGAATTATCGTCGTTATTATCCATCACCAAGCTGACATGTTCCAAAAACCCGACCAGGTTTTCATATTCCGCCATGGCGTTGATCAATTCTTTTAAATTGTCCAGCCGTCCCGGTGCCTCGATAGATTTATCGTTTTGCAACATCAAAGTGTAACCGGATTCTTCGAGTACGATTTGCGCGAGTTCCGGATGCGGTTTCACGGCGGCGTCTTTCGCCCACCTGGCAATGTCGGTGACAAATTGACGCAAGCCCTTGCGCGCCGCGCCGCGAATTTCATCGGTTTCAATTAATCGTAAAGTCGATTCAAACAAGCTGATCCCATTGGCCCTGGCATATTGATGCAATATCTGCACACTCGCCTCGCCAATGCCGCGACGCGGCGTATTCACAATACGTTCGAAAGCGAGATCATCCGACGGCGATACAATCAAACGTAAATACGCAATCGCATCGCGGATTTCGGCGCGTTCGTAAAACCGCAATCCGCCAATTACCTTATATGGAACGCCCAATTTAATAAGCCGTTCCTCGAATTCCCTGGTTTGAAAACCGGCGCGGACCAATACCGCCATTTGCGACAATTTGATTCCGGCGCGTTGGCCCGCCTCTATCTCGTCGGCGACAAATCGCGCCTCGTCCTCGCCGTCATAACAACTGCGCACCTTGACCGGATCGCCCATATCGGCATCGGTCCATAATGTTTTGCCATGCCGTTCTTCGTTATTGGCAATCACCGCACTGGCGGCGGCTAGGATATTTCCGGTCGACCGGTAATTTTGTTCCAGGCGAATAATTTTCGCATCGGCAAAATCCTTGTCGAATTTTAAAATATTGCCGACTTCCGCGCCGCGCCAGGAATAAATCGATTGATCGTCATCGCCAACACAACAAATATTTTGATGCAACTGCGCCAACAACCGCAACCATAAATATTGCGCAACATTGGTATCCTGATACTCGTCAACCAGGATATAGCGGAACAGATTTTGATATTGCTGTAAAACGGTGGGGTGTTTTTGGAATATCTGTAAATTGTACAATAACAAATCGCCGAAATCGACCGCATTCAGGGCAACCAGCCGTTGCTGATAAGCGCGGTACAATCCGCCCATTTTCCCGCCCGCCAAATCGCCCGCCTCGGCATTTGAAATTTTATCGGGCGTTAAACCCTTATCTTTCCAACGCTGAATGATCGCGATCAGCATTTTTGCTGGCGCGTTATCCTCGGCGATGTTTTCATCCTTGATAACTTGTTTTAACAAACGCAATTGATCGTCCGAATCCAGAATGGTGAAGTTGGATTTCAATCCAACCAATTCCGCATGACGCCGCAAAATTTTTGCGGCGAGCGAATGGAATGTGCCTAGCCATAATCCTTCGGCCTGCGCGCCGATCAAATGCGAAACCCGTTCGGTCATTTCGCGCGAAGCCTTGTTCGTAAACGTGACCGCCAGAATATTGAATGCCCGCGCCTTGCCCAGCGCCATAATATGCGCGAGGCGCGTGGTTAAAACGCGTGTCTTACCCGTCCCCGCGCCCGCCAGCACCAAAACCGGTCCATCGACCGCCTCGACCGCCGCGCGTTGCGAAGGATTAAGAATATCGAGATAAGGATTGTGCGGTGCCGCGACCGCCAAATTGCTTTGCATCATGGATTCTTAAGCTATTTCAACGCAGAAACAAAGCAAGAACTTTCCCCAATTACCCTTGAAAAATGCCTGATTTTGCGATATATTACTCGCATGTTTGAGATAACCAACATTCCCGCCAAAGCAAGTTTTGGCCCCACCCCCACCCGAATGCCCGCCACGCATTCGGTACAGGCGACGGCTGCCATTAGCTTTACCAATCCGGACGGACAAAAAAGATCACTGGACACAGGTGCAGAGGCTGCAACCAAAACAACGGGAAATAATACACCTTCTATTTCGCGTGGAACGGAAACGGTAGAACTGGGTCAATCTGTACCCGCACCAGCCACTTATTCGCATATCGCCAGAACGCCGCACGGCATCCGGGCCATACATGCCGCATGGCAAGACCAAAACCGCCGCGTCGCCTAACCTTATATTCTATTTAAATAATTAAGCTGCCATACGCATGGCGCGTTGCCGCGCCAGGTGAATTACCGTTACCGCCAATTGTTTATCGAAATGACGATGCGATAAATCGCTGCGACTGATGGGAATTTCTTGCCCATCGATCTGTTTCAATAAACCCGTATGCCAGGCATCGCGCAAATGTTCGCGTTGAAAGCGCAATGGGCGATCGACTTGATCGGCTATGATAATTTGTTCATGCTCGTAAACCGCACCGGTCATTTCAGGCGCGGATTCCAATACTGGGCGGGATTCGCGAGTACGTATAGCAGAACGGTGATAATGGCCATGCGTGTCCGGATAGCCTGATCGCTGCGCGGTTGCGCTGGCGGAAGCGGCGGCGGCCACCGCAGCCGGGTTGACCGGATTGGTTTGCCGTTTGAACGGCAATGATCCGGCATCGTGCCTAACCTGATTTTGTTCCGGTAAAACCAGTTTTAATCCGGGGATCGCGGACGCAAAACGGCCCGTTCTAGGGTTATAATAAATGCCCGAGGAGCCGTTGGATTTTGAAGATTTAAATATTAAGGAAACCATGGGCTAGAATATTAGACCATGGAATAGCGATGGCAAGTGGCTGCCTAGCTAATTTTTTTAGCTTCTTCGGCGGTATTACGTTCGTTATTGTCGTTGGCCACGTTAACCGGTTGGCTGGTTTGTGGGGCGCGGAAAAAGCCCAAAGCCTTGTCCGAAATCATCCATTGCAAATCATAAGAAGTAAAATTATCAATAACCATGCAAATACCTTATTTTATTAGTTAATTATTCTACCGTTGCTTGGATCCTATCACAGTTTATTGCAAAATTCAACAGGCGTTCGACCCCAAACCCCATAAGATCCTCATAAATCCCGCATACAAGAAGGCCGGATTGTCCAAAGACAACCCGGCCTTATAATTGGTCGTTTAAATATTACGCGTAAATATTACGCGGTTTTGGCCAATTTCAACCTAGCCACCGTATCCGGCAAGCCAAGTTCCCGGCGCATGGCGCGGGCGCAGGCGACCATGTTGACCAACGCTGCTTCGGTTTCCGGCCAGCCGCGGGTTTTAAGACCGCAATCCGGATTGACCCAAACATGATCGGGCGGCAATAAATCTTTCGCCTTGTGCAACAGATTGAGCATTTCTTCGGCCGCTGGAACGCGCGGGGAATGAATGTCGTACAAACCAGGACCAATTTGGTTCGGATATTTGAAATTAACGAACGCATTCAAAATTTCCATCGCGCTGCGCGCAGTTTCAATCGAAATCACGTCGGCATCCATCGCCGCAATCGAATCCATAATATCGTTGAATTCGGAATAACACATATGGGTGTGGATTTGCGTGTCGTCACGAACGCCGCTTGCGGACAGGCGGAATGCCTTGACGGCCCAATCCAAATACGCATCCCAATCTTTGCGGTGAATCGGCAAGCCTTCGCGGATCGCGGGTTCATCAATTTGAATCGCCTTGATACCGGCAGTTTCCAAGTCCACCGCTTCGTCGCGAATCGCCAATGCGATTTGTTTGGCGGTTTCAGAACGCGGTTGATCGTTGCGCACGAACGACCATTGCAAAATGGTGATCGGGCCAGTCAACATGCCTTTGACTGGACGGTCGGTCAGCGATTGGGCATACGAAGACCAACGCACGGTCATAGGACCTTTGCGCGATACGTCGCCGAAAATGATCGGCGGTTTTACGCAACGCGATCCATAAGATTGCACCCAGCCATTTTGCGAAAACGTGATGCCTTCCAACTGCTCGCCGAAATATTCGACCATGTCATTACGCTCAAATTCGCCATGCACCAACACGTCGATACCGATATTTTCCTGCAAACGAATCGATTGCTTGATCTGATCTTTCAGGAAAAATTCATAAGATACTTTGTCGCGTTTGCCGGATTTGAATTCGGCGCGTGCCGCCCGCACTTCCTTGGTTTGCGGGAACGATCCGATGGTGGTGGTCGGGAATGCCGGGATTTGCAGCACTTTTGCCTGCGCGGCCTTGCGCGCGGTAAAGGCGCTGGCGCGTTTCATCATATTGTCGGTCACAGCACCAGAACGTTTTTTGACTTCCGGATTATGGATCAATTTGGAACTGGCGCGGTCGGCAATCGATTTTTCATTCGCGGCCAATTCGGTTTTCACGGACGCCTCGCCATCGCGCAGCGCGCGGGTTATAACGCTGACCTCTTCCAGTTTCTGTTTGGCATAGGCCATCCAGTTTTTAATTTTCTCGTCCAATTTGATTTCGCCAGCCAAATCGATTGGTGTATGCAACAACGAACAAGAAGGTGCGATTTGCACGCGGTCTTTGCCCGCTGCGTCAATAGCGGTTTTTAAAATCGCCAGCGAAGCTTTGAAATCGTTTTTCCAGATATTGCGGCCATCGACGATGCCCAGCGATAAAACCAGATTTTTCGGAGCAATAGCCAGAACATCTTTCAATTGATTCGGCGCGCGGACCAGATCGATATGCAATCCGGCAATCGGCAATTGCAATGCGGTTTGCAAATTGCCTTCCAAACTTTCGAAATAGGTTGCTAGCATAATTTTCAATTTTGGCGCGGCGGCGGATAAAGTATCGAATGCTTTTTTATACGCGGCGCGCACTTTGTCGTCCAAATCCGTAACCAGACAAGGTTCGTCAATTTGCACCCATTCCGCGCCCGCGGCGGCAAGATTTTTCAACACTTGAACATAAACAGGCAACAAATCATCCAGCAAATCGATCGCCGATCCGCCCGCCGGCATTTTGCCCAATAATAAAAACGAAACTGGGCCCAGCAATACCGGACGCGCCTTGATGCCAAGCGCTTTGGCTTCGTTAAATTCATCGACCGCCTTGGTGGTGGAGAGCGAGAATTTTTGGCCCTTGGAAAATACCGGAACGATATAATGATAATTCGTGTCGAACCATTTGGTCATGTCCAACGCCTGAACATCCAGTTCGTTGCCGTGATCGTGATGATGGTGATGGCCGCAACCTGGGCCGTGCACATGGCCTTGTTGGCCGCGCGCCATGGCGAAATATGTCGCCAATTTCACCGGCTTGCCATCCCATTTATAAGCGGCGGGAATTGCACCGGTCATGGCGATAGTATCCAGCACATGATCGTATAATGTAAAATCGTTGCAAGGAATAATGTCGATGCCCGCATCCTGTTGCAATTTCCAATGGCGCTGGCGCAGTTCTTTGGCGACCGATTGCAATTCGGTTTCGGATGTTTCGCCATGCCAGAAAGATTCCAGCGCGTTTTTCAATTCGCGGCGGAAACCGATGCGCGGAAAACCAAGATTTGCAGATGTGACCATGACGAGACTCCTTTAAAAGATGATTTCTTATAGCAGTTTTAACGATGTTTATCCAATGGCGCCGGCCATTTGCGGAACCACTTCGCCCGCATCTGATGCAGTTTCGCCAGCGCGCATGCCCAGCATATGGCATACTGCATAAACCAGATCGGCTTTGTTCAATGTATAAAAATGGAAATGCCGCACGCCCATCGCATGCAATACTTTGCATTGCTCGGCCGCGGTGATTGCGGAAACCAATTTGCGCGTTTCCGGATCCTGATCCAATGCTTTGAATGTATTGTATAAATGATCGGGAATTTTGGTGCCGCACTGCGCGGCGAATTTGACGACTTGGGAAAAATTATGGATCGGCAAAATGCCCGGAACGATCGGTTGGGTGATGCCTTTGGCGCGGGCTTTTTCGACGAAACGCAAAAACGTGACCGGTTCAAAGAAAAATTGACTGATCGCGCGGTCAGCGCCAGCATCGATTTTTTTCTTCAGCGCGTCGATATCCGCATCCAACGATGTGGCATCAGGATGTTTTTCCGGATACGCGGCCACCGAAATTTCAAAGTTATGAAGTTTCTTCAACCCTTCGATCAAAAACGAAGTGTACGGATACCCTTCGGGATGCGGTACATAGGGCGCGCCGCCGGGCATATCGCCGCGCAGCGCGATGATATGGCGAATGCCATCTTTCCAAAATGCATCCGCCACCGCATCGATTTCCGATTTCGCCGCACCGACACAGGTTAAATGCGCGGCGATGGGAATGCCAGTCGCACGCTGCATCGCCACCGCGGTTTCATGGGTTTTGGCGCGCGTCGTTCCGCCCGCGCCATAGGTTACGGTCATAAATTTCGGCTGCAACGTCGCAAGCTTGGAGCTAACATCGCTTAGCGCCGCGTCGGATTCGGGCGTTTTGGGCGGAAAAAATTCGAACGATACTTGCAACCCTTGCAGGCTTTGCGAGCGTATCGCTTCGCCCGCGCGCGATGGATTGACATTGAATAATTTCGACAAGTCGGTCAGATGCTGTACGATTTTGGTGTTCATGCGGCAAATTTTCTTTTCTTCGGTTTTTGTTGCCCGGCGCTTTTTAAACGCGCATGCAGGATCAATACTTTCAATTGTTTTCCGGATTCCGCGATAATGGTCGGCGCATCGGCGGACAGCCCCGCATCTTCGCACCATTGCTGCAATTCCCGTTCTTGGAATCCAAGCCAGCGATGGCCGAATTCTTTGGACAGTTTTTGCACATCATGCGGCGCGAAATCGACGATCACCAAACGTCCGCCAGGACGCAACACCCGCGTCGCTTCGGCAATGACTTCGGCCGGGCGTTCGGCGTAATGCAATACGTGATGAATAGTGACAGCGTCGAACGATCCGGCTTCGACCGGCAAATGATACATATCGGCATGCTGCACCCGGCAATTTTGCAAATCGGCCAACATTAAATTGGCGCGGGCGAGCGACAGCATATCGCGCGACAAATCGATTCCCATCGCGTGCGTAACGCGCGGGCCGAACAAAGACAGCATATGTCCCATGCCGGTGCCGATATCGAGCAGATCTTGCACTTCGTCTTCCGGCAATAATTTAATCAGCGCTTGGTCGATCAATTTTTCGGATGGATAATATGGGCGCAATTTGCGCAATTCTTCGCTGTTCTGCGCCTCTAACGGGGCGGCCAATTTATGCCGTTTTTGTTTTAATGATTCCAATGCGCGCGCGTCTTGGGATGAAAATTGATACAGACTTAATATACGGGTTACCAATTCCCTGCCGATTCCGGATGCGCCGGCGCGGTAAAAAGCGAAAGTGCCTTCGCGCATCCTCTCCAAAACCCCGGCTTCGCACATAATTTTAAGATGGCGGGAAATCCGCGGCTGGCTTTGCGCCAAAAGATCGGTCAAATCGGTCACCGATAAATCCGCGCGCGAACAAAAGGCAAAGATCCGCAACCGGGTGGGTTCCGCCACGGCGCGCAAGCCGGATAACAACTCGTCTTCGGAGAAGGAAATCGTAGAACTCATGTGCCAACTTTCTTTCCAATTTATTTGTTCCGGCTATCTATTCCGGATACATTGTATCCTATTGGAATTTATATCTTTTTCAGGTTACCATAAATATATAAAGATATCCTTATTATTTCAGAAATTTTTGTGGATTTTTGCCGGAAAACCGCCTAGTTCTGCATAATTGCTTGATAATTTGGGATAAAATTACCACAAACAATTATGCACATCTTTGATTTTACGATAGTCAATTGAATAATTCCTTATATATGTGATAGGTGATTAAGATTTTCTCAATCGTTTTGCTTTATTAATGGGGGCTGGCGCACCGTGCGCTATATACAGGGAATAAGAATGTTAAACCGTTTTTTGATCGTTTTTTGCGTACTCGCTCTGACTGCTTGCGCTTCTGCCAACCAACCAGGTGAAGAAAATGTGGTTCAAGACCCATTAGAAGGGTTGAACCGCGCCACTTTCGAATTCAATTATTTTCTCGACGGTTTGATTTTCAAGCCAGTCGCATCTTTGTACCGCGACTTACCGCCGCCGCCAGTGCGCGAATCGATGGATAATTTCCTGACCAATCTGCATTCCCCGGTAAATTTTGCCAACGGCATTTTACAAGGCGATGTCGAACATGCCGGCAATACATTGTTCCGTTTCCTAGTGAATTCGACAATCGGTATCGCTGGTTTGTTCGATGTGGCCAATAACTGGTTCAATGTGGCGTACCGCCAAGAAGATTTCGGCCAAACTTTGGGCGTATGGGGCATGGATGACAATGCCTATGTCGTATTGCCGATTATCGGCCCATCCAACACCCGCGATTCGATCGGCCGCGTAGCAGACTTTTTCATGGATCCGTTGCGTTATATCTTATTGGTACACAATGACGAGGAAGAATTATTCATCACCCGCACCGCCATGGATGGTATCAGCCTGCGCGCAAAAACCATCAGCGTTTTGGAAGATATTGAATCGGGATCAGTCGATTATTATTCTTCGATTCGCAGTCTATATAAACAGCGCCGCGACTATATGATCGAAAATCGCGAAGTCCGCGAAGGCCCGCCGCCTCTTGCCGATGACACGGAAAAAACTAAATCGTCTTCTATATTAGAAAATAAAAGCGATAAAAAAGTGAACCTGCAAATCACCAAAGACGCCGATACGGCGTTGTTGAACGACCAGGACCTTCCCGCAACCCCTAAATTAGCGACCATTCAATAATCATGCGTAAATTTTCCCTCTATTGCCTCGCTTTATTCCTATCCATCGCTTTCGTATCTACTTCTTTGGCCGGATCCGATAATGCGCAAAGTTTTGTCAAAAATCTCAGCACCACCGCCATTTCGACGTTAACAGAAAAAGATATCAGCCAGCCCGAGCGCGACCGCCGGTTCCGCGTATTACTGAATCAAAATTTCGACGTGCCGGGAATCGGCCGGTTTGCATTGGGCCGTTATTGGAAAACCGCCAACACCGAACAACAGCAAGAATATTTGCGTTTATTCGAAAGCATGTTGACTAAAACTTATTCCGCCCGTTTCGCCAAATATTCCGGCCAGACGATCAAAGTGACCGGATCCAAACAAGAAGTCGATTCCGTCATGGTTGCCTCGCAAATGGTCAGCCCGGATGGATCGAAACCGGTTTTAATCGACTGGCGTTTAAAACAAGTCGGCAATTCTTTTAAAATCATGGATCTGATCGTCGAAGGCGTCAGTATGAGCACCACGCAACGCAGCGAATTTTCCAGCGTGATCGAACGTAGTGGCGGCGATATCGGCGAATTGATTGCTGTTCTGCGCAAGAAAACCCAAGGCCGCGCCGATGTTGGCCCCGTAACCGCACACACCGATTAAAAAAAGATATTTATAAAAAACCCCCGCATTATGCGGGGGTTTTTATTTGGTCAAACATTGCCGTGTTATTGCAGGGCGAATACCGCATCGACGGTAATATTAAGGTCTTGTTTGCCAGCCTCTATCGTCGGGGCGGCTGCCGCCATATCGGCTTTCGCCTCCGCCCGCATCATATTGTACATCGGACGTGGTTCCGGTTGCGCCGCGCCTTGTTGCGATAACGATAAAGCCTGCCCAATTTTACCGCCTAAGGCACCGGCCATTTTGTCGGCATTCTTACGCGCATCCAGCACCGCATCGGCCAAACATTCTTGCGCCGTCAAACGGGATTTTTCCGGGCTGATAACCAATTGCCAAGCCGCAACGTCTTTCATATTGGCCTCGGCGGCGGCGGCCATCACATCGCCCATGCGGTCGATTTCCGATGTTTCCACGCGCAATCCGACACGCGCCTGATATCCGCGCAAAATTTGCTTGCCATCATTCCAATCATATACTGGCTGTACATTATATTCAGACGTAGTCAATTCCGCGTCTTTCAATTTCATTTTCTGGATCTGCGCGCGTGCCGATTCATAATTGCGCACCGCTTCGTTCACCGCCGTTTTTAAATCCTTGGGATGGGTTGCAACCGCAGTCATGTTCAAACCGGCTTTGTCCGGCACCAATTCCTTGCGGCAAGTGCCTTGCACCGAAACAGTGCGGATTAATTCATCGCCGCTCTTTTGAATTGTAAAGGCATTCGCCGGCGTTGCCGCCAACAAGCCGATGGTTACAATCAAGGCTGGAATATATTTCATCGATTTTCTCCGTAAGGATTGGAAAGAATTAAACGAACAGATTATAGGACAACATAAATAAAAAAACCGCCATTTTCATGGCGGCTTTTTAGCATACTCTAAGTTAAATTACTATGCACCTTACCCACGATTGCGGAAGGAGCCTTGCAAGCCCGCCATAGCCAGTTGGCTGTTTACTTGCGTTAATGGGGCCATAGAAATCGGTCCATTTTTCCATAAATTCTTAAAGAATCTAGCCCCATCCACTTGATCTTGATTCGCTGGCACTCTTACTTTCTGGCCTGCTGTATCTTTAGTTTCCGCGAATACTTTGTTATTCACGATCACCAGATCGCCGCTTTGTATATTAACGCTACTGTTTTTATTACCCGGTTTAAAGGTAAAGGTCGTATCTTGTACCAATGTCTTGGCACCTGGCGCGCGATGGGATACTAAATATTCATTGGCGGATTTGTAATCCACGGCCCGTTTTCCAGCGACGGCATCCCGGTCTTCTTGGGTAGCATCCGCGATCGAAGTGACGGCGCCAGTTTTATGATCAACTATCGCCACCCGGCCATTATCCAACATTACGCGTTGTTGATCCGCGGTTTGTTCAATCAAGGTACATTTTTTAACGGTCAATAATTCACGGGCGATTTTGATATCCAATCCTGTTCCGCCCCACACTAAATTATCGCCGCCATAATAAGTGCCCAAACGTTCCCTTGTTACATTGCCGTTCGCGTCCATTTCAAACATCGCGAATTTCATACCGCTAAGTTTGCCGACATCGTTCATCACGCCTTGCAATGGCAAATATCTTACTTTTAATTCAGACAAGCCATTGGTAATGCTTGGCGCTTCTACGACAGGTGCAGCAGCAGCCGGAGCCGGAGTTGCAGCGGCTGGCGATGGCGTAGCAGGCGTAGGCGTTGTAGTAGTTGGCGTCGGAGTTGCCGTAGCTGGCTCAGGCGTTGTAGTTGTTGGAGCGGGAGTCGCAGCTGAATCCGCAGCCTTAGTTGCCGCAGTTTTCGCGGCGGCTTCTCTCTGCGCTTTTAGGTATGGAGATTCTTTTGGCGCGGCTACTTCGGCGGCAGGCGCTTTCGTTTTTGCGTCTTTATCTAAAAATACTTCGGCGCTTTTATCAACTTTGCCATCTGCAAGATCATTATTTTTCAATCTTTGTCCCAATCCTAATACTGCGGATACCGCAATAGTCGCCGCCAACGCCAATTTCTTGAAAATTTCCGCCGGACGATCGGAATCTTTAGCTTTGTTCAAAGCCTGACCGGTAACGCCACCCACTAATCCGAGGCCACCGCCCACGACAGCGCCAATTGCAATACCAGGCAAAAGTGTCGCCGCCGCGAAAGGAATCAATGGAACAATTACCGCCCCAGCCGCCGCGCAATACAAGGTGGTTTTTAAAGCTCCGAAATAGGAAAATTCATGCGCTGATGGCTTTGCGCCTAAGCCTGGGTTTGCTTGGGTGCCCGTCTTGCCTTGTTGTGTGCCGGTTCTGGTATTATTCATTGGTTGCCTCGTTTCATATTCATCTACATATTGGTTAATGGTGTTTGTGATATCACGTAAACTGCCGCCCTTGGATTCTATCACCAGCAATCTTTGTTTTAAATCATTGCTGACGCGGTGGAATGGATATTCGAGATCATCTTCGCGCGCGCGATAAGCGGCAATTTTTTCAAACGCATCTTTATCGCCTTTGGAATATAAATAATAAGCGGAAAAGGCGTCTGCAAAAATTTCTTTGCCCGCATTGGTGCGGTTCACGCCGTTATAATATTCCGCATCAACCACATGGCCCAATTCATGCAGAGTGATAAAATCTTTATCTCCGGCGCCGTTATCTATCATCTTATCGGCGCCATTCATTTGATCCAGGCAAAGACCAACAAGGTAGTAAAACTTGCCATTGCTTCCCTGGAACGATTCCATATCTGCGATCGAACCTTTTTTCTGCACGGCTTCGAATGCGTCGGAAATTTTACCAAGGGCTATGGTAACATCAGCTTCAGAAAGTTTTGCCGTATTCTTCAAATAATCGGCATATATTTTTGAAACTTTATCATAATCCGTCTGGGCGGCTGTCTTTTTTGCTGGCGTTCCTTGGGAACTGCCAAAAACAAACTCCACATTAAGATCTGGAAAACCATTCGCCGCGATATCTCGTGTTAATGCGTCGCTGCGCGCGTGGACGTCCTTTAAAAACTCTTCTGCATTATATGGCGTTAAAGAACGCAGTCCTTTTGACGACTTTAAGCTCATCCCAATACCCCTAAATTATTTCTTTATAAGATACATTAAAATGGGGGTTTATGCAAGAAATGATTTAAATCAAAATCTTACTTCCCATCTAATATCTATCATATTGATATTATTATGATTTTTAGCTTACGCCGCCTTGGTTAAAGGCCTGTATTTAATGCGTTTTGGCGTGTTGGCATCCTCGCCCAAACGGCGTTTGCGGTCGGCTTCGTAATCCTGGTAATTGCCTTCAAACCAGACAACCTGGGAATCGCCTTCGAACGCCAGAATGTGCGTCGCCAAACGATCCAGGAACCAGCGATCGTGCGAGATGATCACGGCGCAGCCTGGAAATTCGAACAAGCCTTCCTCCAGCGCGCGCAGCGTGTCGACGTCCAAATCGTTGGTCGGCTCATCGAGCAACAAAAGATTCACGCCTTTTTTCAGCATCTTTGCCAAATGCACACGGTTACGTTCACCGCCCGATAATTGTCCAACGCGTTTTTGTTGATCGCTCCCACGGAAATTGAACTGCGCGCAATAAGCGCGGCTGGCCATTTTCTTGCGGCCCAAATCGACTTCTTCCGCGCCGCCGGAAATTTCTTCCCAAACGGTTTTTTTATCATCCAGCGCGTCGCGCGATTGATCGACATAACCCAGTTTCACCGAATCGCCGATTTTAATCGTGCCGCCATCGGGATTTTCCGTGCCGGTAATCATGCGGAACAAGGTGGTTTTACCCGCGCCGTTCGGCCCGATAATGCCGACGATGCCGCCGCGCGGCAGATTGAACGATAAATTATCGAACAATAACCGGTCGCCGAACGATTTGCGCAAATTATTCGCTTCGATAACGATGTTGCCCAATTCCGGCCCTGGCGGAATAACGATTTGCGCGGTGTCGGCGATTTTTTCCTTGGATTTGGCCAACAATTCGTCATAGGCCTGAATACGCGCCTTGGATTTTGCCTGACGCGCTTTTGGCGAGGATTTGATCCACTCGCGCTCTTCGGCCAATGCTTTTTGCCGCGAAGATTCTTCTTTTTCTTCTTGCGCCAAACGTTTTTGTTTTTGTTCCAGCCAGCTGGAATAATTGCCTTCGTATGGAATGCCTTGGCCGCGATCCAATTCCAGCATCCAGTTGGCAACGTTATCAAAGAAATAACGATCGTGGGTGATGGTTACCACGGTGCCTTTATATTCCTGCAAATGCCGTTCCAGCCACGCGACCGATTCCGCGTCCAAATGGTTGGTCGGTTCATCCAGCAACAATAAATCCGGTTTTTGCAGCAATAATTTGCACAATGCGACGCGGCGGATTTCGCCGCCCGATAATTTGGTCACGCCGGAATCGCCCGGCGGGCAACGTAATGCTTCTAATGCAATTTCAACCTGGCGTTCAATTTCCCATCCATCGCGCGCATCGATTTTTTCCTGTAATTCCGCTTGTTCGGCCAAAAGCGCGTTCATTTCATCGTCATCGGTCACTTCGCCGAATTTCATATTCACTTCTTCGAACCGTTTTAATAGGCTGCGCGTTTCATCGAGCGCCTCGATCACATTTTCCATCACGGTTTTATTCGGATCCAGTTTCGGTTCCTGGGGCAAGTAACCAACTTTCGCCCCATCGGCGGCATAGGCTTCGCCGGAAAATTCCGTGTCCCAACCCGCCATGATTTTCATCAAGGTCGATTTACCCGCGCCGTTCGGCCCGATCACGCCGATTTTCGCGCCCGGCAAAAACGACAACCAAATATCTTTCAATACTTCTTTGCCGCCGGGATAGGCCTTGGTCATGCCCTTCATGGTATAAACGAATTGGTACGATGCCATCTGAATCCTCACTTTATTAAGGTAGGATTCATAGCAAAAATTGAAAGATATAGAAAGGGGGATAGAACAGCGGCATTCGTGATATTCTTGTGTTTTTTTACCCTTTTATGTTTATATTCACGAAATTCTCTAGTTGGATCTAAGCCGTGAAATATATGAAACAACAATACAATATTCATTCTATCTTTGCCCTACTCTTAGCTGCTGTCGCAGCTCTGATTGTGGTACCGGGCCTGGTTTGTTGTGACGATGCTTGTACGCTGGTGCCTTCTATTTTAACTGATATGAAAAATTTCAGCATCGCGCTTTGGCTGTTCTTTTTTATTGTGCTAAGTCTATGCGTGATTGGCGAAACATCTCTACGCAAAGCGATTCTGAAAATATTCATATTATCGGCATTATTGACAGCCATTTTATTTATCGTACAGGTAATCTTTCCTTACTTTTTTATGCTTATCATAGTTCTTAGCGGCCTTATCGGTTTGGATCTACCTATGGTTTTAAATTGCCATGGATCGTATCAAGGACCATTTTAATTTTGCAAATGCCGTAAAATAATATCGCCCCGAACAGGCATGCCATATCCAGAGCGATTGTAATTTACCACTGATACTTAATACATACCTATTACCAGGATTTCCGTCCTGAAATGACGCCGAATTTAATCCGCATTCTAAGCGGCATGAGACAGCGCACATAGGTATTATTGCTGGTGGGCCAGAAAAAAACGCTCTCAATTGTTTTGTTTCAAAGAAAAGCTAGGTTTTCTGCGCCTCAACTATAAATTCATAAAAAACTCTACATCGTCTATGGAGTAAGAATTGACGGCCATGCTTATAGCTGGGTGGGATCGCACAGAATTGAACAATGTCCTGTCATGAGCATGAAACAGCTGTATGATTTCTCTCCTTAAAGAATGAAAATTTGCTTCTTCACTTTTGATATTTTCCCAAAGATCAAAAGTTTGTTTCTGCTCGTCGAATGCATATATTCCCATGAACCAAAAAACCGTATATTGCGTTGCTGTCCATCCACGAATATCTGCAAGTTTTAAGTTCGCGCCTTTTTCAATTAAACACCGGCAGATATCAAGACAAGATTGCCAACCAAAGTAAGGATAACTATTTGCCCACAAAGAATGAGCGGCGGCAATCAGCGGTGTTTGCTTATAATTGTTTAGCGGATCGACAACACCATAAAGCTTAATAGCAGATTCAAGCTGCTTTTGATTAAACTCACAATATCGCGCAAGCCAATGCAAAGGATGGTCGCCCCAATTGACGTTGGGGCTTTCAAAATTTTGTTTATCGATTTCTAGATATTTCTCCAGATTCATTAAATTTTATCCAAAAAAACTACCGAGAGTGGTGGGCCGGAAAGCGCTTAAATAAAACGCTCTCAATTGTTTTGTTTCAAAGGAAAGCTAGGTTTTCTGCGTTTTCCAATAGATTTTCGTATTTGAAATAAAATTACAACTACGACCATTTTTGGCTTCCAAGACACAAATCACATGTTTTTTAATATTTTATTGACTCCTATTAGGATTTAATGTATTATCCTTTAAAGAAATTTGGAGGTATCTGATGTCTTTTGAAACACAATGGAAAAAACGCTTTGTTATGGCGTTATATACTCTAAGCGGAGATAAAAGATTCTCTGATCCCAAGTTTGTCCGTCAATTTTTGAAAGATGTTCAAACAGTTCATGCTTTAGGTAGCGTAGACGGAGCTGACAAAGGAATTTTAGGAAAATGGGGTGATGGAAATTATTGCAGTCCCTCTCATGCCTTAACCTACGTTTTTGCTCATGGATATTATTTACATGCAGAACAAGCCGAAAGTCCGGTTGGTTATTTTCCTCCTGCATCAGGCGCAATCACAAAAAACGAAAAAGAAAAACAATATCCATTCTTGTTGACCGATTCGCGATTGTTGGCCGTTAAAGCACTGATTCTAGCAGGTGCCGATCCATATGCTGACGTCTTCATGAAGGAAGACATGGTGGCGGGCAATAAAACAAGCACAGTATTCCATATAAGCTTGATGGATATATTGCAATCTAAGCAAACGCAAAACGACCGTGACCATTACATGGGGCTATCGCCTACAGGCCATAATGGTAAATTTATTCCAACCGAAGAATTGGAAAAACATTGCGCAAAAAGCGGAAAAGAAAAATCTGCAATTTGGGATAAAACGATGAAGAATGCCCGGAAATTGCAGCGCTTTATTAAAGGGCGCGAGATTGACACGAAAACATTGCTGCTCGAAAAAGCGTTAGTTCGCAGAAAATAATTAAGAGTTTAATCCATCAATTAATTTGGTTAAGAACGCGAGACAAATTCGTCTCGCGTTCTTATTTTGTGGTGACATGCGCCTGAGAAAAATAGGCCAGATAGAGAGAATGATGCGCGGTTTTTCGATACATCAAATGGCCGCGCGGTTAAGTTGCAACTGTGCTAAAGCCCAAATTCACGGCCTTTTATACCTGTATCTCAAAAACTGAGAAAAATATCCTAAAAAGAATATGGTGGGCCCGACAGGATTGATCGTTGGCCTGCTGGCCAACGCCCCTTCGGGTCCCTCGCTTTGCTCGGTTCCCAAAATTGCTTGCTGCAATTTTGTCGAACCTCTAACGGTTCGAATGCGTGTTAAATCCACCAATATCAAAGCCCCCAAATGGGGGCTTTGATATTGGTGGTGCGGGAAATCGCCAAATAAAACGTTCTCAATTGTTTTGTTTCAAGGGAAAGCTAGGTTTTCTGCGGATTTCCGGTAAACTTGAATAATAGTTTCGTTTAAAAATAAAATTACTGTTTACGTAGATTTAAAAACATCTACCAAATTCACATCGTTCGGCATTAAAATATGGCGCGTTAATTTGTTAACATCATTCCATGATTCGCCGTTATAGACTTTAACTTTATTAGATACCATTTGCGACTTGCATTGCGGACATCCATGAAGCTTTTCCTCCAATAAAATTGCGCCCTTACTGGGCTTGGCAGAAAAAACTTGTTTGATTTTTTTAGCAAAGTTTTCCAAGTCAAAAGGATGCTGAAAAATATTATCATAATATTCTGCGAAATCTTCGGTAGAAAAAAAGTTTTTATTTTTTGATGCAAGGGGTCTGAAATATTTCTTGCATTGTTTGCATTCAGGCCGATCAAGTAGGATGAAATAAACAGCAATTCCACCCAGCATAAAACCAATAAACTGAAAAATTGCTAACCAATAACCAAATTCTCCTACTTCTCCAGTATCGTGCATACCGCGCCCGATTCGATAATGGGCTTTGGTCAAAGATATATCCAGATATTGAGCAAAAGGGACGATATCACTAGCCTTCATGCCATTATCCAGCACAAAAGTGCTATATTCTAAATAGTAGATCAAAATTTGCGTGAAGGCTGCAATCAATAGCATTTGTAGAAAAAGTATTATATTGGGCCTTTTGTGAAAATAAAGGCTGCCAAAATAATAACCTGATGCGGCAGCCATTCCGGTTCCTATAGCGCCGACTGGAAACACAACCCACATGCTAAAAGTAAAGATATTAAGCTCAAATAAATTGTAAGCCAACGTGACAATGATCGCCACCAATACTGAGGTAATTAACCCGCAAACAGCCACACCAGTTGTTTTAAGAAAGTTTTCCATTTCCACCTCTATTGGGTAGATTATTCAATTAAGATATTTTAAAATCAATTGAATGTTCCCATATGCTGACAACTTTATCCATAATAAGGGATTTTATGGCGTATTGGCCTTAATATTAGGCATTTGCACGATCAATACTCCCATGCTGATTGACAGCAATATCTCAGAATGGGCCTTAAGAAATGGGGGATTTTTCCCGCTATTGTTCTCTGTGCACCCCTGGTCAAATTTTTATACTCTTTTCACTTCTATTCTGATTCATGCCGACATTTTCCATCTTTTAGGAAACTGTCTATTTTTGTGGGTGTTTGGGCGCTCTTTAGAAGAACTTTTTGGAACAAAACTATTTTTATTAACTTTCCCTGTACTTGGTATTTCTGGTCTACTTTTGCATTGGACTTTGAACCCTGATTCTACATCTCCCGTTATTGGTGCATCGGGCGCTATTGCGACTTTGATGGGAGCATATTTAACTTTATTCCCTAAAGCGCGAATGAAAATGATTTTTACACTTGGAATATTTTTTAAAAGATTTACTGTCCCGGCCTGGGTGTTTCTTTTTTACTGGGGTGGCTTACAGTTATTATCTCTCGTATTTAGCAATATTGTACAGGACAATGTTGCCTATGCAGTTCATATAGGGGGCTTCATAGTGGGTGCGATGGGCGCCATAATATGGAAGGTTTCATACCCGCTTGCAGAAGAAAATTTACTTAAATTTATGAATACTGCTTTTAGTAAATAAATTTAGATTATTTAAACACATCTTTTACGCATTCATCTCTTGCCTTTCGCGTATTATCAATCAATTTTTTATCTTCTGCCGGAAGAGTTTTGTAACCCAGCTCCTCCTTAGTTAACGCCGTTACATTTACATATCCAATGAATGTAATCCCGACAGGAAATTTATTAGTAATACATTTACAAAACTCCTGACTCCCAAAAGCTTTTAAACATTGAGCATTTTTTTCTTTTGTACTGTTCTCAACAAACGCTTTGGCTTCATCTATAGCATTAAAAACTCTATCAAATTTTTGGAGGTTCTCCTGTGTGTCAAGAGAAGGGATATTGGATTTATCATCTGCATATGCTTGCAATGGTAATACTATAACAAAACATAAAAAAATAATTTGCAGCGCGCGATACAAAAATCTGTTGTTTTTAATATTAATCATCATTTGGCCAATCCCTGTTGTATGCTGCTTTATCACCCACTCTTTAACACAATTTGGAAATGTAAAGATAAGGATCTTCTATAACTTCGCCAGTATTCAGCAAGGTCAATTCATTAATGCGCTCCACTTTAAACCAGCGAATCATATCACGCTTATGGCAAAAGGCGTGGATGTATAGATCGCCGTCATCTTGCTCATAAAGTTGCTTGGGCGTAATCGTTCTTTCACCGCCATCGCCTTTAGCGTCCTGATATACGATTTGCCAATCTCCATCGAATTTGTCGTAAATCATTTCGCCTGGATCGAACTTAACCTCACGCTTCTTTGGGCCTTCGGGCGACAAATGCTGCGCCACAATATCGACACGGTCGCCAGATGATTCTATAATCTCGCGCAAGAAATCTATTTTTTCTTTTCGCAACAAGCCGGAATAATACATAATAATCTCTCCCATACTGGGGCGATCAGGTATATCTTCTCCGTGCGTGATTGTAATATGCTTTGCCATTTCGGCAGCAATTTGTTTTCGTATCTCGCTCTGCTGTTCTGGAGGTAAATTATGGTATAGCTCCATCGGATCAACAGTTACAGTTTGACTTTCTTGTGATTGCGAACCCGCATCTTTAGATTTCTTGAAAAATCCGGCAAGCATGACTTCTCCTATTAGTTGCAGAGATTTATATCAAGACCCATTATTAAAATACAGCCCTAATAATTGCGCATTACAAACAATAAATAACTTCAATCCCAGCGCTATTAAAAACTGACTCATAATACGCTATTTCATCAATATCAGAAGAGCGGATAATTCGACTGGGGTCTTTCATAAAAATAAAATCAAAATCTGGCTTCTTTACCTTCACCGCTTTCAATATTTTCTGGAACCCTTCACGTCCTTCCATCGATAAGCCAGATTTTCCTTCATCAATATAACAATTTATAATATTAATTTTGATGCCCTGCTCTTTTGAGTACTTTTCAATTCTATTGTAAATTTCCTCGACTTGTAGCTGCACCGCCTGACCCGCATCATCTCTGGCAGTGCGTGCATATATAATTGCATTCTTACTATTCATAGACAATTTCCTTTCCATAATTTGATATGACCCATTTCTTTTTGAACCCATGTACGCGATAAGTTTTATTCTTTTTAATGTATTAAAATCAGATATAGCGGTTCGCTTGCAAACATTCCAAGTTTTACAAACATCACTTACTTTGATACGAACTCCTTTTTGAATTTCGCTATATATCCATAGCCTGCGAGAATGCAGCTTTCTAGCGCATTTAAAGGGGATAGAAATCTTAATGGTGCAAATATCTGCACCATTATTTTCTGACTCTTGCATGGATTTAATACTTTGAAAATCCTCCTGGATTGTATTGTCCGCCGCCTCAAAAGCTTCCCAAATATTTCTACCCGAAAGATATTCTTCAATAAATTTTCTAAGACTTTTGCATGACCGTGCCAGATTCAACAAATGCCAAGCAGACGGCGTATTTTTAGCCTTTAACCAATTTTTGATGGTATGTAAATTGGCATCATTTTTCTTGGCAATATTTTTAGATATACGAAATGAGTTTCCAAACTCTTTATATAAAAAAATGGAAACTATTTCTTTTAATTCATGATCATAATCCGCTGCAGTTTTTTTTGTAAATTCTCGCCCCTTTTTTGGAAAAGACATCGTTCGACTCCTTGGTTAAATTTGCCAAAGAGCATCGCGCTGGATCATGCGCGATTTTATTTTTAACAATCAAAAGAGAATAAGCATGAGCGCAGATGACACCAACAGACCTAAAACTCGAGCTGCAATGTATGTTCGTATGTCCACCGACCATCAGAAGTACTCCACCGAGAACCAAGCTGACGCGATACGAGAATATGCGGATCGCCACAATATGGAAATCGTCAAAACCTATGCCGATGATGGCAAAAGCGGCCTGACACTCGAAGGCCGCGATGCTCTTAAGCAAATGATAGATGACGTGCAAGCAGGCCAAGCCGATTATACAACAATTTTACCACTAGACGTCACCCGGTGGGGTCGGTTTCAAGATGTTGATGAGAGCGCGTATTATGAATACATCTGTAGGCGGGCTGGCATTTCAGTCCAATATGTTTCCGAACAGTTCCAAAACGACGGCAGCCCTATTTCCAACATTGTTAAAAGCGTCAAACGCTCCATGGCTGCCGAATACAGCCGGGAACTATCCAGCAAGGTTTTTACGGGTCAATGTAAGCTGATCGAAAAAGGATTTCGCCAAGGCGGCCCGGCAGGCTTTGGGCTGCGCCGCATGCTGGTGGATGAACATGGAAACCCTAAAGGCGAATTAAAGCGTGGTGAGCATAAATCCCTTCAAACAGATCGTGTGATTTTGGTTCCTGGCCCAGACGAGGAAGTTGAAATTGTGCGTTGGATTTACAGGGCTTTTACCGAAGATCGCATGCTGGAAGGCGTGATTGCGGCTTCTTTGAATCAGCGCGGAATTTTAACAGATTTAGAGCGCCCATGGACACGCGGCACCGTGCATGAAGTGCTTACCAACGAAAAATATATCGGGAATAATGTTTATAACCGTGTTTCGTTTAAATTAAAAATGCAGCGTGTCGTTAATAGTCCTGAAATGTGGGTGCGCTCAGAAGGCGCGTTTGAAGCTATTGTTGATCCCGCGCAGTTTTATACGGCTCAAGGCATGATTCGTGAGCGAAGCCGTAAAATTAGCAACGATGATATGCTGACCAAATTAAAAGTCTTGCGTGACCGCAAAGGTTGGTTGTCCGGGTTAGTCATCGACGAGGCCGATGATATGCCGTCCAGCAGTGCTTACGCCCATCGTTTTGGAAGTTTAATACGAGCTTATGAATTAATCGGATACACGCCAGACAAAGATTACAGCTACATTGAAATCAACCGTCAATTAAGAAAAATGTACCCTGAAGTTATCGATAGCGTCATCGAGCGCATCAATAGATTAGGCGGAAATGTGGAACGTGAATTGGGATCGGAATTTCTAATTATCAACAATGAAATCAAAGTCTCAGTAGTTATTTCTCGCTGTCAAAAAACTTCTGCGGGGAATTACCGCTGGAATATAAATCTGGATACGGGCTTAATGCCGGATATTAGCCTCATCATTCGCATGGATGCCACTAATCAAAAGCCTTTGGATTATTATTTGCTGCCCGCGTTAGATGTCGAAAATCCAACTATTCGTTTAGCAGAAGATAATCATGTGGCACTTGACGCGTACCGTTTCGACGATCTAGAGCCATTTTTCATGTTAACGGAACGTGTTGCAATAGCGGAGGCTGCATGAATAAAGCTGTAAGAAATTCTGAAATTAAGATTATCTCAATTGATAAAATCAATATTATCAATCCAAGGGTTCGCAACCAGAGAGTATTTGAAGATATTGCAGGAAATATTTCCCAGGTTGGTTTAAAGCGACCTGTTACCGTCACACCTGCCAATTCCATTATTGAAGGAAAGGAATACGATCTGGTTTGCGGTCAAGGCCGCATCGAAGCGTATATGGCCTGCGGACAGACAGAAATCCCTGCTATCGTTATCGAAGCCGACGAACATGAAGCTTTGGTTATGAGCCTAGTAGAAAATCTAGCGCGACGTCAACATCGCGCATTGGATTTATTGCAAGGCATCGAAATATTGCAGCGACAAGGCTATAGCATAAAAGAAATTGCAACAAAAACCGGCCTTACTATCGAATATGCTCATGGCGTCCTAAACCTAATGGAACGCGGCGAAGAACGGCTATTAGCCGCCGTGGAAAATGGGCAAATTCCTGTTAGTCTTGCTATTAAGATTGCAGAAGGAACCGAAAATGAGCAACGCGCATTACAGGCTGCCTACGAAACCGGCCTTCGAGGCAAAAAGCTACTTGCTGCCAAACGGTTAATTGAAGTTCGTAAGCGTCGTGGCAAAACCTTCCGCACTGGCGGTCGTGGCCCACGCGGTAAACGCGATAGCGGCGGCATTATCTCTGCCAGAGACGTTCTTAAAATTTATCAACGCGAAGTCGACCGCAAGCGCATTTTAACGCGCAAAGCTGAAGTTACAAATAATCGCCTTGTATTTGTCATTGAGGCGTTGCGTGGATTACTGAGAGAAAATAATTTTAAAACTTTGTTGAAAGCCGAAGGCTTAGCAACAATGCCAAAACAATTATTGGAGCTAGTGGAAAAAGGGGCAATTCTTCATGACTAAAAAATTAAAAATCACCAAGGGTGAAATAAAAATCGGATTTGATACTGAAACCATTAACTTGCATCTGGTACAAATTGTTCCTATCAAAATTATAACACCTGCAGCCCGCACCAGTTTAAAATATCAGCAGATTTTAGCTTCTATTAGAGAGGTTGGAATTATCGAACCACCGGTCGTAAGCAAATCAAAAGATGGCTATATCCTTCTAGATGGTCATTTGCGGATCGAAGCATTAAAAGAAATTGGCGAAACGGAAGTTTCGTGTCTTATCTCGACAGATGATGAGGCGTTTACTTATAACAAGCATGTAAACCGCCTTTCTATCGTTCAAGAACACCGAATGATCTTGCGTGCTGTCGAGCGTGGTGTGCCGGAAATAAAGATTGCTAAAGCGCTGAATGTCGACGTGGGCAGCATCGTCCGCAAAAGAAATTTATTGGAAGGTATATGCCCTGAAGCTGCAGATATGTTGAAAGACAAAATGGTTGCATCCGGTACATTTCCTATTTTGCGCCGCATGAAATCTATGCGTCAAATAGAAGCTGCCACCTTGATGAATGATTCAAGAGTCTATTCTTTATCATATGCCCGCGCACTGCTGGCGGCAACGCCAAAAGACCAATTGATCGACCCTGAAAAACCAAAAAATATTAAGGGATTGGACGAAGAACAAATGGCGCGCATGGAAAGCGAAATGAGTAGTTTACAAAGGGAATATAAACTTATCGAAGATAATTATGGTCAAGACGTTTTGAAATTAACGTTGGCAAAAGGGTATTTGGCTAATTTGCTTAACAACGGAAAAATAGTACGTTATCTCGCCAACAATCATGCTGAAATTTTAACGCAATTCCAAAAAATTACGGATATGACTTCTCTCAATAATAAAACAGGAATGGTAGCTTAATAATTAATCTACTTCCTGCGCCTTCAAGAACATTGCCTTTCCTAAGGCGGTGAAAAATTGCTGATATGGTTCCGGGTCTTCTACAGCTTCGACGTTATATTGGGCGTTTGCGCGCACAACGCTTTGCTTTTTGCCGCGCGGCTGCACCGTTACCGTCATGCGTAATTGATAGCCATTAAGTTTGGTGCCGCTGACCGTGCCTAAATCGTTATCGGCTTTATCGATAACGAATCCTAAATCCTGCAAGGTTGCAATCGAAGTTCGAAGCAACCTTTCCCTATCCGCAGTATCGAATGCGCGGCTCTGAATTTGCCGCAAACCGACTTGGGATTGCGTCGCGGCCATTACCTGATCGCGGGATGTGGTTTGGCAGCCGCCAAGAGCGGCTAGCAATAAAACTAAGAATGCGGATTTGATAATATTTTTCTGCATTTTGCTTCTCTCCGGTAAGATTCGGGGTTAGGAAATCC